>CAYLPJ010000027.1:0-77913 GCA_964385465.1 uncultured Planctomycetaceae bacterium | reverse complement strand
GTCGTTGCCGCCGCACTCCATATTTGGCGGCGTGGGCCTTGGAGTGCGATGCCGACGGCCCGCATCGACGGGCGGTGGGGGGCGGCTTTGCCGGGCGGCGCCGGGCGGCGCCGGGGGGCTTCGCGCCCGACGTTTCCACGCTTGCTGCGACGTGCCCGGTGTGTTGGCGCCCGGCGTTGGCGAAGAAAAGCGGCGTCGTTGCCGCCGCACTCCATATTTGGCGGCGTGGGCCTTGGAGTGCGATGCCGACGGCCCGCATCGACGGGCGGTGGGGGGCGGCCTTGCCGGGCGGCGCCGGGCGGCGCGGGGCGCCTTCGCCGGACGACGTTTGCACGCTTGCCGCGACATGCCCGGTGTGTTGGCGGCCGGGCGTTGGCGAAGAACAGCGGCGTCGCTGCCGCCGCACTCCATATTTGGCGGCGTGGTCCGTGGAGGCGGCGACAAAACAGCCGCTTTGGATTCCCCACCCGCCGGCGGTTGCAGGAGCCCGAGTACCCGCCGTCCGGGCGGCGCGAAGGGCTGCTATCCCCTGTGCGCGTGGTCGCCGACGGCGTCGGCGTACCAGCGCCAGCTCGGCAGTTCCACGGCGTGTGTCATCACGGCCGCGGGTGCGCCCGCGGCCTGGCTGACCGGCGAGGCCGTGCGGACCCATCGCACGCTGAGGCGGTCCCGCCTCGGCTCGTCCCGCCGCGTGTCTCCCGATCCGGGTTGGAAGTCGCTGAACATCGTTGTCCTCTTTTCGCTCACCGGCCGGATTCGGCACGGTTTGCGTACAACCTACGATCCAATCCATAAAACGCCCAACGGCCGGCAATGTTACAGAAAAACGCCTCCCGCCCGGATTCGCCGGTTCGGCAGGCGACGGCCCCCGGCGTCGTGCACGAGCCGGCGGCTGAAGCCGCGTGCTGTCGCACGGCAGGAGGCCCGGGGGCGCCCCGGCCCGCTGCGGTTTTGGGGGCGGGCCGCAATTGGTGTGTGAAGACATGCCCACTCCCCGCCGCGAGACGGTATCCTGGGTGCATGTATGGCATGCTCTGCATCCACAAGCCTCCGGGGCCGACCAGCCATGACGTCGTCGCCGGCGTGCGGCGACGCGTCGGGCGGGGGGTGAAAGTCGGGCACGCCGGCACGCTCGATCCCTTTGCCGAGGGCGTGCTGGTGGTCTGTCTCGGCCCGGCGACGCGGTTGGCCGACCGCGTCCAGGCGCAGCCGAAACGATACCGCGCGACGGTGCACCTTGGGGCGACGTCGGCGACCGACGACCCCGAGGGCGAGATCGTCCCCTTGCCGGACGCCCCGGCCCCGCCGACCGACGACGACGTGCGCCGCGCGGCGGGGGGCTTCGTCGGCACGGTCGAGCAGGTGCCCCCGGCCCACTCGGCCGTGCATGTGGGGGGGCGTCGCGCCTACAGTCTCGCCCGCAGCGGCCAGGCGGTCCGCCTCGTGCCGCGCCGGGTGACCATCCACGGCATCGACGTGCTGGCATACGCCTACCCGCGAGTCGAGCTCGATGTCCGCTGCGGCAGCGGGACGTACATCCGCGCCCTCGCCCGCGACCTCGGCGAGGCCCTGGGGACGGGCGGCTATTGCGCCGCGCTGACCCGCACGGCCGTGGGGGCGTTCGACATCGCCGACGCGGTCTTCCCGGACGCCCTGGACCCGCGGCGCGACCTCATCCCGGCCGCCAGGGCGGTCGAGCACCTTCCGGCCGTCGCCGCCGAGGGGATCGAGCTGCGGCGGTTCCTGCATGGCAACGAGGTCTCGGCGCCGGGCCCCCTCGCCGCCGGCGAGGTCGCGGTGATCGACGCCGGGGGCACGCTGGTGGCGATCGCCGAGGCCGCCCCCGACGGCCGGTCCATCCGCCCGCGGAAGGTCTTCGCGCCCCCGGTGTAGCGGGGGGGCGCAGGGCACGGCCGCTCGGGGCGGTCGTCGCGCCGAGCGGCCGTGGGGTGTCGTGCGGGGGTGCGGCTACTTGGTGTACTCGCCGGTGTTCCGGGGCTGGGTGAGGTCGATCCACTTGCGGTCGGGCTTGGCGACGGCGTTCCATCCGCGGGCGAGGTAGAGCGCGTCGAGGACGGCCATGGCGGTCATGGCCTCGGCGACGGGGTAGATTCTCGGCAGCAGCGTGATGTCGCGTCGTGTGATGGCCTCGAGGGTCTTGGCCTCGAGGGTGGTCATGTCGACGGTATCCTGCTCCTTGGAGATGGTGGGCGTGGCCTTGACGCCCATCTGCATCAGCAGGTCCTCGCCGTTGCTCATGCCGCCGAGGAACCCGCCGCAGCGGTTGGTTCGGAAGCGGACCTTGCCCTCCTCGACGAAGGGCTGATCGTTCCACTCGCTGCCGAGCATCTCGGAGGCGCGCACGCCCCAGCCGAATTCGAGGGAGGTCATGGCCCCGATGCTGCACAGCCCGTGGGCGATGGTGGCCTTGAGCTTGTCGTAGACCGGCTCGCCGAGGCCGGCGGGCACGCCGCGTGCGATGAGCTCGATCTTCCCGCCGGCGGTGTCGCCGGCCTCGCGGACCTCGTCGAGGTCGGCGAGCATCTTCTCGACGATGTCGAGGTCGCAGCAGTTCAGGTCGTTCTTGCGGTAGTTGGCCTTCATCTCCTCGAAGGTCATCGTCCCGTCGGTGAGATTGCGTCCGCGCATGCCGTGGGACTCGATGACGTGGGAGAGGATCTCGATGCCCTCGCGGGCGAGGATCTGCTTGGCGACGGCCCCGCCTGCGACGCGCCCGCAGGTCTCGCGCCCGCTGGCCCGCCCGGCGCCGCACCAGTCGGCGGCCTCGCCGTACTTGTAGAAGAAGGGCAGCTCGGCGTGGGCGGGGCGGATGACGTCCTTGACCTGGCGGTACTGGTCGATGTGGATGTCCTGGGTATCGACGTTGCGGATGAGCAGCCCGACCGGCGCGCCGGTGGTCCGGCCCTCGAACATGCCGCTGACGACCTCCACGCGGTCGGTCTCGAGGCGGGGCGAGTCGATCTTGCTCTGCCCGGGGCGGCGCTTGTCCAGCTCGTTCTGGATCATCTGCACGTCCAGCTCGATGCCGGCCGGCACGCCGTTGACGATGGCGAACAGCGCCCCGCCGTAGCCGGCCTCCTCGGCCGTCTGGTGCCAGCCGTAGGACTCCCCGCAGGTCGTGACCTGGAACACACGTCCGAAGGTGTTGCCCAACATGTTCGTTCTCCCTTTCCGTTGGCGATACGCATATACGCGGGGGCGGGCCCCGCCGGGTAAACCGCGGCGTCTTGCGGCGCCGCCGCGGCACGACTGTTCGCCGGCCCGGGCCTGGGCGGCCGGGGCTAGCGATTCCGTTTGGTCATGTCGCAGCCGATGCTCTGCATCTCCTCGACGAAGGCGGGGAAGGTCTTCTTGACGCACTCGACGTCGGAGAGGATCGTCGTGCCGTCGGCGACGAGGCCGGCGACGGCGAGGGTCATCACCATGCGGTGGTCGGCGTGGCTGTCGAGGGAGACGCCGCGGAGGCGCCCGCCGCGGACGACCAGCCCGTCGGGGCGTTCCTGGACGTCGGCGCCCATCGCCTTCAACGCGCGGGCCATTTCGGTGATGCGGTCGCATTCCTTGTGGCGGCAGACCTCGGCGTTGGTCAGGACGGTCCGGCCCTCGGCGCAGGCGCCGACCACGGCCAGGAGCATGAACTGGTCGATGAAGTCGTTGCAGTCGATCTCGCAGCCGGTGAGCTTGCTGGAGCGTGCGATGACGGCCTCGGGGGTGATCTCGATGTCGGCGCCCATCCGGCGGAGGACGTCCACGACGGCCTTGTCGCCCTGGCAGTCGGTGAAGTCCATCCCGGGGACGCAGACCTCGCTGTCCTCGGTGAGCACGGCGGCGACGATGGGGTAGAGGGCGGCGGACCAGTCCAGGGGGATCTCGCACTCGAAGGCGTCCCAGCGGCTGTTGCCGCGGACGCGGTAGTGGGTGAAGTTCTCGTTGCTGTGGTCCACGCCGCATCGGCTGAGCCAGTCGAGCGTCACGCCGACCCAGGGCTTCTCGCCGGGGCGGCGGACGGTCATGTCCATGGGGGCGTCGGCGAGGGCGCCGGCGATCAGCAGGGCCGAGACCGGCTGGGAGTCGATGCCGTCGATCTCGACCCGCCCGCCCTTCAGCGGCCCGCGGACGACCACCGGGGCGTGCCCGTCGCCCTTCGTCGAGACCGCCCAGGCGCCGAGGTCGTTGAGCGCGTCGATGATCGGCTGGCAGAGGCGGAGGTGGCGGAGCGACTCGTCGCCGGTCAGGACGGTGTAGCCGTCGCAGCAGGCGGCCAGGCCGATGAAGAACCGCAGGATGATCCCGCTGTTGCCGCAGTCGATCACGTCCTCGGGGGTCTTCAGCTCCCCGCCGGTGCCGATCACCTCCCAGACGTGCCTGGCCTTGGGATTGACCTCCGCGCCGAACAGCTCCAGCGCCTCGATGCCGCGCATCCAGTCGTTCGACGCCGCCGGGTTGACGATCTTGCTGGTCCCCTCGGCGAGGGCGGCCATGATGAGGGCGCGGAACGAGTGGCTCTTGTTGGGGGGGATGCGGATCGTCCCGTGGACATTGGGCGACTTCTCGACGGCGAGGTCCATTCGTCACTCCTTTGCGCGTCGAGGTATCGTAATCGCGATGGCGGATTCTGACAAGGGCGTCCGAGGCGGGGGCGATGTCCTTCGGGCGACCTGCGCAATCCGGCGCGGTCCGCGCGGGCGGGGGCGATGGGCCCGCTGCGCGAGCGTCCGGGAGTCGCGCCCAGCGCAGCGCGCCGACGCGCGCGATGCGCCGGGCGCTCGGCCATCGAGGGTACCCGCGCCGCGCGCTGCGTGGGCCCGGAAGGTCCTGTGCGCCGCGGGCGGGGATGTCCCGACGCCGCGGGGCGATGCCCGCCTACTCCTTCTCGTCCTCTTCTTCCGCCTGCTCCTCGGGGCGGTCCTTGGGGTCGAGCAGGTGGGGTGCGAGCTCGGCGAGGACCTTCGTGCGGATCTCCTCGACGAGGTCGGGGTTCTCGGCGAGGAACTCGCAGGCCTTGGCGCGGCCCTGCCCGAGGCGGACGTCGCCGTAGCTGAACCACGCGCCCTGCTTGGTGACGATGTCCTTCTCGGCCGCGAGGTCCAGAACGTCGCCGAGGGAGTTGATCCCGCTGTTGAAGAGGATGTCGAACTCGGCCTTCTGGAAGGGCGGGGCGACCTTGTTCTTGACCACGCGTGCCCGGACGCGGTTCCCGACGGGGTTGTCGCCTTCCTTGATGGTTCCCACGCGCCGGACGTCGATGCGGACGGAGCTGTAGAACTTCAGGGCGTTGCCCCCGGGCGTCGTCTCGGGGTTGCCGAACATCACGCCGATCTTCATGCGGATCTGGTTGATGAAGATCACGCTGGTCTTGGACTTGCTGATCGCCCCGACGAGCTTGCGCATGGCCTGGCTCATCAGGCGGGCCTGGAGGCCCACGTGCGTGTCGCCCATCTCGCCTTCGATCTCCGCCCGGGGGATGAGGGCGGCGACCGAGTCGATCACGATGATGTCCACGGCGTTGGAGCGGACGAGCATTTCGCAGATTTCCAGGGCCTGCTCGCCGGTGTCCGGCTGGGAGACCAGGAGGCCCTGGAGGTCCACGCCGAGCCTGCGCGCCCAGGTGGGGTCCATGGCGTGCTCGGCATCGATGAACGCCGCCACCCCGCCTTCCTTCTGGGCGCTGGCGATCACGTGCAGCGCCAGGGTCGTCTTGCCGGAGCCCTCGGGGCCGAACAGCTCGCAGATCCGCCCCGAGGGGATGCCCTGCCCGCCGAGGGCCAGGTCGAGGCTCAACGCCCCCGTCGAGATGCCCTTGACGTGGGCGATCTGCTCCTCGTCCAGCCGCATGATGCTGCCGGCGCCGTAGTTCTTCTCGATCTGCTTGAGGGCCGAGTCCAACGCCCGCTCGCGGCGCTGGCCCGTGTCGTCCGACTTGGTGGTCTTCGCCGACTTCTTGCCCGTGCTCTTGGTGGCCTTGGCCATGCTCGCTCTCCTCGATCTGTCCCGTCCGCCCCCCGCGCGGGAGGCGCCGCCGACTTGCCGAACACTGTATGGTATATGTTCGGGTGACGCAAGGCCCGGGGCGCACAAAAACGCAAAAAAGTGCGTCCCGGCATGCCCTGCAAATGCACCGATGTTTAGGCTATGGTTCCGCCAGCGGGGCGGTCGTCAGCGGCGTGTAGACCGGGCCCTCCCGCGTCAGTTCGCTGCCGTAGACCACCACCTCCCCGGCGTGCTGGGCGCCGAACACCACGTCCTCGGCGGCCTCGGTCCCCTCCCGCAGGGCGGGGAGGTCCCGGACGGCGCGGACGCGCCCGACCGTCACGTGCGGGCGGAAGGCACGCGTCTCGGGCGCGTAGCCCAGCGGCGCCACGGCCGACTCGACGGCCTGGAACAGCGCTTCGAGTTGCCCGGTCGGCTCGCGGACGTCGGCCCAGACCATCCGCGTCCGCCGCCCGGGTGGCACGCAGCGCAGGCCGACGAGGTCGAAGTCGAACGGCGCGATCCCCTCGGCGGCGGCGGCGACCGCGGCACAGACGTCCGCGGCATCCGCCTCGGGCACGTCGCCGAGGAACTTCAGCGTCACGTGCAGGTTCTCCGGGCGGACCCACCGGACCTTCAGGGCGCGGGGAGGCACGTCCCGCGCGGCCGCGACGATCCGCTCGCGGACGGCGGGGTCGAGAGTCAGCGCCGTAAAGGTGCGGATGCTCACAGGGCCCCCTCTCAGAAGGCCACCAGCTCCTGGAACTCTTTCAGCCTGGCGTCGATGTCGTCGCGCGAGATGTTGAGGAACCGTGTGAGGGAGAAGTCCTCCAGCTCGATGCTGGCGGTGACGGTCCCGTAGGCGATGGCGCGTCGCAGGGCGGCGGCGTCGCAGTTGTCTTCGGCGGCGAGGTGTCCCATCATGGCCCCGGCGAAGGAATCGCCGGCGCCGGTGGGGTCGACGACGTTGCGTGTGGGGAAGCTGGGCATGGCGGCGACGTGGTCGCCGGTGAACAGCAGGCTGCCGTGCTCGCCCTTCTTGACGACGACGAAGCGGCGGACCTGGCGTGCGATCTCCAGCCCGGCGGCGACGACGTTGGCCTTGCCGGTCAGCAGCTTGGCCTCGGAATCGTTGAGGACCAGCCCGTCGAGGCGGCTGAGCAGGCGCTCGAGGGCCTCGCTCTCGGTGGTGATCCACAGGTCCATCGTGTCGGCGACGACGAGCGTCGGCTCGCTGAGCTGGCCGAGGATCTCCATCTGGAGCCCCGGGTGCGTGTTGGCCAGGAAGACGTACCGGCTGTCGCGGAAGGCCTCGGGGATGGTCGGCCCGGCCTCGGCGAGGACGTTCAGCTCCACGTCCACCGTGTCGCGCTCGTTGACGTCCTCGTGGTACTTGCCATGCCACCGGAACGTCTTGCTGCCGGTGCGGACCTCCAGCCCGGCCATGTCGATCCGCCCGTTGTCCTGGAGCGGCTGGAGGAAATCCTCCGGGCAGTCCTCGCCCACGACGCCGACGAACCGCACGTCCGTGAAGAAGCTCGCCGCATAGGAAAAGTAGACGCTGGAGCCGCCGAGGGCGTCGGCCACTGTCCCGGCCGGGCTCTCCACGGTGTCAATCCCGATACTTCCTGTCACAAGAAGGCTCATGTCTCTCCTGCTGGTTGGTGAACTATGGTCCTTCGCGCCGGCCCGGTCCGCGGATCGACGCTGTTGGCCCCGCGGGCCCGGCCGGGGCGGCCCGATGGTCTGAAGCGACGGATCGGGCCGGAAACCCGGCACATCTTATGCCACAGATCCCCGGCGATATCCAGTCATCGTCCCGTCAGGATTCCTCGTTCTGCCGCAGCGCCAGGCAGCGGTCGATGCGGGCGAGGGTCTTCTCCCGGCCGAGGAGGCCCAGCGTGTCGTAGATGGCCGGGCTGACGGTCCGGCCGGTGACGGCGACGCGGATGGGCTGGGCGACCTTGCCCATGCCCAGTTCGTGGGCCTGGCAGTAGCCGGTCAGGGCGGCCTCGAGGGCGGTCTCGTTCCACTCGCAGCCGGCCAGCAGCTCGCGGAGGTCTGCCAGGACGGCGAACCCCTTGCCCTCGCCCTTGCGGAGGACCTTCTTGACGGCCTTGGGGTCGTAGTCGAAGGCGTCGTCGGGCCCGAAGAGCACGCCGCACTTGGCGGGAATGTCCGCGAACGTGCGGAAGCCCTTGTTCATCCGCAGCAGGTCGCGGAGGAGGTCGTCGTCGCCGGCCGGGACGGGGCCGGGGTTGAGGGCCAGGTAGTCCTTCAAGCCCGCCAGCAGCCGGTCCTCGTCGGCGGCGGCGACGGCGTCGGTGTTGAACGCCAGCAGCTTGTCGCGGTCGAATTTCGCGTTCGCCTTGCCGATGCGGTCCACGCCGAACAGCCGCACCAGCTCGTCGAGGCTGAGCCGCTCGGGGTTGTCCCCCGGCCGCCAGCCGAGCAGGGCGATGAAGTTGACCATCACCTCCGGAAGGTAGCCGGCGGCTCGGAAGGAGTGGACGTCCACGTCGCCGTCGCGCTTGGAGAGCTTCCGGCCCTGCATATCGAGGATGAGGGGCAGGTGGCAGTATCGGGGGGGGTCGAAGCCGAGGGCCTCGCGGAGCGACGCCTGGCGCCAGGTCTGCCCGAGGAACTCCTGCCCGCGGCAGATGAAGTTCACGCCCATCAGCGCGTCGTCGACGACGTTGGCGAGGTAGAACGTGGGGAACCCGTCGGCCTTGCGGATGACGAAGTCTTCCATCTCGCCGGCCGGGACGGTCACGTCGCCGAAGGCCTCGTCGTGGACGGTCACGTCCCGGTCGGGGCAGCAGAGCCTCACGACGACGGGCCGGCCGGCGGCGCGGGCCTTCTCGGCGTCGTCGTCGGTGGGCAGCGTGGCGGGTCGGGGGTAGTGGAAGCTGCGTTTCTCGGCCTCGGCGGCGGCGCGGAGGGCGTCGAGTTCTTCTCGGGTATCGAAGGCGTAGTACGCCCGGCCGGCGTCGAGGAGCTTCTGCACGTACGTTTCGTAGAGGTCCAGCCGCCGGGACTGGCGGTACGGCCCGTGGGGGCCTCCGACCTCGATCCCCTCGTCCCACTCGAGCCCGAGCCACCGGAGGTCCTGGACGATCTTCTCGACGGCGGCCTCGTCGTGGCGGGCGCGGTCGGTGTCCTCGATGCGCACGAGGAACGTCCCGCCGGTCTGCCGGGCCAGCAGGTAGTTGAACAGTGCGGTCCTGGCCCCGCCGACGTGCAGGTGCCCGGTCGGCGAGGGCGCGAATCGTGTCTTCAGCTCGTTCATGCTTCCGCCATTCGTGATCGTCTCCTCTTGCGAAGCCTCGCTCGATGCCGTCCGGTCCGGGGCGTGCGCCCCGGGGGCTACTCGCCGTACTTCTCGGTGACCTGGCGGTAGAACTCGACGAAGTCGGTGCGCTGGTCGGAGCCCATCCACTTGATCGCGTCGCGCGGGTGCTGGTTCATCATCCCCATGACCATGTAGGGGATGTGATAGCCCCAGATCAGTTCGCCCTGAAGCGGCAGGATGGCCCGCATGATGCCGTCCAGCAGCGGGCGGAGCTTGAACTTGGGGTTCTTGAGGAAGCCCAGCAGCAGCTCGGTGGGGCAGTTGCCCGCCCCGCGCCCGAGCCCCAGCAGCGTGCCGTCCACGTAGTTCGCGCCCTTGATGATCGATTCGATCGTGTTGGCGAACGCCAGTTGCTGGCTGTTGTGGAAGTGCGCGCCGACCTCCTTGGTCTTGATATGCTGCTGGTACTTCTCGACGAGGTAGTGCACTTCCTCGCTGTACAGCGAGCCGTAGCTGTCGACCACGTAGACGGCCAGGGCGTCGGTCTCGTCCTCGATCTGGTCCAGCGCCTCGTCGAGGAAGGGCGAGCCCTCCCGCGAGATCGCCATGATGTTCACCGTCGTCTGGTAGCCCTTCTCGCCGGCGACGTTGGCGATGTGGATCGCCTTGTCCACGTCCCTGACGTACGTCGCCACGCGGACGAGGTCCACGACGGACTCCTCGGCCGGCAGGAGGTCGTCGGCGTAGGCCTTGTGGGCGTCCTGCATGATGGCGATCTTCGTCTGGCCGGGGTCGATCCCGTCGACGACGCGGCGGAGCTGCTCCTCGTCGCAGAACCGCCACGCGCCGTACTCGTCGTCGGAGAAGAACTCGCGGCTGTTGCGGTAGCCGAGCTCGACGTAGTCGACGCCGGCGTCGCAGACGGCCTTGTAGACGGTGCGGACGGTCTCGAGGGAGAACTTCGAGTCGTTGACCAGTCCGCCGTCGCGGATGGTGCAGTCGACGACCTTGATCTGGGGGCGGTACATCGGTTCGGCTCTCCTTTTGTCTCGGCGGCGGGCGTCCGGTCCGGTCGGGCCGTCGGGGGCGCACGCCCCGCCGCGGGGGCGAATCGAGGAGTCTACCGCGCCGGCGGGGGGCGGTCCATCCCCCGCGCGCCGCGGATCCGGTTGGGGTTCACGTATGGGCAAGGGATGTCTTCCATGCGGCCACGGCGCGGTCGGCGCGTCGTGTGGGTTCGGGGAGTCGGAGGCCGCGCCCGCAGCGGAGGCACCAGCGGCAGGCGTCATCGAGCGTGACGCGGTGGCCCACCGAGACGAACAGCGGACGGACGTCGGTGCGGGTGCGGAGGACGGCGCCGACGACCTCGCCGTCGTGACGGAGCTGCGTCCGGCAGCCGCGGCGGGCGCCGGGGGGGCGGTGCTCGCCGCAGAGGCGGCTCTTGGCGACGCCCACGGTCGGCAGGTCCAGCCAGAGCCCCACGTGGGCCGCCAGGCCGATCCGGCGGGGGTGGGCCCGGCCCTGCCCGTCGCACATCAGCAGGTCGGGGCGGCAGGGGAGGGCCTCGACGGCCTCGATCACCGCCGGGGCCTCCCGGAAGCTCAGCAGGCCGGGCACGTAGGGGAACGTGCAGGCGCGGCGGACGCGGGCGTCGCCCAGCGGCTCCATCGAGCGGGCGTCCAGCAGGACGGCGACGGCGAGAATCTCCCTGCCGCCGGCGGCGAAGGCGCAATCCACCCCGGCGACGGTCTCGACCGCCCCGGCCAGCGGCTCCTGGCGGATGCCGCCGGCGAGGCGGCGCTGGAGCTCGATCGCGCCGGCCGGCGTGATGTCCCAGTCGTGGAGCATGGCGTACCTGGCGGGCGCGACCGGCATCGAAGGCCTCCCGACGCGCAGCCGGCGGAGGCGCCGCGGGCGCCCCGGTCCCGCCCGTCGGGGGGGAGCCCGGGGCGCCGCGGGCGCCCTGGCGTCAGACCTTCTCGGGCACCTCGAAGCCCTTGCGGTAGGCCGCGCGGGCGAGGTAGGCGTTGGCCTTCTCGTAGTCCGGCCCGCCGGAGAAACGGTGCGTGGCGGGGTCCACCCGCAGCACCGGGCCGACGGACCACGGCTCCTTGGCGTAGTCGACGTTCCAGTTGGCGAGCTGCTCGCCGAACCGCCCGGCCGCCTCGGAGGCGAGCTTGTCGCCCTTGACCTTCTCGGCGAGCTCCTTCGGGTCGGCCTGCTGCCCGGCGCGGACGCAGGCGTTGGCGTAGTGGGCGAGGTCGCTGGACAGCGCCGCCGGGGCGATCTCGGCGTGCAGGTCCTCGATCTTTCGGCTGCGGACGGCCTCGAAGAAGTTCTTCTGGTGGTGCCTCCCGCCGTCGCCCTGGAATCGCTTGATCTTCTTCTTGGGGTCCTTGAGGTCGTAGACGGTCCCGCCCCCGCGCCCGCCGCGGAACTCCCCGCCCTCGCAGGTGATGATCACGCCCACGCGGATGCCCTTGTAGTGCGGCGAGTAGTTCTTCTTCGGCTCGACCCACATGTCGCGGACCTCGAAGACGACGGGCACGCCGCAGTCGTAGACGGCCACCTGCATGTTGCACGTCTCCCCCGCGTCGTGCCAGCCGAACCGCCCGCCGAAGCTCATCACGGTCCTGGGGACCGTCTCGCTGCCGAGCGCCCAGTTGATCAGGTCCAGCTCGTGCGGCCCCTGGTTGCCGATGTCCCCGTTGCCGGTGTTCCAGTCCCAGTGCCAGTCGTAGTGCAGGCGGGGTCGGTGGATGGGCTCGTCCTCGGCCGGGCCGAGCCAGAGGTTGTAGTCGATGTTCTTCGGCGGGGTCAGCGGTTTGGCCAGCGGCCCGCCGATGCCCTTGCGGTTGCGGTAGCACAGCCCGCGGATCATCTTGATCTTGCCGATGTTGCCTTCCTTCAGCCACGCGTACGCCGGGCGGAGCCCCACGTCCGAGCGGTTCTGGAAGCCGCCCTGGCAGACCCGCTTGTACTTGCGGGCGGCCTCGACGATCCGCGCGCCCTCGTAGGGGTTGTAGCTGACGGGCTTCTCGACGTAGACGTCCTTGCCGGACTGCATCGCCCAGATCGCCGTCAGGGCGTGCCAGTGGTTCGGCGTGGCCGTGATGATCGCGTCGACGTCCCTGCGGTCGAAGATCTCCCGCATGTCGCGGGTGCCCTGGACCTTCAGGCCCTTCTTCTCGCAGTACTTCACGCCGCGGTCCACGACGCTCTTGTCGGCGTCGCAGACGGCCACCAGGCGGATGCCCTTCATCCCCGAGACCATCTTCATGTGCTGGTTGCCCTTGCCGCGGAAGCCGATCACGGCCACGCGGATGTCCCCGTTGGAGCCCAGGGCCCGACAGTGCGGCGCCAGGGCCGTCGCCGCCCCGGCCGCGGCCGTCCCGGCCAGAAAACGCCTTCTCGTCAGCTTCGTCATCTGCGTCTCTCCTGATTGTGCACGGCGGAGTTCCAAGGCCTCCGCGCCGTGCGAACGTTGGATCCAGTTGTCTCGCAGCCCGAACCCGCCCCCGGCCACTGGCCGCGGACTACCGGCCACGGGCCCCCGGCCTCGGGGCGGGGCCCGGGGCCTCGGCGTGCTCGCTGCTGGCGACACGGCCTCGGGCGTCGGTCACGTTGAAGAACCACGCGGTCGCCGCGGCGGGCACGGTGGCCCGGACGCGCCGTCGGGCGGGCGTCAGCGTCGCCGGCAGGCTCCGCCACAGCCTCTGCTGCCACGCCCCGCCGTCACACGTATAACACACCTCCGCCGTCGCGGGCTCGCAGCGGGCCGAGACCGACGCGCCCGCCATGCCCGACGCCGCGGGCACCGGCGGGCCCACGCGGGCCAGCGGGGGCACGCCCCGCCCGACGCGCTCGTCGGCGAAGTCCGCGATCTCCCCCGAGCCCCACGGCGCCTGGTAGTTGTGGTCCCAGCCGATGCGGACGCTCAGGTGCCGCGTACCCGGCGCCGCCCGGGCCGACAGCCGACGGCTGCCCAGCGAGAACGCCAGGTCGTTCGTCCCCGCGATCCACAGCAGCGGCGTCCGGCAGGCCGGCAGGAAGTGGCCGGGGTCCCACCGGGCGAGCCAGCGGGCCATCGCCCGCCCGCCCAATCGGCGCCGCGGGTTCAGGTACAGCGGCGAGGCCCCCTCGCGGAGGAACCCGCAGCCGTAAACGCAGGCGGCGAAGCGGAACCGCGGATCGACGCTCGCGGCGATCGACGCCAGCCAGCCGCCCCAGGAGATGCCCAGCAGCCCCACGCGGCGGGCGTCCACCTGCGGCAGGCTCCGCAGCAGCGAATGGCTCAGGATCACCGACGCCACCGCGTGGTAGGGCCATTGGTCCCTCGCCGGCCAATCGAGCTGGCCGAACCCGCCGCAGCCGTCGGGGCCGGGGGCCTCGTGGCGGTAGCCCCGCCCGATCCGCCCGACCACGGGCAGGCAGCCGCAGGTGTCCATCGCGATGGCGGCGTAGCCCCGCCGGTTCCACTGGCGAACCCACCGCGCGAACGCCGAGCCGCCCCCGCCGTGAACCAGCACGATGCCCGGGACCCGCCGACCCGCCGGGGCGTCCGGAAGGCCTACCCACGCGAAGACCCGCGTCGGTTTGCCGCGGAACGGCGGACCGGCCAGCCACGTGCCCTGACACCCCCGGGTGCCGAACCCCTCCGCCGGCGCCGCCTCCGGCGGCGGGCCCAGCTCCGCCATGTCCCACGGACCCTTCGCCATGCCGCCCGCTCCCTCAGGCCCCGAGGGCCCGCCCGGCCGCGGCCAGGGCCCGGGCGATGCCCTCGGCGGAGACTGTCAGGTTCGTCACGGCGCGGATGCTGTCCGGCCCCGTGGCCAGCACGAGCACGCCGGCGGCGGCGAGGCGCTCGACCAGCTCGGCGGCGGGAACGGCGGTGACGCGGAAGATCACGATGTTCGTCTCGACGGTCGCGGGGTCCAGCTCGACGCCGGGCAGCTCGGCGAGCCCGTCGGCCAGCGCGCCGGCGTTGGCGTGGTCCTCGGCGAGGCGCTCGCGGTGATGCCGCAGTGCGTGCAGCGCCCCGGCGGCGATGATCCCCGCCTGCCGCATCCCGCCGCCGAACATCTTGCGGAACCGCCGCGCCCGCTCGACGAACGCCGCCGCCCCGGCCAGGCACGAGCCGACCGGCGCGCCCAGGCCCTTCGAGAAGCACACGCTCACCGAGTCGAACTGCCCGGCGATCTCCCGCTCGGGCACGCCGCCGGCGACGGCCGCGTTCCAGATCCGCGCACCGTCCAGGTGGGTGGCCAGCCCCGCCTCGCTGGCGGCGTCGCGGACCTCCGCCAGCCGCGCCAGAGGCCAGACGCTGCCCCCGCCGCGGTTGGAGGTGTTCTCCACGCACAGCAGTCGCGTTCGCGGGAAGTGCACGTTCGCCGGGCGGAGGGCGTCGCGGACGTCCGCGGCGGTGAACTGCCCGCGGACCGAGGGCAGCAGGCGTGGCATGACGCCGGACAGCGCGGCCGGGGCGCCGCCCTCGTAGTAGTACATGTGGGCGTTGTCGGCGAGGAGGACTTCGTCTCCGGGCTCGGTGTGGGCCCGCAGGGCGACCTGGTTGGTCATGGTGCCCGAGGGCATGTAGACGGCGGCGTCCTTGCCGAGGATTTCGGCGGTGGCGCGTTCCAGATCGAGGACGGTGGGGTCGTCGCCGAGGACGTCGTCGCCGACCTCGGCGGCGGCGATCGCCTCGCGCATGGCCTCGGTCGGGCGGGTGACGGTATCGCTGCGGAGATCGACGGGCTCGGGCATGGCGCGTTCCTGGTCCTGCCGGCCGGGCTACCGCAGGCCGAGGACGTCCTGCATGTCGTAGTGGCCGGGCTTCTGGCCGGCCAGCCATCGCGCCGCCCGCAGGGCGCCGCGGACGAACGTGTCCCGCGTGTGGGCCGCGTGGGCCAGCGTGACGGTCTCGCCGAGGCTGCCGAAGTGCACCTGGTGCTCGCCGACGGTGTCCCCCACGCGCAGCGCGTGCATGCCGATCTCGCCGGGCTTGCGCGGGCACTGGCCGCTGCGGCCGGGGACGGCGGCCTCGGCGTAGTCGATGCCCAGCCCGCGGCAGACGCTGCGCGCCAGCGCGATCGCCGTGCCGGACGGCGCATCCTTCTTGAACCGGTGGTGCGTCTCGGCGACCTCGATGTCGTAGTCCGCCCCGAGCGCCGAGGCGACCTCGCCGGCGACCTTCAACAGCACGTTGATCCCCACCGAGAAGTTCGCCGCCTGGAGCAGCGGGATCTCCCGCGCCGAGTCGGTCAGCTCCGCCTGCTGCGAGGCCGTCAGCCCCGTCGTGCCCGCCACCAGCGGCAGCGAACGCCGCACGCAGACCGGCAGGAACTTCATCGTGCCCTCCGGCAGGGAGAAGTCGATCATCGCGTCGCACGCCACGTCGTCCGGCAGCGACGGCGTGATCTTCACACCGAACGCCCCCGCGCCGGCGACCTCGCCGACGTCCCGGCCCAGCGCGTCGTGACCGGGCATCTCCATCGCCGCCGCGACGTCGAACTCCCCGCTCTCGATGGCCAGCGCCGCCACCCGTCGCCCCATCCGACCGGCCGCTCCGGTAATCGCGATCCTCAGCATGTGCGTGGTTCCTTTCCTTGCTCTCGCCCATGCATCCTCACACGAACCCCGGCGCCGAGCAACCCCCCGGCCACGCGATTCGCCACCCCGCCGCCACCTGCGGGGGCGCCCGGGGGGGACTTCGTTCATGCTGTTCGGCGGCTCTGGCCGATAAGAATTCGGCACGCCGGCGGACGGAGGCCCAACCATCGCCCCGCCGGCGTGTCCACTCGGCGAAGGATGTGACAGGAGTACGCCCGATGGATGCCAAGCAAGCCCGAATCCGCCCGTCCGAGAAGGCCCTGGCCCCGGGGCGGGCGTTCACCCTCGCCGAGGCCAACCGCGCCCTCGTGCTGGTTCGGCGGATCGTCGCCGACGTCATCGCCGAGTACCGCCGGCTGCTGGACCTTCAGGAGGCCCTCGAGGCCGCCGAGAAGGGCCAGCAGGACGACCGCGTCCGCGAGTCGCGCCTCGAGCTCATTCGCGCCGCCGGCCGACTTCGCGCCTTCCTGGAAGAGCTGGACGACGTCGGCGTCGAGCTCCGCGACTGGGCACTCGGGGTGGTCGACTTCCCCGCCGTCGCCGGCGGAAGGCCCGTCTGCCTGTGCTGGCAGCACGGCGAGGAGGCGGTGAATTACTGGCACGAGGCCGACACCGACTACGCCGGCCGACAGCCCATCCACACGCTGCCCGCCGAGGGCGAGTACGCCGGCGCCGACGCCGCGCCGGCCGCCGGGCCGGCCGGCAACGCCCGGCGGTGATCGGCGGGGCCCCGCGGCCCTTCGCCGGGGGGGCTACATCTTCCGGCTGCGCTCCAGCACGCCCTTGAGGTCCGTGCAGACGCGGTCCACCTGCTTGTCCTTGAGCTCCAGGATCTCCTGGAGCGCCTCGCCGATCGCGGGGATGTACCTTTCGATGTAGCTGCGCTTCTTCATCTCCTGCTTGTGCCGGACGGTGCGGCGGATGTGCTGGCCCAGCCGACGCCCGCAGTCCTGGAGGGCCAGGCGGATCTCCTTGAGGATCTCCGGGTAGGACGCGATGGCCTCCTTGGACTCGCTGGTGAAGGGCACCCACACCGAGGCCATGTGCACCACGGCGGTCAGCGGCCCGGTGGGCAGCGCCCCGCGCCCCTGGGCGAGTCCGTAGCTCTTCCAGTTCAGCCCCACCACGCCCTTGTAGGTCGCGCAGGCCGACTGCTGGTACTGGAGCGGCACGCGGTTGGCGAAGCGCACCAGCCGGGCGAGCTGGCCCTCGCCGTCGCCCTCGCCGGCCTCGCCGCCCGTCTCGCCCTTGGGCGAAGCGTCCGCGCTTCCCGCCTTGCCCCCGCCGGCAGGCTGCGCCGGCTTGCCGTACGCCAGCGCCGCCTCGATGATGAACGGGTTGCCGCGGTAGACGGCCGGGCTTCGCGTCACGGCCGTGTAGAACGCCGCGTCGACGACCTGCCTGAGCCCGGCGAGCAGCTTCTCCTCGCCGATGGGGATCACGCAGTCGGTCGCGGGGGCCATGATCTTCGTGTCCTGGACGGCCTGGTAGATGCGTTTTCCGGTGTCGTTGCTCAGGCGGCTGGGTCGGGCCTCGGGTCGGCAGTCGGCGCGCTCGCAGATCTCCTTGGCCACCCTGGCCGAGACGCGGGAGAACTCGCTGGTGAGGAACTTCCGCGTGGTGCGGCACCTGGTTTCCGAGAGCATTTTCAGCAGCACGCCGAGCTCGACGCCGTAGGGGTGGGGGCGGATGGACTTGGGCGTGGGGGGCAGCTCCTTGACCGACGCGGGATACTCATCCGCCCGCCCGTCGGGGGCGTGGTAGCGCAGGGTCACGTGCGGGTTGGCGATGGCGGTCTGCTGGAGGTAGTCGTCGACGCTCTGGCGCCCTCGCTGGTAGCGGGCCTCCAGCTCGATCTCCACCCGCGTGCCGTGGGGCACGTCCCAGTCGATGACTTCGTCGCGGCTGACGTCGGGGCGGTTCTTCCGCGTGTCGATCTGGAGCTCGTAGTGATGCGCCTTCGCCCGCTTGCCGGTCCGGGAGGTGATCCGCACCGGCGTGCCCGTGGTCAGCACGCCGTACATGCCCGCCGCCGAGATGCCGATGCCCTGCTGACCGCGGGACATCTTCAGGCGATGGAACTTCGACCCGTACAGCAGCTTGCCGAAGATGTTGGGGATCTGCTTGCGGACGATGCCCGGGCCGTTGTCCTCCACGCTCACGCGGTACTGCGTCTCGGAGAGCTGCTCGATGGCGATCGCCACCTCCGGCTGGATCCCCGCCTCCTCGCAGGCGTCGAGGGCGTTGTCCACCGCCTCCTTGATCGTCGTCAGCAACGCCTTGCGAGGGTTGTCGAAACCCAGCAGGTGGCGGTTCTTGGCGAAAAACTCGCTGACCGAGATGCTCCGCTGGGCCTTGGCCATCGACTCGGCCGTGGCGTAGCGGGCCCCCGGGGCCGCCTTGACCGTCGGTTCGTCGGCGCCGACCTCGGCCTTGCTCCCGCCGGCCCGCTCGGCCGGCGACGCCTGCCCGGGCGCCCGCTTGCCGCCGGGGGGCTTCTTCGCCGCCTTCTTCCCGCGCCGGGCGGGGGGCTTCCCGGCCGCCTTCTTCCCGGCCTGCTTCGCGCCGCCGGCCTTGCCGCCCGGCGTGCCCGTCTTCCGGGCCGGCGCCTTTCCGCCCGACCTCTTCGGCTTCTTCGCCGCTTTTTTCGCCTTCTTCCGCGCCATCCGTGGCACCTCGTCTTCCCCGGTTGCCTGACCGCGTCTTACCGGGCGCATGGTAGCCGCCCGCGGCCGATCAGACAACCACGCCGCGGGCGTTGACCCGTCCGCCGGCGGCGCGATAGGGTGCGAGGGCGGCGGACGCGGTCGCTATGGGCTTCGGCAGGGAAGGACGTGGAACATGGCCGTCACGGAAGTCACCAACGAGTCGTGGATCGGGCGTCTGGGCAAGTCGCTGATCGGGGTGCTGGTGGGCATCATCCTGGTGATCGCAGCCGGGGTGCTGCTGTTCTGGAACGAGGGCCGCGCCGTGGACCGCGCCCGGACCATTGCCGAGGGCGCCGGCGCGGTGGTCTCCGTGTCCGCCGACGCCGCCGCCCCGCAGCACGAGGGCAAGCTCGTGCACGTCACCGGGGAGGCGGCCACCGACGAGACGCTCACCGACGACGTGTTCGGCATCTCCGCCCAAGCCGTGCGGCTGCGGCGGAAGGTGGAGATGTACCAGTGGAAGGAGACCAAGCGCACCAAGACGCGCAAGAAGCTCGGCGGGGGCAAGCGGAAGGTCACCACGTATACGTATTCGAAGACGTGGTCCGACCGCCCGATCCGCTCGGCGGGCTTCAAGGAGGCCGGGCACGAGAACCCCGGCGAGATGCCCTGGCGAAGCCGCGCCGTCTCGGCGGCCGACGTGAGCCTCGGGGCCTACCGCCTGCCGCCCTCGCTGATCGGCAAGCTGGACGATTTCCAGCCGATGGCCGTCTCGGCCGGGGAGGTCGACGGGCTGGGTTCCAGGCTCGGGCGGAAGGTGCTGGTCCGCGACCGCGGGCTGTATCTGCCCACGCCGGGCGGCGGGCAGGGGGCGCCGCGGGTCGGCGACGTCCGCGTGCGGTTCAGCAAGGTCCCCGCCGGCCCGGTCAGCGTCGTCAGCCGGCAGGTGGGCAAGACCTTCGAGCCCTACACCGCCTCGACCGGGCAGGACATCGAGCTGATCGCCGCCGGGACGGTCTCCGCCGAGGCGATGTTCGAGGCCGAGCGCGAGGCCAACCGCCTGCTCACCTGGGGGCTCCGCGCCGGGGGGTTCGTGGCGATGCTGGTCGGCTTCTGCCTGGTCTTCGCGCCGATCTCCGTGCTCGGGGACGTGATCCCCTTCGTCGGCAGCCTGCTGGGGGCGGGGTTCTTCCTGATCTCGCTTATCCTGGCGGCCGCCGGGTCCCTGATCGTCGTCGCGCTGGGGTGGATCTTCTACCGCCCGCTGCTGGGCGCCGTCCTGCTGGCGGGGGGGGTGGGGCTGTTCCTGCTGATCCGCGCCCTGACCGGGCGGAAGGGCGCGGCGCCGGCGACGTCCGAACCACCCCCGCCGCCGGCGTCGGGCTCGTCGCCGCCGCCTCCTCCGCCTCCTCCGCCTCCGCCTGCGTCGTAGGCGGCGGGGCTACCCGGCCGGCTGCGTCGTGGCCGGCTGTGTCGTGGCCGGCTGTGTCGTCGCCGGTCCGTACTTGCGGATGAGCAGCTCGAAGAGCCTTGCCCGTTCGCCCTTGATCGCCTCGATGACGTGCTCGGGCAGGTCGTCGGGGCGGACGAGCAGCTCGACGGTCGAGCCGTCGGGCAGGGGGACGCTCTTCTTGAGGAAGAACGGCGTGCGTCGCCGCCCGGCGTCGGCTCCGCCCTCGCCGAGCTTCTTCAGCCGGTCGGAGGCCTCCACGCGGAGCCCCTCGTCCTCGGGGGCGAACGTCAGCCCCGTGGCGCCGCTGATGACCTCGAGCACCTGGGCGATCGTCGCGTCGGACATGATGAGGTTGAAGCTGCTCCGCGTCTCGGCCGGGACGAACTCCATCACTGCCGGGGCCATGTTCAACTGCACGCGCCCCTGGCGGGCGAGGTCCAGCAGGACGTCCACCAGCGGGGCGTTTTCGTAGCGGAGGGTGACCTGGCGCTGGAGCTGCCTTCCGACCTGGGCCTTCTTGCCCAGGATGATGATGTCGTCTCCCCAGAGGTACCAGGTCCATCCCTGCCCGTGGCAGAGCATGTCCAGCCAGTCCGCCGGCGTGCCGGGCAGGACGCGGTCGGCGCGGGCGAGGGCGGCCTCGCGGTCGGCGCCCTCCAGGCGGAAGACCAGCCGCAGGTCCTCGTTGCCCGTGAGCTTGCGGAGCTGGGCGACCGGCTCGCCGCCCTTGGCACGCGGCTGGATCGCGGCGGAGTGGATCGTCCCCAGCATACGCAGTTCGTCGTAGGTGGCCCGGCGGCCCATGCGCAGCAGCGCGTCGGCCGGGCGGATCCGGACGGCGTCGTCCTCGATGATCCACTTCATTCCCTGCGGCGCGACCACGGGGGTCAGGGCCTTGCGCAGGGTGATGTTCTTGATCCGCACGGTCAGGCGCGTCTGCTCGCCGTAGGGCAGGCAGGCGTAGACGTCCGGGCCGACGCGGAACCGCACGCCCGTCGCCTCCGTCAGACGCTCGAAGACCTCGCCGATCGGCGCGTCCTCGACTTTCAGCTCGACCGGCTTGTCCAGGGCCAGTTGCAGGCTCGCGCTCGACGGTCCGGCCGACGGGGCGGCCGGGCCGACCGCGACGCAGATCGCGGCCGCCAGCGGGAAAGCGGCAATTGTCATGAAATCTCTCCTCGGGGTCCTGTCGGGCCGCCGGCTCCGCCGGCGGGGGGGTCAGTATATCACGAGCGATTCGGCCGCGTCGCCGGGGTTGTCGTCATGGCCGACGGATACGACGATGGTCCCCCCGGGCATGCCCCCCCGCGGCGCCAAGGGCGCCAGGGGCAGGCTCTCGACCGGCGGGCGGGTGATCTGCACCGAGACCTCGCCCTCGCCCTCCACCGCCGGCGAGGCCGACAGCAGCGTGACGCGGACCGGCTCGCCCGGTCCGGGGGGAGTCTGGCGGCCGACGATCACCACCCAGGCCATCACCCCGATCAGCAGTGCCGCCGCGGCCGCCAGGGCGCCGAACACCGGGCGCAGCACGCGCCGCCGGGGCGGCTGGAGCAGCGCGCGGCGCTCGATCGCGGCGATCACCTCGGCGCGCTGGAGGTCGTAGTCCACCCCGTCGGGCCCGGCGCCGGCGACGGAGGCCAGCGCCTCGTCCAGCGCCGCGTAGCGCTTCAGCTCGTCGGCGAGGTCCGGGTCTTCGGCGAGGCGGCGCTGGAGGCGCCGTGCCTCGCGGCCGGAGAGGGCCCCGTCGAGGTACTCGCAAAGGGCGAACTCGACGTCGTCTTGATGGGAAGCGTTCATGACATCACCAGAGCCTAGAGGTACTCCCTGAAACGTTGCTTGAGCTTCTTTCTTGCCGAGAAGACGTGCCACTTGACCGTCTCGACGCTGCATCCGAGCATCTCGGCGATCTGCTTCTGGGGCATCTTCTCGATCGCGAACAGCACCAGCGCCTGCCGCTGCATGTCCGGCAGGTCGGCGATGGCACGGGCGATCCGGTCCTTCAGCTCGCCGGCGGAGGCCTCCTCGCCGGGATCGCCGATGCCCGGGTCCGGGCGATTGACCGGCCCGTCCTCGTCGTCGGCGTCGTTGTGCGGGGCCAGCGAGTCCGTCTTCCGCAGGGCGCGGGCGCGGCGGAAGTTCAGCGAGAGGTTGCTGACGATCCGCAGCAGCCACGAGCCGAACCGCCCCGGGTGCGAGAGGCTGTCCAACCGGTCGTAGGCCTTCAGAAAGGCGTCCTGAACGACGTCCATGGCGTCCTCGCGATGATTCAGCAGCCGCCACGCCACCGCGGTGGCGCGACGCTGGTAGCGGGCGACCAGCACCTCGAAGGCCGCCAGGTCGCCTCGCCTCGTGGCACGGACCAGCTCCGCATCCTCCGGACGCGGGCCGCCGCCGCCCTCTGCCTCTGCTGTCTCAGACACCAACTCCACCAGGACGTTAGGGGGTGATTCGACGCAAAACGGGCGGGCACGGTCGCCGTGGCCCTCCGCGGGGGGACGCCCTCACCTCGCCGGGCGGGGGCATCCGTCGCCGTCCTTGCCGTCAGGCGGCCATGGTACACGACACCGGGGAAATGCGAAACCCGCCTTGCCTGCCCGCCGGACGGCGAGGCCCGGCTCTGCAAACCGTTGTGCGCCGGCAGGAAACGATCTCGCACGCGCCCGGCGTGTGTCTACGCAATGCTCCCCCCGGCCGCCTGTGCGCACGGTTCGCCGGCCGGGCCGGGGAGGGAGGGCGTCAGTGCGGCGCGTCCAGCACCTCCCGGACCGCGCGGGCCAGCTCCTCCGGGCGGAACGGCTTGGACAGCAGCGGCGACCCGCCCTCCACCATGCCGTGACGGACCGCCGTGCCCTGCGTGTAGCCCGAGACGTACAGCACCCGCATGCCGGGATGCGCCGCCCGGAGCTGCCGCGCCAGCGACGGGCCGTTCCGCGCGGGCAGGACCACGTCCGTGACCAGCAGGTCCACCGCGCCGTCGGCGCCGTCGGCGAGCTGCTCGGCCCGGTCGGCCGTCTCGGCCTCCAGGACCGCGTACCCGCGCTCGCGCAGCGCCCGGGCGATCAGCCGCCGCACGGCGTCGTCGTCCTCGACGACCAGCACGCGCTCGCCGGCGTCCGTCCCGGGCGCCGCCGGGCGGGCGCCCTCCTCCGCCTCCTCCGGCGAGGGGCTGACGTCGACGCGGGGCAGGTAGATCTTCACCGTCGTCCCGTGCCCCGGCTCGCTGTAGACGTACACCGTCCCGCCGCTCTGCTTGACGAAGCCGTAGACCATCGACAGCCCCAGCCCCGTGCCCTCGCCGGCCTGCTTCGTCGTGAAGAACGGCTCGAAGATCCGCTCGAGTGTGGCGGCGTCCATCCCCGTGCCGGTGTCGCTGACGGCGACCATCACGTGCGGCCCGGCCGACGACTCCGGGTGCCGGCGGCTGTAGCTGTCGTCCAGCTCGACGTTGGCGGTCTCGATGGTCAGCTTCCCGCCGTCGGGCATGGCGTCGCGGGCGTTGACGGCGAGGTTCATCACCGCCTGGGTGAACTGCGAGCGGTCCACCTCGACGCTGCCGAGCCGCCGCTCCTCGACGATGGCCAACTCGATGTCCTCGCCGATCATCCGCCCCATCGGGTTGGCGGTATCCCGCAGCACGTCGTTGAGGTTCGTCACCTCGGGGCTGAGCACCTGGCGGCGGCTGAACGTCAGCAGCCCGCCGGTCAGCCGCTGGGCCCGCACCGCCGCGCCGTGGATCTCCTCGATCTCCCCCCGCAGCGGGGCGTCGGCGTCCATCTCCGCCAGCAGCAGGTCGCAGTAGCCCTTCACGACCGTCAACTGGTTGTTGAAATCGTGGGCGATGCCCCCCGCCAGCCGCCCGATGGCCTCCATCTTCTGGGCCTGGCGGAGCTGGTCGGCGAGGTGCTCCCGCTCGGTGATGTCCCGCGCGAACGCGCAGTTGTACGCCTTGCCCCCGAACTCGATGTGGTTGGCGTTGATCTCCACCGGGAATGTCGTGCCGTCCCGCCGCCGATGCACCGTCTGCGTCGTCCCCGTGCCCTTCTCGCGGAGCTGGGCCCACTGGGCGGGCCAGTCCTCCGGGGGGAACTGCGGGTCGATGTCGTGGATCGTCATCGACAGCAGCTCCGAACGCTCGTAGCCCAACGCCTCGCAGGCCGCCGGGTTCACGTACACCAGCCTCCCGCCGGCGTCCATCCAGTACGCCGCATCCCCCGCCCGCTCGATCGAGGTCTCCACGAACCGCAGCCGCTCCTCCGTCGAGCGGAGCTGCGCCAGCCGCGCCTCCAGCTCGTCGGCATGGTCCTGGAGCTGCTCGTGAAGCATCGCGTTGTGCATCGCCAGGGCCACCTGGCTGGCCAGCGTCTCCAGGAACTCCCGCGAGGCCGTGAAATCCCGCGCCGTCCGCGACGCCAGGCCCAGCACGCCCACCACCGTCCCGCCGTGCGAGAGCGGCAGGGCCGCGAACGAATGCATCCCCGCCTCCTTGCACTCCGGAAGCACGCAGCGCGCGTCGGCGCGAATGTCCTGAACGTAGACCGGCTCGCCCCCGGCCGCGCCCCCGCAGAGGCACTGGCCCACGCGGTGGACCTTCCCGCCGATGGCGGCCGTCGCCGGCGACTCCGGGTGCGAGCCGATCAGCCGCAGCCGCCCGCCTTCCACGACGAACAGGATCGCCAGGTCCGGCTCGGCGATCCGGACCGTCTCCTCGAGCGCCCGGCGGCTGACGTGCTCCAGGTCCAGGCTCTCGGCCACCGCCCCGGCCAGGCGGTTCAGCGAGCTCGCCTCGTCGGCGCGGCGGCGGAGGGCCTCGTCGGCCGCCTTGCGGTCCGTGATGTCCCGCGCGATGCTCAGCACCGCCGGGCTGCCCTCGCGGTCCACCAGCCGGCTGCTGACCTCGACGGGGATCTCCCGCCCGTCGGCGGCGACGTGGACGGTCTCGAACATGCCCGCGCCGCGGCGGAAGATCTCCTCCAGCCGCGCCACCGCCGCCCCGGCGTCGCCCGGGCGGTGGATCGCGCCGAGGCCCTTGCCAAGCAGCTCGGCGGGCTTGTAGCCCAGCCGCTCGCACGTGGCGGGGTTGACCTCCAGGAACGCCCCCGACAGGTCGTTGATGAAGACGGCGTCCGGGCCGAGCTTCAGCAGCTCGGCGTAGTCCTGCGCCGACTCGATCGGCGTCGATTGCCCGTCCTTTGGCATCGTGCGAGCCTTCCCGATTCTCTTCCCTGCCGAAAGTCCCACCCGACGAAGTGCTTGGCGGTCCGAGATGCCCGCCGGGGGGCCGGGCCTCCCGACGCCTGCATTCTACCGCGCGCAGCGCCCCGCGGCAATCGTCGCGCCGGCCGGGAGTTGACCCCGGCCTCGGGTCCTCGAACCTTGAACCTATCGGCGGAATTGCTATTGACTCTTTGTCCGGCGGGCGTGTAAACTTCGTCGTTCCAGGATGCCCGCGACCGCAGCGGGCTCAGGCCGACAACGCAGCATCCGACGTGCCCCCATCGTCTAGTGGCCTAGGATATCAGGTTCTCATCCTGGAGACAGGGGTTCGAGTCCCCTTGGGGGTAGTCCAACCCGGCCCGGCGCCCAGCGCCGGGCCGGGTTGTTATGCGCCCACCAGCCAAGGGGCGCTGCGCCTGCCGGAAGGGGCCGTGACGGTCTGCCGGATCGGGGGGAGGACTGACACGTCGCGTTGCGGATTGCCGGCAGGCTGGGATCGGTTACACTGCAGCCGCTCGAAATCCCACGCGACGCGGGGTTGCGGATTGCCGGCAGGCTGGGATCGGTTACACTCACGCGATCGGCCGCCATGTCCTCGCGTCCGTTGCGGATTGCCGGCAGGCTGGGATCGGTTACACTAGATCCGACAGCGAGGGCGGCGGCGGGTCCGTTGCGGATTGCCGGCAGGCTGGGATCGGTTACACTGTATTGCTCGGCGTGCAGCCTGGCCATGCGTTGCGGATTGCCGGCAGGCTGGGATCGGTTACACTCGTCGCTGGGTACACTGCGCGGCAACGGCTGTTGCGGATTGCCGGCAGGCTGGGATCGGTTACACTCCGCCCCACGATGCACGCCTGGCCAGTCCGGTTGCGGATTGCCGGCAGGCTGGGATCGGTTACACTGGCTTCCGGCGTAGACGCGGCGATCACCGTGTTGCGGATTGCCGGCAGGCTGGGATCGGTTACACTCCCCCGATGTCCGACCAGCGATAGCGCACGGTTGCGGATTGCCGGCAGGCTGGGATCGGTTACACTGGGCAAGGACGGGTTCCTTGCCCTGGTGACGTTGCGGATTGCCGGCAGGCTGGGATCGGTTACACTGCGCGTCTACGCGATCAACGGCGAGGAGGCGTTGCGGATTGCCGGCAGGCTGGGATCGGTTACACTCCGCCCGCCTGTAGGCACGCCACAACCGCCGTTGCGGATTGCCGGCAGGCTGGGATCGGTTACACTGCCGACCAATTCGTCACGCCCCGGACCAAGTTGCGGATTGCCGGCAGGCTGGGATCGGTTACACTGACACACGCGAAAGGAGAGCCGATGACCGTGTTGCGGATTGCCGGCAGGCTGGGATCGGTTACACTAGCGGCGACGACGAGATCTCCATCACCACCGTTGCGGATTGCCGGCAGGCTGGGATCGGTTACACTAGACCGACCCGTGACCGAGGCGACCGACAGGTTGCGGATTGCCGGCAGGCTGGGATCGGTTACACTCTTCCGGCCATAAGCCGTTTTTCGCAGGTCAGTTGGGCGTTTCCGGGCGTCAGAAAAGTTCGAGTTGAGCCGGTGACGCCTCGGGAGCGACGCGCCGTTTTCCGAGGAAGATGTGCATGCGCTCGAACTGCTTGTCGGTGAGAGTGATGATGCGGACCTCCCCATCCGCGGGAACGTTGCTCTCGATGCGCTTGAGGTGTACCGTCGTGTTCTCCTGGCTGGGGCAGTACCGGACGTACACCGAAAACTGCAGCATCATGAAGCCGTCGCGCAGCAGGACTCTGCGAAAGGCGCGGTAGCTCTGTCGCGCTCGCTTCGTGTCCGTCGGAAGGTCGAACATGGCTACGATCCACATGGCTCGGTATCCGCTCCTGGGCATCACGCGGTCCTGCTGTCGCCGAGGGCCTTCGGGATGAGCAGGCGCTTGCTCCGTCCGGCGTAGCAGTCCGCGAGGGACGCGCACATTCGGTGCAGCGCGGCCATCAGCGGGCCGGTCCTCTCCCCGGTGCGCACCTTGGCGGCCAGAAGGTCGAGCAGGGCCGCCTTGGCTGGCTGATCGAGTTCCCCGCAAGGCGCGCGCTCGACGGCGTAGCGTGCGACGCGGGCATCGACGATGGGGCGGAACGGCTCGACGAGGTCGTCGGCCAGTGCGAACGCATTGGAGCGGGTGTGGTGGTGGAGGCCCAGGGCGGGTGCGAGCCCGGCGCCGACGATCGCGCGGGCTACCGCGGCGCGGAGCACGGCATAGCCGTAGTTCAGCATGGCGTTGATCAGGTCGTCGGCGTCGGGTCGGCTGCGCCGAGGGCATTCGATGCCCCCGACCCGCTCGTCCAGCAGCGCGAACCAGCGGCGCCAATAGGCACGCGCGGCCTGGCCCTCGACGTTGCTGGGGTCTCCGGAGCGGACCTCTTTGGCCAGTGCATTCAACAGTCCGTGTTCCGGGGAATCGACGGGCAGATTGGCGGCCTGAGCGCGAACCTTGGCTACGACGATCTGTTGCCAGATGCGCTTGCACACGGGGCGGGACGCGTTTGCCTGGTCGCGAAGGCGGGGGACGACTTCGCTGTGTGACGGGACGGGCAGCAGGACGCCTGCGGGCAGATGGTCCCCGCCGCAGATCACGACTGCTGCCCCGCATTCCATCAGAGCGGCAAGCGACGCATGCGAATAGGTGGTCTGCATGTTGTCCACCACGAGCAGGCCGACGTCCTCGCAGGGAACAGACCGGGGCCTTGCGCCGTGTGATCCGGCTTCCTCACCCCTTCGCCCACCGGCGGGCTTTGGGCGCAGGGCGAGTTGCCCGAGTCGTACGGCAAGATGGACTGCTTGACGGGAAACCTCGATGGTCTTGCGAAGCATGCCGGCCTCCCCGGATTCACTTCGGGAGGCATATCGGCGCTGCGGGGGCGGGACTTCAGTCCCGATCCAGCCGTCGAATGTCGCCCAGCGGCCCGACGCGGACCTTGAAGGGGCGCGTGTCCGGGTCCATGCCCAGGTCCCGGAGCTTCGCGACGGTCACCGGGATGCCCTCGCGGGGGTCCTGGCGTTCGCTGCGCTGGCTGGGGCGGGCGTCCCAGTGGTGGATGAAGTGTATGCGGCGCTGGGCGCGATCGAGCTTGAAGACCACATAACAGCCGGCCTCTCCGGTCTTGGGATGGCTCATGCAGACGGCTTCGCCCTCCGCGAGGGACATGACGAACCGCCCTCCGTTCGTATCGGACCGGTCCACCGCGGGCAGTTTGTCTCGCCGCACACGAAGGGCGGCATCCCTCGCCGTGACGACGCGCCCCTTCCACCTGTGGCGGGCATCCTCGCGGATCTCGATGTGGTGGTTGCTCTGGCTATCGTACACACGGGTGCGCCGCGCGTCGTTGCTGGGGCGAACGGCGGAACCGTCGGGCTCTGATTCGCGGCCGGGTATGGTCACCGGTTCTTTGATGGTCCGTAGAAGGACGATGCGTTTGAGTGGGGTCCCTGCGGGCATGGCAAGCGGACCGTTGGTCAGGAGGCGCTTCAGGTCCGCCTCTGAGAAGTTGTCCGGGTCCAGCCCCGCGTTGCGGAGGGCCTTGCGGATGCGAAACCGCAGGGACAGGTCGCGGACGATGCCGCCCTTTTTCGGCCGACAGTCCGGCAGGGCGGTCATGCGGCGCCACAGGCCGCGCCATTCGGCGCGCGAGAGCTCGGGGGCAAGGAGTTTCTTCTCGATCTCGTCTGCGCCTTCGGGAAGGCGCAGGTGGGCGGACTTCAGTTTGGCCAGCGGGATGCGCGACGTGAAGAGCGTGTCGCTGATCCCGTCTTTGCCAGCGAGGACCGGTCCGTAGGCAGTATCTTTGTGCAGCCGTCCGACCAGGCGGCGCCGCACGGGGCGATGCGAAACAATGAGCCGGCCGACGCGCTCCATAACCCCGGCGCGGAAGCTCTCCACGTCGCCCCACGGCGGCGGAAGGGGCGGGCGCTCGGGTGATCCGCCGCCGGCGGCACGGGCTTGCTCGCACTCGCGAGCCGCCCGGGCGAGCTGCTGGAGGCGTGGGGGGTCCGTGAGTGCGACGACGAGGGCGTCGATGGCGTGGTGCCGGTGGTCGTCGCGGACCTTGCCGAGCCGTTGGTCTTGAAGCTGCCAGTCCCGTCGCAGAATGCTGGTGTAGGCGCCCTTCGTGAAGAAGATCCGCTGCTTCCCGTCGTCGCAATCGGCGTAGAGAGCGTTTTCAAGGTAGGCGCGCAGCTCTCTGGCGGCGTAGGCGGTATCGGTGAGCTGGGAGCGTGTCCACTCGTATTCGTCGGGCACCGTGCGGTGGAGGTTCTCCCACTTGCGCGCATATTCCCCGGCGGTGAAGTAGTCGGTTTGGTCGGGCTTGGGGTTTTCGAAGTGCGCCAGCCTCGCCTCCATCCGGGCGAACTGTTCGTCCGATAGCCACTCGCGCGGCGTCAAGGCGCCTTTGCCGCGGTTGCACTGTCGGTGGCAGACCACGCGGTTGCTCAGCGCGTTGTCGCCGCAACGGCTGTAGGGAACGATATGGTCGGTCTCGACGTTCTCTCCGCCGGCCGCGGCGGACTCGCTGATCGGGTCCTCGCAATAGGGGCACTTGCCGGCCTGCTGCCGGCAGAGCACGACGCGTTCCTCCGCCTGCCGCTGTTGGTTGCGGCGGAGCCGTTCGAGGCCGTACTGCTCATCGATGGCCCGGCGGATGTCATTGCGGCGGCGGTTCCGGGCGAGGTGGCGGTTGCGCACGATGGCGGGGAGTTTGGCCTCGCGGGCGAGTTCGATGACGATGCGGTCGGGCTTGCGGCCGTGGCGGCGGAGGTGGGCGTCGACGTGTCGGCGGACCTCGTGGATCGCCTTGCGGACTACGGGATTGGACATCTCGGGCGCCGGCGGGAGCGTGTCGGGGTGCTTCTCCGCCCAGCGGCGTTGTCGGCGAGTCAGCGGGGACACGTCGAGGTCGTAGCGAGCCCTTTGCGTGGGCGATGGCGGGCGCCCGGTGCGGCGGTCGAGGGCGTCGGCGTCTCGGGCGAACGCCTGCCGTGCCTCGTTCTGCGTCAGCCAGCGCCCGTCGAACGGGCGTTCCATGTACGGCAGCAAGTTGAGGATGGCTCGGCGGGAGAGGTTCAAGCGGTTGGAAAGGCGCGGGCGCCGTTTCCACGCCGCCATGAGGTCCTCGACGCGGTCGGCATCCAGCCCCCACCAGTCGGCGGCGCCGGCCCGCAGCTTGTGGGCGTGCTCGGGTATCTCGGGGTCGAACTTGAGGATCGCCCGGTTGACGGACTCTTGCGCCGGGGCGTCCATTGCGTCCCACGCCGACCGCCCGAACACGCCATCGATAATCTCGCGGTAGAACCAGTCGGTGTTGGGCCGGCGGGACTCGTCGCGTTCGATGTTCAGTCCGTAGAGTGACTTGGCATCCTTGCCGGCGAGCCCGAGGGCACGGCGGACCGTCTCGGCCGATGCCGTCTTCTGCGAGCGGAGCTTGGCAATGACCTTGTCGCGTTCTTCGGCGGTCAGGTGTCGGGGGCAATGGCCCTGCGGCTCGATCCGGATGTTGTTGACGAACTCGACGACCCGATAGTGCTGGGCGTGCATGTCGGCGAGAGGGCAACAGCGGTCCGTGGGTTGCAGATCGCAGCGCCCCAGCGAACTCGTCGCCCAATACGTCCGGCGTTGGCCGAAGATGATTCCTCGGCGCCGCCACGTGGCATCCGAACGAGGGTCGTCCAGCCGGGTCTTCAGCTCATCCGTGAGCAAGTCGGCAAGCGGGCCGCCGAAGGCCTTCTGGCGCCGCCAGAGCTCGCAGAACTCGTGGTGAATCATGTCGCGGTCGGCATGGACGTGGTCCTCGGGGGCCAAACGGCCTTGGCGGTTGCGGATGGGCTCGCGTACCATCACGTCAGACTTGCCGGGCGCAAGGCGGGTCCGGGTGTCCATCAAATTCGCCATGTATTGCCCGAACGTCTCGGCCGAGGCATCGCACATCCTACGCCGGAGGCGGTCGATGGCCTTCTTGACCTTCCCCTCGTCCGTGTCTTCCGGATCGATCTCGACCCCGAGAGCCCCTCGCCGTTGGTTGATATGCAGCAGGACGCGCCCGAACTCGTGCGGAGTAAGCGCTTCCTTAAGACCGCGGCGGCGAAGGTGCCACGGGTTCTCTGTGATAACTCGATTCAACGCCGACGGGTCGCGGGGGAGGAGCCCAGCCTCGATGAGCGTGTGGCGCAGCCTTCGCTTCCGCCGCGCCCGACGAGCGACCGTCCGCCGAAGTGAGCGCTTCTGCCGACGGGCCTGGTTGATCGGGCTCCCCCGCTTGCGGTCGCTCTGCTCGACCCCGGCCGGGAAGACTCCCACTCCCAAAGTGATCTCCCGCCCTGGGTTGTCCACCCATGCCGAGCCGACGGAATTCGATCCGATGTCCAGTCCCAACGTAATCATGCGCGCCTCCCCGAGTTTTGACTTTGCCAATATCACTCTTGACCAACCGTATGGCAAGGCGGTAATCTGATACTTGTGTAACCGATTCCAGCCTGCCGTTTTTCGCAACAAGACGAAAGATTCGCAGGCACCGCCTTCGGGCGACCTTCGCAGCCCGCGCAGCCCGCGGCCTGCGACTTACCGGCCGCACTGGGCAAGCCCTGTGCGGCCGACCTATGCGCCATGGACAGGGCCGCGATTGCACTGAAGTGAAGGGGTTGTCCGAAACCGGGGCTTGCGTCGTTTGGATCGCGGCGGTGTTCGGCCTATCTCGGGTCGGTCACTCGGCCGAGGAAGAGGATGGCGTTGGTGGTGCGGTCGCGGATCAGGAGGAGGAAGGGGCGGTCGGCGCGGAAGGTCGGGGTGAAGGGGACGGTGACGGGGGCGGCGGTGGCGCCGAACATCATGACGGCCGTGGCGGCGGCGGCCTCGGTGCCCTCCTCGTTGACCTCGACGAAGGCCTTGTGGAGGACCTTGCTGATGAACAGTCGGTCGCGGGGGTCGTCGCTGGCGGCGATGCCGGAGAAGTCGGCCCCGCCGGGCTGGAGGGGGTTGGTGAACGCCCGGGTCATGCCCATCGCTATGAGCGTCTCGGCCAGGGCGTACTTCGTCTCAAGGCGGAAGGTGGGCAGCAGGACGTTGAGCTCCCGCTTGTCCAGCCGGGCGAGCCAGCCGGTCAGGGCCTCGGGCGTCAGCCGCCGCTCGATGCCCGCCAGCCCGTCGGGGTCGGTCGGGGCCAGCAGGACCATGGTCAGCTCGCCGCCCTTGTAGGGCAGCTCGGCCAGCGTGAAGCCGCCCTCGCCGGGGTAGAGGCCCTTCTTCTGCCCCGGGCGGATGCGGGCCGGGGTGTCGAACGGCGTGCCGTCGCCCTCGAAGGCCGCGTACCGGGCGGACTCCAGCTTCCTGGCCTCCATGATGGGCGTCTCGACGGCCCGCCCGGCGGAGAGCGTGAACGAGCGGTCCTTGGTATTCCCGGGCTCGAACGGCTCTAACCACTGCCCCTTGAAGTAGATGGCGTTCGTCAGCACCAGCCGCAGCAGCCGGGCCTGCTCGGGCGGGAGCTTGGGGATCAGGTCCTCGATCCGCCCGTTGGTCTGCTTGGAGACCCAGCCGTTGATCCGCCGGCGCTCGGCGGGGAAGTTTCGCTTGAAGTCGGCCGGGAAGAGCCCGCCGGTGTCGTAGAAGCGGTCGAGGGCCTTGATGTAGCCGTCCTGGAAGGGGTAGGTCTTCTCGCCCCAGAGGGCGTTGGCGACGCGGAGCTCGTAGCGGTCCACCTGCTGGAGGGCGTCGTTGAGGCGTCCGGCGAGGGCGTTGGCCTTGCGGGCAAGCTCCTGTCGCTTTCGTAAGTCCGGTTGGCGCATTGCTTTAAGCTTGTATTTGACGTCGGCCAGCTCGTCTCGGAGCCGGTCGATCTTCTTCCTGGCGGCCCCGGCGGCCTCGGTGTCCTCGCCGGTCAGCCGGTCGGTCAGGGCGGCGAGGGCCTCGTGCATCTCGGCGGTGTCCCACGGGCGGGTGCGGTTCCGCCGGCGGAGCCGGGCGGGGAAGCCGAGGACCTTGCCCATCTCCAGGGCGGTCTCGTTGCGGGCGCCCTCGGCGGCCATGGTCAGCGCGACCGAGATCGAGTAGGGCGAGAAGAACATGTTCTTGCCCTTCTCGTCGGCGGCGAGCCGCTTGTAGAGGTCGAGGGCGAATGCGGTCCCGGCCTCGACGGCGGGGGCGACGGCGGGGGCGGCGGGGGCATTGGCCTCCAACGCGCCCGGGGCCGCGGCGGGGATCAGCAGGACGGACATGGCGATGGCGGCGAGGGCTCGCATGGCAGGGCTCCTTCGGTTGGAGCGGGGGGCCGCGGCCGGCGCGGGATTTCCCCGCTGGAAGCTCAGACGCCCGGGCCCGCGGCCGGGTTCCCGCGGCGGGGCGGTTTCATGATAGTGACGGCGGCGCCGCGGTGCGGTCCCCCGAGGTCTCCCCCCTGGACACAGTGTCCCGGTGCCGGAGGGGCGGACAGATGTGTTGTTCGCATAAAGCCTTTTATAAAATAGACTTGCATATATAGGGGTCGCCGTGTGTCCGGTGTCCGCGGGGTGGACAGAACGGACACACCGCTCCCGCGGGCCCGCCCCCTGGACGGGCGAGCCCTCTCCTGCCGTGCTGTCCTCGCCGACCCGCCGGCGGGGGGCGGGGGCTACTTCCGGAGCCTCTCGGCCAGCAGCTCGCGGGTGATTTTCACGTCCGGGCTGGTGACGGCGAGGTAGTCGAGGTTGACCCCTCGCCCATTGGTGTTGGTCAGGCGGATGACGTTCCTGCCCTTCTTCAGCGGGATCAGCAGCGGGTGGTCGGCGTGGGGGTTGGGCGCGGTGAACAGCCGCCAGTCGTCGGACTGGTTGGCCCACCCGCCGGTGGAGGCGAAGACCAGCGGGGCGGCCGGCTCGACGACCTCGCCGTTGACTTCGAGCTTCCGCCGGCACTTGTCCAGCTCGGTGCAGTAGAGCACGGAGAGGTGGTAGTAGCCTTCGTGGGGGGCGTCGACGGTCCACTCCAGCCAGTGCCCGGTGGCGTCCCACTTGAGGAAGGCCTTGCCGATGATGTTCCGCTTGGTCTCGCTGAGGCGGACCTCACCGTTGCCCTGGCCGGTGAAGTCCTCGGCCTGGACGACGACCACGGTGCCGTCGGGGACGGGGTCGGCCTTGGCGGCGGCCTCGCGCTTGCCGGTGCGTTCGAGGGCGGCCTGGCGGGCCTTCCGCTCGGCGGCCTTCCGGGCGGCGAGGCGTTCGCGGAGCATCTGCTGGCGGTGCTCGTACATGCCGGCGGCGCCCTTGCGGGCGAACTCGATCCGCGAGGCGGGGGCCATGGCGACGGCGACGGCCTTGCCGGGCTCGTCGAGGGTTCGCGGCTCGCCGACCCGCCGGTCGGAGGGGGCGAGGTCGTGGGCCTCCATCTCCGCCAGCGGGGGGAAGTCGACGGTCACCTGCGCGGGCTTGTCTGAGCGGTTGGCCAGGATGTAGGAGCCGTTCTCCGCCCGCTCGAGGTACGCCAGGCCGGGCTGGGAGCGGGTGAGGGTCAGCGCCCCGACGCGGAGCATCTTGCCCCCGCCGAGGTACGCCGCGCGGACCGCCTCGCCATCGCGAAGGACGAACGCCTGCTTGGCGTCGGTCCGCAGCGGCCCGACCTCGTGCGTGCCCGGCCGGTAGGCCGCGAAGCACAGGTCCTCGCCGCGTGCGGTGGTGACGGTCAGCAGGGCGCAGCCTGCGTCGAGCCCGCCGTCGGCCCGGACCTGGCGAACGTAGCCGTCGTCCCTGCCGGAGATGTCCACCGCGTTGCCGTAGACCGTCTTTGGGGTCATCCGCCGCTGGATGATGGCGGCCGGCCTTTCCATGCCCAGTCGCCCGCGGGCGAGGATGGCCTCTGTCGCGGTCCCGCCGGCGGCGAGGAGCCTCGCGGCGTGGCCCTGGCGGCGGACGGTGACGGCCCAGGGCTTGTCGGTGGTCGCCCGCCGGACGTCGGCGAGCTCGACGTAGCCCATGTTGACGGGCTTTGGGAAGGGCTTGGGCTGCATCGGGAGGTCTGTCTGGGCCTCGCCGCGTAGGTGCCAGCACAGGTCCATCTTCCGCTGGACGCGTCCGAAGGCCCCGAAGAGGTCGGCGAGGTACTCCGGCGTGAGGAAGACGGCGCGGTCCATGAGCACGCCGGCGTAGGCCTCGTTGGTCTTCGCCCGCTGCATGGCGAAGGTGTCGGCGGGCGCGTAGACCAGCAGGTCGGCCCCGCAGGCGGTCTGGTCCAGCTCGTCGACGCAGAGGGTGTTGTGGGCGAGGGTCGTGCGGTACCACCGCTTGTAGAGCGGGTCCTCGTACCAGACGCTGCCCGGGTCGGGGATCAGCCGCCCGTTGAACGCCCACAGGTCGACGTTCAGCTTGTCGGGGTGCCCGTGGGAGCGGTTGGGGCCATAGTCCATCAGGAGGCTGACGGTCCCGCCCGGCGTGGTGTTCCGCAGGATGCCGTACCCCACGCCGAAGAAGTTCACGCTCTCCCACTCGATGGCCGGGGCGTCGGCGTCGGGCTGGCGGTCGTAAAGGACCGAGACGGGGAACTTCTGGAACTGGGCGTCGAGGTGCGTGCCCGCCTGGTCGAGGATGAGCAGGTATTTCGGGTCGCGGTATCGCCGGTAGCCGAACTCGTAGAGGAACGCCTCGCGCCCGACGATGGACCCGTAGCCGCTGTCGTGGATCGCGGGGGTCTTGAGGTTCGGGTAGGCGTAGCGCAGCGGCGAGTCGAACAGTCGCTTGAAGGCGGCGTCGCGGTAGCGGTAGAAGTCGATCCCGTGGTGCCAGCAGACCTCCGCGTAGGTCACCAGGGCTTCCATGGCCATGAACTGGTAGCCCATCGCCCCCTCGGCCCACATGCCGTCGGCGTCGATGCACTCGGGGCCGAAGTGGAAGTACGCCCCGCCCTTGACGTCGTCCTTGCTGCCGTGCCGCCCGTAGAGGCCGATGTCGATCAGCTCCTGCGTGTCGGTGGCGTAGCCGGCCATCAGGCAGCTCGCGGCCCCGATGGCGGCCCAGTTGGTCGGCGCGGTGGTCAGGGCGCGGTTGGCGGCGATGTACTCGGCGACGAGCTTGACGCAGTCCTCCTCGATGCGCTTCCGCTGGGCGTCGGTGATCGAGGGCAGGTTGTAGATGAGGTCGTAGCCGCGTGCGACCTGGATCAGCCAGGTCGCGTCGCCGAGGCGCTGGTCGAAGATCAGCCCCTTGTCGTGGTGGAACCGCCCGCCGGGGGCGTAGTTCGGCAGGGCGTCGGCGTAGGCCAGCAGCAGCTTCTTGCAGAACTCGCCGTACTTCGCCTCGCCCGACAGCGCGTACACCGCGCCGAGGTTGGCGATCTCGCAGGCCAGGGCGTTCTGCACGCCGCCGACCTTGCGGCTGGGCAGGTGCGTCCACTTCCCGTCCTTGCCCTTGACCGGCTCGGGGACGTTCACCGGGCGGGCGATCCGCTCGTCCATGCCCTGCTTGAGCCCGGCGTACTGCTTGCGGAGCTCGGCGCTGGTCTCCATCAGCTTGCGGTAGCGGGCGATGTCCTCGGCGTCCCACAGCGTGCAGGGATGCCCCTCGGTGACGCGGGGGCGCCCGCGGACCTCGACCGCCCCCTCGGCGACCGAGCCGCTGGTCGGCGCGACGTCGGCGGGATCGGGCGTTACGTCGTAGGCGTCCACGTCGGCCATCAGCGAGCGGACGTCGGTGGTCGAGAGCACGCGGATCCGCTGCCAGCCGCCCCAGGGCGGGCCCTTCCTGCCGTCGCCGCGGGTGCGGCGGGGGTGGACGTCGGTGACGGTCACCGCCAGGTGCTGGGCGCGGGCCTCGAGCGCCACGCGGACGGGCTTGCCCGGGCGCTCGGGCAGCTCGACGTGCTTGACCTTCTCGCCCTCGACGTGGATGTCCACCGCCTTCGGCTGCCGCGTGCCGTGGTAGTCCAGGCCGATCAGCTCCAGCGCGACGATGTCCACGGGCACGACCAGGCGGATGTCCACCCGCCCGCCTTCCATCGGGTGGCCGAAAATCGTCCCGCCGCGCCGCCCCGGGCGAAGGGCCCGGATCGCGGGCCAGTCCTTGTTGAACGGGGCGCCCGACCCCTTGGCCGTGGCGCCCAGCGTGGTCAGCGCGACGTTCTGCGGCCCGGCGTCGTCGGCCGGCGCCGGCGTGGCGGCCGGCAGGGCGGCCAGAAGGGCGGTCAGCAGGATGCCGGCGGTCGTTCGCGTGGTCATGTGTGCTCCTTTGCGGGGCGGGGCCCGCGGTGTGTCGGCGTCCGGTTCTTCGCTCGCCCGCTCGCCGGGCGGCGCCCCCGAGCCTACCTGAAACGCACTCGCAGTTCATGCCGACCGGCGGAAAGCCCCGGCAGCGCGACGCGGACGAACGTCGCCGGCGGGGCCTGCCAGCTCGTCCAGCCGGCGGCGGGGTCGGCCTCGACGCTCCGGCCGTTGAGGCGGACGGACGCCACCCGGCGCCGCCCGGCGATGGAGGCCTGGAGGGCGACGGTCGCCGCCGGCGGCCGGCCCTCGACGTGCAGGATGCACCGGCGCGCGTCCGGCGGCTCGGGGCAGCAGGTGTCGATCCGCGCGAAGGCCTCGCGCCCGCGCCACGCGGCCACGCGGTTGGCCCGCCGTTCGGCCGCGGTGGCGCCGACGGCGACGACACCCCAGCAGAAGCTCCCGGCCAGCAGGTCCACGGGGTAGCCGGCGTCGTGGAGCTTCGGGTGTCGTGCATTGCCTCGGGCGAGCAGGACCTTGAGCTTCGCCAGCCCGCTGGCGACGCGGGCCTCGGGGGCGATGGCGTGGCGGTCGCTCTCGGCCGTCTCGGTGAGGAAGACCATGGACTTGAATCGCCGGTAGGCGTAGGTCGTGGTAGAGGGCCCGTCGAAGTCGTCGCCGCCCCAGCCGGGCCAGGTCAGCGGGTGGGCGACGTGGGGGACGCCCGCGGCCTCGCCCGCGCGGGTCATCTCCAGGGCGATCTCGTGGAGCAGCAGGGCGTCCTCGGTGTACGGGCGGGCGGCGGGCCAGAGGACCATGTCGTAGCTGCACCCGGCGTAGCCGCGGGCGTGGAGGTCCGCGAACAGCTCCGGCTGGAGTCGCTCGGCGAGCGACTCGACGGCAAGGCCCTCCGGCGATTCCGCGCCGCCGGGGGCGTGATCGCGGTTGGGGGCCACGCCGGACGGAGCCTTGTGCGTGTCGGCGGCCGCGCCGTCGGGGTTCACGCAAGGCACGACCGTCACCGCCTGCTTCCGCCGCGTCTCGGCGGCGCCCGGGGAGACAAGCCAGTCCAACAGCCCCAGGGCGACCATGCGCCCCCCTTCCTCGTTGCCGTGCTGGCCGGCGACGACCAGCGCGTGCTGGCGGTCGTCCGGGTCGGTGCGCGGGCCGGCGACCGTGGCGGCGAGGATGCGCCGCCCCTCGGCGGACATCCCGGCCGACTCGACGGCGACCATCCTGGGGTGGGCGTCGGCCAGGCGCCCCAGTTGGCGCTCGATGTCCCGCGGGGTCGGTCGTGCCGCTTTCGAGCCTGCCATGTCCGCACCTCCGTCCTGTCGTGGATCGTCTCGTCCGGCGTCCGCCGTGATGGTACACTCCCGCGGTGGCAATGGACCGATCAATTCGGGCGGTGATGTCGGGGATCGCGGACCTGCTCGTGCCCGGCGTCTGCCACGCATGCCGCGCGGCCGAGCCGGTCCACGCCGGGTTCTGCGAGGCCTGCCACCGCGAGCTGCTGGCGCTGGCGGCGCTGCCGTACTGCCCGCGATGCGGGCTGACGCTGGGGCCCGGCGTCAACGCCCGCGCCGACGGCTGCGGCTCCTGTGCCGCCCGCCTGCCCGCCTGCGAACGCGTGGTCCGCCTCGGGCCGTACACGGGCTGCCTGCGGGAGGTCGTCCGGATGCTCAAGTTCCGGTTCAGCCCGTGGGGCCGCCAACTCCTGCCGGCGCTGCTGGCCGCCGGCGTCGGCGCCGAGTGGGACCTCGTCCAGCCGGTGCCCATGCACTGGCGGCGGCGGGTGTCGCGCAGCCGGGACCATGCCCGGGCGATCGCGGGCGCCGTGGCCGGGCGTCTGGGCGCGCCGCTGGCCCGCGAGCTCCGCCGCGTCCGCAACACGCCGCCGCAGACGCGCCTGTCCCGAACGCGCCGGTTGGAGAACGTCCGCGGGGCCTTCCGCGCCGGCCCCGGCGTTCGCGGCGCGAGGGTGCTGCTGGTCGACGACGTCACCACCACCGGCGCCACGGCCGAGGAGGCCGCGCGAACGCTCCTGCGCGCCGGCGCCGCCCGCGTGGCCCTGGCGGTGCTGGCCAAGTCCGAGCCGACCCGGAACTACCGGGCTCACGCCGAGCAGCTCGGCGGCGCCGGCGACTCCTGACCGGAGGGGGAGGTTGGCTCGGGCACGGCGGGACGGTAGAATCGCGGCGCGGCGCCCCGCACGGCGCCGGAAAGGTGGCAGCGATGTCGCACGAGATGAACAGGCGGGCATTTCTCCGAATCGCCGGCGCGGCCGGCGGCCTGGCGGCGGGCGGATCGCTCGCGTCGGCCGGGCCCGCGGCCGACGGCGATGCCGAAAGCACCGCGCACGGAAAGGACGAACCGATGGCGGCGTATCACGAAACGGCGAGGGACATCCCCATCGCGGGCGAGCCGGACGTCCTGGTCGCCGGGGCCGGGCCGGCGGGCGTGGTGGCGGCCATCGCCGCGGCGCGGGCGGGCGCGAGCGTGCGGCTGATCGAGTGCAACGGCTGCCTGGGCGGCACCTGGACGGCCGGGCTGCTGAGCTGGGTGCTCGACTCGGGCAACAAGCCGGGCATCCTCCAGGAGATCCTCGGCGAGCTTCGTCGGCGCGACACCGGCAAGCGGTTCGGCGGCTCGATCGCCTACGAGCCGGAGATCATGAAGCTCCTGCTCGAACGGATGTGCCTGGACGCCGGCGTCCGCCCGCTGCTGCACGCGCGGGTCGTGGCGGCCGGCAGGGACGCCGCGGGGCGGCTGACGCACGCGGTGACCGAGTCGAAGTCCGGCCGACAGGCGTGGGCGGCGAAGGCCTTCGTGGACGCCACGGGCGACGGGGACCTGGCGGCCCAGGCGGGCTGCTCGTTCGACTATGGGCACCCCGAGACGGGCAGGGCCCAGCCGATGAGCCTGATCTGCATGGTCACCGGCGTGACGGCCGAGGGGATCACCCCGTTCGTCCGCGGCCTGGCCGAGCCGGCGGGCAAGGGCCGGCCGAAGCTGAACCTGCTGGCGGAGATGAAGAAGGCGGGCGTCTCGCCGTCGTACGCCAAGCCGACGGTCTTCCACATCTGGGACGACCTGTTCTGCTTCATGATCAACCACGAGTACGGCGTCTCGCCGTTCGACGCCGCGCAGGTCACCGAGGCGACGATGCGGGCGCGGGCGGAGGTCTTCACGCTGATCGACGCCCTCCGCGCCTCCGGCGGGGCGTGGAAGAACGTCCGCATCGTCGACAGCGCCGAGCACATCGGCATCCGCGAGGGCCGGCGCGTCCGCGGGCTCTACGAGGTGACCGTCGACGACATGGTCCGCGGCGCGCGGTTCGAGGACGCCGTCTGCCGCTGCCGCTTCGGCATCGACGTCCATGCCACCGACCCGGCCAAGGGCAAGGGCGTCGAGGGGCGCAGCCACCGCGCCAAGCCCTACGACATCCCCTACCGCTCCCTGGTCGCCAAGGACGCCGACGGGCTCCTGCTCGCCGGACGCTGCATCAGCGGCGACTTCCTCGCACACTCCAGCTACCGCGTCACCGGCGACGCCGCCGCCCTCGGCCAGGCCGCCGGCGCCGCGGCCGCCCTGGCCGCCACGACCGGCACGTCCCCCAAGGCGCTGGAGTGGAAAGACATCGCCGAGGTCGTCGAGCGCGTGGGCGCTGCCCGCGAGCCGGCCTCCGACTGAGCCCCGCCCGGTCCGTCGGGAAAACCCGCAGCGCGGCGGCTGGGCGGCCTAGGATTCCCTGGATACGGCGGGGCGCTTCTCTGCGCCCGCGTGACCCGAGGAAAGGAGACCGACGACCATGAGACGACACTCGACGGTGTGCTGTGCGCGGTGGGCGGCATCGATCCTGGCCGGGGCGCTGGCGGCGTTCGCCGGCGGCTGCGGGGGTGCGGGCGACGGCGACGCCAACGCCGCCGGCGAGGGCCCGCTGCTGGTCCTCGTCGGCGGGACGATGCGCCCGGTGATGGAGCGCCTGGCGTCGGAGTACACGGAGAAGACGGGCAAGGAGGTGGACATCGACTCGGCCGGCAGCGGCGAGCTGCTGATCCGCATCGAGACGCAGGAGAAGGGCGACCTGTACGTCTGCCACGACCCGTTCCAGCGGATGCTGATGCGCAAGGGCCTGGGCGTGGAGGGCTGGACGCTGGCGGTGGTGACGCCGACGATCGTGGTCGCCGAGGGCAACCCCAAGGGCATCAAGGGCGTGCCGGACCTCGCCGGCGACGGGCTGAAGCTGGCGATGACCCACCCGACGCACTCGACGACCGGCTGGATCATCCCGACGATTTTCGAGAAGGCCGGCAAGCGGGAGGAGATCGAGGCCAACATCGTCAAGCGGACGCGCGGCGGCGGGTCGGCGGCGAACCTGGTGGCGATCGGGGACGTCGACGCCGCGATCGTCTGGAACGCGGTGGCCCACCTGCGGGAGGACAAGCTCGACGCCGTGCCCATAGCCGCCGAGCACGAGCCGATCCCCGGGGTGGACGCCGTCACCAGCGCGACCGACCGCTCCTACGACATCGGGCGGATCAAGGTGACGATGGCCCTTCTGGAGTGCTCCAGGCAGAAGCCCGCCGCGCGAGACTTCGCCGAGTTCGTCCTCAAGCACCAGGGACTGTTCACCGAGGAGTTCGGCTTCAGCCCGGCCCCGACGGCGGCGACGGCCCCCTCGGGCGCCGCCGGGCAGGTCATGCTCCACTGCGGCGCGGGCATCCGCCACGCGATGGAAGACGCGATCCAGGCCTTCGAGGCCGCGACGGGCGCGACGGTCGAGGCCAGCTACCAGGGCAGCGGCACGCTGATCACGACGATCAAGCTCAAGCAGCGCGGCGACCTGTACATGCCCGGCGACGTCTGGTACCTCGACCAGTTGGCCGAGGACGGCTCGGTCATCGACCGGGCGATGGTGGCGTACTTCGTGCCCGTGATCATTGTCCAGAAGGGCAACCCCAAGGGCATCCGGTCGCTGGCCGATCTCGTCAAGCCCGGTACCGAGCTGGGCGTGGGCAACCCCGCCGCCTGCCAGATCGGGCGCCTGACCGCGAAGCTCTTCGCCAGGAACGACATCGCCGAAGACGCCGTCGAGAAGGTCACCGCCTACTCCTCGGTCACCGTCAACGAGCTGGGCGTGAAGGTGCAGACCGAATCGATCGACGCGGCCATCGTGTGGGACGCGGTGGCGGCGAACTTCGCCAAGGACGTGGAGATCGTGCCGATCCCTCTGGAGAAGAACCTCATCTCCCGCGTGGCCATCGGGCTGCTGAAGTACTCCGAGAACAAGCCGCTTGCCCGGCGGTTCATGAGCTTCCTCCAGGGCGAGGGCCGGGCCATCTTCGCGGCCCACGACTACACCGTCGAGGACCCCACGAAGCCCTGACCCCCACTCCGGTGCCCGCCGCATGAGCGATACGAAGATCGAAGACGCCCTCTGGGGCTGGCAGGGACGGCGACGGCGACGCTGGTGGCCGCAACGAGGCCCGCTCGCGCTGCTGCCGGCGGCCCTGCTGCCCGTCGTCAGCGTGCTGGCGCTGATGCTGTTCGTCGGCGCGGTGGTCGCCCTGGTGACCGCGGACCTCGCCAGCCGGTTCTTCCACACAGAGCAGGTCTGGAAGCTCTTCGACAGCCCCCACGTCCTGGCGGCGATGAAGCTCAGCCTGGTGACCTCGCTGACCACGCTGGCGCTGGTGCTGCTGCTGGCCGTCCCGGCCGGCTACGCGCTGAGCCGCTACCGTTTCCCCGGCCACGCGGTGATCAACACGATCGTGGACCTGCCGATCGTCATGCCCCCGCTGGCGGTGGGGGTCTCGCTGCTGGTGCTGTTCGCCTCCCCGCCGGGGCGCTGGCTGAGCGGCCGGATGGACGCGGTCGGGCTGGACCGCAATGCCGCGGCGGGGATCGTGCTCTGCCAGTTCCTCCTGTCGGCCCCGTTCGCCATCCGGGCGGCCAAGAGCGCCTTCGACGGCGTGGACCGCGGCCTCGAGGACCTCGCCCGCACGCTGGGCTGCTCCCGACCGGGGGCGTTCCGGAAGGTTACGCTGCCCCTGGCCGCCGGGGGGCTGCTGGCCGGGTGCATCATGGCCTGGGCCCGCGCGGTCGGGCTCTACGGGCCGCTGATGGTCTTCGTCGGCTGCGTCCGCGGCAAGAGCGAGGTCCTGCCCAACACCATCTACCTGGAGGTCTCCACCGGCGGCATCGAGGTCGCCCTGGCGGCCACCATGGTCATGATCGCCCTGGCCGGGGCCGCCCTGGTCGGCATCCACGCCCTGGCCTCCGGGCGGAGGTGGTGGGGCGCATGATCGAACTGGACGGGATCTCGCTGTCGGCCGGGCAGTTCCGCATCCAGGACGTCGCCCTCGCCGTCGGGGCCGGCGAGTACTTCGTGCTCATGGGGCGCACCGGATCGGGAAAGAGCCTGCTGATCAAGACGATCTGCGGGCTGCGACGCCCGTCGGCGGGGCGGGTGGCCATCGACGGCCGAGACGTCACCGCCCTGGAGCCTCGCCGCCGCCACGTCGGCTACATGCCCCAGGACTGCGGCCTCCTGCCGCACCTGACCGTGCGGGGCAACATCGAGTTCCCCCTTCGCGCCCACGGCGCCAGGCGGGCCGACCGGCGCCGGGCCGTCGACGCCCTCGCCGACATGCTGCACCTCGGCGACCTGCTCCGGCGGCGGTGCGATTATCTCAGCGGCGGGGAGCGGCAGAAGGTGGCGTTGGCCCGGGCCCTCGCGGCCGGGCCGAAGCTGCTGCTGCTGGACGAGCCCGTCAGCGCCCTGGATGAGCCGGCGCGGCGGGAGGTCTGTGCGGAGCTTCGGGAAGTGCAGCGCCGGCTGGGACTTGCGACGATCCACGTCTGCCACAGCCTGGAGGAGGCCCGCAGCGTCGCCGACCGCGTGGGCGTCCTGGACGCCGGGCGCCTCCAGCAGACCGGGACGATCGCCGATCTCACCGCCGCCCCGGCCGGCGAGGCCGTGGCGCGGCTGATGAACGTCTCGCCCGCGTAGCGGCGGGCGCGGGGCTCAGCCGACCTGGACGTCGAGATCGAAGCGGTCGGGGTCGGGGACGTCGAAGCTGGCGACGTAGCCCCGCATTGCCCAGCGGACCTTCGAGACCGCCTCCTCGCGGGAGGACGCCTCCACCGAGCAGCCCGGCAGGGCCGGACAGGATGCCCGGTAGGCGGAAGACGAGACCCTTCTGACTCGAATGGGCATCTTCATGATGTGCTGCCTTCCATGCAAGAGGACCGGGGCCTCCCACCACCATTCATGATTCACCATTTGCCGTGGCCGGGACAATCCGGGAAAAGGATGAATTCTCTGTCTTCCAGGGAGGGCCCTGTTGAGTGGAAACGCCCAGTCGCTCGCGCCGGGCCCGCCCGCCTCGGACGCCCCGGCCCGGGTGCGCCCACCGGGCGCCTCCCGGCCGAACCGCGGCGGGGCCATCGCGGCCCAATCACGTAAGCAGCTTTTCTCAATAGCGTTGCGCCATGCCGTTCTTTGCATCTTCGACCGGACCGTATCCATCACCTCTCCGGCGGGTTGCACCGTATGTGATTCGCACGAAGAACATCTTCCCTGCGCTGGTCGCCGTGGCGGCCCTGGCGGGGGCGGGCCGCGCCCGAGGCGACGACCGCGACGGGGGGGCCTACTGGGCCCTTCTGGGCGACGGCAAGCAGGTCACCGGCGAGAAGATCCATGACTGGCACGAGCACGAGCGCCGCGCCCGCCTGGAAAAGCAGCGCCTGTTCGAGAAGAACCACGTTCGCCTGCTCTGCCACACCGTCCGCCGCCCGGCGCCGCACGGGCCCCGGGTCCTGCTGGCCAACGGCGACGTCCTGCGCGGGCGGGTGACCGGCTTCCTCCCGGCCGAGGCGTCGAAGAACCTCCCCGACCGCCTTGTCGTCACCGTCGCCGCGCCGCTGCTGGCCGGGGCGGACCCCTGGGACGAGAAGACCAAGAACAACGTCGTCGCCCACATCCGTGCCGACTGGGTGCAGCAGATCACCTTCGGGGAGGACGGCCCCCGGGCCCACCGCGGCGGGGTGGTGTTCTTCAGCGACGGGCGGACCGCCGTCGTCAGCAGCGTCCGCTGGACGCCCGAGGGGATCAAGGCCCTCGCCGCCGAGGAGATCGTCTCCGGGGCGTTCACCGAACTGGCCGAGGTGCACCTGCCCGGGGCGGACGCGCTCGATGCCGTCGTCGCCGACGCCGTGGTCCCCGAACGCCAAGAGGCCGGCTACGTCGCCCGCATGCAGACCGAGGGGGGCAACGTGCTGACCTACCGGGTGGCCATGCGGCGATCCCGCGGAGAGAGCCACGGGCATATGCGTGGCACGTACCACGCGGTCCAGCCGACGTGGTCCCTCATACCCCTCCGCGTGCCCGAGGCCGTCATCTGCCTGCGCAGCTACCGCCGGCCGGACGAGATCCCCGTCTCGCTCCTCCCGGCCGAGACGATCGAGGAGCGGAGCTTCACCGGCTACGTCTGGCCGTGGCGGCGGGACCGCAGCGTGCGGGGCGAGGTGATGCGGTGCGGGACGGTCCTTTGCGGGCTGGGCTTCGGCGCGCACTCCTACAGCGCGGTGGCCTTCACGCTGCCCGAGGGCGCCCGGCGGCTGAGCGGCTGGGTGGGCCTGGACCGCGCCGCCGGCACCGGCGGGTGCGTGCGGTGCGAGGTCCGCGCCGACCGCCCCAACGGGCGGCGCCTGTGGCGCAGCGACCTGCTGATCGGCTCGAAGGACCCCGACCGCATCGGGCCCGCCGACGTCCACAACGCCAAACGCCTGGTCTTCGTGACCGACTTTGCCCATGACGGCCGACCGAACGAGGCCGACCCGGCCGACATCCGCGACGAGGTCAACTGGATGCTCCCGGCGGTCAGCGTGGAGGACAAGCACCTCCACGTCACACGGGAGCTGCTGGACCGGCTGAACCCGGCGCTGGCCGGCTGGGAGCTGGGCGGGCAGAAGCTGGAGGAGACGTCCCTCGTGGCGACCGCACACGGGCGGGCGCCCTGGAGCTTCGCGATGAGCGTGGACGGGGACGGCTTCACGCTCGAGCGGACGGCGCGGATCTCGCTGCGCCGGGCGGTGCTGGACGTCTCCGCCACGCGGGCCGAGAACGACAGCGGGCAGGTCGTCGCGCTGGAGATCGACGGCGAGCCGCTCAAGGGCACCCGCCACGAAGGCCAGCCGCTCGAGACCGCCCGCCGCGGCGCCGGCGACCCGGCCTGGCAGCGGTGGCGGCTGCTGGACCGCCTGGGCAAGGACGTCCGCCTGACGCTGAAGGTCGCCCGCGACCCGAAGAAGAAGCCCGGGCCGATCGTCTGGCGCGGGATCGCGCTGCGCCCGATCGTGGAGAACCTCCCGCCGGGCGGGAAGATCATCCGCCCGCGGGTGCTGCTGGCCTCCCTGGAGCCGCCCAAGGCGGTCTGGCATCCCGAGAAGAAAGGCCGCAAGCCCACCGGGACCGACCCGCCGGAGGCGCGGACCGTCGAGATGCACGGCGTAACGCTCGCCAACGCCCTGCCGATTTCGCAGGGCATGAACCTCACCTACAAGCTGCGAAAAGGCCTGCGGCGGTTCGTGGCCGTGGTGGGCACGGAGAACCGCTACCACCGCGGGCCGTTCATCGTTCTCGCCGATGGCAAGGAGCTTCACCGCAGCGGCGAGGCGGTGGACACGGGCCTGCTGGAACAGGTCTCCGTCCGCATTCCCGCCGGCGCCAAGACGCTGACGTTGAAGGTCGAGCACGACAAGACCTCCGGCGTCTGGGGCGAGGCGGGATTCGTGGCGAGGTGATCGGGTGCGGATACTCCCCGTAACCTTCCGCTGTTCGGCGGCAAGTGCTTAGCGACGGCGATGACCGGCAAGGAGAAGGCATGGGTAAATGGGTCCTGGCGACGGTGACCGCGCTGGCGGTGCTGGCCGGCGACGTCGCGGCACTGGCCGACGGCGAGTGGGAGATCACCCGCGACAGCGAACGCGCCAGCACGCTGGGGCTGCGCTGGCTGGCGGCCAATCAGGGCCGCGGCGGAAACTGGGGCAGCAACGACCTCGGCCTGGTCTCGGTGGGGGCGCTGGCGTTTCTCTCGGCCGGGCACGCGCCCGGGCGGGGGCGCTACGGCGAGAACGTCCGGCGGGCGCTGGATTTCGTGCTCTCCAACGCCAAGCCGTCGGGTCTGCTGAACGTTTCCTCGGCCAAGCGGGACATGTACAACCACGGCCTGAGCACGTTCGTGCTGACGCAGGCGTACGGCATGACGAGCGACCCCCGCGTCGGCCGGGTGCTGGACCGGTCGCTGAAGGTCATCTCCAACGCCCAGTGCGAGGACGGCGGATGGGACTACGAGGCCCGCCGCCAGCGCCGCGGACACGACCTGTCCCTGGCGGTCATGCAGGCCAAGGCCCTCCGCGGGGCGATGGACATCGGCTTCGAGATCGACCCCCGCACGATCCAGATGGCCATCAAGAGCGTCCGGGAGCACTACAAACCCACAGGCAAGCGCCGCGGGCGGGCGACGAGCATCGCCGACATCCCCGGGCAGTTTACCTACTCGGGCAACCGCACCACGACGGCGATGGCCGCCGCGGGCGTCGTCTGCCTCCAGGAGTTCGGCCAGTACGACGACTTCCGCATCCGCAACAGCATGGACGCGGTGATCCGCGACATCGACAAGAAGATGCGCAAGAACAAGGGCCGCGTGCCCTTCGACGCCTACACGCTGTATTACGTCGGCCAGGCGCTGTACCAGGTCGGCGGGGGGCGGTGGCGCAAGAACTACCCCAAGATCCGCGACGCCATCATCCAGACCCAGCGGACCACCGGCGACGAGGACGACGCCGGCTCCTGGGACGCCGGCTCGCACGTCAGCGGCCGAGCCGGCAGGCTGTTCGGCACCTCCGTGGCCGTGTTCGTCCTGAACATCCCCAACCGCTACCTGCCGATCCTCCAGCAGGCCGTGCTGGACCCGAGGAAGGCAACGGCTCGGCGCCCTTCGGGCGAAACGGCAGATCCCAAGAGGCAAACAGCAGGCGAACGGCGGGAGGCAAACGCCAAACGGCAAACGAAGAGGCCGGCGGATGCGGGGGTACCGCGGACCGGTGCCATGTCGCTGGCGGATCACCGGCGATCCCCGCGTCCGAGTGTCTGGTGTTTGCTGGTTGGGGCTTGCAGTTTGCTTGGAATCTGTAGTTTGTCGTTCGCTGCTTCCGCTCTCAAGGGGGCCGCCCGATGAACTTTCTCTCTCCCGCCTTCCTGTGGGCCCTGCCGCTGGCGGCGGCGCCGGTGCTGATCCACCTGCTCAACCGCCGCAGGCACCGGCGGGTGGAGTGGGCCGCGATGGACCTGCTCCGCGAGGCCCTTCACCGAAACCGGCGGTTCCTGGTCCTCCGCGACCTGCTGCTGCTGGCCCTGCGTACGCTGGCCGTCCTGCTGTTCATCCTCGCGATGACCAGGCCCTATCGCGTTTCCACCGCCGCCGCCGGGTTCGCCGGCGAGCCCATCCACGCCGTCCTGGCCGTCGACAACAGCCAGTCGATGGGCTACGCCCAACTCGACAAGTCCCTGCTGGACGTCGCCAAGGAGCGGGCGGCGACGTTCCTCCGGGAGCTGCCCGACGGCTCGAAGGTCTCGCTCGTGCCCATGTGCGACTACGCGGGGTGGTACGGCAAGGACGTCTACGCCACCCGCACCGACGCCCTCGAGGCCCTCCAGCGGATCGAGCTGGTGGACCGCCAGTCGCGGTCCAGCACGGCCGCCGAACGGGCCGCCCGCGCCTGCCGCGCCGCCAAGGACCTGCCCACCAAGCGGGTGGTGTTCCTCAGCGACATGCAGCGGGAGAGCTGGGGCGCCCAGGACCTTTCGCAGTTCTTCCGCGAGGTGCCGGACCTCCAGATCGCGCGCGTCGGGCCCGAGAAGCGGTCCAACACGTGGGTGTCGGCCCTGACGCTGCGTGACGGCGCGGCCGACGCCCGCACGCCGGCGGTCTTCGTGGCGGAGATTCGCCACGAGGGCGACGCCCCGCGGAGCAACGTCGGCGTGACGCTGCGGCTGGGCGGGGAGGTCATCGAGCAGCGCCGCGTGGACCTGCTGCCGGATCAGTCGCTGGAGGTGGTCTTCCGCCACACGTTCGACGTGGCGGGCACGGCGGCCAAGCCGCTGTTCGTCCCCGCCCGCGTGGAGCTGACGCCCGACCACCTTCCCGGCGACGATTTCCGCACGCTGGTCGTGCCCGTCGTCGCCCGCCTGCCGGTGGTGTTCATCGACCAGCACGGCCCCGACGAGAGCCCGCGCCGCAACGCCTACGGCGAGACGTTCCCGCTGCGGCGGCTGCTGGCCCCGCGGACCAGCCGCCAGGAGCGGGACAAGCAGCTCGTCGAGGTCCGCCACAGGAAGCCCGACGACGTCACCCGCGACGACCTCAAGGACGCCCGCCTGGTCGCGCTGGCAGGCGTGCAGTCCCCGCCGTCGAAGCTCGTCGGCCTGCTTCGCGAGTATGTCCGGCAGGGGGGGCAACTGTTCCTCGCCGCCGGGGCCGGGTTCGACCCCGTCGCCTGGCAGTCCGAGGCGTGGCGCGAAGGGGCGGGGATCCTGCCGGCCCCGCTGAAGCCCGAGCCGATCGGCAAGCTGCCCGAGCCGGACGCGATCGACCCGGACGTCTTCCGCTTGGCGCCGGCGACCATGCAGGACCCGGTCTTCTACCTGGGCCTGCCCCCGCGGGCCATGGAAGGGATCTTCCTGTCCCCGTTCTTCTTCAAGGCCGTCGGCGTGGACATGCAGGCGGCGCGGGCCGAGTTGCCCGACGCGGCGAAGAAGCGGCTGGAGGAACGGGTCCGCTGGCTGGCCGAAAACGACGCCGCCGAGCGGCGCTGGGCGGACCTGGAGAACCGCGGCAAGCTGGACGACACCGCCCGCGCCCGGCGCGAGGCCGACCGGCTCCGCCGCCGCGAGCTCCAGCCCAACTGGCTGCTGTGGTCCAACCTCGCCGCGACGGACCTCTCGCGGCTGAGCGTCGAGGAGCGCGTCCAGCGGACGATGCCCCGCGTGATGGGGCGCTACGACAACGGCGAGCCGTTCGCCGTCCGCCGAGACATCGGACGCGGGCGGATCATCCTGGTGACCACCGGCATCTTCCCGGAGTGGAACAACCTCGCCGCCGAGCACAGCGTCCTGCTGCTGGACCAGGCCCTCCGCGACCTGCTGACCCGCTCGCTGCCACGCAGGACGTTCGGCGACGTCAATGAGGTGATCGTGCCCATCGACTCCGCCGACCAGGCCGCGGCGTTCACCGTCACCGGCCCCGGCGACGAGCAGCCCCGCCCGCTGACCGTCGAGGCCCTCAGCGAGACCACCTACGGGCTGATTCTTCGCGACGTCCAGCGGCGGGGGCTCTACCGCATCGAGCGAAGCCGGCCCGGCGAGGCGCTCGGGGCCGGCGAGGAATGGTCCATGCTCCTGGCCGTGAACGGCCCGCCGGCCGAGAGCGAGCTCGACAGCGTCGGGGAGCAGCCCCTCCGCGAGCGGATGACCGACACGCCGTTCCGCTGGGTGGCCGCCGGCGAGGAGATCCGCCTGGAGGGCATGGCCCGCGTCGGGCACAACTACTGGAAGTACCTTATGGCAATGGTCCTGGCCTGCCTGGCGATCGAGATGCTCTTCCTGGCGGCGCCGAGGTTGGGGAGGAGCGCCCCGTGAACGAGTGGCTCGGACATCTCCTCGGCGTCGACCGCCTCGAGAGCATTCACGACCTCCAGGTCAAGTTCGCCGCGCCCTGGGCCCAGCAGCGCCCCGCGCTGGTGCTGTTCGGCTGCGCGCTGCTGATCGCGGCGGCCGTCGTGTTCTACCTCCGCTTCCAGGACGTTCCCAAGCGCGCGGCGCGGACGGCGGGCGTCGCCCTGCGCGGGCTGATGCTGGCGCTGCTGCTGGTGATCCTCGCCGAGCCGGTCATCTCGATGACCATGACCCACCACCCGCGCCCGCTGCTGCTGATGCTCTTCGACTGCACCGACAGCATGAACATCCGGGACAAGCTCTCCGTCGAGGCCAAAGCGGGGCTGACCCGGGCGGTCGGCCCCGAGGCCGTCGCGCCGGGGCCCGACGGCGAGGGGCCCAGCCGGATGGACCTCGTCCGCCGGACCGTCACGGACGACGGGGCGGCCCTGCTGCGGGACCTCGGCGAGAAGTTCCGCCTCCAGTGCTACGCCCTCGACCGCGCCGACCAGGTTCGCGAGGTCCGGCTGAGCCCGCCCGAGGAGGAGGGCATCGACCCGGACTACGTCGCCGAACAGCTCCGCGGGACCGGCGAGGTCACCGCCCTCGGCGAGGGGATCAACGACCTGCACCGACGCCACCCCACGCACCTGCTGGCCGGGGCGGTGATCGTCAGCGACTTCGCCCAGAACGCCGGCGCCCCCCCACAGGCGGCGGCCGAGAGACTCCGCATACCCCTCCACGCCGTCGGCGTCGGCCCCCGCGAGGTGGTGGACCTGGCGCTGGACCTCCAGACGCCGCTGCTGCTGAAGAAGGACGAGCGGACGGACGTGTCGGTGGGGCTGCGGCAGACGGGCCTGACCGGGCGCCACGCCACCATCGAGCTGTCGGCCCGGCGGTTGGGGACCACGGCGGGCGGCTCGCTGGTCAGCCGCCCGCGGCAGGTGGCCTCGCCGAAGACGATCCGCATGGACGAGGCGCAGGTGACCGTCCGCATCCCGTTCACGCCGGAGGAGGTGGGCAAGTTCGACCTGATCGCGAAGGTCCGCCCGTTCGACGACGAGGTCCTCGGCGAGAACAACACCGTCCAGCGCGAGATCAACGTCCGCGACGAGTCGCTGAAGCTGCTGTTCGTCGAGTACGAGCCGACCTGGGAGTGGCGGTTCGTCAAGGAGGTCTTCCACCGCGATCCGCTGATCGGGTGGGAGGGCTTCCGCACGTTCCTCCGCTCGGCGGACTTCAAGGTCCGCCAGACCAACGACCTCTTCCTCGAGACGCTGATCCGCCCGCGGTCGGAGTTCTTCAGCTACGACGTGATGCTCATCTCCGACGTGCCCGCCGAGGTCCTCAGCGACCAGTTCCAGGAAATGGTCCGCGACTACGTGGGCACCTTCGGCGGCGGGCTGGTCTTCCTCTCCGGCCCGCGGTTCGGGGTCGAGGAGCTGCATGGCACGATCCTCGCCGACATGCTGCCCGTCGTCGTCGAGCCGGGCACGCGGATCCGCCAGGGCGAGTTCCGCCCCGAGCTGACCGCCGCGGCCAGGCAGTATGACTTCATGAACCTTGGAGAGGACCAGCGCGAGAGCGCGATGGCCTGGGCGAACCTCGGCGACCTGCCGTGGTACCAGCCGGTCGCCCGCAAGCACCCGCTGGCGACCGTCCTGGCCGAGCACCCCACCGAGTACTGCGCCGACGACAAGACCCCCCAGCCGCTGATCGCCATCCGGCGGTTCGGCAAGGGCGAGGTGGTGTACTTCGGCTTCAACGAGACCTGGCGGCTGCGGCGGAAGTACGGCGAGAAGTACTACCGCCAGCTCTGGGGGCAGATCATCTACCGCCTCGGCCTCGGGCGGGCGCTGGGCGACCAGAAGCGCTTCCTGCCCCAGACCGACCGGCGGACCTACCAGGCCGGCGACAAGGTCCGCGTCATCGTCGAGGCCTACAACGAGGACTATGACCCCCTGGAGATCGACAAGCTCTCGGCCCGGCTGGTCGTCGAGCCCGACGACGCCGGCAAGGCGCCCGAGCCGGTCAGCCTGTCCATCCCCGTCGCCCGCGACGGCGTGATCTTCGAGACGACCTTCCCGGTGTTCACCACCGGGCGCCATCGCCTGCTTGTCCGCGACCCGGTCACCAGGGACGAGGTGGAGGTCTCCTTCAAGGTCGCGCCCGTCACGGCCGAACGGCGGTCCGCCGTGCGGGATTACGCGCTCCAGAACGCCCTGGCCGGTCAGACCGGCGGCAAGGCGTACGAGCTGTCGGAGATGTCCCGGCTGACCGAGACCGTCTCGGGCGTGGAGCTGGTCGAGAAGACCGAGCGGCGGTTCGAGCTGTGGAACACCTGGCTGGTGCTGATCCTGGCCGCGGGGTTCATGCTCGTCGAGTGGTTCGTGCGAAAGCTGGTCAACCTGAGGTAGCTGCCCATAGCCATGAAGAACCTGACGGCGGTACATCGCGGATTGAGGCGGCTGAGGGGGTTCCGGACGACGGTGCGCCTCGGCTCGGCGGGCTCGGTGCTGGTCAGCATCGTCCTGTGGGCTCTCGGCGTCGCCTTCCTGCTGGATTACTGGATCCGCATGGGACGCCTGGAGCGGGGCATCCTGCTGGTCGCCGTGGTCGCCACGGCCGCGTGGGCCGTCACCCGCTACCTCCTGCCCGCCCTGCGCGTCCACGAGGACGACGTGTCCCTCGCCCTGCTGGTCGAGCGCCAGCAGGGGCTCAGCTCCGACCTGGTCGCCGCGCTTCAGTTCGCAGACGGCGGGCGGCGGCAGTTCGGCTCGCCGCTGCTCCGGGAGGCCGTCGTGGACTGCACGGCCGAGGCATCCGGCGGGCTGGATTTCCTGGAGGGCTTCTCCCGCGAGCAGCTCACCCGCCGGGCGGGCGTCCTGGCCCTCACGGCGCTGCTGATTGTCGGCCCGGCGATCCTCATGCCAGGACATACCGCGGCGTTCTGCAAGCGGCTGTTCCTGCTGAGCAGGACGCACTACCCCACGCGGACGCGGATCGAGGAGATCGTCTCGCCCGCCGGCCGGAAGGCCGCTTACGGCCAACCGGTCGTCTTCCGCGTCCGCGCCGGCGGGGAGCTGCCCGACGGCGGGCGCGTCGAGTTGCGGGCCCTGGCCAGCGACCTGACGACCTCCGTCGACCTCGAGCCCGACGCCAACGACCCGGCGGTCTACACCGGCAAGCTCAACCGCGTGCTGGACGACCTGGCCTATACCGTCTACCTCGGCGACGCCTACACCGAGCCGATGACCCTCGAACTCATCCCCCTGCCCCTGGTCCGCGTCGAGCTGGACCCGACCCCGCCGGCCTACGCCGCCGAGCGGTTCGAGAACGCCCGCGCCGAGGGCCGACAGGTCCTCGTCCCCGAGGGCTCCGACGTCCGCGTGCTGGTCTCGGCCGACAAGCAGCTCTCCGGCGGGACCGTCTCGGTGGACGAGACCAGCCGCACGCTGACCCGCCGGGGCGATCGGCTGGTCCTGGACCCCGCGGGCACGCCCTTCGAGAAGGTCGCCGAGTCCATGCGCTTCCGCGTGCAGGTCACCGACGCCGACGGGCTCAGCCTCGACAGGCCCATCACAGGCGTGGTGCAGGTCTCCCCGGACAACCCGCCGCGCGTCGCCGCCGCCGCCGTCAGCAAGTACGTCCTGCCGACCGCCACGCCTATGGTGATGTACAAGGCGATCGACGACTACGGCCTCAGCAGGATCATCCTCCACCGGACGGTCCGCCACGCCGACGCCAACGAGACGCACCACGAGACGATCATCGCCAGACCGAAAGACACGCCCGCGAAGTTCGCCCAGTGGCACGAACTGAAGCTCGCGCCGCTGGGGCTGGCCAAGGGCGACCGCGTCACGATCACCCTCGAGGCCGTCGACTTCCGCGGCGACCTGCCCGGCCGTAGCGGCCGAAGCGATCCCATCCGCTTCCAGGTCACCGACCGCCAGGGCCTCATGGAGGCCATGCGGAAGGTCGACGACCGCCTGCTGGAAAAGCTCGACGACATCATCGAGGCCCACCTCGGGATAGGAGACTAGCCATGGCTCGCCGCATCCACATCGCGTTGGGCAGCCTGCTGATGCTGGCCCTGCTGGCCGCCCCGGCCGCCGCGGCCGAGAAGTCCGACGTCATCCGCCGCCGCAAGGCCTACCAGCTTCGGGCCCGGGAACTGGCGAGGGAGATGATCGCCTCCGTGCTCACCAGCCACCTCCGCCAGCTCGAGGAGAACGGCCTGACCGACCTGCCGCTCTACACGGACCTGAAGGACATGCGCGGGCGCGTCGGCGAGCTGGCCGACGAGATGATGCCCCAGGTCGTCGAGCTGCTGGACAAGGCGGGCAAGGCCCCCGCCGGCGACCGCAAGGCCCTGCTGGCCGACGCGCGGGAGCGCATGCACAAGATCCTGCTGCGCCTGCTGGCCGAACGCGAGCGGCTGCGGATGCGCCGCAAGCAGGCCGAGTTGATCGACCGCATCGCCGAGATCGTCAAGACCCAGCGAGCCACCCGCCGGGTGACGCTCACCCTCAACGCCGAGAACGAGCAGGCCGTCCTCGACGCCGTCGGCTCCCAGCGGACCGTCGCCAGCCTGTACGCCGAGTTCGCCAGGCTGCTCAAGGACGTTGCGAGCTGGCCGGGCGAGACCGGCGCCGCCGCCGCGGACGCCAGCGGCAGCCTGCGCAAGGCCGGCGTGGCCGCGCTGATCGACCGGGCGGTCGAGGAGCTCAAGGACACGCGGTTCCCCAAGGCCGCGGCGACGCAGGAGAAGGTCGTCGAGATCCTCGAGAGCGTCCTGGGCGACATCCGCAAGATCATCGCCGCCGCGAGGAAGCCCCCGGACGTCCGCGACGCGGTCAAGAAGCTCATCGAGGAGCAGGAGAAGCTGCGGGAGCAGACCCGAAAGCTCCCCGCCGCCGACGAGGCCGCCGCCGAGAGGCTGGTCAACGCCCAGGCGGACATCGGCAAGGACCTCTGGGCCCTCGCCAGCCTGCTGGGCGGGCGAGAGGAGACCAGCGACCTCGTTCAGAGGGCGGCCACGGCATCGGCCCAGGCACGCGAGGCGATCTTCGCCGAGAAGACCGAGGAGGCCCTCGACGAGCAGGGACGGGTCGTCGGGGCGCTGGCCCAGCTTGACGCCGAGCTGGCCAAGGGCCGCGGCGGCGAGCGCGACCGCTCGGCCTCGGAGTACGAGCAGCTCGCCAAGGAGCTGGAGAAGGCCCGCGAGAAGCTCGCCGAGGCAGCCAGGAAGACCGAACAGGCCGCCGCGGCCGCCGAGAAGGACCCCGGCAAGGCCGCCAACCTACAGCGCCAGGCGCGCGACGCGATGAACCAGGTCGCCGACGAGGTCGAGCTGCCCCGGGCGCTCCGCGGGCGGGCGCGGGCCGCCGCCGACGAGGCGGACATCGCCGCCGACGCACGCGGGGAGGACGCCGAGGCCCGCCACGCCGCCGCCGAAGAGGCACGCCGCGCCGCCGACCGCGCCCTCGGCGAGGCCAACGAGGCCGTCGCCGACACCCGGCGCAAGGCCCTCGCAACACGGCTGGGCGAGCTCAACCGCGCCGCCGAGAGCCTCGACCGCGCCGCCGGCGCCGCACGCGAGCTGTCCGAGGCCATGGAGGAAGATCGCGCCGCCGGCTCGGCCGATCAGCCCGTCGCCGAGGAAGCCGCCGAGGAAGCCAAGGACATCGCCGCCGTGGGCGAGCGCGTGGCCGAGGGCGTCGAGGACGCCGTCGGGGAGGCCGCCAAGGCCCTCAACGAGGCCGCCCCCGCCGCCAGGCAGCTCCAGGAAGCCCTGCCGCAGGAAGGCGGCGAGGGGGCCGTGCAGCCCAACGCCGCCGGCGCCGCGGCCGGCAAGCAACTGGCCGAGAACTTCGAGAACGCCGCCGATGCCATTCGCGAGAAGATGGGCCAGGCCGCCGACAAGCTCGCCGAGCTGGCGGGCAAGGACCTCGGCGATGTCCAGGACCTCCAGGGCGAGATCGAGAAGGCCCTCGACGCCGACCCCAGGCCCACCGCCGAGCAGCTTCAGCAGCTTGGCAACGAGACCGTCAAGCAGTTGCCCGCCGTCGGCGCCGCCCTCCAGCAGGCCGGCGACGCCGCCCAGGAGGCCGCCGGGCAGACCCCCCAGGCCGTCCAGGCCGCCGCCAGGCTCGACCGGGAAACACAGCGGGCGCGCGTCATTGCCGAGATGAAGGCCGAGAAGCTCGAAAACGAGCTCGAACTCGCACGCCGCATGGCCGAGCTCGCACGCCTCCAGCGCCAGACCGCCGAGCAGGTCGCCGACGCCGGCCAGGCCCTCGCCGAGGCCCTCGCACAGGAAGCCGCCGCCGGGCAGATGGCCGGCCAGCAGGCCGGAGCCCAGCAGGCCGGAGCCCAGCAGGCGGCCGGTCAACAGGCCGCCGGCGAGCAGGCCGGGGGTGAGCAGGCGGCCGGTCAACAGGCCGGCGGCGAGCAGGCCGGCGGTGAGCAGGCCGGCGGTCAGCAGCTTGCAGAGAACCTGCCCGCGGGGGCGGGGGCACGGCAACTGGCAGAGAACCTTGCCGGCGCCATGGCCGAGCACGCCCGCGCGATGGAAGAGGTCGGCCAGGGGGCCGAGCAGCTCAGCGGGCAGTCCGAGATCGAGAACCAGCCCATCCGCGAGGCCATGGACGCCGCCGGCCGGCTTGCCCGCGAGGAGGACCTCCTCGCCCAGGCAGCCGACGCCGCCGGCGAGGGCGCCGCCGAGGGCGAGGCCCCGGCCGGCCTGGCGCCCGAAGCCGGCGGTGAGGGTGAGATGGCCGGCGGCGAACAGGCCGGTGGCGAACAGGCCGGTGGCGAGATGGCCGGTGGCGAGATGGCCGGTGGGGAGCAGGCCGGCGGCGAAATGGCCGGCGGGCAACCTGCCGGCGGCGAGCAGGGCGGCGGCGAGATGGCCGGTGGGGAGCAGGCCGGCGCCCAGGGCGGCATGCCCGCGGCCGCCCAGGCCGGCGCCGAGGGCGGCCAGCCCGCCGGTGCCGAGGCCGGCGGTCAGGGGGGCATGCCCGAGGCCGGCATGGCCGGGGGGCAACCCGCCGGGCAGGGCGCCGAGATGGGCAGCGGCATGGTGCCGGCCTCGGCGATGACCAGTTCGCAGATGCTCGCCGGCTCGTCGGCGGCCGCCCAGGCCGCCGCGGCCGCCGCCGCGGCATCCGCTCAGGCTCAGGCGCAAGGCCAGGGCCAGGGCCAGGCACAGGGCCAGGGCCAGGCACAAGGCCAGGGCCAAGGCCAGGGCCAAGGCCAGGGCCAAGGTCAAGGTCAGGGTCAAGGCCAGAGCCAGGCCCGGGGCCCGTCGAAGGGCCAGTCCGGCCCCGGCGGGGGCGGCTCGGCCAGCATGGGCCGCGGCGGGCAGAACCCCGGCGTCAAGGACGGCGAGGTCAGCTTCCAGGACGCCCCCGAGGGCAACGACGGACAATCGACCGAGCTTCGCGGCGGCGACGTCGCCCGCACCATGGGCGCCGGCGGACGACGCGAAGACCCCACCTGGTTCACCGCCTTGCCCTCCAGCGTCCGCAAGGCCATGCGATCGCGCGAGAAGGGAAACCTCCCCCGCGGCTACGAAGAGCGGCTGCGGCGATATTTCGAGAGTCTGGACGAGTAGAGAGCCCGCACGGGCAGGCCCCGCGCCGCCGGTGCCGAGACACGGAGACGAACATGACGCAGGCAGCCGAAGACAACGCCAAGCAGAACGCCCAGGCCAACAATCCCGACGACGTCGCCGCCGTCGCCAAGTGGGAGAGCTGCTACAGCCAGCTCTGCAGCGAGATGGGCAAGGTCATCGTCGGACAGGCCGACGTGGTCGAGCAGCTCATCGTCGCCATCCTCGCCCGCGGGCATGCGCTGCTCGAGGGCGTGCCCGGCCTGGCCAAGACGCTGATGGTCCACTCGCTGGCCGAGGCGCTGGGGCTGAGCTTCCACCGCATCCAGTTCACGCCGGACCTGATGCCCTCGGACATCACGGGCACGGACGTCCTCCAGGAGGACCCGATCACCCACGAGCGGCGGTACGAGTTCGTCAAGGGCCCGATCTTCGCCAACATCATCCTCGGCGACGAGATCAACCGCACGCCGCCGAAGACGCAGGCGGCCATGCTCGAGGCCATGCAGGAGCGGATGATCTCCTCCGGCGGGCGGGACTTCGCCGTGCCGGACCCGTTCTTCGTCCTGGCCACGCAGAACCCGCTGGAGCAGGAGGGCACCTACCCGCTGCCGGAGGCCCAGCTCGACCGCTTCCTGCTGTACGTGAAGGTCCAGTACCCCAGCGGGCGGGAGGAATGGGACATCGCCCGCCGCGTGACCAGCGGCTCGATGGGCGAGATCAGCGAGATCATCTCCGCCGAGGACATCCTCGACGCCCAGAATCTCGTCGTCCGCATGCCCGTCTGCGACCAGGTGCTGGGCTACTCCTGGGCGATCGTCCGCGCCAGCCGCCCGGGCACCGCCGAGGCGACCGAGTTCGTCGACAAGTGGGTGAGCTGGGGCGCCGGGCCGCGCGGTGTGCTCGCGCTGGTCAGTTGCGCCAAGGCCCGCGCGATGGTCCACGGGCGCTACCACGCCTCCGTCGAGGACGTCCAGGCCGTCATGCTGCCGGCCCTGCGGCACCGCATCGCGCCGAACTACGCCGCCCTCGCCGCCGGCGTGGACAGCGACCGGCTGATCGAGATGCTCCTGGACGCCATCCCGGCCGACAAGACCTACCAGGTCCCCTCGGCGTGACGGCGGGACCGGCGTTGTCGGCTGACGGCCGGCAGGACTCAGGACTCAGGACGATGCGTCGCGCAGGCGGGGCGGCACAGGCCGCCGCCCGCGCATCGCTGCGGTAAAAGGGAACGCCATGGCCCGCGCCATTCTGGGAAAGTACATCCAGCCCGAGGTGCTCAACCGGCTGGCCAGCCACGAATTCGAGCCGCGCCAGCTCGTCGAGGGCAACCTCGCCGGGGCGCATAAGTCGCCCTTCCACGGTTTCGCCGTCGAGTTCGCCGGGCATCGCGAGTACGTCCCCGGCGACGACGTCCGCCACATCGACTGGAAGGTCTACTACCGCCACGAACGGTTCTTCATCAAGCAGTACGAGATGGAGACCAACTTCGTCTGCCACATGATGCTCGACGTCTCGGCCTCGATGCGCTACGGCGAGGGCGAGCAGCAGAAGCTCCTCTACGCCAGCCGCATGGCCGCGACGCTCGGCTACCTCATCATCGAGCAGCTCGACAAGGTGGCGATGGCGACGTTCGACGAGCAGGTTCGCGAGTCGCTCGCGCCGTCCAACAGCCTCTCGCAGCTCATCCACATGACCGAGGTGCTCGACGCCGTCGAGCCCGTCGCCAAGACCGCCATCGGCCCGACCATCACCGAGCTGGCCGCCCGGACCGGGCGGCGGGGGATCGTCATCATCCTCAGCGACTTCCTGGTGGACCTCGACGACCTCGAAGCCGCCATCCAGCGACTTCGCTACGAGCAGCACGAGGTGGTGCTCTTCCAGGTCATGCACCACGACGAGCTGAGCTTCGAGCTGCCGGGCATGGTCCGCTTCGAGGGCCTCGAGGACGACGACCGCCGACTGACCCGCCCCGACGACATCCGACGGGCCTACCTCGACGCCCTCGCACGCTTCAACGGGCGCCTCGAGAGCATCTGCGAGGCCAACCGCTGCGAACGCGTCCTGGTGGACACCTCCCGCAGCCTCGGCGAGCTCTTCGCCGACTACCTCCAGGCCCGAACCACCACCGGCCGAACCCGCTGGCTCCGCTAGGCCGGCGGGTCAGTCCATCCCCGCCAGGCCGGCGCGGGAAGCGATCGCCCTCGCGACCCGTTTGAAGTCCTTGTAGGCTTCGGCCACGGCGTAGGTGTGTGCCCCGAGCGCTCCGTCGGCGGGCTTGAGGAAGAACATCGGCTTGCGGGCCTCCCGGGCCATGGGCATGAGGCTTCGGTAGTCCTTCAGCCTGGCGATGCAGTGCTCGTCCTCCTCGATTGTCGGGGTCCCATGGGATGGCTGTCCAAGTACGGCCTCGGCGTAGGTGGAGGGAATCCGGGCGATCCACCGATCGAAGGCCTTGACCGGACGGTCCAGGCGAATCGAGTGCCGCAAGACGATGTAGCCGATTGGAGCGATCCGCCCGGTCGGCAGGGCCAGGTCGGCCGGGGCGGGGGCTTCCAGCCGCCTCCGCCAGCCCTCGCGCCACGCCCGCAGCGCCGGACCGAGATTCTCCAAGCCCTGGAGTGAGAACAGGTCCGGCCCCAAGGGGATCACGACCGAATCGGATGCGATGAGCGAGGCCCGGTTGATGGCGCCGAGATTCGGTCCGAGGTCGACGAGGATCGCCGTGGCGCCGCGTTCCCGGCCGGCCTGTTGCATCACGCGCCAGAAGGCGGACATGACACGGAACGCCCTCGGATCACCGTCCAGGCAGCCCGGCCAGACCGAAGAGAGGTCGTCTTCGAAGGTGGAAAGGGCCATGTCCCCCACGATCAGGCCAAGGCGGTCGGCGATCGCCTCGACGTGGGCGTCGGCGACGTCGCCGGTGCCCTCTTTCAACGGGCGAACCGCGCCGTAGATGGTCTGTGCATGGGAGGACGACCCCGTCAGCTCACCCAACCGCTGCTCCTCCATGAATGCCGCCGAGAGGTTCCCTTGCGGATCCAGGTCCGCGGCGATCACGTCCACGCCGTGGTCGGCGAGCATCCACGCCAGGTGGTAGACCATGGACGTCTTGCCGACCCCCCCCTTGTTGTTGAAGAACGCGATGACCGGGATGCTCATGGTCGCCTCCTCAGGATGGCGGCCACGTGAGCGTCTTCGACCTGGAACTCCGGCTGCGGGTTGCCGTTCGCCTCCATCTCCCTGCGAGCCAGCGCGATGCCGAACCCGAACCGTTGCACGTAGCCGAGCTCCTTCATCACCGCCGCGAGGTTCGGGTTGCGGTAGTCGCAGGCGCCCGGCTGACCGAAGTTGTCGCGCGTCACCTGCCCGAACGGCCCGCCGGGGTTGTGGACCTCGATGCGGTCGTCGAACCAGTACACCCTCACCGGGGCGTGTGTGCCCTCGTAAGACCGGTGCAGCACGGCGTTCCTGACGATCTGCCGAATGGCCACCAGCGGGTACTCCGCCCTGCGGAGCTCGACCGGGCCGGAGGTCAGGTCCGCAGGGATGTGGTTGTTGGCCTTGAGCAGGTCGTCCAGTTCTCCCATCAGGTCCGGCAGGGGACCGCGAACCTCGCGTTGATCCTTGACCGGATCGCCCAGGCCGTCGCCGTCGACACGAAGGAACTGGACGTAGGCTCCGGGCACCCAGTCCGTCGGCGACTTGCCCACGCTCAGGATGCCCAGGACCGTAGGGCACACCGGGTCCGCGTGCATGAACTTCACCGCGATCAGTTGCTCCAGGAGGCTTCGTTCGTTGGCTTCGAGGATCTCGGCCGACACGGCCGCGGGAAGGTACGTTCGACGAAACAGGAGTTCATCCAGTTCCTTCATGTTCGCCGCGGTCACGGGCCGCAGATCGGCGGGCAGGTCGCGGAACCGGCGTTTCTCGTTGAGTCGGCGTTCGTCGTCGCGGCTGGCGATGCCCCTGCGCGGCCCCGAGCGTACCCAGACCGCGCCCTTGTATCTGACCGGCGGGGCGTCGGACGGGTGGACGACCACCACGGCGACGTCCCTGCCCTTGAGCCGTCGCTTGGAGACGTCGACAGACGGCAGCGGCAGGATATTGCCATCGTCGCGCATCGAGGCGAGGTTCTTGAGCAGTTCGTCGGTCACGTCGATTCCGATCGGCTCGCCGTCATCGCTGACGCCCACGAACAGCACCCCCGGTTCGCGATGGTCGGGCAGGTCGTTGGCGAAGGCGCAGACGGCCTGGCAGAACTTCTCACGCTTGGTCGTCGAGCTCGTCCGCTCGACGCGGTCCGACTCGATATCGTCGAGAAGCTTCTCCAGGTCCGCGTCGGTCATGTGGTCGATCCTCGCTGGCAGTCTTCCCGGCCCTCAGCGCCGCCCGGCCGATCATTCGCCCCCGAACGAGATATCGCTCAGCTTGATCTTCAGCGTGTGCGGGACCTCGTTGTCGATGGTGACGACGTCGTAGCTCAGCGCCGGGTCGGCGGCGGCGGTGTCGAAGGTCAGCAGGGCGAACGAGCAGGTCTTGTTGTGGCAGAACAGCGAGTGCTTCATCGCGCGGTGGGTGTGCATGTTCGTCAGCCGCGAGCTGCTGGCCTCGTACAGCGGGTAGGCGCCCGGGCGCTCGGTCTTGTAGGCGTCCGAGCGGTGGCGGTCGGCGGAGATCAGGAACACCCCGTCGATGCGGTGCTCGTCGATGCAGGCGAAGATCTCCCGCCGCTCGGCCTCGAAGCCGTCCCACGTGTCCTTGCTGCCGGGCTTGGTGCCCTTGGTCCACGGGACGGAGGAGCAGAGGACCTTGAACGTCGCCTTCGATCCGGCCAGGCGGTCGAGCAGCCAGCGCTTCTGGACGGGCCCCAGCATCGTGCCCCCGGGCTTGCCCCGACGGGTGCGGTAGAAGCGGCAGTCGAGCATGAAGAAGTGCACGTCGCCGATGGCGAAGTCGAACCACACGCCGGGGGCCTTCTCGCCGCCGCCGTAGGCCGGGTTGGCGTAGTTCTGGCGGAAGACGTTCCAGACCGGCAGCTTCCAGGGGATGTCGTCGATGCCCGGGGAGCCCTGGCAGTCGTTGGTGCCGAAGTCGTGGTCGTCCCAGATGGCGTATACCGGCACGCCGGCGGTCATGCCCCGGTACTCCGGGCGGCTTTGGCGGCGGTAGTAGCAGTACCGCTGGACGGGCGTGCTCTTGGGCGTGTCGATGTACACGTTATCGCCCATGGCCAAAAAGGCCAGCGGCTCGCGCTTCGCCACGACGTTCCAGATCCGCTCGTGCCACGGCGTGTACCCGGCCCCGCCGCCGAAGACCACCCGGAACCGCGCCTTCGCGCCCGGGGAGGGAAACGTCCGGAACGTCGCGTTCGCATCGGGAGGCAGCTCCTGCCCGCCGACGCGCAGCCGGTACGTGTACGCCGTGTCCGGCTCCAGGCCGGTGACCAGCGGGACCGCTGTGAAGTCGTCGGCCGCCTTCGTGCGGGCCGCCGCCTTCCCCGCGGGCTTGCCCCCGCCGGCCGGCGTGACCGTGACCTCCACGCCCGTCTCGTCGGCCGTGCGGACCCAGAAGCCCGCCCGGTCATGGGCGACCCGCGCGAGCGCCGGTCCGTGGAGCAGCGGTCCCGCCTTCGCGCGGACGAGCAGTTCGGCGAAGCCCTTGCACTCGGTCAACGGTTTCAGCAGCTCGCGGGGCCCGGCGAGCAGCCGCCCGACGGGCAGGCCGCCCTCGACGGCCTTGCGGGCGAAGCCGACGGCCTCGTCGCAGCGGCCCTGGCGGGCGCGGGCGGCGGCGAGGATGACCATGGCCTCGTGGTTGTCGGCATCGTTGGCGAGGACCTTCTCGGCCTCGGCGGCGGCGCGGTCCGTCTTGCCCGCCGCGAGCAGGCGCATCAGCTCCAGGCCGATCCGCTTGTACTGCCCGCCGCCGATGGGCCGGGGCTTGCGGCGCCGCGTGCCCTTGGGGGCCGCAACCAGCACCCCGGCCGCCATGATGCACACCAGTCCCGCCGCCACCGCGTTGCGAAATCGCATGGGCTTCTCCTGTCGATCGGTTCGCGCAGGGGCCATTGTGTCCGGTGAGCGGCGGGGGGTCAATGGGGGGAAGAGGCCCGGAACACCGCAGGCGGGACCGCCGGTCCGCGAGGTGCCCCGCGGGGCCCGACTCGTGGGGGTGGGAGGCCATTGGCCCTGCGGACGGCTGGGGGGTATGCGCCGAGGCCCTGCCAGGCCCGCGCCGTGCCGCGTGGGTCGCTTCGAGTGCCCGGGATCGCGTCAGCCCGTTCCGCGTGCTCGCGGCCCCCGGGCCTTACGGTCGTCGGGCGCGGTCTCCATCCGCGGGGGTGTCGGGGCGGGTCGCGGCGTCCCGGCTCGTGGGGGGCGGTGCGTCATTCCTGCGAGCCATCGCCCTGGCCCGTTCCGCGCGTGCCGAGCATCTCGGCCTTGGCGGTCTCGCGGGCCTGGCGGCGAAGGCGTTCGCGATGCTTGCGGCGAGAGTTCTTTCGCCGCGCTTCATGCTGCTTGCGGAGCCGGTGGTCCAGTCTGTCTCGTCGTTGTCCCATCGGGAGTCCTCTTGCCATACGGGGAAACCGGATACTTTACGCCCGAACGCCCATCCACGCAAGGGGTGGCGAGGCGGATTTCGCTCCCCTCACGGCGTCAGCGGAAGGACGTCCTCGCCCCGCGAGCGGACGGTCACCACGCGCTCGCCGTCGATCAGCACCTGGTAGGCCAGGCCCTCGCGCCCGCGGATGCGGGCGGCGCCGTCGCGGATCGCCGCCGGGAACGGCGAGCAGACGCGCCGGCCCCCGCCGGCGGCGACGCACAGGCCCGTGGGGCGGCCCTCGACGGCGCGGCGGAGCGAGAGGATCGCCGCCGGGTTGATGCTCGGCCCCGCCCGGCGCTGGGGGGCCAGGTCGAAGATGTCCGGCAGGCAGCCTGCCAGCCGGCCGGCGGGGTACTGCATCTGCTCGGCCGCGACAAGGATGCCCCGCGCCAGCTTCGCCCAGTCCAGCGTGTCGTCGTGGGCGGCGAGCTTGGTCAGCCAGTAGGCGTACACCCCGCCGCACCACTGCACGGGCAGGCCGATCCAGTTGGGGGCCTTCCACTTCGTCGCGCCGAAGACCGGCGTGGTCGCGTAGAGCATGATCGGCCGATCCGCCCGGAGGTACACGAACGGCAGGCCCGACAGCGCCCACCGCCGGCCCTGCCGGAGGTACGCCTCCTTGCCGGTCAGCTCGTACCCGCGGACGTACGCGGCCACGAGGTACGCCGAGGCGAGGATGTCCGGCGTGTGCAGCGAAAGCTCCCAGGTCTGCGCCCCTCGGGGCGTGCGGAAGCGGGTCATGGCGTCCAGCGCCCGCAGGCCCCCGGCGAGGGCCTTTGCGTCGCCGGTGCAGCGGGCGAACTCCAGGAGGTCCCACGCCTTCTTCGCGCAGTGCCCGCTGGCGGTGTCCTCGAAGTGACCGCGGCGGAACTCGCCCTCGTAGGCGAACGTCCCGTCGGGGCGCTGCTCGGCCAGGATCCGCCGCACGGCCCCGCGGCGGTGTGCCAGCCACTGCTCTGCCCGCCCGGTGACGAACCAGGCGAGGTCGTCCCGCACGTGCGCCCCGCCGGGGACGAGCGCGTCCGTCTCCGGTGCGGCGCCCGTCAGGCGGAAGATTGCCGAGGCGATGTCCGCGTAGGGCCGGCGGGGCCAGCGCTCCTCCGCGCAGTGCCCCCAGCCGCCCTCGCCCGCGACGGGGCCGCGGAAGGCGGCCAGGCAGAGCTCGCGCTGCTGCTCGGGCGTTCGCGGTGGGGCGGGCACCTCCGGCAGGCCGAGCCGGCCGACGGCGCGCAGCAGCGTCCCGGTGATCGGCCCCGACGCGTCGGCCCACAGCGTCAGCCGAAGCCGTCGGCCGCGCACGGCCATGCGGTGGTCGGCCGTGCCGTCGAAAAAGTTCGGCGCCGCGAAGACCGCCCGGTTGTTCGGGTCCGCCCAGGCCATGGCGACGTTCGCTCGCGGCGTCCGCACGGCCATCAGGGGCCAGGTGACGTCCCGCGGCTCGGGGGCGTAGCGGACGTTGGCCGGCGGGGCGATGTCGGCCGTGGAGCTGCTGTGCTCGCCGGCGCCGAGGTACTCGATGCCGCAGAAGACGCCCTGCTCCAGCCGCCCGATCGCCCGCAGGGCCGGGCCGGCGACGGGCGCGTCGGCGTCGAGCTCCGCAGCGATCGTGCCGCCCTTGCCCGCCGCGAGCGCCAGCGTCGCCCCGCGCCCGCGAACGACGATGCGTTCGCCGTCCCGCCTGGCCGTCAGCGGCCCGGACTGTCCGCCCAGCAGCGGGCACAGCACGGCGACGGTGGCCCTGCCGCGGACGAGCAGCGCACCGGAGGCGTCGGCGGCCAGGCGGAGCGTCAGCCCGCCTGCGGGCAGGTCGAGGAACTCACCGCCCGCCGCGGGGTCGAAGAGGTGTGCGGTTCGCGTCAGCGGCGGCAGGTCCGGGGAGCGGACGGTGACCGCCGCGGTCGGGAACGGCCCGCCGGCGTGAATCGCCCGCCCGAAGGAGGCCGAGCCGCCGGCGCGGATCGTCCGCGTCTCGTCGCCGACGGTCGCCTTCCGCGGACCGTCGCCGTGGTTGGTCACGGTGAGCGTGATCTGCCGCGGCGCCGCGGCCAGGCGGGTGATCTCCAGCGGATGCAGCTCGAGGCGGAGCAGCGTCGCGCGGGCGAAGTCCACCCGTCCGGGCCCGGTGCCCGGGTCGAGGCGCAGCCGCCGGAGCTCGCCGGTGACGTCCAACACGGCCTCGACGGTTCGCCACTCGCCGTCGTGCTCGGTCGGGATTACCGCCAGGCGGTCCGGGGAATAGCCTCCCGCCTCGTCGGCGTAGTACACCTGCACCGGCCCCGAGCCGCGCCCCCGCAGGCGAAGCCGCAGCAGCAGCCCGCCGTTACCTGGCCGGACGCTCACGGCCGGGCCGTGCATGTACGGGTCGTCCCCCGAGGCCGTCGCCCGCAGCGCCCCGTCTGCGTGGGCGATGCGGCACTCGTGCAGCGCCTGCCAGCCGGCCGGGCCGTCGGCGAAGTCCCACTCGTGGGCCTCTTCCACCGCCAGGGTCGCCCGGGGAAACGGGTTGATCTGCGGTTGCTCTTTCGCCTCGTCCGCAGCCGTCACGGACGCGACGCAGAGCAGGGCCAGCAGCACGTGCGAACTCCCCCGGCGTCCCGCACAGCTCAGCGGGCGGGTATCGAGACGCTCCCTCTTCCTTCGTGCGTTCCGCGCTCTGCGCTGCCTCCGCCGGATCTCCGCGGAGGCGTCTTGTCTCGCCGCATCCCGGTTCATCCGCGCTTCTCCCTGCTCAGTCTTCGAGCGGAATCCACCAGCAGTTGCGGTACGCCACCGGGCCGTGGTCGCCCTGGAGCATGATCGGGCCGGTGGGCTTCTCGTCGCGGAACATCGCCGCGCGCGTCGGGCCGGTGACCTCCACGTCCTCGTGCACCGTCACGCCGTTGTGCACCACGCGGACGAACCTCGCGTTGGCCGTCTTCTTGCCCGACCCGTCGAATCGCGGGGCGCGGAAGATGACGTCGAACGTCTGCCACTGTCCCGGCCGGCGGGAGGCGTTGACGCGCGGCGGGTGCCCCTCGAAGCCCTTGCCCTTCGCCCACCGCTGGTAGATGCCCCCGCAGTCGCCGTGCTTGAGCTTCTCCTTGCCCCAACTGTCGAGCACCTGGATCTCGTAGCGGCCCTGGAAGTACACGCCGCTGTTGGAGCCGGCGGGCACCATGAACTCGATGTGCGCCCGGCAGTCGCCGTGCTCGGCGCGGGTGACCAGGTGGCGGGTGCGGCCCTTCTCGCCGTTGACCGCCGCTCGCGTGCCCGCCTCCCACGCCAGCCGCTTGGCGTTGTCGGCGTGCCGGCGGACCTGCGCGGCGAGCGTCCAGTCGCCGGTGTTGTCGCGGAAGGCGCCCAGCGTGCCGTCGCCGACCATCATCACCCGGTCGGGCCAGACCCGCTCGCCCAGCTTCCGCCAGGCGGCGATGGAGGCCCCGAGGTGCTCGGCCGGCTCCTGCTTGATGCCGTACGCCTGGAGCCCGACGGGCCCGCGGTAGTCGATCTCGTCCAGCGTGCGCAGCACGCGGGCGACGTCGAAGGAGCCCGAGCCCAGCGGCTGGATCAGCTTGCCCCACCCGCGCCCGCCGTCCTCGGCGCCGTTGACGGTCACCACCGCCAGCTTGCCGGCGGCCGCCTTGATCGCCTCCTCGACGCGCTCGGGCTTGTCCACGTTGAGGAAGTGGCAGAGGTTGAACGTGGCACCGACGTCGTCGCGCCCGGTCGCGGCGGCGACGCGGACGGCGTCCTCGACGCGCTCGATCCAGAACCCCGAGTGCGGGTACAGGGCCACCCGGACGTTGTGCTTCGCCGCGCGTTCGGCGATGGCGGAAATCACCTTCGCCCCGAGGGCGTCGCCGGCGGGGTCGGACTTCCTGTGCTTGCTGCTCCGCACCGCCAGCCAGAGGAAGGCGTCGCGGTCGGCGAGGGCCTCGATCGCCTTGTCCAGGCCGCCCGGGGCCGGGTCGTCGGCGGCGATGTCGATCGTCAGGTACAGCCCGAAGAGCTTCAGCCCGCGGCCATGGCAGGCCGCGACCGCCTCCGCCGTGCCCCCCGTGCCGCTGCGGTCGCTGCCGCCGTAGCCCAACTCGGCCAGCAGGGCGGCGCGGGCCCGGGGGTTCAGGCCGCGCAGGCCCGTGTCCATCGCGAAGAAGCGCCACGGCGGCGCCGCGGCGGCGACGGCAGTCAGCGCGAACGTGGCGGCCAGGCTCAGCAGGGCGAGTCGTGCGGTCATCTGCGGTCTCCTTCTCGGGCGGGGGGGCGGTGTGTCGGCGGGCTCAGAGGTGCCAGGGCTGGCGCGGCGCGCGGCCGAGCAGGCGGTTGGCGGCCGGGGCGTCGGGGAAGGTCTCGGTGTCGGGGTCCCATCGGAGCGTCTTGCCGAGGTCCATCGCGATGTTTCCGATGTGCAGTACCGAGCAGCAGCGGTGGCCGATCTCGGCGGGGAAGTACGGGTCGCGGCGGCTCTTGACGCAATCGAGGAAGTTCCGGTGCTCGCCGCCGGGGCAGGTGAACAGGCGGGTCTCGTTCTCGCCGATCCGCTCGGCGAGCAGCCTGGGCGAGCCGGCCTGGAGTCGCCCGCGCCAGCCGTCGTTGCCCACCCAGCCGTCGGTGCCCTCGAACCGCAGGGCCACGCCGCCGCTCTCGACGACCATCTCCACGCCGTCGGCGTAGACGTAGCGCAGCTTGAAGCGGTGGTACGCGTCGTACAGCCCGCCGGGATGGGCGACCCCCTCGCCGCGGACCTCCACCGGGCCGGTCCGCTCGGTGTCGTTGGCCCACTGGGCCGTGTCCACCAGGTGCGCGCCCCAGTCGGTCAGCTCCCCGCCGGAGGTGTCGCGAACCCAGCGGAAGTGGTAGTGCACGCGCCCGGGGCAGTAGGGCGCGAACGGCGCCGGGCCGAGCCACATCTCATAGTCCAGCTCCGGCGGGACGGGCCTGGGCGTCGGGTCCCCCGGCCCGCCGGGGCCGGCCGGAAGCCTGACGTGGATCCGCCGGAGCTTGCCGATCCGCCCGTTGCGGACCAGCTCGGCCATGCGGTGGTAGACCGCCACCGACCGGTCCTCGGTGGAGAGCTGAAAGACCGCGCCGTACCGCTCGACGGTGTCGGCGAGGATGCGGCCCTCGCCGACGGTGAGGGTGGGCTTCTCGCAGATGACGTCCTTGCCGGCGCGGATGGCGGCCAGCGACATCGGCACGTGCCAGTGGTCCGGCGTGGAGATCATGACGGCGTCGACGTCGTCGCGGGCGATCACCTCGCGCCAGTCCCCGGTGACCTGGCAGCCGTCGAAGGTCCCCGCGCGGCGTCGGCCGGCGTAGGCGCGCCGGACGTAGCCGTGGGCCTTGCGTACGCGGTTGGCGTCGACGTCGCAGACGGCGACGGCCTGGCAGTCCCGCTGGCCGAGGAACGACCGCAGGTTCATCCCGATCCCGTGCCCGCCGGTGCCCAGGAAGCCGACCGTGATCCGCTCGCTCGCCGCAGGCCGGCCCGCCGCGCCCAGCGCGGCGGAGGTCAGCACGTACGGCGCCGCGGCGGCCCCGGCGGCGGCCCGGAGGAACCCTCTTCGCGTCATGCGGGTCCGGCGGTGCGGCCCGGCCTCTCGCGGAGTCGCCATCTCAGAGTCCATGGTTCAGGTCCCGGATGCGTACTGGTCGCGTTCGTCCCTGCGTCCCGCGTGGCCGCAGCTGCGCGCGACAGGGCCCTGCCGTCGCTAGAACGACACCAGGCAGTGCCAGATGTACACGTAGGCCAGCGAGTCGATGTCTTCCCAGACGCGGCGAACGAGGTCGGCGTCGCCGGTGATCTCGGGAAGCTCGGCGAGCTTCTCGGCCCACGGGATGCACACGCCCGGCCGCGGAGTCACATCCTTCAACCCCCGCGGCGGGGCGGAGGCTCGGGCGCCGCCGTCGGCGGGCTTCGGCGCCGGCTCGGCCGACGAGCCGTACTCCCCGTACTTGCGGAACGCGTCGGTCATCGCGCGGACGTTCTCGACCTTCGCGTCGTTCTGCACGATCGCGCTGGCGTCGGCGATGTAGCCGCCGCCGGGGGCCACCTCGTCGATGATCTTGCGGCAGAAGCTGGTGACCTCCTCGGCCGGGCGGTAGCCCAGCAGGAAGTTGGGAACGCCTCCGCTGACGGCGAACCTGTGCCCGACCTTCCTGTGGACCTCGAAGACGTCGTCCTGGTCGCAGTGGTAGATGATGCTGCCGGCCGGCAATTCGAGGAACAGGTCCAGGTGCGGCGCCCACTTGCCCTCGGCGTAGAAGAGCGTCTGGAGCCCGGCGTTCCAGAGGCCCTCGATGATGGGCTTGAGCGTCGGCCAGTGGATGGTCTCGACGTGCTCGTGGGAGAAGAACGGCACGCAGGAGCGGTGCATCCAGATGGCGACGGGCACGCTCTTGTCCGGTGCCGAACTGCCGAGGGCCACGTGCAGCAGGTGCGGCGCGAGGGCCTCGCAGGCGGCCTTGACCTTCTCGGGGCGCTCCAGCACGTCCATGCACAGCCCGTAGTAGCCGCGGAGCTTGTCGGCGAGAATGTCCATGGGCGCCTTGAGGATGCCCGCGATCGCCGACGGCGTGCCCGTCCGCTCACGCATCGCCTGCACCTGCCCGCCCAGCGAGGTGAAGTACTGGAGCATCGCCATCCCGCCTTTGAGGAACGAGAGGTTGTTGCGGAGCGTGTTCGCCTCGCCCGGGGCGACCACGTCCGCCGCCACGCGGGGCAGCCACGTGTTCAGAAGGAAGCCCGTCGGGTCGGCGATCAGCGCGTCGTACTCGTCCGGCCGCATGAACGCCTTGTCCTCCGGCGGCTCGCGGTACTGAAAGCCCGTATCCGCCGGGACGTCGATGCCCGGCACGCCGTAATACGTCAGCCCGATCGCCTGGGTCAGGCCCGTCCAGACATACACCATGTTCGCCACGGCGGCGTCCCAGTCGAAGTCCCCCGTGCATTTCAGCACCGCCTCGTACGCCTTCTCCGGGTCGTGGGTGACCTCCTGGCAGGTGTAGCCCGCATACTTGGCGGCGAACTCGGCCACGAAAGGCCGGATCGGCACCCGGTCCGGCGTGCCGTTTCGCATCGCGGTGCTGTAGCGGTCGTATCGCTCGGCGTAGAGCTGCTCGGCATTCTCGGCCATGGCGCGGGGCTCCTTAATGCGGTTGCACGCATTGTGCGGCCGCGTGCTCGGGCGGTCAAGGCGGCGGGAGGACCGGTTGCATCCGGGGACGCCAACAGCGATAGTAGTGGCGGTCCGTCGTCCGGTATGGGAGCACCGTCAGGTATGACCGTCAGCGCGCCGCCCGAGGTCCATGAGCTCGTCGCCCGGTTCCGCGAGCACGCGGAGGCCTACCGTGCCGGGCGATACCACGAGACGCAGCTCCGGCGGGAGTTCATCGACCCGCTGTTCAGCGCCCTCGGCTGGGACATGGACAACTCGCAGGGCTACGCCGAGGCGTACAAGGACGTCATCCACGAGGACGCGATCAAGGTCGGCGGGGCGACCAAGGCGCCGGACTACTGCTTCCGCATCGGCGGGGTGCGGAAGTTTTTCGTCGAGGCCAAGGCGCCGGGCGTGGACCTCCGCGGCGACCCCGAGCCGGCATACCAGCTCCGCCGCTACGCCTGGTCGGCGAAGCTGCCGCTGTCGATCCTGACGGACTTCGAGGAGCTGGCCGTCTACGACTGCCGCGTCCGCCCGCACAAGAACGACAAGCCCGGCAAGGCCCGGACGCTGTATCTTCGCTACGACGAGCTGCCCGAACGGTGGGGCGAGCTGGCCTCGATCTTCACCCGGGAGGCGATCCTCAAGGGCGCGTTCGACAAGTACGTCGCCTCCAGCCGCCGCAAGCGCGGCACGGCGGAGGTCGACGAGGCCTTCCTGACCGAGATCGAGGGCTGGCGGGACGTCCTGGCGCGCAACGTCGCCCTGCGGAACCCGTCCATCTCCCAGCGGGACCTGAACTTCGCCGTCCAGCGGACGATCGACCGGATCGTGTTCCTGCGCATCTGCGAGGACCGCGGCATCGAGCCCTACGGGACGCTCCAGGGCCTGCTGAACGGCCCGGGCATCTACCCCCGGCTGTTCGAGCGGTTCCGCCGCGCCGACGAGCGGTACAACTCCGGGCTGTTCCACTTCGAGGTCGAGAAGGACCGCCCCGAGGCCCCCGACGATCTCACGCCCGGGCTGGCCCTCGACGACAAGCCGCTGAAAGACATCCTCACCCACCTCTACTACCCCGAGAGCCCGTACGAGTTCTCGGTGCTCCCGGCCGACATCCTCGGGCAGGTCTACGAGCAGTTCCTCGGCAAGGTGATCCGCCTGACGCCGGGGCACCGCGCGGTGGTGGAGGAGAAGCCCGAGGTCCGCAAGGCCGGCGGGGTGTATTACACGCCGACCTACGTGGTGGACTACATCGTCCGGCGGACAGTTGGCCCGTTGTTGGAGGGTTGCACGCCGCGGGAGGTCGGCGGGCTGACGCAGAAGTACCAGCCGTCGCGAGCCAAGGGCGCCCGGCCGATCGCCGTGCTGGACCCGGCGTGCGGGTCGGGCTCGTTCCTGCTGGGGGTGTACCAGTTTCTGCTGGACTGGCACCGTGACTGGTACGTCCAGGACGGGCCGGAGAAGCACGCCCGGGGCAAGGCCCCGCGGCTGTACCAGCATCGGTCGGACCAGTGGCGGCTGACCACCGCCGAGCGCAAGCGGATTCTGCGGTCGCACATCTACGGCGTGGACATCGACAGCCAGGCGGTGGAGACCACGAAGCTCTCGCTGCTGCTGAAGGTGCTGGAGGACGAGACGGCCGAGCGGCTGGACGCCGGGCTGCGCCTGTTTCACGAGCGGGCGCTGCCGGACCTGTCGGGGAACATCAAGTGCGGCAACAGCCTGATCGGGCCGGATTTCTACAACGGCTACAATGGCAGGCAGTTGAGCATGTTCGACGAGGACGACCGCCTGCGGATCAACGTCTTCGACTGGTCGGCGGAGTTCGCCGACATCCTCGGCCCCGGCGGCTTCGACGCGGTGATCGGCAACCCGCCGTACGTTCGCATGGAGTTGTTCGAACCGGCAAAGGACTACCTGCGTTCTCACTACAAGACACACGAGGAACGTGCCGATCTCTACGCCTACTTTATCGAGCGAGGACTGACCCTACTCCGCGCGGGCGGGGGCTATGGGGTGATCGTCTCCAACAAGTTTATACGAGCCAAGTACGGCAGACCGCTGCGCCAATTCATCTGCCTCCATGCCGAGGTCGAGGATATCGTGGACCTCGCCGGTGCCAGGGTCTTCCAGGGCGCGACGGTTCGCTCCGTCATCCTGATCGCCCGGCGCGGCAGCGCCGGTGAGGATGCTGCGACCACCTACGCCCCCGTCCCGTCGTCGGAGTCGTTGAAGGCGATGGCTGCTGGCACGGAGTCTCTCGTCGATCATGTTGAAGCGATGGGATACGCTCTTCCCGACGGCGCGATTTCCTCGGACGTATGGGCGACCAACGGGACGAAGCAGACTGCGCTGCTCGAGAAGATGAAGGACCGTGGCATTCCCCTACGAAAGCACCTTGGCGCCGGGGCAATGTTCGGGCTCAAGACCGGCTGCAACGACGCCTTCATTGTGGGTGGAGGCACTGCCGAGCAGTTCATGGAGGCGGACGCGGAAGCTCGCGAGTTCCTGATGCCGATCCTCTTGGGCAGAGACATCCGTCGCTACTGTATCGAGGACCGAGAGCGGTTTGTCATTCACAGCCACGCCGAGTCCGGTGAGTTGCCACCGGTGATACGGACACATCTGGACACGTTCCGTGGTGTGCTCAAGGCGCGAGCCGGTGCCCAGCGGTGGTTCGAGTTACAGCAGCCTGCTGTATCGTTGCTTGAGTATCGGAACGCGCCCAAGATCGTCTACCCGATCATCGCCAACGAGTGCCGCTTCATGCTGGATACGCACGGGTTCCTCATCAATGACAAGGCTTTCCTTCTGCCGACCAGCGATGTCGCGCTGCTCGGAATTCTGAATTCAAGACCGGCCAACTTCTACTTTTCCGCCGTGTGCGCCGCCTTGGAGGGCCCTTCGGACCGATACCTGGAGTTTCGGGCGCAGTATGTCGACCCCTTCCCCGTACCCCCGCTGGACAGCAAGCAGAGGCGGCACCTCGTCTCGCTCGCCGGGGCCATGATGCAGCTTCACGAGGAGCGGGCGCGGGCACGGACGGCGCATGCGCGGACGGCGGCGCAGAGGCAGATCGATGCGACGGACCGGCAGATCGACCGCCTCGTCTACGATCTGTATGGGTTGACCGAGGATGAGGTGCGGGTCGTCGAGGACGCGACCGAGCAGGTTCGGCCCAAGGAAGACACACGATGACCGACAGCGGCAGGGCGATCGCGGCGGCAATGCTGGCCGTGCTGGCGGCGGGCGGCGTGGGGGCGGGAGAGGACTGGCCCGGGCTGGGGGGGACGCTGCGGCGGAACGCGTCGGCGGTGGATGTGCCGCCGGCGAAGCTCGCGGCCGTGTGGCGGCGGGCGTTCCCCGCCACCATGCCGATCCACGACGTCGAGGCCGAGCCGCCGAACTTCCTCAAGCTGCCCGGGGCGAAGGGCTCGCGGAACCTGGCGATCGCGCGGGGGCACGTCGCGCTGATCGCCGCCGACGCGAAGGGCCTGCCCTGCGAGGACCCCAACGCGTATCTCACCGCCCTGGACGCCGCCACCGGGCGGACCGTCAACTGCGTGCGGATCAAGGCCCGCGTCGGCAACAACCGCGTGTACCGCTGGCCGTACAACACCGTCTCGGCCTCCAGCGACACGATGATCGGTGCCGTCGTCACCCGGTGGGACGCGGCGACGGGCATCCTCTTCACCGGGCAGTGCGCCTACGAGAGCAGCTACACGGCCTACCTCCCGCTGGCCAACGCGGACGGCTACGAGCCCGGCGGCGTCCGGCCGGCGGTGGCGGCCTACGCGGAGCTGGCCGGCAAACACCCCGACTACCGGGATGCCTTCGGCCGCACGCGGGCCGAGCAGCAGACCATCCTCGGCGTGGGGGTCGCGTACGAGGGCCTCAAGCCCTGGGCGTGGGGGCTGTCGGGGTTCGTCGCGGGGGGCGCGGCCTCGGGCAAGGGCAAGGCGAGCAAGTACGACGCGGACTGGGAGACGCTCTTCGACCGGCAGGGCTCGTCGTTCTACAACACGTCGGCGTACTTCGACGTCGCGCCGGACGGGCCGCTGATCGGCATCACCAAGGGGGCGGCCTGGGGGCACAACACCGCCGGCGACGCGTACCTCTTCAGCAAGCACGCGGGCATGAAGGCCGTCGCCTCCTGGCCCCAGCGGCCGCGCGGGCCCGGCGGCGTGCGCCTGCGCCCGTTCACCCACGGCGGGGTGGTGCTGGGCAACGGGCGGGTCTTTCTGGCCGGTCCGGCGGACGACCGCGACGGCTACGGCGGCCTGGGCACGCGCCGCCCGGAGGGCTGCCTGCCCCGCGTGGACCAGGGCCTGCACCTGTGGGCCTACGACCTCGCCGTCGCCGACCGCAAGCCGAACGGCGGCCTTGCCGGCGCCGCCGCGGCCGAGACCGCCACCCTCGCGCCGGCCTTCTGCCACCGCTTCCCCAGCCGCTACGAGCCGACCGACGACATCGACTCGTGGGGGCAGTCCTACTACGAGTGCGACGGCTTCTACCGGCCCAAGGCGATGGCGATCGACGGCAAGGGCGTGTGGGCGGCGTGGAAGCCCAACCAGGCCGGGCCCGTCGAGCTCATCCATGCCACCGACGAGGGCGCGAAGGCCTTTCCGCTGAATGTCGGCGCCGGCTGCAAGGGCGTGGACCTCTGGCCGAAGCTGTCGGTCGGCGAGGTCGGCGGGCGGAAGCTGATCGTCTACTACACCGGCTGGGCGAAGCACCGCCGCCGCGTCATGCCCGAGGACCCCGAGGCCGTGCTGAGCAAGTACGGCTACAGGAACACGCCGTGGGGGAAGCTGCCCGAGCGGACCCGGCGGAGCTTCCTGGGCCAGGCCCGCCGGACCGGCGTGTGGACCGACGAATTGCTGCCGCCGCGCGCCCCGGCCGAGCTGGCTGTCTTCGACGCCGACGCCGGGCGCGTCCGCTGGACGTACGACGTCAGCGCCCGTCACCCGTCCCTGCCGGCCAACGGCTTCTGGACGTACATCGACCGCAGCCACATGGTCCTCGCCGGGCGGTGGGCGTACGTCGCGTGGGTGGACACCACCGCCCCGCGGGCCATGCTGCGGCTGCTGGCGTTCGACGTGGCCGCCGACGCCCCAGAGCCCGTCGTCCGCGCCGTGCCCCTCGGCTTCCCCTCGGCCGGCAGCGAGCGGTCGATCCTCACCGACATCGCGGCCGTGGACGGGCGCCTCTACGCGCTGGTCACCCAGTCGCGCAACCTCTGGATCCGCGACCCCCGCTGGAAGGCCCAGCACGTCATCGCCCTGGAAAAGTAGGGACGGTTCTTCCGCCGTACAATCGCCCCGCCATCCGCGAAGAACCCGCCGCCCCGGCCGACGCCCTCCAGAGCCCGCGTCGCGCCCTGTGGAGTGCGATGTCGGCGCGCCGCTTCGACGGGACGCGCGGGGCGCGTTCGACG
>CAYLPJ010000026.1:0-78372 GCA_964385465.1 uncultured Planctomycetaceae bacterium | reverse complement strand
ACTGGAAGCTCCAACGCACAGCCTGACCCCGTGCCCATAATCTTCTGTCGCACACACCGCGTAACGCACGCGACAATCCCTGTTGACAGAATCGCCACAGGCCGTATAATGTGAGCGAATCACTCGGGGATTGTCCCCGAGCGAGGAGCCCAAGCGCGGGCGCCGTGTGCCGCTGCTCGGCAGCACACAGTTCGTGCTACAGGTGGTTGCTCCGGAGGATAGGGCTTCCTCAGCCGCAACCGGCGGTGCTTGCCGTCGGTCCTGCTCACCGCGGCGCTTTGTCATCGATGTGTGCTCGCGATGACTGTATACGCTCACCGATCTGCGGTGTGCTTGACCGCGTGAAAAAGCAGAGGAAGACGACCGCTCAGGACGCTAGCTCGAAGCTCAAAGCTCGACAGCTCGACGCTCGACAGCTCAAGCTCCAGCGCTCAGCCTGAACGGTCCGGCCGAACGCAGTCGTTCGGTCGCCAACCGAAGGAGTGAGGAAGTGAAGACCTGCGCTCGATTCTCATGTGTCGCCGTTGCCGCCGCTGTTCTACTGGTCGCTCTCCCGGCCCCCGCGGCGGAAATCAACTACCTGATCAACTTTCTTCCCGAGCCGTCGTCCCCTCTGGCGGACCTGTCGTGGGACGGCATGGAGCTCTACCAGGGCCCCGGTGCCATCGGGACAGGCTTCGGCGTCGCGGGCCCCGGTGACGGCGAACTGGCCACCAACAGCCAGAGCGCGCCCGGCCTGCTGATCGAGACGCCGTTCGTCATCAACGGCCTGCCCGGAAGCGAGGTCAACCCCGGTGGTGGGGCGACGACGTTCTACGACACCACGCTGCGGATCATCCCCACGGCCTCGGGCGCCACGAAGGGCCTGATGGCGGCGGGCCCGGCCCAGACGCTCGTGTTGGGCGGCAAGACGCACGTATTCCAGCCGTTGGGCGGCGGGGAGTTCGACATCTGGACCACCGATCCCAACGACGGCTCGGACGAGAGCCAGGTCCTGTTGATGCGGGGCGTGGTCGAGGACGCGGTCATCAGCGGCGTTCAGGGCAAGAAGTCCGGCGGCGTGCTCAGCGTCACCGTCAGCTACCACGGCGGCGCCATCGTGGAGGCCGCCCGCGACGCGCTGGGCACCGGCGACAACGCCATCCTGACCGGCGAGCTGTCTCTCAGCCTGCTGAACATCGACCCGGCACTGGCGGTGGATCAACAGACAGGCAACATCGAGTCCTTCGACTCCGACGTCACCGGGCAGTTCATCATGACGCCCGAGCCCGCGGCCGCGACGCTGCTGGGCATCGGCGCGATGTTCATGGCCCTGCGACGCCGCCGTCAGCGGGCCTGAGTTTCCCGCACGCACAGGCACTTGACGCACAGGCAGTAGACGCACAGGCACTGCCCGTACAGGCACGCAACGGCCGGACGCGCCGACGCTTCACTCCCGTCGGCGAGCCCGGCCGTTTGCGTGCGCCCCGGGCGACCCCAGCCAGCCGGCCCGGCCGGCTCAGAGCGTCACGGCCTCGCCGGTCTCGACGCTGCGGGCCTCGGCCTCGACCACGCGGATCGACGCGGCCGCGTCGGCGGCGGTGACGACGCTCGGCGCCTCGCCGGACTCGATGCACTGCACCATGTACGCCAGTTCGTTGACGTATCCGGTGGCATCCTCCAGCGGCGTCTCGACCGCCTTGCCGTCCTTGTAGACCACCAGGGGCACGTCGCGGAGCATGCGATATTCCGCGGTCGCCCGCTCGAAGTTCACGCAGTAGTTCATCTGGAACGGAAAGCCCGCCGCCATGCCCCAGCCGCCCTCGGCGGTGACCATCGGCCCGTTGTCGCCGTAGAGGTAGTGCGTCACCACGTGGTCGACGCAGCCGGTGACTCGCGTGAGCCCGAAGCTCCGCACCGCCTCGGGCTGGCCGAACGCGAAGCGGATGAAGTCCGTGTCGTGCAGGTGCAGATCGAGGATCGCTCCCCCCGATGCGTTGCCGTCGGCGAACCACCCGCCCGGCTGGCCGCCCACGCGGCGGAAGGTCGCGTCGATCACTCGCCCGTAGCTCTCCCGCTCGATCATCCGCTTCAGCCACGCCCACTCCGGCCAGAACCGCATGCACATCGCCGGCAGGAGCAGGCCCGGCGCGGCCTCGGCGGCCGAGGCGATCTCGTCGGCCTGCTCGGCCGTGCGGGCCAGCGGCTTCTCGCAGATGCAGTGTTTGCCCGCCATGAGGGCGGCCTCGGCCAGCTCGTTGTGGTAGGGCGTGGGCACGCAGACGTCGACGAGGTCCACGTCCTCCATCGCGACCAGCACGTGCGGGTCCGTCGTGCCGCGGATGCGCGTCATGTCCAGGCTCTCGGCGCCGCCGGAGATGTTGCTCCAGCCTTCCGAGAGGTCCCCGCCGGCGCGGGCGGGGTCGGTATCCGCCACGGCCACCAGCTCCGCGCCCTCGATGCCCTCCCACGCCGCGGCGTGCATCCGCCCCATCATGCCCAGCCCGATGATGCCCACGCGGACCATGGTCACTCCACCTTTCCGATCGTCTCCAGCACGAAGTCCCGTGCCGTGCGGATGTCCGGGATTCGCTGCTCGCCGGCCTCCCGCTCGATGCACAGGCAGCCGGAGAAGCCGCAGTCGTTCAGCACGCCGAAGAAGCCCGGCCAGTCCACCGCGCCGGTGCCGACGGCGACCTCCGCGCCCCACTCGCCCGGCGTCTCGGCCGGGAGGGCGTCCTTGACGTGCACCTGCCGCAGGTACCCCGAGAGCACGCCGGCGGCCTCGACGGGGTCGCCCTTGCCGTAGAGGATCATGTTCGCCGGGTCGAAGTTCACGCCCACCGTCGGCTTGCCCAGTTGGTCCAGGAAGCCCTTGAGCGTCTCGGCGTCCTCCTGGCCGGTCTCCAGCGCCAGGGCGACGCCGCTCCGCTCGAACAGGTCGGCGATCATGGTCAGCCGGCCGATGAGCTTCTCGCGGTTCGGGTCCGCCGGCTCCTCCGGGAGGAAGCCGGCGTGGAAGCTCACCAGGTCCAGCTCCATCGACTCGGCGATGGGCACCAGCCGCTGGATGTTCGCCCAGTTGGTCTCCCACGTCTCGTCGGGCACGACCCCGCCGGTGCGGCGGATCGACTCCAGCGTGCTGTAGTCCTCCCCCGCCGTGCCGAACATCCCCGAGACCACCTCGATGCCGTGTTCGTCCAGCGCCGCCTTGGTGTCCGCCCAGGCCGGGTCCGTCCGCAGCGGCCCCAGGGCGAGTTGAATCTTGTCCATCCCCAGCTCGCCGAGCTGCCCGATGAGGTCCGCCGGGCTCTTGGGATGCAGCGACCAGCTACACACGCCCAGCCGTTCGGCCAACGATCGTTCGGTCATGACATGGCTCCTTTCCTGTCCTGCCGCCATGGTAATCCCCGCGCCGCCGATTGACAGCAGTTATTGCCGGAGGCACCGCCCGTCGGCAGCGGCCTTCGGGGGGTATAAACCCTATGGCGTCGTGCGCATTTCGCTTGACATTCCGGTGATCCGTGGTAGAGTCCCCGAGGAGGTTGGAGGAGGGGCGGGTTCGCCGATGATGGCGGGCCGGCCGGTTCATGCGGGCACTTCGCCCGAATCCGCTCACTACGCTCGGTGCGGCCTTGGTGTGCGCTTTGGCCCTCGTGGGGCACGGCGCGGCGCCGCAGCCGCCCGGCGGTGTGCGAGGGGCATGCCGCGGGCGCGAGACGAGAACGTCAGCGGAAGGGACCTGGAATGACGCGAGGAGCCTGGAGTGTGGCGGTGGCCTGCGTGTGCGCGCTGGCCTTGACGGCATGGGCGGATGAGCCCGATCACCTGGACCCGGCCGTGCGGAGCGGGACGGTCGAAGTGGGCGGGGCGCAACTGGACTTCAGCAAGGAGGGGGGCACGCTGGGCTCCCTGTGCGACTACGACTGGTACCGGGGCTGTTCGCCGACCTCGGCGGGCATGCTGACCGGCTGGTACGACCGCAACGGCTACGCCGGGCAGGCCTATCGGAACCTCATGCCGACCGGCGTCTGCGAGGACGGAACTTTCGTCGGCCCGCCGACCGGCTCGAGCGCCGAGTGCAACGCGAACATGATCGCCTCGAACCGGCACATCAGCGATTTCTTCGTCGGTCCGACCGGCGCTTCCGGCGACGACGCCTCGGGCGCGCCCTCCGGCCCCTTCGACTGCCTGGCCGACTTCATGGGCACCAGCCAGGACGCCGCCGGCAACAGCAACGGCTCGACGACGTGGTGGTACTGGACCGACGGCAGCGCGTACACGGTCGCCGACGCCTTCGGCAATGGCCATCCGGGCGACAGCGGGCTCTACGGCATCTACGACTACCTGCTGTACCGCGGCTACCAGGACCCCGACCCGACGACCGAGGCGGGCATGTACAACCAGTATATCGACGCGCTGGGCAAGGCCAACGGCTTCACGCTGGCACAGTACCAGGCGGAGATCGACGCCGGCCGGCCGGTGCTGATCCATACCGAGAACCACACCCTGTGCGGCGTGGGCTACGGGACGGGCAACACCATCGAGGTGCTGGACACCTGGAGCGCCGGCCCGCACCCCATGACCTGGGGCGGCAGCTACGGCGGCGCGGCCCATCGGGCGGTCACCGTGGTGGCGCTCGACGGCGTCGGGGCCGAGGACAACGCCGTCGGCGGCTTGGCCGACTGCTCCTACACCGTCGACGGATTCGCCAGCGGCGCCGCAGGGGGCAGCACGGCCGGCCTGCCGGCCGACGAGATCCATCTCGACGCGACCATGGTCGCCTCCAACTTCGACGGCGGCAGCGACGGCTGGGCCACGCTGAAGTTCTTCTACTGCGACGAGGACCTTGCGGACGTCGGCATCGTCGATGAATCCGAGCTGCGCCTGTACTGGTGGGGCGGGTCGGCCTGGCAGTCCGAGACGGACGGCGAATTCACTCTCGGCGGGCCGATCGGCGGACTGGGAGACTTCGGCGTCGACGCAGACAACAACTACGCATGGCTGAACGTCGATCACGGCTCGGAATGGGCCCTCGCCGTCCCCGAGCCGGTTACCGTCGGCATGTTCCTCATCGCCGCCGCCCCCGCACTGCTCGCACGCCGACGCACGCGGAGAACGCGAGCATAGCCACCACCACAGTCTCTCGGCCTTGAGCCCGACGAACGGCCGCGATATTCTCCGACGATCGCTGACACCGTCGAAGGAGAAACGCCATGCGCTGCGTACCGGTCGCGATGGGCCTGATGCTGCTGGGCGTCTCCGTCGGCGGAAAGGGCGCCGCCATGGCCGAGCCTGCCGAGACCGTGCTGTTCCGCCGTGGCGAGGGCGGGGATCCGCATTGTCGGATCGTTTCGGCGGCGATCGGGCCGGAAGGGGCTCTGCTGCTGTTCGGGGGGCTGCGGCTTGGCAGCTCGCATGACTTCGGGCGCGAGCAGGACCTGGTGATGTGGCGCAGCGACGACGGCGGGCGGACGGTCACGCCCATGCGGACGCTGCTGCACGTGCCCGACCGCGACGTGCACACCGGGCCCGTCGTGGTCGACCGCAAGGCCCGACGCGTGCTGAAGTTCTGCCGGTACTGGCCCTGCGGTGGCGGCCCCGCCGCCCAGCGGAAGATGCGGAGCATCCCCTACGCCAAGCAGGTCGCCGAGGGACTGGTCGACCACGTCCTGACCAGCGACGACGGCGGGCGAACGTGGGCGAAGCCGCGGGCGGTCATCCTGCCGTACCCCGCCGACGCCCACTACGCGGCCACGGGCAACGGCGTGCACGGCATTCAACTGGAGGACGGCCGGCTGGTCATCCAGGCCGGCTACGCGACGGCCCCGGGGGGGGACCGGGAGCACTGGCACTGCTGCACGTTCGTCAGCGGCGACGGCGGGAAGACGTGGCAGCTTGGGGCGACGACGAACGTCGGCAGCATCCGCGAGTTCACGCTGGCCCAACTCAACGACGGGCGGGTGTACTGCAACTTCCGCAACCCCCATGGCGACACCGGCCGGCGGCTTGTGAGCCGGACCGACGACCCGGCGAAGACCTTCGGCGGGATCCGCCCGGACCCGCTGCTGCCCGGCCCGGCGGTCCACGCGGGGCTGTTCCACCTGCCGCATTGCGAGGCGACCGCCGGGCCGTTGACGATCTTCACATGCCAGCCGCTGGGCAACCGCAACGGCAAGCCGTACAACCCCGCCACGCGGAAGCGTCTGGCCATCCGCCTCAGCGGCGACGGCGGGCGCACGTGGCCGCACATGCGCCTGCTGCCCGGGGAGCTGACCGGCTACAGCGACGTGGCGGCCGAGGCGGACGGCACGATCCACTGCGTTTACGAGCGCGGCCCCGGCCCGGCGGGGGACAGCTACCACGAGGAAGTCGTCTACCTCCGCCTGCCCGCGGCGTGGGTCCTGGCCGGCGAGGGGGACTGAGCGGGCTCCGATACCTTTGTTGCGGTTCCTGCGCCGGAACGGCTCATCCGGCAAGGCGGCCGAAGCAGGCGATGCCGTAGCATCGCCGATGCAGGCCAACACGACCAGGCGGGCCGGGGACCAGCAGGAACGCGGCATAACTTGTCTGAGGCCGCTTCGCTTCGGCTACTGGTCGTCGCCCTCGTTGTGGGTGTCGTCGCCTTTGGCCTTGTCCTGGTCGGCATTCTCGTCGGGGTTGTTGGCGGGTTTCTTGCGGCGGCGGGTTCTGCGGGGCTTCTTGGGCTTGTCCTCGGCCGGCTTGTCGCCGCCGTCGTCGGGCTTCCCCGACGGGGCATCGGGGCTTTCCTTGGGCGTGTCGGCCTTGTCGGCCTGTTGGTCGCCCGTGTCCTTGTCGGCGTCGGCCTTGTCGGCCTGTTTGGTCGATCGCTTGCGACGCCGGCGCTTGGCCTTGACGGCCTGCTCGTCCTGATCCTGCTTGTCCTCGGCCGGTGCCTTCCCGCCGCCGCGGGCCTCGCTACCGTCCTTGGCGTCGGACTTGCCGTCGCCGTCTCCGCCGGCCGAGTCGTCCGAGCGGCCCCGGTCCCCGCGGTCCTGCTTGTCCCGGTCGTCGGGGCCCTTCTGATCGCCCCTGTCGTCCTTGCCCTTGCTGTCGGGCTCGCCTGTGGCATCCGATGCGGGCTTTCTCCGCCGGCGCCGGCGCTTGCGGGACGCGTCGGGCTTGTCATCCTTCCCGCCCTCGTCCTTCTTCTCGCCGGTGTCCTTGCCGCCTTCGGGCTTCTCGCGGTCGCCACGGTCCTTGTCCTTGGCGTCCCGGTCGTCCTTGCCGTCCTTGCCGTCGCGCCCGCGGGAGCGGTCGTCCTTGCCGTCGCGCCTCTTGTCTCCCTGTTTCCCGCGGTCCTCGTTCTCCTCGCCGCCATCCTGTTTCCGGCCGCCCTCGTCGGTCTGGTCCTTGCCGCCCTGGCCGTCCTTCCGGTCGTCCTGGTCGCTGCTCTTGTTCCGCCGGTGCTTGCGGCCGCCGCGTCGGCCTCGACGGGATCGCTTCCGCTTGCTGCTTCCGGAGCCCTGGTCGTCGCGGTCGTCACCGTCGTCAGTCTTGTCGGGCACGCCGCCCTGGACGGGTTGGGCGCCGTCCGGTGCCGCGGGGGGCGGCTGGGGCAGGCCGTCATCCTGCTGGGGTTCGTCCGGCAGTTCGGCGATGGGTACGGTCTGCGGCTGGGTCTTGCCCCTCTTGCCGCCGACGGCCTGCTCCCACGCGACGACCGATCCGCGGGCGTTGGTGCACTCGATCTCGCTGGTCCCGGCGGGCGTGTCGGGGTCGGCGGCGATGACGATCCGCTTTCCGGCCCTCGCCTCCAGGCGTGCGACCTGCGTGCGCTGGCGGTTGCTGAGGAAATGCGCGACGTCCAGGGGGACCTTGGCACGGACGGTGGCCACGTCGTCGTTGGCGGCGGCTCGCTGGAGGTCGCGCATGACCAGCAGTGCGAGGGACTCGGGGCTCTTGACCAGCCCCATGCCGTCGCAGTGGGGGCAGCGGTCGAAGACGCTCTGCTTCAGCGAGGGCCCGAGGCGCTGGCGTGTGAGCTGGACCATGCAGAAGGCGCCCATACGCAGGACCTTGGTCTTCGCCCGGTCGTCCTTGATCGCCTCGCGGAGCGTCCGCTCGACGGCGCGGCGGTTCTTGTCGTCCCGCATGTCGATGAAGTCGATCACGATCACCCCGCCGAGGTCGCGGAGCCGAAGCTGGCGGACGATCTCCTTGGCCGCCTCCTGGTTGATCTTCGTCGCGGTCGTCTCGGCGTCGGAGTGCTGGCGGAAGCGCCCGCTGTTGACGTCGATGGCCACCAGCGCCTCGGTCTGGTCGATCACCAGCGATCCGCCGGAGCGCATCTCGACGCGCCGGGAGTGGATCCGCTCGATCTCCTCGTCCAGCCCGACGTCGTAGAACAGCCCCTCCCTGCCGGTGTACACCTCGATGTTGTGCTTCGTCCGCGGGACCGCGACGCTGAGAAACTCGTCGACCTGCCTCGCCACGGCCGCGCTGTCGCAGACGATCCGCCCGATGTCGGAGTTGTAGATGTCTCGGATGGTTCGCGTGACGAGGTCGCTTTCGCGGTAGAGCTCGACGGGGGGCCTGGCCTTCTTGATGCGCTTCTTGACGGACTGCCACAGCCGCGTGAGGTAGTTCAGGTCGCGCTGGAGGTCCCGCTTGGAGCGGTCCACGCCGGCGGTGCGGACGATGAAGCCGATGTCCTGGGGGAGCTTCAGCTCGTTGAGTGCGGCGCGGGCGCGGGAGCGGGCGCCCTCGTCCTCGACCTTCCGCGAGACGCCCAGGCGGGTCATGCCGGGCATCATCACCAGCAATCGCCCGGGGATGGAGAGGTAGGTGGTCATCGTCGGCCCCTTCGTGCCGATGCCCTCCTTGGTCATCTGCACGACCACTTCCTGCCCGCGTTTGAGGCATTCCTGGATAGGCGGGCGGACGTAGTGGGGGCGTTTGCGCCCGATGGGCTCGGGGCCCTTCTTGCCCTTGGGGAAGTATGTCGGGTTCACGTCGGAGATGTGCAGGAAGCCGTTCTTGCCCAGGCCGATGTCCACGAAGGCCGCCTGGATGCTGCTCTCGACGTTCGTGACCTTGCCCTTGTAGATGTTGCCGACGTGGCTGGCCGTCGCCGTGCGCTCGACGTAGAGCTCCTCGAGCCCCTGGTCGGAGACGATCGCGATGCGACACTCCTGACCGGCAACGGTATTGATGAGCATTTCGCGTGTGGGTTTCTTCTTCTTTGCCATGATGTGATGTTCTTTCCTTGCGGCCGCCCGCGGGGGTGCGGCGCGGCTCATATGCCGTAGTCTACGGCGGTTCGTACGACGTTGGCGAGGTCCACCCGGGGGTCGAGCCCCAGTGCATCGAGCAACTCGGCGGGACGTGCCCAGACGTCGCCGTCTGGCAGGAGGGTCCACGTCAGCGCCCCGTCGGCGACCGCGAGGTCGGCGACGAGCGCCTTGAGCTCCAGCGTGCGGTCGCGTCCCTTGCGGCGGGTCCGCCGGACGCGGACACTGTCGGCCCCGGCGAAGTCGCTCACCCGTTCGGCGAGCTCCGCACCGCGGCCGGGGGGGACCGGCCAGCGGAAGCGTGCCGACCGCGGCCGCGGCGGGGGGCCGTCGGCCAGGGGCAGGGCGCGGAACCACCTCATGCCGCGTGGCACCTGCCGGTTGAGCCGCTGGAGGATGTCCTCGCCCGAGACGTGCCGGATCAGGGACATCACGGCGAGGTCGTCCCTGGAGGCCACGCCCACCGGTCGCGGTGCGGGCAGGGAGAGCACGGGGTGGGGGTTGAACCCTTGTGTGTGCTTGAGGGGCAGTCCGGCCCTGGTGGTGGCGCGTTCGACGAGGCGCAGGCAGTCCCTGTGGGAGAGGAACCGCAAGTCCCCGTCGATCGCCAGCCAGAGCCCCCACCGCCGAGGCTGGTGCAGGTCGCTGTCGTCCGTGGCAAACCTTTCCGTCGTCGTACGTTCCGTCTTCCCGCGTCCCGGCGTGCGGCGGGGGTCGTCCCCGCCGCGTGCGACGCGCCTGTCGGCGGCGTCCGCCCCGGGCTGCGGGCGTTTGAATCGATCGGCCACGACCGTCGTGGCACGTCGTGGATCGGTGTTCGATCCTCCGCCATCGCGCCGCCGGCCCCGCCGACGAGGCGGGGGGGCGCGCGGCGGCGTGGTTCAGCCGGTATGGGCCTCCGGCAGGACCTTCCGCGTCTCGATGCGCAGGAAGTTGGTAATCTCCATGTGGGAATCGAAGCCCATCACCCGCCGGGCGACCTGCTGCGCGTGCTCCATGGTGGCCGAGCGGATCACTTTCTTGATTTCGGGTATCGCCGGCGGGGCACAGGAGAAGATCCGCAGCCCCATGCCCAGCAGCAGCAGCGTGTACAGGGGGTCGCCGGCCATCTCGCCGCAGAGGCTGACGGGCACGTCGTAGCGGTTTCCGGTGCGGATGACGCGTCGGATGAGGCTGAGGACCGCGGGGTTGGCGGCGGTGAACAGCGACGCGACGCGTTCGTTGCCGCGGTCGACGGCGAGGGTGTACTGGATGAGGTCGTTGGTGCCGATGGAGAAGAAGTCGACCTCCTTGGCGAAGGCCTCGACCTGGATGGCGGTGGAGGGCGTCTCGACCATGATTCCGATGGGGATGTCGCCGCGGTGCTCGACGCCGTCCTCCTCGAGGTCCTCGACGACGTCGCGGACGACCATCTTGGCCTGGCGGAGCTCCATGAGGTTGCTGACCAGCGGGAAGAGCATGGAGACGCGGGCGTCGACGCTGGCCCGCAGCAGGGCGCGGACCTGGACCTTGAACATCGGCAGGTTCTGGAGGCAGTAGCGGATGCTGCGGCAGCCGAGGAAGGGGTTGCGCTCGGGCACGCGGGCGCGGGCCTGGGTCTGCTTGTCCGCCCCGAGGTCGAAGGTGCGGATCACCAGCGGGTGCCCGTCGCAGGCCTCGATGACCTCGCGGTAGGAGGCGTAGTGCTCGGCCTCGCTGGGCTCGTCCTCGCTGCCGAGGTAGAGGTACTCGGTGCGGTAGAGCCCGACCCCCTGCCCGCCCTTGGCCAGGACCGTGCCGGCCTCGGAGGGGAACTCGATGTTGCCCAGCAGCGTGATCTCGTGCCCGTCGGCGGTGATGGCTGGCAGGTCGCGGAGGGCGTCGAGTTCGTGAACGAACTCGTCCTGGGCGCGGGCGAACTGGCGGGCCTGCTCCAGGGCGTCCTCGTCGGGGTCGATGATCACCAGCCCGCGGTTGCCGTCGATGATCGCCATGTCCCCGCCGGTGGCCTCGGCGCAGACGTCGTTGAGCCCCACCACCGCGGGGATGCCCAGCGCCCGGGCGACGATGGCGGTATGGCTGGTCGGCCCGCCGGCGTCCATGGCCAGGCCGACCACGTGCTCGCGGTCCATGCCCGCCGTCTGCGAGGGCGTCAGGTCGTGCGCCAGGACGTTCATGTCCTTGGTCAGGTGGCTGAGGGCCTGGCGCTTCTCCCCGATCAGGTTGCGGAGCAGCCGACGCTCGATGTCGTAGACGTCCTTGACCCGGTCGGCGAAGTACGCCGGCATCGACTGGAATTCCTTCGCGTACCCCCGCAGCACGGTGGCCACCGCATACTCCGCCGTGACGTGCCCCTCCGTGATCGCCTCGGTGAACTTGCTCAGCAGCTCCTGGTCCTCCAGCAGGCCCAGGTGGAAGTCGAAGATGCTCGCCAGCTCCTTGCCGATCTGGTCGGCCGTGCGATCGCGAAGGTCCTGGAGCTCCCGCTTGGAGACCGACACCGCGTGCTGGAGGCGCGTCAGTTCGACCTGCCCGAGGTCGGAAGGCACCTCGCGGCGAGGGACCTCGAACTCCTCGGTGTCGATCACCACGGCGGGCGCGATGGCCACGCCGGGGGAAACTCCGATGCCTTCCTTGATCTTCATGGGCTCTCGGCCGCCGGGGCGCCCTGGGGGGCGTCCGGGACGGGCGCTAGTCCTCTCCGAAGCCGCTTTCCACCAGTTCGACCATCGCCTCGGCGGCGGCCTCGGCGTCCTCGCCGTCGGCGGTGATCTTCAGCGTCGTGCCCTGCGTGGCCGCCAGACGCATCACGGACATGATGCTCTTGGCATCCACGCTGAGCGTGCCGTTGGAGACCTCGACCTTGGCGTTGAACCGGTTGGCGGTCTCGACGAACTGCATGGCCGGGCGGGCGTGCAGCCCGTACTTGTTGACGATCTTGACTTCTCGCTCTACGGTAGCCACTGAAGTACCCCGCCGCGCGAAGAGCCCTCGCCGGGTATCGGCGCGGGCTTCGAGACGCTCAGCCGATCTCGTCGGCCTCGTGAATGAGATCCACAATCGCTTCCTTCGTCTCGCTCTGGCGGAGGAACTTGCGGAACATGTCGCGCTGGACGTGCTTGAAGATGGTCTCCATGGCCTGGAGATGCTCGTCGGGGTTGTCCGGGCTCGACAGCAGCAGGATGACCGAGTAGACGGGCTTGGAGTCCAGCGACGCGAAGTCGATGCCCGCTTCGCTCCGCCCGATCGTGGCGATCGGCTTGTCGATGCCCTTGAGCTTCGTGTGGGGCAGCGCCACGCCCTTGCCGATACCCGTCGTCGCCTGGGCCTCGCGGGCCAGGATCGCCTTGGTGATCTCCTGCGCCTTCGGCTTGGCGATCGCGCCCGCCTCGGCCAGCGACTTCACCAGCTCTTCGATCACCTCGTCCCGCGTCTGGTGTTCCAGCGTGGGGACGATGGCATCATCCACGATGATGTCCGATAGCTTCATCTCTCACTCCTGCCAGGGGGCCATCCGGCCGGCGCCGCTACGAATCCGTCCCGCGGGATGGCATTCCCCATGGGTGCGGACCTCGCGCCGGACCAAACAGCGAAGTGTACCGGCTTGGAGGCCTCGATGCCAGAGGTGCGGGCACGTTTTTCCGCCGCCGTCCGGTCCCGTGAGACGGGCCGCGGCGGCATTCCGCGGCGCCCGGCGGTTTCCCCGGAACCCCGGCCCGGCGGGGGGGGTGAAATTACAGGGCCCCGCCGCCGGCGGCGCGGGCCGATCGCAGACCACGGACCAGCGAGGCGGATCCATGAACGGACGGACGGTGACGCGACGGAGCTTTCTCAAGGGTGCGGCCGCGGCGGCGGGGTTTCCCTACGTGCTGACCTCGACGGCTCTTGGCGCCGCGGGGCGCCCGCCGGCCAGCGACCGGATCGTGATGGGCGGCATCGGTATGGGCGGGCGCGGACGCAGCGACATGGGAGGCTTCCTGCGCTTCGACGAGGTGCAGTGGGTGGCCGTCTGCGACGTGCAGAAACGCGCCCGCGACGCCGCCAAACAGACCGTGGACGGCCGATACGGCAACAGCGACTGCGCCGAGCACGTCCACTTCCGCGATCTGCTGGACCGCGGCGACCTCGACGCGGTCATGATCGCCACGCCGGACCACTGGCACGCGATCCCGGCGATCGAGGCCTGCACGCGGGGCATCGACGTCTTCTGCGAGAAGCCGTTGACGCTGACCATCCGCGAGGGGCGCCAGATGGTCCAGGCCGCCCGCCACTACGGCTGTGTGGTCTCCAGCGGCAGCCAGCGGGTGATGGGTGACTACGGCCGGCAGGCGAAGTACGTCGCCAGCGGGGCGATCGGCGAGATCACCGAATGCTGGGTGAACGTCGGCGGGCCCTCGCGCCCGTGCGACCTGCCCGGCAAGGACGTGCCCAAGGGCATGGACTGGGACCTGTGGCTGGGCCCGGCCCCGTGGGCGCCGTACCACCCGCACCGCTGCGGCGGGGCGTACGGCCTCGGCGGCCGGGGGTGGCGGACGTGGCGAGACTACTCCGGCGGGATGATGACCGACTGGGGCGGGCACAACTTCGGCGGGGCGATGTACGCGATGCAGTTGGACACGACGGGCCCGGTGGAGGTGCTTCCGCCGGACGGCAAGGACGTCGAGCGGCTGACGTACGTGTTCGCCAACGGCATCCGGATGTACCGGGGCGGGGGCAGCGGGCGGATAAGCTACGGCGGGACCGAGGGCAAATGCACGCGTGCCCCGCGCCAGGAGCCGCGCGTCCATCCGCTGCGGGAGTACAAGGGCAAGGGCGGCCTGCCGGGGGATTTCATCCACTGCGTCCGCACGCGCGAGCGGTGTTTCCGGGACTTCGAGTACGCCCACCGCGTGGCCACCGTCTGCCACCTGGGCAATATCGCCTACGACCTCAAGCGCCCGCTGAAGTGGGACCCCGAGAAGGAGGTCTTCGTCGGCGACGACGAGGCCAACCGCCTGCTCGATCGACCCAAGCGCGAGCCCTGGCGGATCCCTTGAGGACCGGAAGACCGGATTGCCGGAGGACCGGGAAGGCCGGGAAGACGGTTCAGCGGTTCGGGCCTGCGTTCTTCCGGGCCGTGTTGGGTGGTGGGGCCGCCCGGAAAACGGGCGCACGCCCCCGGCCCTGAAAGGTAGGGCAGGGCCGGGGACGTGCCGGGCACAGAGAGTGGGTGGAGGCCGGGAATCGGCCTGCCAGGCAAGGAGGCCGGCGCGCCGCGTGGGCGGGCGCCGGGTGGACGGCCGGCTGTCGGGCGGCGGTGGTGGTGGCAGAATGGCCGCCCGCCATGCCGACCGTTGGGATGAGTTGTCGCACGGGGTCCATGTCGTTCGTTCCCGACGGTCAGATTGTGGTGCAGGTGGGCCGGGTGTCGGGGCGGGGGTGGCTCTCGGCCTCGTCGCGCTGGCGGACCTTCACCGGCTCGGTGGCGTCGCTGCGGTCGGCGACTTCGACGCGGTTCCGGCCGCTCTCCTTCGCGCGGTACAGCGCGGCGTCGGCGAGACGGACGAGCTGGTCGCCGTCGTCGGCGGTCCCGGAGTCGCACACGCCGAAGCTGGCGGTGGCGCGGACCTCCCCCTTGCCGACGGGCAGGCTGGTGTTCTCGATGGCGGCGCGGCATCGCTCGGCCAGGCGCGCGGCGTCGTCGGCGCATTCGTTGGCGACGATGAGGGCGAACTCCTCTCCGCCGTAACGGGCGGGGAAGTCGCTGCCGCGGCACTGCGCCTGGAGGATGCGGGCGATCTCGCCCAGCCAGCGGTCGCCGACGCTGTGGCCGTACGTGTCGTTGACCTTCTTGAAGTGGTCCACATCGGCCATCACGAACGACAGCGTCCCGCCGTAGCGTTGGATACGCTTCCATTCCTGCTGGAGGCGATCCATCAGCGCGCGGCGGTTGCCCAGGCCGGTCAGGGGGTCGATGTGGGCGTAGCTGATCAGCAGGTCCTGGAGGTGCTTGGTCCGCAGGGCCGCCCGGACGCGGGCGCGGAGCTCGATCTCGTCGAACGGCTTGGCGACGTAGTCCACCGCGCCGAGGTCCAGGCCGCGGGCGCGGTCCTCCGAGCCGGACGAGGCCGTCAGGAAGATCACCGGGATCATGCACAACTGCGGATCGGCCTTCAGTTGCCGGCAGACCTCCAGGCCCGACATGTCCGGCATCTCGATGTCCAGAAGCACCAGGTCCGGCTCCTCGCGGCGGGTGACCTCGATGCCTTCCTTGCCGGTCCCGGCCGTGCAGATGTCCAGGCCCTCGGGGGCCAGGCGGACCTTGGCCAGGGCCAGGGCGTCCGGGCTGTCGTCGACGATCAGGACCTTCACGGGCGCGCCTCCTCTTTCTTGGCGGGCTGATGGCCTCTCGCCACGGCGCCCGCGACGTCGCGCAGGGCGCCCAGCGTCAGGGACACCGATTCGCGGTCGTTCGCCGAGGCCGCCTGCTCCAGGGCGGCGGCGGCCTCCGTCAGGGCCGGGTAACCGTAGCCGCCGCCGACGCCCTTGATCTGGTGGGCCAGGCGTGCGGCGGTCTGGAGGTCGCCGGCGCCGACGGCCTCCTCGACGGCCTCGATGCGAGCCGGCAGGTTGCCGACGAACTGGTCGAGGATTTCGGCGAAGCCGGGGTCGTCGGCGAACTCCGATCGCAGAATGTCCTCGGTGCGGGGGGGGGCGGTGGCTTCGGGCTTGGGGGGGGTCATGTGCAACTCCTCTGGTGGTCTGCCCCCGTCAGCAGGTTTGTACCGGCCAGCTCGGCTTGCAGCCTGGCGACCTGGTCGCGGAGGTCCATGATCCGCTGTGCGGCACGGAGGCGGACCTGGAGGTCGGACGGCTGGAACGGCTTGATGAGGTAGTCGTCCGCCCCGGCGACGAGGACCCGCATGAGGTCCTTCTCCCCCCGGCTGCCGGTGATGAGGATAATGTAGGGCGTGTCGGCGTCGGGGCCGTCGGCGCGGATGGTGCGGCAGAGCTCGTATCCGTCCATCTGCGGCATCATCCAGTCCAGGAGCATCAGGGGGATGTCGTCGGAGCCCTTCCAGGCGTCCCAGGCCTCCCGCCCGTCGCGGGTGGCGACCACGTCATGGCCCCAGCGGGCCAGCAGGTCTTCCAGGAGGGTCAGGTAGAGGGGGTCGTCATCGGCTATCAGGGTTCGCATGACGTGCCGCGCTCCTGCTCCGGTGCCGCCGTGGCGGCCGTGGCCTCAACAGACGGTTTGCGCACCGGCCCGGACTGACGTGCCCGGACCACCCGGTTCGCTCACCGTGTGCCTCAGCGCCCGGTAGGGGCGGGTTGCGATTGATCCCTGACAAAGGCACTCATCGGCGGGACCGGGGGGCGGCTTTAGTTCCGCCGGCAAACGGCGACGGGAAGTGCCCCCTCGGCCGCTACTGCCGCAGAAGCGGCAGCTCCGTCACGCGGAGGTTGGTGCACCCGTAGGGTATCAGAGGAAACTGCTCGACCTCGCCGGCGCCTTCGACGGGGCCCGCCGGCGGGGGCGCGGCGGCGTTGTGCGCCAGCGTCCAGCCGGGCACGCGCCGGCCCGGGACGGTCGCCACCAGCGGCGCGCCCTCCGGTGAAAACGGGCGATCCCCGACGCCTCGCCGCTGGAGCCGGACCGCCTCCCCCAGGTCGGCCGGGTCGAGCCGGAGGCCGACGTTCCACGGCGTGGTCGGCAGGACCTCCCAGTCGGCGTGGGGGCGCCGGCCCGCGACCTGCTCCCACCGCTCGCCCACGCGAAGCGCGTACACCAGCGGGCCCCGATGCAGCGTCACCGCACCGTGGTGCCTCCTCTGTACCCGCCACGCGGCCGGGAAGTGCAGGCGCACGACGCTCTCGCCGGACCACGTGCGGTCGAGGCGGAAGAACCCCCCGGCCGGGGCGTCGGCGGGGGGGGCGTCGGCGACGGTCACGGTGGCCCCGTCCGCCCAGGCGGGGATGCGGAGGTGCAGGGGCATGGCGGTCGGCCGGGAGGCGCGGACGGTCAGCTCCACGGTCTCGCCGAAGGGGTACTCGGTGCGACATTCGAGCTCGACCGGCCCGGCGGGCGTGTCGTGGCGGAGCGAACACGGCGCCCACGCCACGGCCGCCAGGCCGCCGTCCGGCGCCGCCATCCAGAGGTGGCTGGCGAGCTTGGGCCAGCCCTGGTGCATGTTGGCCAGGCAGCAGCCGTAGTGGGGTTCGAGTCCGAAGAGGTTCGCGTCGGGCCCGTTGGTGGTCCAGGGGGCGTCGTCGTCGCGCCGGCAGAGGACCTGGTTGGCCTGCTGATCGTACTGGTGGGCCCACATGTCGGGGCGGAAGGCGGCGGGCAGGGCGTTGAAGGCGACGCGTTCGAGGCGGTCGGCGAGGGCCGGCTCGCCGGTGATTCCCGCGGCGACCTCGAGCGAGAACATCATCTCGACGACCGCACACAGCTCCGTGCCCTGCGATGGGTTCGTGCCGGCCAGGCACTCGTCGCCGGTGAAGACGCCCGTCGCCTGCCCGTGGCAACGGTCGAGGGCGGCCAGGGCGTCGGCGACGCCGCGTCGGTGGTCGTTGCGCCCGGTCCGTCGCCAGAGCAGCGCCGCGGCCTTGAGGCCCATGGCGTTGTTGACGACGTGGGTCTCGTGGCTCCAGCGGTCGCTGCGGTCGCGGTAGCGGAAGTCGGCGAAGTGGGCGATCCAGTCGTAGCCCTGCCCGGCGGCCTTGTCGACCAGGGCGGGCAGGGCGGCGTCCCCGGTGCGGTCGTGGAGCCACTGGGCCAGCCACGCCAGCTCGGGCCAGCGCATCCGGTTCCACTCGAACAGCGGCTGGCGGTCGAGCAGGTCGGCGATGCAGCGGCAGGCGGCGAGCAGGGCGTCGAGGACGCGTCCGTCGCCGGTGGCCTCCTGGTACTGCGCCAGGGCCTTCATCGCGACGAACACAGGCCAGGGGTCGCGGCGGTCGGTGGCCTTGCCCCCGCGGCGGGGGCGGTCGGGGCCCAGCCAGCCGTCGGCGTGCCGGGCGCCCAGGATATGCTCCACCCACCGCCGGGCCTTGCCCAGCAGGCGCTGGTCGTCCAGCAGGAACGCCAAGGGCACCAGCCCGTCCAGCCAGTAGGGGCCGCGCTCCCAGCCGTCGGCGCCGCCGCCGATCCAGCCGCTGTCGGCCACGTCGGGCCAGAACTCGTCGAGGTGTCCGGTCAGCCCGTCGGCCTGGATGCGAAGCTGCCCGGCCAGCCACCCGGCCGGACGGATGCGGCCCAGCGGCAGCGGCCTCAGCGCCGGCGGGCGGAACGGCCCGGTCTCGGCCGCGCCGGCCACGGCGTCAGGCCCAGCCGTTGCGGTGGACGCGGGCGTCGTCGTAGCGGTCCGCCGGGCCGGGGTCCTCGCCGGGCTGCCCGACCGCCACCACGCAGAACGGCGTGATCTCCTCGGGCATCCCCAGCAGCTCGCGGAGCCTGGCGATGCGATCCCGCTCGGGGTAGATGCCCAGCCACACCGAGCCCAGCCCCTCGGCGCGGGCGGCCAGCAGGATGTTCTCCGTCGCGGCGGCACAGTCCTGGGGCCAGTACACGTTCATGCCCTCGCGCCCGCCGTCGGAGCAGACGACGATGGCTGCCGGGGCCTGCTTGAGCATCTGCGAGTACTCGTGGAACTGCGGGATGGCGTCGAGCAGGCGGCGTTCGGTGAGGACGACGAAATGCCACGGCTGCTGGTTTCCCGCCGACGGCGCGGCCATGGCGGCGCGGAGGAGCCTTTCGATGGCGGCCTCGTCGACGCCGCCGTCGGCATAGCTGCGGATGCTTCGTCGCGTGAGGATGGCTTCGTGGGCGTCCATGTCGTTGCCTCCGTTGCGGGCGGTCAGATGGTGTAGACGTTGAACCCGCCGTCGACGGGGACGACCACGCCGGTGACGAACTTCGCCGCGTCGCTGATCAGCCACACCAGCGTGCCGATCAGCTCGCCCGGTTCGCCGAAGCGCCCCATCGGCGTGCCGTCGATGATCTGCTTGCCCCTGGCCGTCAGCTCGCCGGTCTGCTCGTCGGTCAGCAGGAAGCGGTTCTGCTCGGTCAGGAAGAAGCCCGGCGCGATCGCGTTGACGCGGATCGACGTCGAGCAGTTCTGAGCCATGTACGTCGCCAACCACTCCGTGAAGTTGCTCACCGCGGCCTTGGCGGCCGAGTAGCCCACCACGCGCGTCAGCGGGTGGAACGCGCACATCGAGGAGATGTTCACGATCGTGCCCGCCCCGCGCTCGCCCATGGCCCGGCCGAAGACCTGGCTCGGCAGGATGGTGCCCAGGATGTTGAGGTTGAAGACGAACTGAAGCGCCTCGGCGGGGACATCGAAGAAGGTCGTCTCCGGCGGGACGCAGGTGGCCTCTTTCTTGTTGCCCCCGGCGCCGTTGATCAGCACGTCGACGGGGCCGAGCTTCTCGACCACCTCGTTGTGGGCGCGGGCGATGTCGGCCTTGTCCAGCACGTCGCAGTGGACCGCGGCCGCCTGCCCGCCGGCGGAGGCGATCTCGTCGCAGAGCCCCCCGGCGTCGTCGTCGGCGATGTCCATCACCGCGACCTTCGCCCCCCGCGCCGCCAGCGCCCGGGCCATCTCGCTGCCCAGCACGCCCGCCGCGCCCGTGATCGCCACCACCTTCCCGCTGACGTCGAAGAGTTCATCGCTCACGTGAGAGTTCTCCTTTCGTGTCCGGTTGCTATCCCGCCGCGAAGGGCGAGAGGTGTCGGCCGAGGTGGGCGGCGAGGGCGGCGTAGTGGGCCTCCTCGTCCCGCTCCAGCGCGGCGTAGAGCGGCGTGCGGAACCGCCGGCCGCCGTCGGCGGTCAGGACGCTGCCGAACGTCACGTGCAGCGCCTGGCGCGTGTCGAACTCGTCGATCCGCCCGGCGAGTTCCCCATCGGCCAGCTCCGCCGCCGGCGGGACCTTCGCCATGTCCGCCGAGACGTGGTAGGTCTTCTTGTCCGCCTCGTAGTGCTCGCGGGCGAAGTCGTAGATCGCCCGGAACAGCTCCGGCTCGATTCGCGCCACCGCCCGGACGGCCTCGAGGTAGCTCGTCCCGGCCGTCTTGAGGTGCACCATCCCGCCGGTCGCCTCGGCGACGATCGGGTAGATGCTGAACTTGTCGCTGCCGGAGTGGATGGACATCTTGTACGGCCCCAGCGTCCGCATGACGGCGACGTGGCGGGCGAAGCTCGCCCGGAAGGCGTCGAGGTCGCCGATGTAGTCCACGCCCTTCTCGAACCGCCCGACGAACCGCGGGGCCATGGAGACCCAGGGCACGCCGAGGCGCTTGAGCTCGGCGGCGAAGAAGTAGTGCTCGGCCGGGGAGGTGGGCGAGTCGGTCTCGTCGACGCTGATCTCCAGCTCGAAGGGCCCGTCGGCCTTGGCGACGAGGTGGCGGTACATCCGCGTCGCGTGGGCGACGGCCCCGCCGTACTTGACCAGCGCCCGCAGCCAGGCGTCGTCGTCGCCGCCGACCGCGCTGCCGTCGGCGAGCTCGAAGCTCCTGCCGCAGTACCGCGACCGCATGTCGTCGGCGGAGGACTCCAGCGTGGCGTAGTCCAGCGTCTCGGCCCGCTCGGCGAGGGCGTCCGCGGCCAGCGTGTCGGCCTCGTTGACGACATGGGCCCCGGGGTCGATGGTGAACATCGTGAAGCCCGCCGCGACGGTCGCGTCGATGTCCTCGGGCTTCTGGAGGTGGTCGGCGTCGGAGCCGAAGCCCTCGCGGAAGCCCTCCTGGATCACGCCGTAGGTCGCGCAGTCCATCACCTGCTCGGGCGTCCGCTCGGTGCGGGCCATCTCGCGGATGGACTGCTGGGCCAGCACGGCCGCGATGCCCTCGCCCTCGGCCCGGACCGCCCGCACGTGCCCGGGCGTGGCCAGGCCGAGGCGGTCTCCCAGCCCGGCGCTGGTGGCCAGGCCGAGCGTCGCGGGGGCCGCCCAGGGCAGCTCCCGGCGGAGGGCGACGGCGTTGTCGTGGTCGCACGGGCCGACCGTCACCGGCCGGCCCTCGAACTCACCGACCCGCTCGACGTTCGGCAGCGCCGTCCCGCCGACCTGCCCGATCCGTTTCTCCGTGCCCCGGCGGCCCAGGAACGTCGTCGGGGCTTCGCCGCCGCCGACGATGCTCGCCTCGTAGACCTCCAGCCCGGCCGCCCGGTTCAGTTGCTCTCGCATGCGTTCCTCGCGTCCCGGCCGGTGAGGCTCAGGCGTTGTACGTGCTGGCGGTCGTCGTCCCGCCGGTGCCGGTCCAGTTGGTGTGGAAGAACTCGCCGCGGGGCTTGTCCAGGCGCTCGTAGGTGTGGGCGCCGAAGTAGTCCCGCTGGGCCTGGAGCAGGTTGGCCGGCAGGCGCTCGTTGCGGTAGCCGTCGAAGTACGCCAGGGCGCTGCTGAAGGCCGGGACGGGCTGGCCCATCTGGACGGCCCGGGCGACCACGCGCCGCCAGGCGTCCTGGCAACTGGTCACGGCGTCCTTGAAGTAGGGCGTCAGCAGCAGGTTGACCAGGTCGGGCTGGGCGTCGAACGCTTCCTTGATGTGCCCGAGGAACTGGCTGCGGATGATGCACCCGCCGCGCCACATCAGCGCGATCCCGCCGTAGTTCAGGTTCCACTCGTATTCCTTCGCCGCTTCCCGCATGAGCTGGTAGCCCTGGGCGTAGCTGACGATCTTGCTGGCGTAGAGCGCCTGGCGGATGTCCTCGATGAACGCGTCGCGGTCCCCGTCGAACTTCGCCTCCGGGCCCGTGAGCACCTTGGCCGCCTCCACCCGCTCGTCCTTCAGCGCCGACAGGCACCGTGCGAACACCGCCTCGCCGATCAGCGTCAGGGGCATGCCCAGGTCCAGAGCCGTGATGCCCGTCCACTTGCCCGTGCCCTTCTGCCCGGCCGTGTCCAGGATCACGTCCACCATCGGCTTGCCCGTCTCCTCGTCGACGTGGGCGAGGATGTCGCGTGTGATCTCGATGAGGTAGCTGTCGAGGTCTCCCTCGTTCCACTTCGCGAAGACTTCGGACATCTCCCCGGGCTCCAGGCCCATGGCCTTCATGAGGTGGTAGGCCTCGCAGATGAGTTGCATGTCGCCGTACTCGATGCCGTTGTGGACCATCTTGACGAAGTGCCCGGCGCCGTTCTCGCCGACCCAGTCGCAGCAGGGCTCCTCGCCGCCGGTCTTGGGGTCGGTGGCCTTGGCGGCGACGGCCTGGAAGATCGGCTTGACGTGCTCCCACGCCGCCGGGCTTCCGCCGGGCATGATGCTCGGCCCGTGGCGGGCGCCTTCCTCGCCGCCGGAGACGCCCGTGCCGATGTACAGCAGCCCGGCGTCCTCGACCTTCGCGCAGCGGCGCCGCGTGTCGTTGAAGTTGCTGTTGCCCCCGTCGATGATGATGTCCCCGGGCTCGAGGTGCGGCATGAGCGTGTCGATGAACTTGTCCACCGGGTCGCCGGCCTTGACCAGCAGCATCGCCCGCCGGGGCTTCTTCAGCGCGGCGACGAACTCCTCGACGGACTTCGTGGCGATGATCCCGTCGCGGTCCTTGGCCTCGCCGGCCTTGAAGTCGTCCACCTTGCTCACCGTGCGGTTGTACACCGCCACGTTGAAGCCGTTGTCGTTCATGTTCAGGACCAGGTTCTGGCCCATCACCGCCAGCCCGATCAGCCCGATATCCGCCTTCGCTTCGGCCATGGTGCGCTTCCTTTACCTTGTCGCTCGTGTTGCGCCGCGCGCCTCGCGCCCGGCAAGGGAATCCTATCGGCCCACGCCGCGATTGCAAGGCCGGGCGCGCACAAAGCCGGCCCCCGCCGGCGGGCGACGGGGGCCGGGAATGCTTCGATCTGCAGTGTGGGCTCAGGCGGCGCGGCGCCTTCGGATCAGCACCCCCAGGCCGCCGAGAAGCAGCAGCCCCAGCGTGCCCGGTTCGGGGGTGATATCCATCACGACCTGGTCGAGCGTCGTGCCGGCCAGGCAATCGCCCCAGACTTCGACCTTGTCTGTGCTCGGGGCAAGGCTGTAGAGCCACCATGCCTGCGTCGACGATGCTCCCGACGCCAGCGGCGCCGTCTCGTCGCCGAAGACCCAGCCTTCGTCCACGCCATACCCCCGAACGATCACGATCTCCGGCGCGGCGGTCCACGCCCCGGTCATCTGAAGCCAGATCAGCATCTCGTCGGACGAGTCGGCGAAGTTGTCCATCGTGATCTTGAAGCTGTTCCGCGCGGACCAGATCAGCTCGCCGTCACCGTCTCCCGTTTGCCAGCTTGTGTCCCATGTCTCAAGTTCCGTTGTGTAGATGCCACTTGTCCCGCTCATGGACGTCAGCGGCCCGTCCGGGGGTAGCGGGTTGGTGTCGCTGAGTATCTCCCATTCCGCCGTCAGCGAGGTGTCGTTCCCTCGCCAGGACGGTGGATTGAAGTCGTCAGCCAGGAGCGGCCCGGTCACGGCGACCATGGCGCACACGATCAGCGCAGAAACCTCGGGAACCCTCATCTTGTTGACCTCCAGTACTCGAGTCGGGCAAAGAACACAGCGGCGCGGCCCGGCAGGCTCGAAAACCGGGCTTTGCCTCACCACCATGGCCGGATACACACCCGACCGAACAATTTCAAATTAACTCCGGTATGATACCTAGGGTTTACACCTTAGGCAAGTGTTTTCCGGGCAAACTTGCCAGTTCATGCTCTCTCCGACGGCGTGGCGGCTACTTCTCGCTGCTGATTGGCCTGAGCGTCACGTCGTCGATCCACAGTTCCCCGTAGGCCCGGGTGTAGATGAAGACGTGCACCGCGACCTTGCCGTCCTCGGCGAGCTTGCGCCCCCGGCGGGGGCCGGCGGCGGTGAGCTCGCCGGTGACCTCCATCCAGTCGTAGTCGGGCTTCCGCGGCAGCTCGATCTTGTGCCACCCGTCGCCGGCGTCGCCCTCGAAGTTCACCCAGCAGCGGCCCCTGGCGGCGACGGCCTTGAAGTGCCCGCGGAAGCGGAGCTTCGTGCCCGGGCGGACGCGGATCTCGTCGGTGCAGATGCCCCCGCGGCCGCGGCGGCGGCAGACAAGCCGGGCGCACAGCTTGCCCGTCCGTCCCTCGCCGAGCTTGATGTCGTACTCTCCGCCGTCCCAGAAGCCCGAGTAACCCCAGTTGGCAAAAGGACTTCGGGCCACGCCGTCCAGCAGGGCGTAGCCCCACGGCTCGGCCGGGTAGAACTTCCGAGGCCCGCTGCGGACCTCCAGCGAGGGGTTGCGAATCAGTTGGCTGTCGGCCTTGCCTTCGGCGGCGGGAAGCGGCGCGGCGGCCAGGCCGGCCAGGCCGGCTCCCACGGCGGCGGCGACCAGGACACTCCATGCGGCTGCTGGCGAGCTCATTCTGATTCTCCCACAAGGGCTTTCAGTTTCAGGGCCGTCTCGGCGGCGCGGCGGCGGAAGGCCTTGTACGCCTCGGCGTCGGCGAGGATGGTCCCGCTGTCGGCGAGGACGCCCTCGGTGTCCAGCACGGCCTTGGCGGCGGCGAGCAGGTTCGCCGGGGCGTTGCCGGCCTTGCGGGCCCGGTCGGTCAGGCCCGCCAGCAGCCGCAGCAGCTCGTAGTCCTCCACGCCGTCGCGGAAGGCCTTCAGGCGGATCGACGGGTAGGGCTTGCCGTCCGGCCCCGGGTAGAGGAGGTAGCCGTCGCCGTTGTACCGGCCGAAGGTGTTGGGGTTCCACGGCGCGTCCGGCCACTGGTTGGGGGGCTTGGCCCGCCAGTTGGTTCCCCAGGAGTTCGGCGACCAGTACTCGAAGCCGGCGGCGTTGTACTTCCAGCAGTAGACGGCCAGCAGGCGCCCGTCGATCAGGGGGTACTCGATGAAGAGGTTGGGGCGTTCCATGGGGTAGCAGCAGACGGCCAGCCAGACCTCCGTGCCGCGTTTCTGGAGGTTGGCCACGCCGGTGCGGTGGTACTGGGCGACGTAGACGTCGAAGACGTCGATGGCGTCCTCGAGGGCCTTGACCCCCGCCGGCTGGTTGAGGCACTGGAGGATGCGCAGCTCCGGCGCGGCGGCGCGGATGGCCTTGGCGATCTTCCGCACCTCCGGCCAGGCCGAGCGGGGGGCCTCGTCGTAGGTGTACACGTAGGCCTTGTCGATCCAGCCCTTCTCGCGGAGGTGGTCGCCGTAGGCCTTGAGCATGTCGGTGAACTGCGCGATGAACTCCGGCGTGTACCGCTTCTTGCCCTTGCGCTTGAGGTTCGGGGCCGTGCCCATGATGAACGCGTTCATTCCCCGCCCGATCAGCCGCTGGAGCCGCTGGTCCACCTGCGAGAAGTCGTACGTGCCGGTCTTGCGGTTCTTGTGCACGCGGTTGGCCACCGCGCCGCCGGGGCCGAGGCGGTGATCCAGCAGCATGTCCTGGTAGTCCCGGAGGATGCGCTCGAACCGCCGCTGGTTCTCCGGGGACCATTTCAGACCGTAGAACGCCCGGATCACCCCCGTTCCCAGCCACGTCAGCGTGCGGAGGTGCGTCTTGTCGGGGATGGCCAGGTCCCAGACGGTGACATCGAGGGGCACGGCGGTGGGTTCGAGCCCGGCCGGGCGGACCGTGATCGTGCCCCTGTAGCGTCCCGGCGCGGCGTCGGCGGGGGCCTTGAGCTCGACCCACACGGCCCGGCGGGAGGGGGCCTCGACGGTGAAGGGGCCCGGGGGCATCAGCGGGTCGGGCCAGAGGCCCACGCGGCGGACGGGGTAAGGCGGGGAGACGGTGGTCTCCACGTCGTCCACCCGCCGCCAGGTCATTGCCGACGCCGGGATCGTCGCACCGTCCGGGCCGGTCAGCGGGGACAGATCCACCGCCTCGACCTTCACGTCCCGCCACGGGGCCTCGACGATCACCTGCACGGCCTCGGCCTCGTTGCGGCAGAGGGCCAGCGAGGCCCGCCCCGCCGTCTCGGCCGCGAAGTCCGTGTTCGAGAGCACCTTGGTCAGCCCGTCGGCGACGTCCACGCGGTAGCCGACCGACCCGGCCGGCTCGGGGACGGCCTTGGGACGCGGGGCCGTCAGCGCCGGCGGGCCGGGGGACTCCGCCAGCTCGTTGACGTCCACGGTGGTGACCGAGACGTCGTCGATCCAGATCGACCCGCCGGTCTTGGAGTAGATGAAGATCAGCAGCGTCTGGCCGTCGGCGCGGCTGTGGCGGACGGGCACGACGCAGCGGCGGGTGACCTTGCGCCAGTCGTAGGTCCCGCCGGGGATGCGGAGGCGGTTCCAGCCGTCGCCGGGCGTGCCCTCGAAGTTCAGCAGCACCTGCCCGCCCTCGGCGTCGCGGGCCTTCAGCCAGAACTCCACCTTCACGATCGTGCCCGGGCGGAGCTTGAAGGGCATCGACGCGATGCCCCCCCGGCCCTTCTTGCGGCAGCGGATCTCGCACGACCGCTTGCCGCTGTGGGCCTCCGACGAGGCGTGCACCGTGTACCGCCCGTTCTCCCAGCCCCCGCCGAAGAACCACCCGGCGAACGGCGTCGGCTTGGCCCCGCCGTAGAGCTTGCGGATATCCCGGGCGATCTGCTCCCGCGGGTCCGCTCCGGCCGGCTCCTCGAACCCGCCATTGGGCACGAGGCCCTCGCCCGCTCCGGCCCCGGCCGCCAGCCACGCCACACTCGCCACCGCCACAACCGCCGCGCAAGGGTTCCGCATCGCAGTCTCCCGGATCGCCGCCTCGAAGAGATTCCACCCCTGAAACCCCCGGGCGGCTGCGACGTACCTCACCCATCCGCGTTCGCGACGCACGGACCCGCCGCCCCGCGGAGCCTCGTGTCCCACCACCGGGGACACTGTCCGGACGGACGGCGGGGTGGACAGGGATAGAATTATCATAAGTCGTTTAATAACATAGATTAACAGATCCCCATGGGTTCTGTGTCCACTGTCCCGGCGGGTGGACAGAACCGACACACCGGGGCCGAGGGGGGGCGCCCGGAGGGAGGGGACCTCCGACGGGGACCTCGGCGGGGCCGGTGGCGTGCCGTCGCCACCGGGGACCGGTCACCGGGCGGGGGACCGATCGGCGGGCGGAATCCGCTCGCGGGGTGCTTGCTTCATCGGCGGGGTCCGTGGTATGGTGAGCGGTTGCCGTGCTAGGTGGGGCGCTAGCGGTGCCCTGATCCTTCGGGAGACCCGCAATCCGCTACAGCGGGACTGAATTCTCCGTCGAGGGTTGGCCGAGATGAGTCACCCCGCCTGGTGAGATGGCGTTGAGGGCTGGGCCCTCTGCAGCGTTGCGCCGTGAACCTGGTCAGGTCCGGAAGGAAGCAGCCATAAGCGAGCCTGCGACGCGTGCCGGAGGACTCCCTGGCCGGAGCCGTCAAACCAGGTGGGCCCCGTTTCGGCGACTCGACGCGGAGTGCACGGCTTTGTTATGCGCCCGCGGAAACGGGGCGGGGGAACGCGGGGGTGATGTTGCGGGGGACGCGCTGGCGGGGCCACGTATGTCGTCGGCCGGGAGGAGGCGGGTTCGGTGTTTCGGCCCCTGAGGCTTCCGTGAGATTCGGTGCTTGTCGTGCGGAGCTTCGCGGGAACGGCGCCGCGTGGATCAGTCCCTTGCCGGGTCGGTCAGGGCGAGGGCCTCGACGAACTGGGACTGCTCGACGGCGTGGTCTTCCCAGGCGGAGGCAACGGCGGGCAGGAAGCCGTCCCGGGCGGGGAGGTAGAGGCTGCGCTGGAGGGCGTCGGCGACAGTGCAGCCGCCCTTGACGTGCAGGAGGAACTCGCGGAACTGCCTGGGCGTCATCCGCCCGTGGAGGAACTCCACGAAGCTGAAGGACATGGCGTAGAAGCTCCGCGGCTCGTCCATGTTGTACCGCCGGGCGACCAGCAGGGCCTCGAGGCTCGTCCGAGCCCGCCCGGCGACGGTTTTGCCGGCCAGTTCGACGCGGCCGGTGTCGGCGGAGGACTCGGCCATCATGGCCAGGCCCTCGTTGAGGAACAGCGGGCAGGTGGCGTCGCCGAAGAACTCCTGGAGGACGAGGTGGCACATCTCGTGGGGCAGGACGCGGTCGACCATGATGGTGGCGAACTCGCCCTCGACGTTTCGCTGTGTCAGGTCGATCCGGCGGTTGAGAATGCCGTCGTTGCTGATCAGCCGGAAACTCCCGCCGGACCATTCCGGGGCGTCGGTGGCGTGGGCGCGATAGCTGTCGTGGTCGGCCCAGATTCGGATGGTCACCGTGTGCGGGTAGTCCTGCCCGGCGAGGATGACGTGGCAGATCCGGTCGAGGGCGACCTCGGCCTCGCCGGCGACCAGCTTGGCCAGTTCGGGGTTCCGCGCCCGCACGACAAAATGCTCGCTGGACTCGACGTACTGGCGGTCGTGCACCTCGCCCAGCCGCTCCCGCTGCTCGGCGTCCAGCCGCTTGCTCGGGGGCGCCGGTGTCTGGGGCGGGCGCGGCTCGGTTGCGCGGCGGCAGGCCTCGATCTGGTCCAGGGCGTACTGCCGCATCCGTTGCGTGTCCGCCGAGGCCAGGAACAGCCGGTACGCCCGCGAGGCCGAGGCGTACTGCCCGCGGCGGTGCCTGGCGGCCGCGACGATCGCCCACGCCCGCGCGGCGGGATGCTCGGGGTCGGTCGCGAGGGCGACGGCGTGCTTCTCGGCCTGCTCGAATCGGCCGGCGTCGAGGTCGGTCAGGGCCTTCTGGATGCCCCCGGAGGAGAGGAAATCGGGCAGGCTGGTCAGCGTCGCGGCCGCAAGGGCGGCGGCGCCGGCAAGAAAGACAACCATCGCGATGTAGTGTCTATTTCCTGCCATCGAGTTCCGTAACGAGAATCTTCCTCATGTTCTCGATCTTTGTCAAGCCAAACTCGGCCCACTTGATTTCGAGGACGAGCTCGCGGGGGTAGGGCGCGGCGAGCTCGAGGATGCGCTGGAGGTCCGCCCGCGTGCCGTCGAGGTGGTGGATCAGCCGAAGGATCATGTTCTTGTAGTCCTTCGGGGAGAGGTCCCTGACCCCCAGGTTGCCCATCTGCTCGTCGAACTTGCGGGCGTTGCCGTCGGCGTCCTTGCGGATGGCGGCCACCCGGCGGCGGATGATCTCCACCAGGTAGCTGCGGGCGATGTCGGGCACGAGCGCGTCGGCGCGTTGGAAGGCCTGCTCGGCCCGGGCGTATTTCGCGGCGCCGGCGTCGGGGTCGGTGGCGTCGAGCGTGCGGGCCTCGTCCATCAGCTCGCGCCCGGCGGAGATCTCCTGCTTGGCCCGGTCGCGGAGGGCGGCGTCGAGCACGACGGGGTTGGCCAGCGAGGCCGGTCCGGGCTCGATGGACGGCCTGGCGTCGCCAAGCAGCCCGGCGGTGGGGGGATAGGCCTCGCGGAGGACGTACATGCCGTCGGCGTTTTCCTCGAGGATTCGGATGATCGCGGCCGCCCGGGCGCTGCGGGGGGGATCGGCCTGCTCGGCGAGCAGCGCGAAGGCTTCGGCGGCCTCGGCGAAGCGTTTGCTTCGCAGTTGCGTGTGGGCCAGCAGTTCGGCCACCTCCATGTGCCGGGCCTTGGTGTTGGCGGCGGCCTTGAGGGCCGGCAGGATGTCGGCCAGCAGGGCGGCGTAGCTCCCGGCCTCCATGCGCCCCCGGGCGAGTTCCAGGGCCTTGCCGAATGTCATCCACTGCTTGTTGATCCGGATGAAGCCCAGGGCCCGCCGGGCCCGCGGGTGATCGGCGTCGAGCTTGAGGATGAGGGTGTAGAGGTCGTTGGCCTGGCGCTCGAGGGCGTTCTCGGCGGCCCAGCCGGCCAGGGCGGAGAGGGCGTTGGGGTCGTCCAGGGCCGTCTCGCCGAGGCGCTTGCGGAACTCCTGCTCGGGCGTGTCCTTCAGCTCGATCCGCTCGACCACCGATTTGCTGAACCGCAACGTCCCGTAGGGAACGGTGATGTGGACGGTGTCGCCCTTGACGGCGACCGTGCCCGTGAACGTCCGCCCGTCGGTGAGATAGAGTTTGTCCGCGGACGCGATGGCGGTCAGCGATGCCAGCAGGGCGGCTGTGAGGGCCACACGAGCCATGTCGGCACTCCGAGGCTACTGCGACGTACGGCGAAACCCGGGACGGCCGAGCCGGGCACGACCGTCGAGAATCGCCTTCAGTATATAGGATGTACCTGACTGCCGTACAGGGAATCCCGAAACTTCCGCCGGGCTGCGCGGTTGGTTTGCAGAGCGAACTTTTTCCGGCGAACCGCGTATTTGCACTTGACAGTTGCCGATCTGTCTGTATGATTCCCGCCCTTTGCGCGATCGATCGTGCCTCGGGCGAACCCGGCTGATCGATGGAGCACGGTCCGGAACGGCATCCGGGCCTTGGAACGTCAGACCCGGCCTCGCGGCGGAGCCGCACCGGGCGAGCCAGGCCGCGACGGGCCCCAAGGCCCCCCCGGCGACGGATGCCGACACCGTGTCCATGCGAGCCAGACGAATCGCCGTCTTCGCCGCCTTTGCGGCCGTGACGCCCCTGTGGGTGGGTACCCTGCCGACGCCGTGGTCCTCCCGCGGCGGATCGACCGCCGGGGCGACCGGGCTGGCGGCGCCGGTCATCCGCGACCTCCCCGCCGGCGCCTACGCCTTCAGCCGCTACACCGGGGCCGACCTGGCCGACCACGCCACCCGATGGGCGGCCGATGCCGCCGACGATGCCCCGATCGCCGGCGCGCCCGCCGACGAGCCCGCCCGTCCGGCGCCCGCGGCGCCGAAGCCGCCGCCGAAGCCTCGCACGCGTGTCGTCCGCATGAGAGTGACGGCCTACTGCCCCTGTCGGCGGTGCTGCGGGAAGTTCAGCGACGGCAGGACCGCCAGTGGCAGGAGCATCCGGACGAACGGCTCGGCCTTCGTGGCGGCGGACACGTCGATCCTGCCGTTCCACACCCGGCTGTCGGTGCCGGGCTACTACGGCGGGGCCCCGGTGCCGGTGCTGGACCGCGGGCGGGACATCCGCGGTTACCGGCTGGACGTGTTCTTCCGCTCGCACGAACGGGCCAGACGCTGGGGGACACGCTGGCTGGACGTGGTGGTCTACGAGTAGGGCCCCGGTGAATCGGCATCATCTCGCTTTGAAATACGCAGCAAACCCCGTTGCGTCCCGCCCGGCGATCTGGTAGCATGCAGGGGAAAGGATGTGCTTGGCAAGGACGCCGGGCGAAAACGTCCCGCATGCCCGACCGCCCATTCGTTCGTGCAGTTCTTCGGTCGGGTCCGTATCGAAGCCACGGGGCCGTTCTCTTGAGCCGGGGTCTGTATGCGGCTCAAAGTCCCCCCGGCGTCCGCTCGAATCGGATGTGCGCCTTGCGGGCCGATGTGCGCCTTGCGGGTCTTTGCCCGCCCTCGCGTGCCGCTTCGAGCCTACAATGTATGGCAACAACCGTACAGGCACCGGATGGGAATAGGAGCACCGAGTACCATGAAGCTCACGATACGCATTCTGGACGATGGGGAGGGCGGCTACCTGGCCGTCTGCCCGTCGCTGCCGGGCTGCTGCACCCGCGCCGCCAGCCGGGAAGAGGCCCGAGAGCGGCTGGACGAGGCGATTCGCGGCTATATCGCCGCGGTCAACAACTTCGTCCCCGAGAACGTCCAGCAGGAACTCGTCGAGGCCTGATCCGCCCGGCGAACCCGTTGCTCGCGCTGCCGCGCGCCCCCATCGCGCGGCCTTGTTTCCATTGAGTCCCCTTTCCCTTCTCCTTCGCAGCGCCTTCGCGCTTTTCGCCGTGTGCTCCCGGCCCCAAGGAACGGTACGGCTTGCCCTTGACGCACGCGTACTTCCGTGGTAACATCATGTTATAGAGATCAGGGTTCCCGTATGGGAGGCATGGAGCCGGCCTCTGGAGGGCTGTGAAATGGTAACTGCCACACGCGCTACCTGTCTTCTGGCCGCGGTTGTCCTTGCGCTTTCGGTGCCCGCGTCGGCCGCGTTCCTGGTCGATGAGGACTTCGAAGACGGCAGCGCCGACGACTTCACGATTCGCGACGTGCACAACGCCGGCAGTTCGCCGGCAAGCTACACCATCGATTCCGGCGTGCTCAAGCAGACCAACACGGACCCGGCGACGAGGGATACCAACCCCAACACGATCGCACCGGGCTACTGGGTGGAGGCCTTCCCCGTCGTCGAGAGTTTCACCGCCACGTTCGATTTCCGACTCGACGAGGACAACGACTACGCCGACGCGGCCTTCGGCTTCGGCCTGGACGTGCTCAATCCGGACGACTACCACTACGTCGTCTTCAACTACAACGCCAGCGCCTCGGAAGCGTTCGACGTCGTCGACGACACTCGCCGCCAGATCGGCGGGGACATGGGCAGCTTCAGCAAGTCCCAGTGGCACTCGGCTGAGGTGTCCGTCAATGCCGACACCGGGGCCATATCGGTCATCGTAGACGGCAGCTCCGTGCTCAGCACGACCGACTCCTCGCTGGTGGGCCTCAGCGGCAAGGTGGCCCTGGCGACGGTCAACGATGCCGCGTCGTTCGACAACTTCACCCTCACGCCCGAACCGACCACCCTTCTGCTGCTGGGCGTGGGCCTGGCCGGCACCTGCCTCCGCCGGCGCCGCTGAGAAGGCCAGGCCGCCCGCGGGGGGGCCGGGGGTACGTAATCCGTCCGGGGCCTTCCCCGGCCACCGGGGCGGACCGTCCCTCCACGGATCCTGATCGGCACCGCGCCCCGCGTCGTGCGCGCTGCGATGCTTGACCGGTCGGTGGCAATGACCTACAAAGGCATCGCCGTGCCGGCCGGAACCGCCGGCGCCCGTACCCACAGGAGAGTGCGACCATGGCGACACAGGCGGAGATTCTCGACGCGACGGCGGAACGGATCATCCCCAACTACGGCCCCCGGCTGCGGGCGATGGTCCGCGGCGAGGGGGCGAGGATCTGGGACGCCGACGGCAAGGAGTACATCGACCTGTTCGCCGGCTTCGGCGGCGCGGGGGTGGTCGGGCACTGTCACCCCGCGATCAACGAGGCCGTCACCGCCCAGCTCCACCGCTTGCACTGCCACGGGAACTTCTTCACCAACGAGCCGCAGGTGGACCTCGCCCGGCGGATCACCGGGCACGCCTTCGGGGGCAAGGTGTTCTACTGCCACAGCGGCGGGGAGGCCAACGAGGCCGCGCTGAAGCTCGTCCGCCGCGCCGCCGGGGAGGGGCGATACAAGGTCCTCTCCTTCGAGCGATGCTTCCACGGGCGGACCATGGGCGCGCTGTCCCTGACGCCGGGCAAGTACCAGCAGGGCTTCGAGCCGATGCTGGACGGCAACGTCAAGGTGCCCTACGGCGACCTCGACGCCGTCGCCGAGGCCGTCGACGACGAGACGGCCGGGGTCTTCATCGAGCCCATCCAGGCCGAGGGCGGCGTGAACGTGCCCTCGGCGGGGTTCATGCAGGGCCTGCGCAAGCTCTGCGACGACCGCGGGCTGCTGCTGGTCTGCGACGAGGTATGGACCGGCCCGGCCCGGACGGGCAAGTGGTTCGCCTATCAGCACTACGGCATCACGCCGGACGTGATGACCCTCGCCAAGGCCGTCGGCGGCGGCCTGCCGGTCGGGGCGTGCGTGGCTTCGCCCAAGTACGCCGACGTTCTCGGCCCCGGCAGCCACGGCTGCACCATGGGCGGCATGCCGGTCTGCGCCGCGGCCGGGGCGGCGGCGATGAAGCTCATCGAGGACGAGGGCCTCGTCGACCGAGCGGTGGTCAAGGGCGAGAAGGTGGTCTCGGCGATCCGCGAGGCGGACATCGCCTGCGTGAAGGAGGTCCGGGGCAAGGGCCTGCTGGTGGGCATGCAGGTGGACAAGCCCGCGCGGGATGTGTTCCTCGAAGCCCTCGACCGCGGGATGTTCCTCTGCTACGCCCAGACGGACGTCATTCGCCTGGCCCCGCCGCTGGTCATCGACGACGAGACGCTCGACCGCGGGCTCGAACTGCTGATCGACATCCTCCGCGACTGACCCCATACGAAGGGGACCGACATGACCACGCGATGCATCGGTTGCCTCGCCGGCCGGCTTGCGCTTGCCTTCCTGGCCGCGACCGCCCCCGGCTGCGGCAACGGCGAGACGGAACTCGCCTCCGCCGGCCCGGCCGACATCCGCCTCGGCTCGCCCGTGCCGGAGAACCTCCGGGGCGAGGTCACCGCCCATCCCCTCGGTGTGGGTGTCCGGGCCGCCGAGCGAGACTGGCTGGCCGGCGAGACGAAGGTCGAGACCGTCCGCGCGGTCGTCGACCGCAACGGCCGCGTTGTCGCCCGCCACGCGCTGCGAACCGTGGCCGAAGGCGGCATGCTCGGTGACGGCGGCGTACGCGAGATCGGCTTCGTGCTGGACGCTCGCCTTCCCGCGCCGGTCGGCGGCACGGCCGGCGGCGGGCCGGACGCCGATCTTCTCGCCCTCGCCCGCGCCGCCGGCGTCGAGGGCGCTCCCTATCCCGCCATGCCCCGCAACTGGGACGGCGTGACCGACTGGCTGCTCCAGCGGCTCAACCGCCGCCGGCAGGCCCGGCTGACCGCGCCAGCCGGCGAGCTGCCCTCCACGCCCGCCGACCTGGTCCTCATCGCCGAGATCCTCCTTGAGGGCCTCGACGTCCCCGACGCCGAGCACGCCGACATGCTGATCTGGCGCGAGCTGCGGTTCGGCGAGGCCGTGGGGGAGGTCGCCCGCGCCTTGCCGGGGCGCGCCGGCGGGAGGCACACGTGGAGCCGGATCATCACCGCCGACGTCCCGAAAGACGGCGAGTGGAACCTGCTCTCCGGCCTTTTCGAGCCGGCCGAAACGGCGTGGCGGGTTTCCGGCAGCCTCACCAACATGGGCGAAGGCCACGTCCGCCTGGAGCTGTCCCGCATGGCCGAGGCAAAGTGAACGCCGCGGGCGGTTGAAACGCCCTGGCCCCGTTCGTACGATGTCGGGATGAGCGCCCCGCAGCGGATCTACATGGACAACTCGGCCACCAGCTTCCCCAAGCCGGGGTCGGTGACCGAGGCAATGGTGGCCTTCGCACAGACGTGCGGCGCCTCGGCCGGCAGGGGGGCGTACGCCGAGGCCAAGGCCTGCGAGGGAATCCTCGCCGACTGCCGCGCCGGCGTGGCCTCGCTGATCGGGGCAGAGTCCCCCCGGCGGGTCGTCTTCGCCATGAACTGCTCGGAGGCCCTGGCGGTCGCCGTTCGGGGACTGCTGAACTCCGCCTCCCCGGGCACCCACGCCGTTGCCACGGCGATGGAGCACAACTCCATTCTCCGGCCGCTGAATGCCCTGGCCGCCCAGACCGGTCTCGAGCCGGAGTTCGTTCCCTGCGACTCCCGGACCGGCCTGGTGGACCCAGACGACATCCGCCGGGCCATCCGCCCGACGACGCGCCTGGTCGCCTGCGTGCACGTCTCGAACGTCACGGGCACGATGCAGCCGATCGCGGCGGTCGCGGCGATCGCCCGCGAGGCCGGCGTGCCCTGCGTCATCGACGCCGCCCAGTCCGCCGGACACGTGCCCCTGGACGTCCAGGCGCTCGGGGCCGATTTCGTCGCCTTCCCCGGGCACAAGGGCCTGTTGGGGCCCCTGGGCACCGGCGTGCTGTACATCCGACCGGGCATGGAGGACCGCCTGCCGACGATGAAGGAGGGCGGCACGGGGACGATCAGCGAACAGGCCGTCCAGCCCGCGACCATGCCGGACAAGTACGAGATCGGCTCGCACAACGCCATCGGCCTGGCCGGCTTGGGCGAGGGCGTCGCCTGGCTGCTGCGGCGGGGCGTCGAGACCGTCCGCAGCCACGACGAGAAGCTCTGCCGGCTGTTCCTTGAGCTGACCGACGGCGTGGAGAATCTCACCGTCTACGGCCCGCGCGACCTTGCCGACCGCGCGGGGGTCTTCAGCGTCAACGTCGCCGGCCTGGCCCCCGGCGAGTTGGCCGGGCGGCTGGAGGCCGAGTTCGGCCTGCTCACCCGCCCCGGCGTGCACTGCGCGCCGTTGGCTCACGAGACGATCGGCACGCACCCGACGGGCACCTGTCGTTTCAGCTTCGGCCCGTTCACCACCGAGCCCCACGTCCGTACCGCCGCCGAAGCCCTCGCGGCTCTCGCCGAACGCACCGCGACGTCCGCCGCGCACTGATTCAGCCCCGGCTTCAACAGGGATGGGGGGCGGGGTATACTCCGGAGGTCGGCTGGACTGGTAGCGAACGTACTTCCCACGCGAAGGAAACGGCATGAAAGAGAAGCTCACAATACTTGCGGCGTGCGTTCTGGCGTGCGTTCTGGCGACCCCTCTGACGGCTGGGGCCGAGCCGGCGTATGTCTGGGTCGAGGCCGAGAGCGGCACGAAGAAGGTCGAGCATTCCAACGACTGGTACGATCCGGTCGACCGCGAGACGTCGCTGTCGGGGGGGGACTGGTGGCACAGCTTCGACGAGCCGTCGATGAGCTCCGGCTACGTGGTCGTGCCCTTCACCGTCCCTGCCGGGGGGACCTACCGGCTGTGGCTGCGGCTGAACACCCAGAGCACCGGCTACCGCTGGGCGCTCGACGGCGCGGACCTCGCGGAGCTGCCGATGAAGCAGTGGCAGCAGGCCGACAAGGAGCACCGCAACACACTGGAGCACGAGCGGCGGATTTTTGATGCGACCTACGTCTCCCACGACGGCTCCAACCGCCACAAGCTCGCCTGGGTCAAGGGGCCGTCGCTGGAGCTGGCCAAGGGCAAGCACACACTCCGCGTGGCCGTCGACCCCGGCAAGGACAAGAAGGGCTGGGGCGCGATGGACTGCTTCGTGCTGGCGCGGAAGGGCTTCGAGTTCCGACCGCGGATGCACTACAAGCCGGGCGAGCGGGTGGAGACGGCCCCCGAGCTGGACCCCAAGAAGGCCTGGGCGTTCCCGCGGACGCGGGACACGTTCGAGGACTCGCCGATCGACCTGCGGCGCCTCAACGAGGAGGTCGCCGGCGAGCATGGGTTCCTCCGCCTCAGCGAGGACGGCGAGAGCATCGTCCGCGGGGACGGCAAGCCGATCCGCATATGGTCCGGCTCGACCTACGCCTGGCGGATCCCCTTCAAGGACGGCGGGCTCGTCGTCGGCCCCGACGAGCGAGAGCGCGTCGCTCACGACGCCCGCTGGCAGGCCAAGCGCGGCATCAACATGGTTCGCTTTCACGGCCACCTGCCCCCCAAACGCCGGCGCAACGACCCGCCCGTCTCCCGCGACGACATCAACCTCACCGACCTCCACGGCGCGTGGTACATGGTGGCCGCGTACAAGAAGGCCGGCATCTACTCCACCATCAGCCCGTACTGGGGCTCGCACACCGACAACGAGGAAGGCTGGGACCTGGGCTTCAAGGGCGGCAGCCTCGCCGGGCTGGTCTTCTTCTACGAGCCCGTCCAGGAGATGTACAAGCAGTGGCTCAAGCGGCTGTACACCGAGCCCAACCCCTACACGGGCATCCCGCTGAAGGACGACCCGGCGGTGGGGATCATCCAGCTCCAGAACGAGGACTCGCTGTTGTTCTACACCGAGTCGAGCATCAAGGGCGAGCCGCGCCGGCAGTTGCTGCGGATGTTCGGGGACTTCCTCAAGAAGAAGTACGGCTCGCTGGAGAAGGCCTTCAAGCGTTACCGCACGTACGAGTCCGGTTGGGACCTCCGCGGGGAGGACAGTGTGGAGAAGGGCACGGCCGGGATGCTCCAGATGTGGTTCCACACGCTGGACGCCAAGGTCCGCGCCGGTCGGTGGGACGAGAAGACCCGCAACCGCCTGGACGACCAGCTCGAGTTCTACACCGAGCTGATGCGGACGTTCAACGCGGAGATGGAGCACTACCTCCGCGAGGAGTTGGGCTGCAAGCAACTGATCAACGCGGGCAACTGGAAGACCGTGGACCCGGTGATCTGCGACGATGCCGAGCGGTACAGCTACACGGCCAACCAGGTCATCGGCAAGAACGCCTACTACGGGGCGCTGCACAAGGGCATCAACACCGGCTGGCAGATCCTCACCCAGCAGAGCTACAGCAACTGGTCGGCGCTGAAGCGCCCCTACTTCCTGCCCATGAACCTCAAGCAGCCGGTCGGGCGGCCCATGATGATCTTCGAGAGCCTCTGGGTCCCGCCGAACCTCTACAAGGCCGAGGCCCCGCTGGTGGTGGCCGGGCAAATGTCGCTGACGGGCGTGGACTCCTTTTACTGGTTCGCCTCCGGCGGCGGGGAGTGGGGGGCGCACGACGGCAAGTGGTCGTACAACCAGCCGATGCAGATGGGCCTGTTCCCCGCGACCGCCCTGGCGTTCCGCAAGGGTTACATCGCCGAATGCGAGGAGCCCGTCGTCTATGAGGAACGCGCGCTGAAGGACATCTACGGGCAGAAGATCCCGCTGATCGCCGAGACGGCCGTGTATGACGTCAACCGCGACAAGGGCGAGATGCCCGTCGAGTCGGCGGTCCAGACGCCGGTGGACCCGCTGGCGTTGTGCGTGGGCAAGGTGCAGGTCCGCTACGGGGGCAGCGCCAGGAACAACCGCGTCTCGAAGAAGCTCGACAAGCTGATCGACAAAGACAACAAGATCCTCACCAGCGCGACCGGGCAGATCCGCCTGGATTACGGCAAGGGCATCTACACCGTCAACGCCCCGAAATGCCAGGCCGCCGCCGGCTTCCTCGCCGAGCAGCCGACCATCGCCCTGAAGGACGTGACCCTTCGGGGGCGGAATGGCTATGGCTCGATCACGGTGGTCCCCCTGGACGACCGCCCGCTGGCCGAATCCCGCAAGGTGCTCGTCCAGGCCGGCACGGTCGCCCGCCCGGCGGGGTGGATCGCCCGCGAGCGGGTGATCGAGGCCGACGGCAGCAAGCACGACGGCTTCCAGATCCTCCGCAAGGGCGGGGACCCCGTCCTGGTCGAGAACATCGACGCCGACGTGGTGATCGCCAACCCGTCGCTGGACAAGGCCACCGCCCTGGACACCAACGGCCTGCCCACCGACGCGGAGGTCAAGGTCGAGCGGAAGGGCGGCAAGGTGCACGTCACGCTGCCCGCCAATGCCCTGTACACCGTCATCGAGGGAGACTGACCGATGATCCGACGCACACTCGCAACGTTGCTGGCCCTGGCGTTCTGCTGCCACGCGGCCGAGAGCGATTCGATGAAGCGGGCGGCCGAGCTGTTCAAGCAGGCCCACAAGCTCGCCGACAGGAACCGCCGGAAGGTCAACCCCGACGCGATGGCGAAGATCGAGCAGGCGGTCAAGGCCCTCGACGCCGGCGTCGCCGACGGCGAGGAGGTTCCCGGGAACCTGTATCGCGATCTCCAGTGGGCCGCCGAGAAGGCCCGGGAGGACATGCTCGCCCACGAGAAGTCCCTCGCCTACGCCCGCCGCATGATCAAGTACGACGAGACGGGCCGACGCAAACGCGACGCCCGCCTCCAGATGGCCGCTACGTACCGCGCGATGAAGAAGTACGACAAGGCCCGCGAGCTCTACGACGCCATCGTCGCCGACAACCCCGACGACAAGGAGTACATCGCCCTCCCGCGAGCGGAGATGGTCTACCTGGAGATCGGCGACAAGAAGCGAGGCCGCAAGCTCCTCGACGCCGCCCTGATGAACAAGGAGGTCTGGGGCATCGCGCGGTACCGTTTCGCGATGGGGCTGGCCGAGCGAGCCCTGTTCCAGGGCCGGCGCGAGGCCGCGCTGGCATGGTACGGCCTGATCGAGAAGATGCCGGACGAGAAGCCGCGGGACCACAAGCGTCACGTGACGCGGGCGTGGTACGAGATGGGCAAGATCCAGGAGAGCTTCGGCCGGACCGACGCCGCCAAGGCGCTGTACCGCAAGGCCCGGGACCTCGAGGGCGGGGACATGGGCTACCGCGTCCGCGCCCGCGACGCGATCGAGAGCATCGAGTACTTCGAGTAGGCCCGGGGCTTCGCCGCAGCCGGGCTACGGCTCGGGCCGGATGCCCTGGAACCCCCCGGCGAAGTGGAGCGCCAACGGGCGGAGGGCTTGGTGGTCCAGCGTTTTCAGCCCGCGCAGGCACGGCAGGTCGGCCCGGTCGAGGATGGGGCGTGCATCGGATCTCCGTCCCCGCCATCCTGCCCTGGCATTCCGATATGCTGGCGGGGCGGGGGAGGCAGGCCGATTGGGCGACCTCGCCGCCGGGCTCTTCTCGCGGTGGGCGCTGTCATTCGGCCTCGTCGGCTTCGAAGTGCTCGCGGAGGTCGGCGGGCAGGGGCGGGACGTCGCGGGGGGTGGCGCGGTCGCGGAGGCTGTCGGTGGCGCAGCAGCCGGCGGCGACGCTGAATCGCCCGGCGACGGGGCTGGTCGCCACCGTGCCGCCCTCGCGGCAGTAGCGGACGAACTCGGCGACGATCCGCGGGTCGGCCCCGCCGTGCCCGCCTTCCAGCGGTGGGAACTCGAACTGCTCGTCGCCGTCGGGGTTGTAGTGGCAGCGGCGGTTCCACAGCCGCACAACCGTTCGCTCGCCCGGCACCGTGCCGAAGTTCTCCACCCGCCCCTCCGTGCCGATCACCGTGTAGTTCCGCCAGCCGTCGGGGGAGAAGTGACACTGCTGGTAGGATGCGAACACGCCGTTGTCCAGCTCCATCAGCATCATCGAGATGTCCTCGACGTCGATCACCGGGTTCAACTGCGTCTGCGACAGCGGGGGCCAGTTGTCCAACGACCACGAGGCGTCGCCGCGCTGCTCCGGCGGGTGGCGGTCGGTGATGCGGTCGTAGACCGTCAGCCCGCCCATGGCGGCGACCCGTCGGGTGTAGCCGCCACACAGCCAGTGCAGCACGTCGATGTCGTGGGCGGCCTTCTGGAGCAGCAGCCCGGTGGCCAGCCGCCGCTCGGCGTGCCAGTCCTTGAAGTACGCATCCCCGCCGTAGCAGACGAAATGGCGGCACCAGGCGGTCTTCGGCTCGCCGATCGCCCCCGAGCGGATCAGCTCCCGCATTTTCACCACCACCGGGAAGTGGCGCATGTTGTGCCCGAGGTACAGCCGCACCCCCGCCTTGCGCGCCGCGCGGAGGATGCGGTCGCAGCCGGCGGTCGTGATGGCCATCGGCTTCTCGAGGTACACGTGCTTGCCCGCCTCGGCGGCGGCGACGGCGTGGGCCTCGTGGCAGTAGTCGGGGCTGGTGACGAAGACGGCGTCCACGTCGTCGCGGGCGAGCAGCTCGCGGTAGTCCGCCGTGACGAATGCCTCCTCGCCCGCCCAGCCGCGGAAGCCCTCCAGCGCCGCCGGGACGATGTCCGCCCCGGCCACCACGCGAGAGCCTTCTCCCGGCTTGTGGGCGTGGCGGGCGAGCTTGCCGCGGCCGCCGGCGCCGATGACGCCGATTCTCAACTCGTCCGAACTGCTCATGATCTCTCCTAGGCCTGCGGATGCATGGGACGCGGATTGTAGGCGGTCACCGGCGGTCGCGGAAGGGCCGAGCGGCGTCAGCCTCCCGCCGCCGCAGCGCGGGCGATCTTCCGCGCGGCCGGGCAGACCGGGCAGGTCGGATTGTCGCACAGCAGGGCAGCCGGGTCGGCGCGAAGCAGCTCGACGGCCACTGCCAGCGCATCGGCGGCGCGGAACTTCAGGCAGGCCGCCTCGCCGAGGCGGACACGGGCGAGCTGTCCGCGGCGGTCCAGCTCTGCTTGGACGACGGTGAAGCCGGCCGAGTCGGTCGGCACGTCGCGCGGCCCGACGGCGACGGATCGGCCGGCCTCGTCGATCAGCGTCAGCGTGCGGTCGTAGCCCTCGTAGCAGACCTTGCCGAGGTACGGCACGCGGACGACGGCCTCGGCGCAGTGGACCAGCGAGCAGCTCGTCAGGTCGCAGCCGATCATCAGCACGTCCGCTCCGGCCTCGGCGGCCTTGTGGAAGGGGCTGCCCACGCCCAGGCCGCTGGTGTTCTCGTGGCCCGCGACGAGTTCGGCCGCCCGGGCCCCGACGGCCGCGACGGAGTGCGTGGGGTGTCGGCTTCGCAATGCCCCGGGGGCGGTGCGAAGCGCCTCGGTGATCGCGCCGGTGCGGCTGGGCGTCTCGGCCAGGCGGAACACGCCGTCCGGGCGGGGGGCGGTGAAGGTGGGCATCAGCAGCGTGCCCGTCTCGTCGACGGCGTCCAGCAGCGCGGCGACCACCGCGGCGGGCCCGCCCTCGACCCAGCCGATCGCCTTCAGCGACGAGTGCACGATCAGCACGTCCCCGCCCAGTACGCCGCATTGTCGGCGGAGCTCTCCGGCAAGGTCATCCTGTGTCCAACTCGTGGAGGTCATGGCACGTACGCAGGATCGGCGAGGGTGGCGCGGGCCTTCTCGGCGGCCGACGGCTCCGGCGGGGCGGGGGGGACGCCCCGGAGCTTCGCAGTCGCCGGGTCCAGCCGCAGGGCCCAGGGCGCTCCCCGGACGGTCAGCACGTACAGGGCCTTCCGGCTGGCGTCGTAGCTGATCCCCATCGAGTGGGCCTTCATCCCCGGTGGCGTGCCGGCGTCCAGCAGGGCATAGCGGTCGGCGGCGCAGTCGTAAATCCGCAGCAGCTTCGTCGCATCCTCGCCCTTGCCGAGGAGGTACGGCTCGGCGAAGACCACCCAGTCGGCGTGGTCGACGTACTGCATCTCCCGCGTATTCCGGATATGGCCGATCTCGGCCGCGGCGGGGCGGAGGACGGTCAGCTCGCGCGTGCGGAAGTCGAAGGCGGTCAGTCGCCCGTCGCCCCTCTTCTGGTAGCCCCCTCCCCAGCCCAGCAGCATGCGGTCGCGTTCGGCGTCGTAGGTCATGCCCTCGGAGTCGCAGTAGGGGCGGTAGAGGTCGCCCTTGCAGTCCAGGTCCTTCCAGCCGGCGTCGCGGTCGAAAAGCCACAGGCCGAAGCGGTCGCTGTCGGCGGCGCGGGCCCAGGCGACGACTCCGCGCGGCGTGGTCTCCGCGAGCGTCTCGGCCCACCGCTGTCCGCCAAGGTCGTAAACGTACAGCGTGCCCATCGACAGGCAGTAGATGCGGTTTCCTGCGGGGTCCATTGCGGCCGCGTAGGTCGGATGGATGCCTCGCCGCGCCGGGGGCCTGGCCGGGGCCAGGTCGGACCAGCGGTTGTTCTCGCCGTCGAATCGTCGGACGTAGCCGGCCTTGCCTGGCTCGCCGCCGAATGTGAGGATGGGCCCGCCCGGCGCCCTCAGCACGACAGCGCCGGTTCGCGGCGCGGCCTCGGGGCCGCCGATCTGCCGCCACGGCCCCCCCGCGGCGGTCGTGGCGAGAACCCCCAGGGCCGCCAGAACGCTCCAGACGTTCCGCTCCATGGCCTACTCCCTTTTCGCCGCCTTGACGCGTTTGGCGTTGGCGGCGCGCATGCGCTCCAGCCACTTCTCCAGGTCGCCGTACTTGCGGTGCTCGCGAACGAGTTGCAGGTTCGCCTTCCGGGCCGTGGCTTCGAAGGCGTCGATCAGCCCGCCGACGTCGCCGTCGGCCTTGGCGATCCGCGTGTACTGAACCGGCATCCGCGCCACGCGCACGCGGTGCAGCAGGGCGGGGTTGTCGCGGACGGCCCTCTCCGCCCTGTCAAACAGCGTGACGGCCTCGGCGATCATGGCGTCGTTGAGGTACGGCTCGGTCGGCTTGGACCAGATATGCATGTGCCGCTTCGGGTGCCCCTTCACCTGGTCGGTGATCAGGGCGACGTACTCGCGGATCGCCTCGCCTGCCGGGCCGTAATAGCCGGTGCAGAACTCGTCGATCGCCTTCTGCGTGTCGTAGGAGGGGTCCCAGAGGGTCTTGGCCATCACCCACGTGCGCAGCTCGGCCAGCTCGGAGCTCTCGGTGAAGTAGCACGCCTCCTCGTAGATGCCCTTGACCCCGTGGTCGATGAAGAAGCGGATGTTCGGCTTGAGCACGTGGAAGTTCGGGTGGGGCATCACGCTGTGGTGGTAGTTGATCACGTAGTCCCAGATGTACAGCCGGTCGCAGATCTTGTTCCAGTCGCGGATGTCCTGCACGAACGACGCGTTCTTGGGGCAGCTCTGAAGCGCGTGCGAGAAGCAGCACTCGATGCTGCACAGCCGCACGCAGACGTTCGGGCGCGGTCGGACGTGCTTGGGGGGCTTGCGGCTGTACTGGTAGGCCAGCGTGCTGATGAGCTTGTCGGGGTGGTCCTGGGCGATGTCCTTGGCGAGGGCGTTGACGAAGTGGATGATCGGCCCGGCCTGCGAGCCCTCCTTCTCCGCCAGGGCCGAGCACTTGGGGCAGCGGCAGTAGTTGTGCCAGTCGTTCTGGCTGACGCTGAAGATCGTCGCGCCGGGGCTCTCGGCGATCCACCGCCGCACCGCCTCCTTGGCCTTGGCGAGCACCTGCGGGTTGGTCAGGCAGAGCTGCGTCCGCCCATCCCGGCGCTTGCCGTCGATCATCGAGAACCACTCGGGATGCTCGTCGAAGTGCTCGGCCGGGTTGAGGATGGCGTTGAACGTGTGGACGAAATGCGAGTAGGCGATCTTGCCGCCCTGCGCTTCGGTCAGGCGCGTCTGCGTGCCGTTGACCTTGTTCCTCACGGCCCAGTCGCCCGGTCGGCTGCACGGGTAGTCGGTCGAGCGGTATTCCAGCGGCGGCAGGTAGCGGCGGTCCAGCTTGCCGACGCGGATATCCCCTCCGGTCGGTCGAACGGTGCAGTCCGGCGTCAGCCACTGCACGCCGCAGTGGTCCTCCATGAACGTGAAGGCCGCGTAGAGCACCCCGCGGCGGTTGCCGGCCAGGATCAGCGCCGGGCCCTTCGTCCGCAGAACGATGCCCTCGACGCCGAGCGCGTCGAAGTCCACGTTCACGCCGAGTTTGCCCAGCAGCCCCTCGCACCGCCCGACGACGATCGGCGTCCGTTTGCCGACCTCGCCCTCGGGCACGACCGGCAGCTTCTCGCCGGTGAGCAGCCTCAGCTCCTCGGCGAACTCCTTGGCTGCGTGGGTCTCCTGCGGCGTCGGCTTGGCGCGGATGGCGATCGCGTGGGTTCCGGCGGTCACCTGCTTGCCGCCCACGCTCAGCCTGCATGTGCCGCCGGTCTCGGCGCCTCTCGTGGAACAGCAGAACAAGGCCAGGGCGATCGCTGCGCCAGTCCTTTTGATCGGGTACGTACGCATGGTCAAATCCTCGTGTGGAGAAACGCTCAGTCGGTGAGCCCCTTGGTGTCGATCTCGATCCGCTCGTCCGCCTGCATCATCTCCGACCACGTTGCAGACTTGCCGGTATACGCGGCCGTGCGGCCCAGAATGGTCGTCAGGTTGCTTCGCACGCTCGGCGCGACCGTCGGGTTGTGGTGTACGCCCTCGACGATGCTCTTGTGGAAGGTGGCGATATTGTCGGCCGCGCCCTGCTTGAAGATCGGCCCGGTCGTGCCGCCGGGATACGGCGCGTCGCCGTGGACCTTCACGGCCCCTCCGTACTGCGTTTCGATCGTCCCGTGCGTGCCGTACATCGTGCAGAAGATTCCCCCCGGCCCCTTGCCGCACTGCCGGGACGCGAACGACGCCGACACGCCGCGAGGAAACTGGAAGACCAGGTTGAAGTGGTCGCTGGTGGTCTCGGCGCCGGTACGTACCCGCTGCCCGCACGTGCCGCACGCGGCGGCCGGGTCCGCGTCGGCGATCCACGCCATCACGTCGAGGGCATGGATGTTCTGTTCGGTGATGATGTCGCCGGAGAGTTTCTTGCTCAGCACCCACTTCCGCAGGCGGGCCTCCGGGTCGTCGGGGAGCTTCTTGCCCCCCAGCAGGCCGCAGAAGTAGAACGCCGTACCGTTGACCAGTCGCCCGATGTCGCCGTTGTGCACCCGTTTGACCGCCTCCCGGTAGAAGGCATTGGCGCGGGTCTGGAAGTCCACGAGGAATACGAGCTTCTTCTTCGTCGCCGCCGCCCCGGCCTCGCCGATGGTCGTGCAGCCGGGGGCGTCCACGGCGATGGGCTTGGCGACGTAGACGTGCTTGCCTGCCTCGACCGCCGCGGCCGCCTGTGCGGGGTGGAAGTACGGCGGGCTCTCGATGGCGACCGCGTCCAGTTCGCCGGCGAGGAGGCGCTTGCAGTTCGACAGCCCGGTGTACTGGCGGCTTTCCGGCACGCCGAAGCGCTTGCCGAACGCCCTCACGCGGTCCTCGAAGTAGTCCCCGGCGGCGACGACCTTGTACCCGCCGTGCTTGACGAACAGGTCGGTGATCCACTTGCCCCGCCCCCCGCAGCCTATCACGCCGAGTGCGAGCTTCGAGTTGGCGGCGCTGCCGCGGACGCGGTCCGGCGAGAGGATGGTGAACGCCCCGGCGGCCGCGGCGCCGACGAGAAACTCCCGCCGGGCCAGGCGGGTAGGATTGGCGTCTCGGGTCATGGTCTGCTCCCTTGGGTTGGGGGATCGGTTTCCATCAGCACGCGGAAGCCCACGCGGCGGAGCCCGTAGGCGGGATTGTAGCTGGCGCGGGCGGCGCAGCGGCAGGCCCGCGGAAAGTGCCCGAACGACCCGCCGCGGACCACCCGTGCCTTGCCCTCCGCCGGGCCGGTCGGGTCGGCAACGCCGTCGGCGGGGCGGGAGGCGGCGTAGAAGTCCGCGCACCACTCGGCCACGTTGCCGTGCATGTCGTACAGCCCCCAGGCGTTGGCCTTCATGGCGGCCACGGGGTGGGGCTCGCCCCCGCTGTTGTCCATGTGCCAGGCGAGTTCGTCGAGCGCCTCGCCGGTTGGCGGCGTCGCGGCCCCGGCCCGGCAGGCGATCTCCCACTCGGCCTCGGTGGGCAGGCGGACCGTTCGCCCCTCGGCCTCGGAGAGCTTGCGGCAGAACGCGACGGCCTTGGACCAGGAGACCTTCGTCACCGGCAGGTCCGGCCCGGTGACCTCGCTGCGGTCCTGGCTCATCAGGCGCCCCCACTGGGCCTGCGTGACCTCCGTGACACCGAGGTAGAACCCGCGCGTGATCCGCACGCGGCGGACGCCCTCGTCGTGGTGCCGCCCGGGCTCGGAAACCTCGCTGCCGATGACGTACTCTCCGGCCGGCACGTACGCCAGGCGCATGCCGAGAGAGTTCGTGATCGTCTCGCCGGGCTCGGTCGGCGGGGCCGGGCTCGCCTGCCGCGTTGCGGGCGGTCGCGTCGGCCTCGTTGTCGGCCCGGCCTCCGGTCGGTCGCAGCCGCAGGCCATCAGCGCCGCAAAGGCCGCGACTCCCGCCGACAGTGCTCGTTGGATAGGATGAGACATGTCTTCTCCAGCCTACTGGTATGAAACCGTCGGGCAACCGTGCGGATGCCGGGAAAACCGCCCGCATCCCCGGCCGGCGGATGGCGGATCATCGAGAGGTGCCACATGACGGCGACGGGCGTGCTGCTCTGGACGGCGGTTCTGGCGACGGCGGCGGACGCGCCGGACCTTCACGGCGACGGCTGGCGGACGGCCCGCCCGGGTGACGTCGGCATGGACGCCGCTCCGCTTGCGCAGGCCCGCGACTATGCCTTGTCCGCCCACGGCTCCGGCTGCATCCTCCGCAAGGGCGCGTGCGTGATGGAATGGGGCGACCCGAAGCGGCGCTACGGGCTCAAGAGCAGCACGAAGGCGATCGGCGTCACGGCGTTGGGCCTGGCGGTCGCCGACGGCAAGATCGCCCTGGCCGACAAGGCCCGCAAGCACCACCCGGAGATCGCCGGCACCGGCGACGGGGGCGGGGCCGAGAAGTGGGTCGAGGAGATCACCATATTCCACCTCGCCACCCAGACGGCCGGATACGACAAGGGCGGCGGGTCGAAGAAGTTGCTCTTCCGCCCCGGGACGAAGTGGTCCTACAGCGACAGCGGCCCCAACTGGCTGGCCGAGTGCGTCACGCTGGCCTACGCCAAGGACGTCCGCGACCTGCTGTTCGACCGGGTCTTCAAGCGGCTGGGCATCACGCCCAAGGACCTGACGTGGCGGTCGAACAGTTATCGCCCGAAGAAGATCGCGGGCGTGATGCGGCGGGAGTTCGGCAGCGGCATCTCGGCGAACGTCCGGGCGATGGCGCGGATCGGGCAGCTCTATCTCCGCGGCGGCAAGTGGAACGGCGAGCAGCTCATCCCGGCGGAGTTCGTCGACGCCTGCGGGCGGACGCCCGAGGCGCTCCGCGGGCTGGAGGTCGTCCGCGAGAAGACCCACCCCGACGCGTCGGACCATTACGGCCTGCTGTGGTGGAACAACGCGGACGGCACCCTGAAGAACGTCCCGCGCGACGCGTACTGGTCCTGGGGGCTCTACGACAGCCTCATCCTCGTGATCCCAAGCCTGGATGTCGTTGCCGCCCGCGCCGGGCGAAGCTGGAAGCCGGCCCGCGGGGCGGTGTACGACAAGCTCGCGCCGTTCTTCGACCCGATCGTCGCGGCCGTGCGGGGCCGCAAGCCCCCGGCCGCGAAGGGCCCGGCCGGTGACCGCGGCGCCACGAAGGAGCCGGCGGAGGGGGAGATCGCTTCGATCGAGTGGGCCCCGTCGGAGACGGTCGTCCGCAAGGCCCGCGGCAGCGACAACTGGCCGATGACCTGGGCCGACGACGGGCACCAGTACACCGCCTGGGGCGACGGGTGGGGCTTTCGCCCGCGGACGAAGCGAAAGCTCAGCCTGGGCGTGGCGCGGATCGAGGGCCCGCCGGACGCCTTCCGCGGCGTCAACGTCCGCACGCCGACCGGCGAGCAGCTCGGCGACGGGCGACGCGGCAAGAAAGCCAGCGGCCTGCTCTGCCTCGACGGCGTGCTCTACATGCTCGTCCGCAACGCGAAGCTCTCGCAGCTCGCCTGGTCGGCCGACCACGGCTGGACGTGGCAGTGGGCCGACTGGCGGTTCGAGCGGGGGCTGGCCCATCCGACATTCGTGAACTTCGGGCGCGACTGCGCCGGCGCCCGCGACGCGTACGTCTACATCGCGTCTTTCGACGGCGAGACCGCCTACAAGCCGTCGGACCGGATGATCCTCGCCCGCGTGCCGGCCGACCGCATCCGCCGCCGCGACGCGTACGAGTTCTTCGTCCGCCGGGACGGCGAGGGCGGGGCCGTCTGGAGCGGGCACGTCCGCGATCGCGGGGCGGTGCTGGAGTGCCCGGGCAAGTGCTACCGCGGCGGGGTCAGCTACAACGCCCCGCTGAAGCGCTACCTCTGGACGCACACGACCGCCATGAAACGCGGGGGGCTGATCGTCTGGCAGGCGCCCGAGCCGTGGGGGCCCTGGACCGTCGCCTGGCGAACGGACGCGTGGGACATCGACCCCGGCGAGGCCGCCTGCCTGCCCACCAAGTGGATGAGCCCCGACGGGCGGACCGTTCATCTGGTCTTCTCCGGGGACGACAGCTTCGCCGTCCGCAAGGGCGTGCTGGCGCTACGGTAGGAGCCCCGGTCGTGCTGGAATCCCTCGTCGAGACGATCGCCGGAGCATGCGAGCCTGCCCGCCATCGCGAGTTGCTGGTCGCGCTCTGGGAGCTGGAGCGGTACTTCGACACGCCGAAGCAGCGCCGCGCCGCCGAACTTGCCGCCGACGCCCTCCGACAAGCCGGCATGGACGACGTCCGCCTCTTCGAGTATGCCGCCGACGGGCGGACGCGGTGGCAGGACTGGACGGCGCAGCTCGCCTGGGATTGCCCCGACGCACGCCTGAGCTTGGGCGCCGAGGTCCTCGCCGACCGCCGCGACTGCCCGACCAACGTGGTGTTCTGGTCCGGCCCCCTGGCGGAGACGACGGCCGAGGTCGTCGACGGTGACGCCATGGAGCCCATCGACCCCGCCGCCGTCGCCGGGCGCTACGTCCTCACCTCGCGCCCGCCGCGGGAGATGAAGGAGCGGCTGGCCTCGGCCCGGCCGGTGGCGGTCGTCAGCGACTACCTCAACCCAACCCGCGGTGCCGACGAGCACACCGTCAAGTGGTGCAACACGTGGGCGGACGGCCCCGCCGGGTGGTACTTCCGCGCGGCCGACCGCGTGCTGCCGGGCTTTAGCCTTTCCCCCGCGGCCGGGGCGAAGCTGCGGCGCCGCCTGGCCGCCGCCGGCCCGGTGGAGCTGACCGGCCGCTGCGAGGCGCGCCTGTACGCGGGCGTCAACCAGTGCGTCACGGGCCTGCTGCCGGGGCGTGACACCTCGCGGGAGGTCTGGCTGTTCGGGCACGCGTGCGAGCAGGGCGCCCACGACAATGCAAGCGGCGCCAGCACCTGCGTCGAGGCGCTTACGGTGCTGGGGCGGCTGATCGGCGAGGGGGTGCTGCCGCGCCCCCGGTGCGGCATTCGCGTGATCCTCACCGCCGAGTGCCTGGGGATGCTGGCCTTCGCGACCGAGCAGCCGGAGCTGCTCGCCCGCGCCGTCGCCGGGATGAACATCGACAGCGTCGGCGACGTCACCGATCCGCAGCACCCCGTGTACGTGCACTACGGCCCGTTGGCGAAGCCCTCGTTCATCTGGCCGTTGGCCGGGGAGCTGGCCCGCATCGCCGCCGAGCGGTCGCGGGGGACGTGGCACGCCGCAAGTGACTGCGAGCCGCCGTGCAGCGACGACATGATCGCCGATCCCCACTGTGGCGTGCCCACGCTATGGTTGGGAACCAGCTCCGACTGCACTGGCTATCACTCCTCCGCCGACACGCCCGCCGTCTGCCGGGGTGTTTCGCTGCACGCGGCCACGCTCGTTGCCGCCGGGTGGGCCTACGCGGTCGCGGCCATGGACAACCGCCTCGCGACGGCCGCGCTGCCCGGTATGGTGCGATGGATGGACGATCACATGATCGCCGGCAGCGAAGGGCAGGCACGGCGACTTCGCCTCTGGGCGGCCGGGCGGGCGCTCCGGGACCTGGGCCGCTTGAAGGTCTCCCTGCCGCTCTACATGCCGGCGGCGAACGAGTTCATCCCGCCCAACGCCCCGCCGTTGGACGACCTGCCCACCCACGGGCCGGCATGGGAACGAACCGCGTGGGGGACCTGCACGCTGGAGACGCTCCCGCCGGAGCGAACGGCGGGCCTGGGGCGCTGGAGCGCCGCCCAGAACGCCGCGCTGTGCTGGTGCGACGGCCGGCGGCCGCCGGAGGCGCTGGACCGCCTGGCCGAGGCCGAGACCGGCTCGGCGCCGCCCGGGGGCTGTCGTCGGTTGCTGGAGCTGCTCGGCGAGGCGGACCTGGCGGTCAGGTCTGACGGACGGCGTTGAACTCTCCGCACGTGAAGTAGTACACGCAGTCCCCGCCGGCCTTCTTGGCGTTGAGGAGGCAGGCGTGGGCGAGCTTGAGCAGGTCGCCGGGGTCGCGCCCGCCGATGTTCTGCCGGGAGGCCACGCCGATGCTCACCGTGGGGGCCAGCTCGACCTCGCCGTGTTGGAACCCGTGCTCGATGACCGCGCGGCGGAGTTTCTTGGCGAAGCCGATCGCCTGCGGCAGGTTGCCCTCGGGCAGCAGGACGATGAACTCGTTGCTGCCCCAGCGGGCGACGAGGTCGCTCTCCCGCGTCTGCTCCTCCAGGACGGTCGCCAGCTCGGTCAGCACGTGGTCGCCGGCCTCGATGCCGCTGTCGGCATTGATCTGCCGGAAGGCGTCGACGTCCACGATCACCAGCGCGAACAGTGTGTCGTACCGCCGCGAGCGGTTGCACTCCCGCTCGAACTGCTCGACGAAGAACGCTCGGTTCAGCAGGCCGGTCAGCGGGTCCCGCATCGTCGGGTTGCGAAGCTCGTCGGTCAGCTCCTTCAGGCGAAGCGCCGTCGCCACGCGGGCGCGGAGCTCGACCTCGTCGAACGGCAGCGGCAGGTAGTCCAACCCGCCGATCGCCAGACCGTGGGCGCGGTCGATCGGATCGTCCTCCCCAACCAGGAAGATCACCGGAATGTCGCGCGTATCCGGCTCGGCTTTCAGCGTGCGGCACAGATCGAAGCCGCTCGTCGGCTGCATGGCCGCGCGGGCGAGCACCACGTGAGGCCGGGCTTCCACCGCCCCCCGGGCCGCCTCCTCCACGTCGGTCGCGACGGTCACCGGGTAGTCCTGTGCCTCCAGAGCGCAGCGAAGCCGGTCGGCGGATTCCGCGTTGTCGTCCACCACCAACACGGGTTGTTTGTAGGCCGAATTCACGTCCCTTCCTCCCTTGTCTGCGGCGAGGCCCCCCACACGGGCGCGGCCGTCGGTCCGTCTCCCTTGCCACTGGAAATATCGGTTACGATCCGGGCCCCGGCCAATACTGGCCAGCACAACGTCGCGCGGTAGAATCTCCGGAACCGATGCGGACGCGGAACAATGCAAGGGAGATCGGCATGGACGGGCAGACGCACAGGCCGTTGCGGACGGCCATCGCGGGTATGGGGCTTCGCGGCGTGGGCATGGTGCGGACCATCCTCGCCGAGGTGCCCGAGGTCGAGATCGCGGGGCTGATCGACAGCATTCCCGGCCGGGCCGAGCTGGCGGCCGAGCATTTCGGCCTGGACGTCCCCTGCTTCGCCGATCTCCAAAGCTGCCTGAACAAGACCGGCCCCGAAGCGGTGGCGGTGTTCACCCCCGACGCGACGCACGAGGCCGTCGCGGTCCCCGCGTTGGGCCTGGGGCTGCACGTCTACTGCGAGAAGCCGCTGGCGACGACGGTGGAATCCTGCGACCGCATCGCCGCCGCGGCCCGGGCCGCTGAAGGCGTGTTCTTCATGGGCCAGAACATGCGGATGGGGCCGTACTGGCAGGTGATCCACGAGATCGTCGCCTCCGGCGAGATCGGCGAGTTGCTGACGCTGGAGACCAGCGAGTACTACTACGGCGGGCGAACCTACTTCCGCCGGTGGAACCGCCTGCTCGCCGTCGGCGGGGGGCTCTGGCTGACCAAGTGCGCCCACGACTTCGACATGATGTGCTGGCTGACCGGCCGCCGGCCGCGCAGCGTTTACGCCGTCGGCGGGCGCAAGCTCTTCCAGCCCAAGCCCGGCGCGGCCGAGCGGTGCAGGGACTGCGACCTCCGCTGGGAGTGCGACGACTACCAGCCGCCGGAGACGGTGGTGGTCGGCGAGCGCGGCTCGGCCGAGCAGGTGGCGTTCTACCGCCGCTGGCAGGAGCTGGGCGAGGCCGAGGGCTACCTGCCCACCGACGCCTGCCTGTACCGCGGGGACATCGAGACGATCGAGTTTGGCTCGGCGACGGTGCGGTTCGACGGCGGGGCGGTGGCGTCGCACACGTTGAACGTGGCCACCACGCCGCAGATCAACGGGCGGTGGGTGACGGCGCTGGGCACGGCGGGGGGGCTGCGGGCCGAGCCGGACGCCGGGCAGGTGCACGTGAGCTTCCGCGGGACGAAGGCGGCCAGGACGTACGATGTCCGCTCGTTGGCCCGCGGCGGGCACGGCGGCGCCGACGCCCGCGCGCTCCGCGCCTTCGTCCGCTCCTGCCGACACGGCGAGACCCCCGCGGCCACCTGGGCCGACGGCCGACGCGCCGTCCAGCTCGGCCTCGCCGCGCGCGAGAGCATGGACACCGGGCGCGTCGTCGAGCTGAGCGACTGAGCGCCTGCGGCGGCGAATCCGCGCTGGACGGACCGGCGGTTTCGGGGTATACTCCATGCTGAGCGTGAATCGCTTGATTCGCGGGCGGGTGAGCCCCCGGCCGCGCCAAGTCTGGAGGGATGTGAGATGCGTTGGCAATCTGCGATGGCGGTTTCCCTGTTGGCGGTTCTCTCGGTGTCGGTCCGCGCCGATGTGGTGAGCATGGCGCTGGAGTCCGACGGCGAGACGGTCAAGAGCATCGTGGTCGACCGCGACGGGACCGAATACACTTACACCCGGGCGGAGCTGATCGGTTTGACGCTGGACGCCTTCGAGGGCGACAGCGGGAGCGTGGCCATCATCGCCGACGGGGACGCGCTGCCCGGTCCCGGCGGCGGCAAGCGGTCGGCCCTGATCGAGGACGACAGCGTTCTGACCGGCGTGATCAACCAGGTCAAGTCCGCCACGGCCGTGCAGATCACGTTCGACGAGCCGGTGATCAACTCCGACGGCGTGGACCTGTTGTTCTTCGAGATCGATCCGGATGGCGAGGGCGACGACGGGATCACGCTTGAGATCAACGGCGTGGAGAAGACGTACACGGTCGGCGTGCAGATGTTCAACGACGCCGGCTTCCGCGACATGGACCTCTACCAGGCCGACTCGCGGGTGACGACAAAGAGCGAGCTGGACAGCGACGATACGTTCTCGATCGCCGGCAGCAGCCCGATCTGGCAGGGGCTCTACGGCGTGGGGATCGACCTGGACGACTTCACCGACGGAAGCAACCCGACGGCACCGACATCGGTGACGACGATCCACTACGGGTCTGCCGCCAACACTTCCACGTCGGATCCGATGTACATCGTCGGCCTGCCGGAGGTTCCCGAGCCCGCGGCGGCGACGCTGCTGGCCTTCGGCGCCCTCGGCGTGCTGCTCCGCCGTCGCCGGCGGGCGTAGCGCCCGGCGTCAGTCGGAGCCGGCGGCCAGGCCGAGTCGCTCGGCCGTGCCGCGGGCGGTGGGCTCGGCCAGGACGCTTTCGGCCAGGCGGCGGGCCTCGTCGGCGCGTACGGCGGCGATGCGTTTCTGCACGTCGGGCAGGCTCTGGGGGTCCAGGCTGAGGCTGCCGACCCCGATGCCCACCAGGAAGGGCGCGTAGGCCGGCTCGTGGGCGACTTCCCCGCAGACGCTGACCTCCGCGCCGTGCCTCCTCCCGGCCTCGGCGACCGCCTGCATCGCACGCAGCACCGCCGGGTGGTGCGGGGCGAAATACGGGGCGACCTTCTCGTTCGTGCGATCCACCGCCAGCATGAACTGCGTCAGGTCGTTCGTGCCGATCGACAGGAACGCCGCCTCGGCGGCGAGTTCGTCGATGATCGCCACCGCCGAGGGCACCTCGACCATGATCCCCACCTCGGGGGCGGGGTGGCAGGGCAGGCCCTCGCTCCGCAGCTCGTCAATGCAGGCATCGAGCACGCCGCGGGCCTCGCGGAACTCCTCCAGCGAGGAGATCATCGGGAACATGATTCGCAGGGGCTCGTGATCGGCGGCCGCCCGGAGGATGGCGCGAAGCTGCTGGGTGAACACGTCGCGATGGCGTAGCGTGAAGCGGACGGACCGCAGGCCCAGGGCCGGGTTGGCATCCGGGCTGGCGTCGTAATAGGCCAGCAGCTTGTCGCCGCCGAGGTCCAGCGTGCGGAAGGTCACCACGCCGCCCTCGGCGCCTTCGATCAGCCTGCGGTAGATGACGTATTGCTCCTCCTCGCTGGGCAGCGACGCGCGGATGAGGAACGGGAACTCGCTGCGGTAGAGCCCCACGCCCTCTGCGCGGACCTCGCGCGCCAGCGCCAAGTCGCTCAACAGGTTGATGTTCGCCCGAAGGTGAATCCGCTCGCCGTCTGCGGTGGTCGTCTCCGGGCGGGCCTCGGCGGCGGCCTCGGCGACGTCCCGGCGGGCGGCCCGGGCGGCGTCGAAGGCCTCCAGCACCTCGCTGGACGGCTGGACGTAGACGTTGCCGACCTCCGCGTCGATCAGCACGTCCGTGCCGGCCTCGAGGCTCAGCAGCGAACGGTCGTTGACCAGGACCAGCGGCAGGCGCAGCGACCGCGCGAGGATCGACACGTGGCTGGTCAGTCCGCCGCGGACCAGCGCCACGCCGGCGGCGCCGCTTGTGGCGAGCTTCAGGATGTCCGACGGGTGCAACTCGCGGGCGATGACCACGCTGCCGGCCGGGGGCTCCGGGCCGCCGTCGCCGGCGCCTGTCAGGTTCAGCAGCAGGCGCTTGAGCAGGTCCTCGATGTCCTGGGCCTTCTCGCGGATGTACGCGTGGTCGCTGGCACCGAGCATTTCCATGTAGCTGCGCCCGACCTGAAGCACCGCCCGCGGCGGCGACGTGCCCGACTCGATCGCCGAGGTGATCTCCCCGACGAAGCTCGGGTCCTTCAGCATCATCAGGTGCGCGTCGAAGATCAGCGACGCCATTTCCGGAAGCCGCTCTTCCAGGCGCTGCTGGAGGTGCTGAAGCTGCTCGGCCGTGCGGTCCAGCGCGGCCTGGAAATCCTCCAGCGTGTAGTCTTCCGAGGGGAACCGCCCGGCCAGCAGGCGGCGGGTTCGCGCGGTGTCCAGCACGGCGGCGGGTCCCCGGGCGAACCCCGGCGAGGCGGCCCGGCCCCGTACCATCCCACGGGGCTCGGGGGTGTCCTTCGCCGGCGTGTCGGGCCTGCCCGGCGCGGACTGAAGGCCCATCAGCAGGCGGGCAGTCTCGGTGGCGGTGGCCAACTGGGAGGCGGTGGCGCGGAGGGCGCGGACGTCGTCCTCGGTGAACGGGTCGTGCCCGGACCGCTGGATGACCAGCACGCCGATTCGCTCGATGCCCTTGAGGATCGGCACGGCGAGGAAGGACTCGTACGGCTCCTCGTTGATGCCGCTGACGGCCTTGAAGTGCGGGCTGCTGCTGGCGCAGTGTTCGCAGATGGGGCGGAGCTCCTTGAGGCTCATGCCCACCAGACCCTCGCCGGTCTTGAGGCGGACCTCGCCGACGGACTCGGGATTCAGCCCGCGGGTAGCCCGGAGCACCAGCTCGTCGGTGCCCTCGTCGTACAGGTAGATCGAGCAGACGTCGCTGTGGAGGTGCTCGCCGACCAGTTGGACGATCTGGTCGAGGAAGCTCGCCACGTCCGGGCTGCCGGCCAGGCGCGCGGCAAGATCGCCGACGTTGCACAGCAGATCGAGATGGTCGTGATCGGCCTGGCTCACACGGCTCTCCGGCATTCCTTGACGCTCTCTCCGACGGGGCACCAAAGCTTAGGTCCCCGCGAAAGGCGTTTCAAGCCGACTCGCTGCCGCCCTGCCCGTCCAGCAGCCCGATCGCCGCCTCGACGAGCATTCCCCCGGCCTCGGGTGCCAGGAAGCTGCCCGGACCGAACGTCGTCTCGTAGCCGCCGCGGGCGAACGCCTCGGCCGTGGGAACGTACCCGCACGAGCCGTTCGTGCACGAAGCCACCATCACATCGCGAGGGTGCCCCTGCTGCTTGACGGCCAGGCCAAGCCTCGTGAAGATCTCGCCCGGCAGGCCCACGACGGCGGCATCGCCCACGCCCAGCAGCTGCACTTCCGCTTCGTGAGCGCCCTCGCGGCGAATCCGCTCCAGCACGGCGGGGATGTGGCGGTCGTAGGAGCCCGGGTCCACGAACCGCTGGGCGCCCCGCACCCGCCCGCGGATCTCGGCTTCGGTCGCATCGCGAAACGGCAGGCGGACGGTCCTGGCGGCGAAGCGCAGCGGGGCCCGGTCCGCGAAGGCCATTCCCTCCAGCAGCTCGGCGGCGCGGTCGGCGAGGGCGCCGCCGATGGCCTCCTTGCTCAGACGAACGCCGCGGTACGGATCCCCGGGGCTGATGTCGCCGGCGGCGCCCTGGAGGTAGAGGCAGACGGGCCAGCCCTTTCCGGAGAGGCGACGGGCGAGCACCCCCGGGAACCCCGCCGAAAGTTCGGTGCCCCCGCCGTGGTGCGTCGGGTGGCAGGCGAAGTTCACGACCGACCCCAGCGGCCGCCGGCCGTCGGCCGATCGGAAACCGAGCACCGCCATTTCCGGGTCGATGGGCCCCTCGATGAACAGGGCCCCGTCGTCGAACTTCCCGTGCGTCCTCACCGTGCCGTCCCGTCGGACCACGCGGCGGTTGTGTGTCAGGCTGAACTCGCCCGCGCGGGCGAAGCCGACTGCCGCCGGCTCGGCGACCTCCACCGCCCGGGCCAGGGCGTTCCCGGCCGTCTCGACCACCGCCTCGGCGCACCCTTCGTCGCGGGGCACATCGTAGACCCCCGTGACGGCCGGGCCGGCGTGGTTGTGCGTGGCCGAGACCATCACCGCCTCGGGCTCCAGCCCCAGCCGTTCGGCGGCGAGGTGTCGGATCCCGGCCGCCTGCGAGGCCGGCACGCACAGCGTGTCCAGCGCGACGAAGGCGATCGCCCGCCGGTCGTCCCGCAGGACGGCGCAGTGAACGGACAGCCCGTCGAGAACGCGGTCGGAGACGATCCGCTTGATCCAGCCGATCTTCGGCGTGCCCACCGGGGGCGTGATGTCGGCCGAGGCGAATCCGGCGGTCAGCATGGCAGGCTCCTTTCCCGCGGTCGGGCCCGTCGGCGGGCAGGTCAGAGACGCTCGACCTGGTCGACGCGCTCCATGACCTTCCGCCACGCGGCCGCGACGAGATCGACCACCTCCGAGCCGTTGGGCGGTCTCAGGGGCGTGGTCATGCCCGTGTGCCAGTCGGCGTGACGGCGGGCGATGGGGAAATCTCCGGGCGAGCAGGTCACCTCGCTGTCGGTGCAGGCCCACGGGCAGCCGCGCCCGTAGGCGTCCCGGGCGGCCAGGGCGGTCATCTCCGGCACGGGCCAGCCTTGCCAGACGCCCGTGTCCACGCCCTCGGCCTTGAGGGCACGGACGAGCTTGTCCCGCAGCGCCGCGGCGTCGGCGGCGTGGCCGAGGGCGTCCATGTCGAAGCGGACGGTGTAGTTGTAGTACGTGTGCCCGAAGCCCTCCGGCTCGGCGGGGAGGATCAGGCCCTCCACGTCGGCGAGGCGCTCGTGGAGGCGGAGGGCGTTGTCGCGGATCCGGCGGAGGTAGTCATCCAGGCGGGTGAGCTGGGCGCGGGCGAACGCGGCCGTCAGGTCCGTGCCGCGATACATCCAGCCCATGCCGTAGGCGTGATAGCCTTCGCCGGCGTCGGGCGGCCTGTGCTCGCCGAAGTACCACAGCGTCTTGCCGCGTTCGAAGAGTTCCTCGTCGCTGGCGACGAAGAACCCGCCCTCGCCGGAGCAGAGGCATTTGTTCTGGTTGGTGCTGAAGGCGGCGCAGTCACCCACCGTGCCGGCCCGCCGTCCGCGGCAGGTCGCGCCGTGGGCCTGGCAGCAGTCCTCGATCACCCGCAGCCCGTGGCGGGCGGCGATCTCCAGCACGCGGTCCATGTCCAGCATGAGCCCGTGGAGGTGGACGGCCATGATCGCCTTGGTCCGGGGCGTGACGGCGGCCTCGATGCTGGCCGGGTCGAGGTTCATCGTCTCCCAGTCGATGTCCACGAACACGGGGACGATGTTGTGGTGCAGGCAGCAGGTCGCCGACGACGGCCAGGTGTATGCCGGGACGATGATCTCGTCCCCGCATCCGCATCCGCAGGCGACGACGGCCATGTGCAGCGCCGCCGTGCCGGAGTTGCAGAACAGCGCGTGGCTCGCGCCGGCCCATTCGGCGAACTCGCGCTCCAGGGCCTTGCTGTTGGGGCCGTAGGTGTGCTGGCCGCCCTCGAGGGACTCCAGGACCAGTCGGCGGTCCAGCTCGCCGATCGGCGGCCAGGCGCCGACGGCGCCCTCGGGTACCGTCCGCTCGCCGCCGAACGCTGCCAGCTCCGTCTTCCCGCCGACGTGCGTCATGTCTCGCCACCTCCGCCCCCATAGGTCGCTACGTGCCGTAGAGCATCCCCTCGTCCACCATCGCCAGGTAGTTGCCCAGCGGGATGTAGTTGGTCACGCTGTTGCCGCTGCCCAGGCAGTACCCGCCTGCGGGCATGCAGACGTCCAGCGTCTCCCGGACGCGTTGCCGGATGGCCTGCTCGTCGGCGCGGCAGAGGAAGTCCACGTCGATCCCGCCCAGCAGCGCGATCCGCCGGCCGTAGCCGCCCTTGACCTCCCGCACGTCCTCGATCGTGTCCTCGAAGCTGTGCTTGGCGTCGATGCCCACGTCGTCGATCAGGTCGTCGATCACGTCGTACAGGTTGCCGCAGGAGTGCAGCAGGTACGGCCGACCCGCGGCGTGGGACATCTCGGCCATGAGCTTGTGCCCGGGCAGGATGAACTCGCGGGTGTCGCGTGGGGAGATCAGCAGCCCGGAGCGGAAGCCCATGTCGTCGCTGCCCCAGACGATCTTAACGCGGTCGAACTCCAGCATCCTCGCGAGGATGACACGGTAGTGCTCGATGAGCTTGTCGCTGATCGCCTTGACCAGCTCGCGGTTGTCGTACAGCGCGAAGCACAGCGTCTCGTAGCCCATCAGCCACGAGAGGAATTCGGCGAAGTGGGCGAACCCCCCCGAGCCGATGATGCACATGTCCTCCGGCAGGTGCTCCTGGTACCACGCCAGCTCCCGCATGGCGTCCGGCGCGTGCGGGTCCGGCCAGGGAAACCGCTCGAAGTCCTCCCAGCTCATGATCGGCCCGGTGTGCTCGTCCTGGTACGTCCGCCCGCCGTTGCGGGACATTCCGGCCGTGTCGTCGGTGACCTCCTTGTGGAGCTGGAAGTCCATCCCCACCACGCCGACGCGGACGTAGTCCATCCCGCAGAAGCGGTTGACGGCGATCATCTTCCGCCGCCCGTAGTCCGGGTCGTCGGCCGGGACGCCGTCCATCAGCCCGAACCCGTCGGCGATCGCATCGCGGACCTCGCCGTCGTGGAACAGCTCGATGTGGTAGCAGCGGTCGGGCGTGCCCTTCCGCAGGATATTGTCCACCAACCCCGGCCAATTGCTCCGGTTGCCTCTCGCGAGGCCTTCGTAGTGTGCCATGGTCCATCCTCGCTGACCCACATCCGCGGCGTCCCGTCGGCGGGGAGCATACCCCGACAGATGTCTGCGAACAACCCCGCACCCGAGCGTTGTATGTCGGGCACGGGTGCGGTAGTGTGATGGTGGCAGGAGTCGAGGGAGCGAGCATGCCGAATCGCGATGCGGACTGGTTTGCGCAGGCCGGGCATGACCTGGAGCAGGCGGCGGCGTCCCGGCGGGACGGGCGGCATGACTGGGCGTGCTTCGCGGCGCAGCAGGCGGCGGAGAAGGCCGTCAAGGCCCTGCACCTCAACCGCGGGCAGGAGGCGTGGGGGCACGTGATCGCTCGGCTCCTGAGCGAGTTGCCCGGTACAGTCCGGCCGCAGCAGGAACTGGTGGACAAAGCCCGTGTTCTCGACGGGTACTACATTGGCCCGCGGTACGCAAACGGACACCCCGAGGGCCCGCCGTTCGAGCACTACGGCGACCTCCAGAGCCGCGAGGCAATCGACTATGCCGGTGAGATCGTTGAATTCGTCCGTGCTCGTCTGGCCTGACCGGCGGCGGGTGCATGGAGCGCTGGTTTCCTGGGCCCGGGCCGCAGCGGCCGAGAGGCCCCGGCTGCGGCGTGTCGGGTACATCGGCTCGTATGCGCGCGGCGACTGGGGCGTCGGCAGCGACCTGGACCTCGTGCTCGTCGTGGCCCAAAGCGACCTGCCCTTCGAGCGCCGCCCGACGCGATGGGACGTGAACTCCCTGCCCGTGCCCGCCGACACACTTGTGTACACTTGCGACGAATGGGACGCCCTCGCGGGCGGGGATACCGCCTTCGGCCGCGTGCTGCGGGAGGAGGCGGTCTGGGTGTATCCCGACGAAGCGTGACGGTGGGGGAGCCGAGGCTCCGCGAGCGCGACCCGCCCTGAGCGGCCTCAGATGCGTTATGTTGCGTTCCTGCTGGTCCCCGCCCCGCCTGGCCGCGTTGGCCTGCATCGGCGATGCTGCGGCATCGCCCGCTTCGGCCGCCTTGGCAGACGAGCCGCGTCCGGCGCAGGAACCGCAACGAACGTATCTGAGACCGCTTAGATCAGCTTCGCGCGCGGGACGACGCCGATGCTGTCGGCCCAGCGCTGCCAGCGGGTTCCCAGGGAGCCCAGCAGGTCCGGTTTGGCGGCGGCGAGGTCGTTGAGCTCGGTGCGGTCGTCGTCCATGTTGTACAGCTCCCACGGCAGCGTCCGCCCGTCGTGCCACCGGGCCACGAGCTTCCACGCCCCGTCGCGGACGGCCAGGTTGCCCTCGTGCTCCCAGAAGAGCACGCGCGGGTCGCGGTCCGGCTCGCCGCGGAGGAAGCCCAGCATGCTCCGCCCGTCGGCGGGGTCGATCGACCGCCCGTCCAGATCGGAAGGATACGCCGCGCCGGCGGCGTCGAGGCAGGTCGGCAGGATGTCGATCACGTGGCTGACGACGTGGGAGATGCTCCCGGCCGGCGCGACGCCGGGGTAGCGGACGATCAGCGGCGTGGAGATGCCCCCCTCGTGCACCCAGTGCTTGTGCAGGCGGAAGGGCGTGTTGGACGCGTTCGCCCACGGCCGGCCGTAGCTCTGGTAGGTGTCCTCGGGCCCGGGGTAGACGCCGGGCAGGTCGCCCATCTTCATCTCCCGCCCGTCGGGCAGGCCGGTGTTGAGCCTCTCGGACCAGCCGGTGTGAGCCTGGATGAACTCGTGGCAGCCGCCGTTGTCGGAGAGGAACATGACCATGGTGTCCTCGGCGAGGCCGAGGCGGTCCAGCGCATCGAGCACACGCCCGATGCCCTGGTCCATGCGGTCGATCTGCGCGGCGTAGGCGGCCATGCGTGCGTCCTGCATGTCCCGGTCGGTGACGTCCTCCCACGGCGGGGCGGTCGGGTCGCGCGGGGAGATGGGCCACTTCGCATCCAGCAGCCCGCTGGCGCGGAGTTTCTCGTGGCGGGTGGTTCGCAGGGCGTCCCAGCCGCCGGTGTACCGGCCGCGATAGCGGGCGACGTCCTCGCCCGGGGCGTGGAGGGGCCAGTGCGGCGCGGTGTAGGCGAGGTAGAGGAAGAAGGGCTGGTCGTGGCGGGCGGCGTCCTCGACCATGCCGACGGCGCGGTCGCTGAGCGCGTCGGTGAGGTACCAGCCGTCTCCCTCGGGCTTCTGCCACGTGCCGTTGTGGGTGAGCGTCGGCGGGTGGAAGTAGCTGCCCGCCCCGCAGAGCGTGCCGTAGTGCTCGTCGAACCCGCGCTGGTTGGGCGTGGGGTGCGTGGCATCGCCGGGCGTCCAGGTCTGCGGCTGGCGCGTGTTGTACGGCCCGCCGCAGTGCCACTTGCCGGACATGTACGTGCGGTAGCCGCCGGCCTTGAGGGCCTCGGCGATGGTCACGCAGCGGTCGTTGATGTAGCCCTGGTAGGCCGGCGTGCCCAGGTCGCCGACCATCGCCCCGACGCCCGCGCGGTGGGGGTACTGCCCGGTGAGGATGCTCGCCCGCGTCGGGCAGCAGCGGGCGCAGTTGTACATCTGCGAGAAGACCATCCCCTCGCCGGCGAGGCGGTCCAGCGACGGCGTGCGGATCTCCGAGCCGTACCGGCCAATGTCGGAGTAGCCCATGTCATCGACCATGATCAGCACGATGTTCGGGCGGCGAGCGGACGTCGCGTCGGGAGCGTCGGACATGTGGAGCCTGCCTTTCCCGCCACGGCCATGGCGGCCGGGGCGATTGCGGATGAGAAGAGGGCAGTATAGCGGCCTGGCGGGCCCGTTTCGACAGACGGGTCAGCCCTCCTGCGGGGAAGGCGCGAACCCCGCGTCGGAGCTTGTGTGTTTCACGAACGGGGCATACGGTAGCCGACGAGGTCGACATGGGACGCCAACGCGGCTTGACAATGCCGGAACTGTTGGTCGTGATCTGCATCCTCGGCCTGTTGACGGCGTTGCTGCTGCCGCATCTCGGCGGTTTGCGCGGGTACGCGCGACGCCTGCTTTGTGCCAACAACCTCCGTCGGATCAGCGAGGCCACCCAGACCTGGGCGGCGGACAACCGCTCGTGGTCGCTTGCGTCGATGGCGACCGGCGGCTGGCCGGGGCTCGTGGCCGCGGTGACGCACGGGCGGGAATGCCTGCACTGCCCGGAAGGAGGGCTGCTGAAAGAGGGCGCGCCGGTGGAGGAGCAGGTCATCATCCGCACGAGCCCGACCAGCCAGGTGGGCATCCCGCTGGTGGGCCTGCTGGACGGCGGGGGATACAAGGTGCTGAAACTCTCGCAGACGCAGTGGGACAGCGGCATCGCCGAGTGTGCGCGGTACGAGCCGGTGCCCTACGTTCCCGACGCCAACCCCGACGTCTACTGGTGGGGCTATGACGACGGCGCGATCGGCAGCGGCGACTACGATTTCCAGGACCTGGCCATCCGCGTCACCAAGCACGGCGACGGGACGGCGACGCTGCACGTCGTCAGCGAGACGGCCGGCAAGCCGGAGGTGTGGACCAGCGACTTTGCCAGGAAGCTCGCCGGGTGGGAGCAGATCAATGCCTACCACAACCATTCGGCTGCCGGCATGGACGTGACCCTCAACGTCGGCGGGGCCAGCCACTACGGCATGAACGCCGCGGACCTCGATCTCCAGGTGCCGGGGAAGGTCCAGGCCCTCGACTACGCCTGCGCCGCCGCCCGCAGCACCGATCTGTGGGACCGTGCCGATTGGGACGCCGACGCCGACGGCCAACCCGACTTCCTGCGCCACGGCGGCAAGTGCAACGTGCTGCTGGTCGGCGGGTCCGTGCGCCTGATGAGCCGCCCCGAGATCGATCCCGAGAACGTCGCCGGTGTCGCCCGCATGCTCTGGGAGCGCCCGCGGTGACGGCCGGGCGCCGCAGACTCCTGCTGCTTGCGGCGGTCGCGGTCGGACTCGCAGGGCTTGTGGGCTGGGGGCTGCTCGCCGGCGATTCCGGCCCGGCGTCGGGCGGGGAGGCCCTCAAGGTATCCCGTCTCCGCCGGGCAGGGCGGGCCGACAAGCTCGTCGAACTCGTCGCCGGCAGCGACGATTCCCTCTCCGGCGAGGCGTGCGAGGCCCTTGCGGAGATGGGTCCCCCGGCCATGGAGGCGATCAGGGGGCGGCTGGACCATTCCGCACCCGTTGTCCGCGAGCGATTGGCTACGGCGATGTCGAAGCTCGGCGCTGCCGCCGCGGCGACGGACCTCGCACGCCTCGCCGGGAGCGACCCTGTCGCGGACGTCCGCGCCGCCGCCGTCGCGGGGCTCAACCGCATGATGGCCTACGAGTGCATCGAGACGCTGCTGTCGGCCATGGACGACCGCGATGAGCTGGTACGGCTTCGGGCCTACGCCGCGGTTCGCCGGCTTGCCTGCGCGACGGTACCCTATGACCCGGCCGCACCGCAGGCAGAACGCCGGCAGGCCATCGACCACCTCCGCCGCCATTGGCGGGTGCACAGAGACCGGGCGGCAGCCTACTGGCGCCGGCTGCGAGGGTCGGCGGCCCCCGCCCGCCCCGGCGACCGGTGAAGCCCCGGCGCGAAAGAGCAATACAGTTCCGCCGCCGGGGCGTTTCGCAAGTAGAATGCCTTCTATGCCGAACACGATGACAATGACGGTGGCGTGGTGGATTGCGTGCGTCTCGATCTCCGCCGGGGCGGCAGAGGCGGTCGCGCCCCACGCCGAAGACGTCGCGGCGAACGTCGCGAAGCTGCGAAGCGAGCGCGCCGGCGAACGGGCGGGCGCGGCCGAAGCGCTCGGGTACCTCCGCGACCCCGCGGCCGCGGGGGCGTTGGCGGCGGCGCTGGGTGACCGCGACGCGCTCGTGCGGCGGGAGGCGGCGCTGGCGCTGGCCTGGTGCGGGGGGCGTGGGCAGGTGGCGGCGCTGCTGAAGGCGCTGGACGATCCGGACGCGTCGGTCCGCCAGTCGGCGTGGGTGGCGCTGACGAACCTGACGGGGATGGAATTCCCCTTCGACGGCCACGCCGCCGACGGTCCGCGGCGCAAGCGGGTCGCTCGGTGGCGGCAGTGGTGGTCGGCCGTGCCGGCCGGCAAGGCGCCCGAGAACGTCCTGGCCCTGCTCCCGGCGGCGCTGGCCGGCGGGGGAGACAACCTTGCCTTCGGCGCGGAGGTGACCTGTTCGACGGTCTACAAGGGCCCGCCGGAATCGCTCACCGACGGGCGGCTGAGCCGCGGCCCCGGCGGCTTCTGGCAGACCAAGAACGTGGACTTCCCCCAGCATTGCACGCTGGACCTCGCCCGGCCGCGAGAGGTCGGCTGCGTGGTCGTCCACCACCACGGCGAGCGGTTCTGTATGACGCGCTGGCGGATCGAGACCAGCGGCGACGGCAAGACGTGGCGGCTCGCCGGGGAGGGCAACGACATCGCCGAACGGCTGGTCGTCGGCTTCGCGCCGCGCAAGGCACGGTACGTCCGCATCACCTCCCTGGCGGCCGCGAACCCGACCTACCCGACCACCTTCATCGAGGTGGAGGTCTTCACCGAGGCCCCCGAGCAGCGCCCCGGCGCGGTCGACTCGCCGATGCTGCGGTGCGAGCGCGCCCTGCGGGCGCTGGGCGCCCTCGGCGGGGACGGTGCGGCCGAGGCGGTGCTGGCCGTCATGCGGCCCTACGCGAAGCGCACTCCCGGCGGCGGGGCGTTCCCCGAGCGAGCGATGATCCACGCCGGCCTGCGGGCGCTGGGGAGGCTCGGCGGGCCCGAGGCGGGCGAGGTGCTCGTGGCGATGCTGCGGGACGATTACTGGGCGCGGTACGCGGCCGATGCGCTGGGGGAGTGGGGGTCGTCGGGCTCTACCGGGGAGACCGAGGGGGCGCAGCCCGTGGGCTTTGAGGAGGTCGTTGCGGCGCTGCTGGATGTCTATCCGGACGTGGCGCGGGGGGTGGACGGCTCGCGGCCGAAGCGGTGCCCGCGCGACGACCGCACGAGCTTCCCGTCGGTGGACCGCATGTACGAGACGGCGTTTGCGGTGGTGGCGGCGCTGTCGCGGCTGGCTCCGGAGGACCCGGCCAGCCGGGCGCGGCTGCGCGAGCTGGCGCCGCAGATCGTCGGCAATCTGCCGGGCGACTACGACGGCGGGATGTTCTATGAGCGCGAGGCGGGCCAGCGCGCCACCGCCCACCTGCTTGAGCTGGCGGGCATGAGGCGGGCGGCGGTCGAGGCGGCGATGGCGGAGTTCGGCCGGCCGGCGGACGTCCCCGAAGGCGCCGGCAGTGAGGCGCTGGCAAAGCTCGCCGGCCGGACGAAGGCCCGCGTGCCCTACGCCGCGGCCTGGCTGCCGGCGCTGTGCGATGCCGGCGACGCGCCCCGCCTTACCGCCCTGCTGGAGCACAAGGACGGCTGGGTCCGCATCAATGCCGCCAAGACGCTTCGCGTCCTCGGTGCCCGCGAGGCCGCCGGGCGCCTGGCCGAGCTGCTCGCCGCGTCGAAGCCCGAGGGGGCATACGGCTACTGCAAGACGTTCGTCAAGGACGAGTACGCCGCCCCGGCCCCGCATTGGCGGGAGGCGTACGCGCGGGCCCTCGGCGCCCTCGGCGACCGCACCCACGTGCCCCTTCTCGTCAAGCTCCTGGAAGACGAGCTCAACGTGCTGGAGGTCCGCTACGCCGCGGCGATGGCCCTGGATGAGCTCGGCGGCCCCGAGGCCGTCGCCGCCCTGAAGCGCTGCCAGCGCGATCACCACTATCACAGCGTCCGCATGATCGCCCGGGAAGCCCTCTGGAAGCGCGGCCTCGCGCCCGGGCCGCACCCGGCGGAGCTGCCCGCGGCCGAGCATCCACCGACGCCGACCGCGCCGCGCCGGCTCCTCGGGCCGATGCGGGGCATCGTGTTCGTGCGCGGCCCGCACAAGATGCCCAACTGCTTCCACATCGACCCCTGGCGGCAGACGTATTCGACGACCGACTCCGGCCCGACCTACCGCGTGGGGCGCAACCTGTGGGTCCTCCGCCCGACGCCCGGCGGCGACTGGCGGGCCGAGCCGCTGACCGACTTTCCCGATGGCTGGGTCGCCGACTGCGAGGTCTCCCACGACGGCCGGCGGATTGTCTTCGCCCGCCGCGGCGAGGACGACCCGTGGTGGCACATCTGGGAGATCGGCCCGGGCGGCGAGGGCCTCCGCCAGCTCACCCGCGGCCCGTACCACGACGTCCAGCCGACCTACCTGCCCGACGGGCGGATCGTGTTCTCCTCCAGCCGCATCGGGGCTCGCGACGAGTACCACGGCTATCTCTGCACCGGCCTGACCGTCATGGGGCCCGACGGCGAGGGCATCCGCTGCATCGGGCTCAACGTCGGGCGCGATTGCGAGCCGGCCGTGCTCGACGACGGACGCATCGCCTTCAACCGCCTGGAGATCTTCTACTCGCGCCTCAAGACCGAGCACACGCTCCAGGCCGTCTTCCCCGACGGCACGCGGAACGTGACGCTCTACGGCCCCGAGCGGCGGGCGTTCTGGCGGCACATCAGCCTCGCTCGCCGCGAAACGTGGTGGGGCGAGAGCGGCCTCAAGCACCGCGTCCTCCGCCTCACCCAGCCCCAGCCGTTCGGGCGGAACGGCCTGCTGTGCGTGAGCTCCGGCGGTCTCACCGCCGTGGGCACCACGCGGTTCGCCGAGACCATCCTCCCCCACGACAAGGCCTATTCGGTGACCTCTCCCTACCCCCTCGGCGACGGCCGCGTGCTCTGCGCCGCCGGCATGAAGACCTACCGCAACGAGGGCAAGAAGCCCGGAAACGGCTGCGACCTCGGCCTGTACGTCGTCGACGCCGAATCGGGCCGGATGACCGAACTCTACAACGACCCCGCCACGGCCGAATTCGAGCCGCGCCCCATCGCCGTCCGCCCCCGCCCGCCGGTGCTCGCCGACGACCCGCCGCGGCGCGACTACACCGGGCGCCTGTTCTGCAGCAGCGTGCGGATCACGCAGGAAGCCCGCGCGGCCGAGCGGGGCAAGCTGCTTCGGGTGATCGAGGGCTTTCCGCCGGTCGCCCGCCACCAGACGCACACCAACCCCGGCGAGGTCTGGCGGAACCACGCCGGCGCGCGGGCGCGGATCCTGGGCACGGTGCCCCTGGCGGCCGACGGATCGTTCCACGTCGAGGTCCCCGCCGATCGGCTGATCCATCTCCAGGTGCTCGACAGCGACCGGCGGGTGATGGGCAACCAACTCATCTGGATGTACGTTCGCCCGGGCGAGACGCGGAGCTGCGTCGGCTGCCACGAGAACCCCGACACGACCACGCTGCGGACGACGGCCCCGACGGCCCTGTCCGCTTCGCCGACGCCCTGCCTGCCCACCGGCGGGGAGTTCACCTACCGCGCCAAGGCCTGGCGGAAAACGAAGCTCCCCGACCCCGCCGAGGAGCGCACCCGCACCGCCCGCGCGATCAACCTGATGGCGAGATAGCCCGCCGTGCGCTGCGGCGATGGGCCGGGGCGGTGTGGCCGGATGCGAAGCCGCCGACCGCGCTGTCCGCCGAGAGGAGGCTGCCTATGGCGACGAGGGGGGGCTAGTCGCCCTCGGCGCGCGTTCGGGCCTGCTGGATGAGCTCGATCAGCGACGCGGCCTTGGGTTTGGGCGGGGCGAATGTCTCGGCGAGCTGCTCGGCGGTGTAGTGTTCGCGGAGGAAGGCCGGGACGTCGAATGTCTCCCACCAGCAGTCGGCGATGCGCGGGCAGGGCAGGTCGCGTGCGGGCCGGCGGCAGTAGGCGAAAGCCACCTCGTGCCCGAGGCGCGGGCAGCGGCGTCTGCGTTGGTCGTGAGCGGTGATCTCGTCGGTCACGTCCGGCCTCCCGGAACAGAAAGCGGGCGCCCCGCCGCCGTCGGCGAAGCGCCCGCATTGTACCACACGGCTCGGCTCTGCCGGCCGGCTCTCACCACTTGCCGCTCTTGGCGTCGGAGGGGGTGGGCAGGCCTTCGAGCTCCTTGAGGTTCTCCTGGATGGTCTCTTCCGGCAGGGAGTAGTCGTGGAGCTTGCCGGAGAAGAACGCGTCGTAGCCGGTCAGGTCCATCAGCCCGTGCCCGGACCAGTTCATGACGATGACCTTCTCCTTGCCCTCTTCCTTGGCCTTGTTGGCCTCGCGGATGGTGCAGGCGATGGCATGGGAGGTCTCGGGTGCGGAGATGAAGCCCTCGGTCCTGGCCCAGGTGACGGCGGCCTCGTAGCACTCGAGCTGGTGGAACGCGCGGGGCGTCAGCAGGCCCTCGACGACGGCCTGGCTGACCAGCGGCGCCATGCCGTGATACCGCAGCCCGCCGGCGTGGATCGGCGGCGGGACGAACGAATGCCCCAGCGAGTGCATCGGCAGCAGGGGGGTCATCTTCGCCGTGTCGCCGTGGTCGTACACGAACGGCGCCCGCGTGATCGTCGGGCAGCTCTCCGGCTCGCACGGGAAGATCTCCACGTTGGCGCCGAGCCCCGAGCCGGCGATCTTGTCGGCCGCGAAGGGGAACGCCAGCCCCGCGAAGTTCGACCCGCCGCCGCAGCAGCCGATGACGGCGTCCACGGCGGACTCCCCGGCCTTTTCGAGCTGCTTCTTGGCCTCCAGGCCGATGATGGTCTGGTGGAGCATCACGTGGTTGAGCACGCTGCCGAGGCTGTATCGCGTCTTGCCGGACTGGTCGGCCACGGCGGCCTCGACGGCCTCGCTGATGGCGATCCCCAGCGAACCGGGGGTGTCGGGGGCTTTCTCGAGGATGGCCCGCCCGGCGTTGGTCTCGTTGGAGGGGCTGGCGATGCAGTTGGCGCCCCAGGTCTGCATCATCAGCTTGCGGAAAGGCTTCTGGTCGAAGCTGATCCGCACCATGTAGACTTTGCACTCCAGCCCGACCAGGGCGCAGGCGAACGCCAGGGCGCTGCCCCACTGGCCCGCGCCGGTCTCGGTCGTCAGCCGCTCGATGCCGAACTGCTTATTGTACCACGCCTGGGGCACGGCGGTGTTGGGCTTGTGGCTGCCGGGGGGGCTGACGCCCTCGTTCTTGTAGTAGATGCGGGCCGGCGTGCCGAGGTACTCCTCCAGCCGCCGGGCGCGGTAGAGCGGGCTGGGGCGCCAGATCTTCAGCAGGCCGAGGATCTCCTCGGGGATGTCGATCCAGCGGTCGGTGGCGACCTCCTGCTCGATGATGTTCATGGGGAAGACCGGCGCGAGCATGTCCGGGCTGACGGGATTGCCATCCGGCCCCAGCGGCGGCTGAAGCGGCGTCGGCAGGTCGGCGGCCAGGTTGTACCACTGGCGCGGTATCTCGGATTCGTCGAGGAAGATCTTCGTCTGTTCCATGGCCCTTTCCTCTCTGTGGCAGGATGTGCGAACCGGACGCCGACCGACGCGGAGCCCGTATGCAAGCGACGCGGCGGAGTATAGGCATCGCCCCGGGATGTGTCAATCGCCGCCCGGCGAACGCCGCTTCCGTTCCCGGCGCCCCGCCGGTCGGTGGCAGGTGACCAGCGGGAGCGGGGGGGGACCGGGGGCGGGCGGCAGGAGCGGCGCCTACCATGGAAGTGAAAGTGTCGCCGCACAGTCCCGCGCCCGGAGGTGCGATATGAAGCCCGCCATGGTCCTGACGATGCCGTTCGCCCTCGCCGTCCTCGCGTTGTCCCCCGGTTGCGGTTCGCCTTCGGGCCTGCCCGGCGACGCCACCGACGCCAACGCTGACGCCAGGGAGTCGACCCCCGTGGGCGTCACCAGATCGGCCGAGGACGCGCCGGGGCTCGCCGTCGGCGCCCGCGTGCCGGAGGTGACGTTGCGGACAGCCAACGACGCACCGTTCGACCTCCGCGCCGCCACCGCGAGGCAGCCGGCCGTGCTGGTCTTCTACCGCGGCGGCTGGTGCCCCTACTGCACAAGCCACCTCGCCGAACTCCAGGAGATCAAGGCCGACCTTCGGGAGCTGGGCTACCAGGTGCTCGCCGTCAGTCCCGACCGCCCGGCCGAACTACAGAAGAGCAAGCGGGCTGGCGAACTGACCTACACGCTGCTCTCCGACAGCGATGCCGAGGCCGCCCGCGCGTTCGGCCTGGCCTTCCGGGTGGACGACGCCACGCACGAGAAGTACCTCACCGAGTACGACATCGACATCGAGGCCGCGTCCGGGCGGACGCACCACATCCTGCCGGTCCCCGCGGTGTTCCTGATCGACCGCGAAGGTGTGATCCGGTTCGCCCATCACGATCCCGACTACAAGGCTCGCCTGGACAGCGAATCACTCCTCGCTGCCGCCAGGGCGCAGGCGAACTGAGCTGCACGCCGGGCCCGGGGCGGTGCGACGCCTGACGGGCCCTCCCGGCCGGTGGCAGCCGGCGGCTACGATCCGCCGCCGCTGTCGGACTTCTTCTTCCTGGCCTTCTTGGCGATGTAGGTCTGCTGCATGGCGAAGCCGATGACCGCCGGGACGCCGATCAGCAGCAGGACGAGGTGGGTGTTGTGGCGGAGGGGCATCTCCAGGCTGTCGCGGAGCGGCTGGTATTTCATCAGCAGCGCGACGATGCCGCAGACGGTCATCAGCGCCCCCTGCACGCTGGTGACGATGGTCACGACGATCTGGAGGATCACGAACGCCAGCAGGCCCAGGGTGATCAGCCCGATCAGCGCGCCGACCCAGGCGTAGGTGAGCATGTCCGGCTGGCCGAGCGTGTCGGCGAGGTACCGCCAGAGCGCGTAGCCCAGGAAGCTGCCGGCCAGGCCGCCCATGAGGCTGACGGCGTAGCGCATCAGCGGTCCGGCGAGGACGGCGAGCAGAAGCCCCCCGGCGATGCCGGTGTACAGCCATGTGTTCTGCCCGTGCAGCAGCATGCCGAGCTTCCCGCCGACGACGGCGCCCAGGACGGCGGCGTTGGCGACGACGAGGACCTTGAAGATCTTCCAGCCCTGGAGCATGTAGACCAGCCCGCAGGCGAACAGGAGCATGGCCATCACCGCCCCGTACTCGCTGCTGCCCAGGTCGATGAGGTAGTCGACGACCTCGGTCTGGGAGGGCATCGGCGGCAGGCGGAACGTTCCCGGCGCCGAGGCCGGTCCCTCGGTCTGGGCCAGGGCTGTCAGCATCGCGCCACTCATGCGATACGGTCCTTCTCCGCGGGGCTCTGAGTTGCCGACACGCCCCCGGCGGCGACTGGCGGACGCGCCGGGGCGTACATCTTCTGTCGGCACGAAAGGCAGGATTTGATCGGCCTTTATCGCCGGCGGCGGGACGGCGGCCCGGCCCCGAGGGGGTGCGGGAGAGCGATCAGTCGTCGTCCTCGTCGTCCTCGTCGTCCTCGACAGCGCCGCCGCGGCGCTTGCGGAACAGAGAGAGCGCCTGGTAGAGCAGGCCGATCAGGAACGCCGTCGCGGCGATGCCTCCCAGCACGGTCGGCTGCGACTGGAGTCGCGCCTCCAGGTCCGGCTGGAGCAGGGCGGCCGCCCGGAGCCCGCCGGCGGTCAGCAGCGTGGCGCCCAGCAGGGAGGACATGAAAATCACGGTCACGCGGGGCAGGACCAGGCCGACGACGAGACCGACGACCAGGCCGAAGAGCCCGCCGACAATGCCCGCCACCGGCAGGGCCGTCAGCCCCCCCGACTGGCGGTTGAGGTCCAGGAGCCTCCGCAGGACCTCGGCGAACTCCGTCCCCTCGGCCGCTCGCGTCGCGGCGGTCTGTGCCGCCTGCGTCGCCGCCGCCGACAGCGCCGGCTGGGTCATCGCCACCGCCGCCCCGACGGCGGCCAGCACCAGCCCCAGGGCTATCGCCCACGCCAGCCGGGCGAGGATCAGCCCCAGCGCGGCGCCGATGACGGCCCCGCCGAGCCCGCCCAGCAGGGGGCGGAGGTTGATCTGCGGCGCGTAGGCCGAGGCGAGCTGGTAGCCCACCGCTCCGGCCAGCAGGATCACCAGCACGCGGCTGGCGACCCGCCCCCACAGCAGCAGCACGGCCCCGACGACGACGGCCCCGATGGCGACGTACGGCTCGGCGGGCCCGGTCAGGAAGGCCGGCATCGTCGTCGGTACGTTCGCGGGCAACACTGCGAGCATGGTGGAGGGTCTCCCCGGGGCGCTATCGGCTGCGGTTCTGGCGGACGGCCTGGAGCTCCCGGCGGGCCATCTCCGCCTTGCCGCTGTCCGAGAGGGTCTCGGCGGCACGGCCGAGGTAGTGCTCGGCGCGGTCGTCCTGGTGGAGGTATCGGCCGTAGAGCAGCCCGAGCATCAGGTAGATGTCCGGCGCGTGCTCGTAGTTGGGGTAGTGCTTGAGCAGCCGCTCGTAGGCGTCGGCGGCGGCGGGGTTCTGCTCGGCGGCCATGAGCTGGTTGGCCACGTCGAGCTGGTTCTGCTTGCTGAGCACGGCGTCGTCGGCGATCTGGACGAGCTGGAGGTACTTCTCGGCCGCGTCGGCGAGGTTGTGGGCGGCGCAGTCTCGTGAGATCTCGCGGCGGAGCTGGAGCTCGCGGGAGACCTCGCTGTCCGGCGGGGCGGTCTGGACGCTGCGCGCCTGGACCCATCGCCCGCGGGAGGGCACGTTGACGGTCGCCGGTCGCCCGCCGGGCCCGGTGCCCTGGAACGGGTTGTACCCGCGGGAGACCATCCGCCGGTAGCGCTGGCGCCGCTGGGACTGGCTGAGCATGGCCAGCAGGTCCATGCCGTCCCGCGGGACGAGCTTCAGCCCCAGCAGGCCGAAGCCGACCACGATGCCGTAGACGTACCCGCTGGAGTGCGCGGCGTAGGCGACGCCGCGCTCGGCCCCGACGAGGGTCATGAAGAAGTTGTACAACGCCTGGAAGCCCACGAAGAACAGGCTGGAGACCTGCATGGTGGTGATGAAGTAGAACAGCCACATCAGCACCGTCAGGCGGACGCGGGGGAACAGCACGAGGTACGCGCCGGTGACCCCGCAGATGGCCCCCGAGGCGCCGAGGACCGGCGCGTCGCCGGCCAGCAGGACGTAGCCGACGCCCGCCAGCACCCCGCCGCCGAGGTAGAACGCCAGGTAGGCCACGTGCCCGAGCCGGTCGTTGAGGGCGTTGCCGAAAACCCACAGGAACAGCATGTTGCCCAGCAGGTGCATCCAGTCGGCGTGCAGGAAGATCGACGTGAAGAACTGGCTGAGCTGCGGGGCGTCGGGGTACAGCAGCATCGACCGCAGCACCGGGTCGTACGGGTCCATCCGGGAGGCGAGCACGTGGATTACGATGTTCGCCGCGATCAGCGCATAGTTCACCCACGGGCGAACGGTCATCCGGTAGTCGGTGCGGATCGGTATGAACATCGTCGGTTCTCGGCGTCGGTCGCCGCGCGGCTCGCGGTCGCCAGAGCGGCGCAACCGCATCGGCCCATGACGCGACCGGCCATTGTAGCGGCCGCCCCCGCCGCGGGCCAGCAATTCCATGGCCGCCGGCTGGCGGTCCGTGGCCATGGGCGAATTGGCCACTGCTGCGGTAGTCGGCTTCGACGGGCGAACATTTCAGCCGGGACACCGACGGTCGGCCGAGACGCGACGCGCCTCCTGCGATTTGCGGTTGCATTCCCGCACCCAGTGCCTTCAATGGGCGGACCGCGAAGGCGGACCGCGGACGCACAGAGCCGCCCGGAGGTGCCCATGCTCGGCTGGTCGCTGATCCCGCCGGAGATCGACAACCTCGCGCTGTTCCTCACCGTCGGCTCGCTGTCGGCGATCCTCTTCAGCATGGCCAAGGCGGGCTTTGGAGGCAGTGTCGGCCTGCTCGCCGTGCCGCTGATGATCCTCGCCTGCGCCGGGCGGACGCAGCTTGCCCTGGGCATCCTCCTGCCGATCCTCATCGCCGGGGACTACGTCGCCGTCGCCTGCTGGCTTGGCAAGTGGAACTGGCGGGTCGTCCGCATGCTGCTGCCCGGCACGGTCGTCGGCGTCGGCGCCGGCTGGGCCCTGCTGAACCTGCTCAACCGCCTCGACGCCGCACGCGGACGCGAGCTCAGCGACGCCTGGCTGAAGATCGGCGTCGGCGCCATCGCGCTGGGCTTCGTCGCGCTCCAGGCCATCCGGGCCCTGCGCGGTCGGCCGCTGGTCTTCCGCGCCACCTTCCGCCACGGCTGCATCGCCGGCGGGTCGGCGGGGTTCTGCTCGACGCTCGCCCACGCCGCCGGGCCGGTCATCGCCATGTACATGCTCCCACAGCAGATGCCCAAGGGGCAGTTCGTCGCCTCCACGGCGCTGTTCTTCTGGATCGGCAACCAGCTCAAGCTCGTGCCCTACTTCGCCGAGGGGATGATCAACACCGCCACCCTCGGGGCCGGGCTCGTGCTGCTGCCCGCCATCGCCGCCGGGGCCGGGCTCGGCCTGCTGCTGCACAACCGCGTCAACCAGAAGCAGTTCACCGCCGTCGTCTACGTCATGCTCGCACTGGCCGGAGGGAGCCTCTGCTACAAGGGCGCCGCCGCGCTGATCCGCTGATTCCGTCCCTGGCGGCTCCGAAGCCTTCGGCCTATAATCGCCGGAAACCGCCAGCCCGGGAAAGGGACACGTCATGCATGCACGTCCGTTGCGCCTGATGCCGTTGGTCGCCCTCGCCCTCGCCGCCGGATGCGGCAAGACCATCACCGTCTCCCGGTACCCCGCCTTCTATACCTCGGACCTGCGCGCCCTCCTGGTCGCGCCGTTCGACAACCACACCGGCCGACCCGAGGCCGGGCAGGTCCTCGCTTCCAAAGTCACTGCCGACCTGATCGCCAACGGGACCTACCACATCTACACGGCCGCCGACCTGCCGGACCTGCTCGGCGGGCAGGTCCACGGCGGCGGGGCCGACCTCGCCGGGCGGCTCCGCAGCGGCCGGCGGGTCCAGGCGATCCTCACCGGCACGGTGACCGAGTACGCCGCCACGCAGAGCAGCCAGTGGCGCGAGCGCCCGGTCTACAGGCGGGACAAGGACGGCGACCGCGTGATCGACCATTACATCGAGTACCACCACCTGCACAACGAGGCCCGGGTCGCCGCGACGGCCAGGCTGATCCGCGTCTCCGACGGGTCGGTGCTTCACAGCACGCCGCCGGGTGCGGCCTCGGAGACCGTCACCTCCGAGAGCGACGAGGACGGCGATCCGCCGGACCGCGATCTCCACGCCTGCCTGGCCGCCGCGACCGACGCCGTCGCCGCCGAGCTGACCGCCGACCTCGCCGTCGTCGAGACCGAGGTCCGCATCCCCGACGACGCCCTGAAGGTCGCCTCGGCACGGATGGGCACGGAGTGGCAGCAGGCCGAGCGATTCGACCCCGCCGATCCGCGGATGCTCGTGGTGGTCGACCTGCCCGTCGAGTGCGACCGCAACCGCTTCCTGCTGACCGTCTCCCGAAAGGACGCCGCCGCGCCGACCGCCTCGGCGGAGTTCGTCTGGGAGCGGCGGTGGTCGGGGGCAGGCAAGGCCTTCGAGTTCAGCCCCGTCGAGCTCGCCGCCCGGTCGGGCACCGGCGAGTACACCGTCCGGCTGACCTCCGGCGGGCAGGAGGCCGGCGAGGCGGACTTCCGCATCGAGCCCCCCGCCGCGGGCGGCGAATGAGCCGGTGTGTCAGTTCTGTCCACCCTTTTGGACAGGGGATACATCGAGGGTTTCTCTATTGTAAGCTTTTATATAACAAGGGTTAGCGTGAATTGATGCGCGTGTCCACCCCGGAGCGGGTGGACACAGTGGACAGAGGGGACACCGGGGGGACCGTCGATATACAGATAAGAAACGCGATATATACAGGGGCTTACGGGTCTGGGCTCCGGGCCCTGAATCCCAAAGCTCGTAAAAGCGTTACCCTCGTCCCAGACCTCCTATCTTCCAGCCCGGCGCCACCGTGTACAGCCGGTTCAGCTCCTGCTCGTTCACGTGCGAGCAGACCACCTCGCCGACGAAGATCGTGTGGTCCCCGCTGAGCAGGGAACCGGCCTTGCGGCACTCGAAGTTCGCCACGGCGTCGGCCAGCAGGACCCCGTCGATCTCCTCGGCCGGCTGGGTGGTCGCCGCCGCCACGGCGATCTTGTCCTCGTCACGCCCGGACCGCGTGCCGAAGTGCATCGTCTCGGCCTCCTGGTGCTCGGAGGGAAACGCCAGCACGAATCCCTCGGCCGCCTCCAGCGCCTCGTGGGAGTACCGCGTCAACCCCACCGAGATCGCCCACATGGCCGGCTTGTGAGACGTCTGCATGCACCAGCCCAGCGTGATGGGGTTGTACTTGCCCTGCGGGTCCTTGGCGATCGCAATCGCCACCGCCTCGGGATACTTCAAGTCCTTCGCCACCCCGAACGTCACCCGCTTCTGCATGATGGGTCTCCTTCGGCTGTCCGCCATCGGCATCTCAAGCCTCCCCCAACCATATCCCCACCCGGCGCCCGATCCAAGGCCGCGGCGGTCCTCCCATCTCACGGCCGCCAATCTGCGATCGGGAGCATCGCGGCCGCGCCGGCCTGTGGTGCGGCGGCAACGACGCCGCTTTCGAGGGCGGCATCGCGGGCCTCGGGCGGCCGACGCAGCCACGCTTGCCGCGACGGGCCTGGTGTGCGGGCGGCAATCGTTGGCGAAGAAAAGCGGCGTCGTTGCCGCCGCACTCCATATTTGGCGGCGATGGCCGTGGAGTGCGATGGCCGGCGGTCCGTTTCGACGGGGCGCGCGGGGCGACTTCGACGGCCGACGTTGCCACGCTTGCGGAGACGGGCCGGGTGTGTAAACGGCCGCCATCGACGAAGAAACCGCCGCGCCCGCCGACGCCCTCCAGAGCCGGCGTCGCGCCCTGTGGAGTGAAGATATGAAAG
>CAYLPJ010000025.1:0-78469 GCA_964385465.1 uncultured Planctomycetaceae bacterium | reverse complement strand
CCCTGATGCCCCAACTCATTGTCGTAATCGCTGATGCCGTCTCCGTCGGGGAGCCATTCGGTGGCCCAGGGTTCGGCGTCGGTGTTGCCGTCGAGGACGGTGCGGCGGCCGTAGGGGGAGTAGAGGTAGCGCTCCACCACGGCGCCGCTGTTGGCGTCCACGAGGGCGGTGACGTTGAAGTTCGCGCCCTGGGTGTAGTAGTGGTGCTCGTTGGCGTCCGGCTCGAACTGGCCGTCGTTGTCCGCGTCGTGAAAGCGGCAGACGGGGGCGTCGATGTACCGAACGTCCCAGACGTACTGCTTGTGGGCCACGGTGTCGTTGTAGCGGCGGACCTCGATCACCTGCCACGAGCGGGTGTGGAAGTAGTCGTACGGTACGGAGTTGCCGTCGTCTTCCAGGACGATCCGCCGCACGCGACGGTGCAGGCCGTCGTAGCGGTACGTGCCGCGGAGCGTGTCGTTGGCGTCCAGCGCGGCCGAGCTGTCGCCGTCGTCCAGGTAGACCTTCGCCAGCCGGTTCCACGCGTCGTAGACGAAGTGCATCCCGACGGCCGGGGCGACCTCGGTGGGCCCGTAGGTCATGTTCCCGGCCGGGTCGTGGTTCGGGTCGGCCCAATCGTCCGAGAAGCCCGTCAACTCGTTGACGTCGTTGTGCGTCCGCGTCTGCGTCGCCCCGTTCGTCGTCACCGACAGCCAGTTGCCCGGCGGGTCGAGCGTTCCGTCCTTGACCAGCGTCTCGCCTGCGGTTTGGCGGAAGATGTGGATGGGCGCCCGCGCCATCTGGTCCCCTTTCGAAGCCGAGTATACCCCGGCGGGAGCCTGGACGCCACGGTCAAGCGGGCCCGGCCCGGGGGCCGGCGGGGCGGTTGACGCCGGGGCGCGGGGGCGCTAGGCTGGGCGGGGCGGTCGCAGTGGCCGCGGCAGAACGGAAGGATGAGCGACATGAGCGAGCTGCGATTCGAGGGCGGTGTGAACCCGGCGTGCGTGCGGCCGTTGGATGCGGTGGAGGTCTCCGGCCCCGGGGGCGGGACGCTGGTGGTCCGGGACGGGTGCGGAGATGAGTACGTTCGCACGGAGTCCCCGGACGGTCGTGCGACGTTTTTGGCCGGTCGTGCGGCCGGGGTGCAGCGGCTGACGTGGCTGGACGGCGAGGGGGAGTCGGTGGCGGAGGCGACGCTTCGGCTGGCGCCGGAGACGCGGATCGCCGACGCGGCCGGGCGGTACGAGCGTCTTCACCAGGTGCTGGTGGACACGATGTTCATGTGGCACGCGGGTTGGGGGGAGTTCGTCCGGATCGAGGGTCGGCTGTACAAGTTTTACGTCTCGTGGTTGCGGGATCACGTTCACGTGCTCAAGGGGATGCGCTACTACGACTGCGCGCGGGACCTGCTGCATTCGGGGATCGACCTGTACGCGGAGTGGCAGCGTGAGGACGGGATGATCTGGGACAAGGTCAAGCGGATGCACCACTCGGAGCTGCAGAACTGGCGTGACCACGAGTTCGCCCGTGGGGACTTCATCCGGAAGGTTCCGGGCAACCCGACGCGGCGGTTCCAGCGGATCCCGGTCGAGAACGACGTGGAGTTCCTGTTCCTGGAGGGGCTGTACCGGACGTGGCAGGCGACGGGGGACGATCGGTGGATGGCCTCGCGGCTGGACCAGGCGATCGCGGCGGTGCGTTACGCGACGACGGACCGCTACCGCTGGAGCGAGAAGTACGGCCTGTTGAAGCGTGGGTTCACGATCGACAGTTGGGATTTCGTGCACGATGACGACATGGCGGTCAGCGGCACGCGGATGACGGTGGATCCTGACCGGACGGCCTTCGGCGTGATGCACGGGGACAACACGGGCATGATGGCGTCCTGCCGGTACTTGGCGCGGATGCTCCGCCACGTCGGGCGGGGTGCGGAGGCCGGGGAGTTCGACGAGCTGGCCGACACGCTGAAGCGCCGGCTGGACGAGGTGTCCTGGAACGGGCGGTTCTACCGCCATCACGTGACGGAGGCCCCGTCGTTCGTCCGCGACGTGGGGGGCACGGACGAGGGCGAGCAGGTGTCGCTGTCGAACTCGTACGCGTTGAATCGCGGGATCGACTTCGAGCAGGCGCGGGCGATCCTCGCCACGTACCGCCGCATCCGCGAGGAGATGCCCGACAGTTCGCCGGGGGAGTTCTACAACCTGTATCCGCCGTTCGAGAAGGGCTTTCGGTTCATGTGGGACTACATGAACGGCGGGGTCTCGACGATCTGCGCCGGGGAGCTCGCTCGCGGGGCGTTCGATCACGGCGAGGAAGGCTACGGGCGGGAGATCCTCGACTGGGCCCTGGAGCAGGGCGAGCGGTACGGCGGGTTCCTGCCGTGCTGCTACCGCGGCCGCCTGCCGGCCGAGCCGGAACGGAGCTTCCGCCCACTGGAGCTTTGCGACGAGGCGAACGTGGACTTCCGCTGGGAGGGGCCGGAGGAGGGGATCGGCTGGCTGGGCGAGGAGGACAACGACCTTGCGGGCATGCCAACGGGTCGGCAACGGTTGGAGGGGGTGGATTTCGACGTGATCGACCCGTCGGAGAACGCCGGGCGGGCGGCGGTCGGCCTGAGCACGCGGGAGCCCTACAAGCCGGCGGCGACGATCCCGGTCGGTGGGAAGGCGGGGTCGGTCTACTTCCTGCACGCGTTGTCGCGGCCGAGCAGCCCGGCCGGACGGGTGACGCTGCGGTACGCGGACGGGACGCATCAAACGGTTTATGTGCGAGCGGGTTCGGAGGCGGACGGCTGGTTCATGCCGGCGCCGAACTCGGCCCGGCTGGATTACGCGAGCGGTCGGCCCCCGCAGAGCCGGCCGGACAACCTCCGGGTGGCGTGGCAGGGGGCGAACCGCAAGTTCGAGAACGTGGGCGTCTTTGCCTGGGGGATGCGTAACCCGCATCCTGATAGGGAGATAGATCGGATCGAGCTGGAGGCCTGCGAGGGCCCGTCGGTGTGGATGATCCTGGGCGTCACGCTCAGCGACGCCGACGTCTTCTTCCCGGCGCTGCCGATCAACCACGGCATCCCGGACAACTGGGGCGCCGCCGCGGTCGTCGATGCCCTGCTCTGCGGGCTCGCCGGCGTGGTGGATGACGACCGGGGGATGCGGGCGACGACGGTCAGCCCCCGCTGGTCGGCCGCGGGGGAGGATGAGGCGGCTGTGTGCGTAAGCTACCCTTCCGGCGGAGGATACGTGTGCTATGACTATCGCTGTGACCCCGCCGCGGGTCGGATGGACCTGACGCTGACCGCCAGCGGCGACGCCTGCCGACTCCGCCTGCTGCTGCCCGACGAGGCCGGGGAAGCCCTCACCGCCCGCCTCGCCGGACGGGAGGTGCCCGTCGAGTTGACCCACACGGCCGACTCCCGCTACGCCGAGGTCGCCCTGGAGGACCTCCGCCCGGGGACGCTTACGGTGACCTGGCGCTGACCGGGCCCGGCGGCCGAGGGCGTCGGCGCCAACCGCAGCGCGGGCGCGGCAGGGTGTCCAGTACGGTGTCCACCCTACATGGACAGTGGACACCGAGCAATGAACGTAAGGCGCTATATTGCAAGTATTTATATGGAATTGCGTCGTCGTGTCCACCGTCCGAAAGGGTGGACAGAGCCGACACATCTGCCCCGAACGCCCTCGGAGCCACCTTTACCTCGCCGCGTCCTTTCGGAGGCGGTGATGACAACGCCACGGGCAGCGGGGTATAATGGTCATGCGATTTCTCCAGGCTCCCGGGCTGCGCGGCGGTGCCGGTGCGACCGGGGAAGAGGAGGCCGACGAATGACCGAACGCGTGAAGCGGCTGCGGTCGCAGAGCGTCGGGGCTCGCCCATACGTTTCGGCGGAGCGGGCGGAGCTTCTTACCGACTTTTACGAGAGCGGCCGGACGGGTCAGGTGTCCGTCCCCGTCGCCAGGGCGTTGGCCTTCCAGCACCTGATGGAGCACCGCACGCTGTACATCGGGGAGGAGGAGTTGCTCGTCGGCGAGCGAGGTCCGGCCCCCAAGGCCACCCCGACCTACCCCGAGCTCTGCTGCCACAGCGTGGAGGACCTCCGCATCCTCGCCACTCGGGAGCGGACTCGCTTCGACGTCAGCGAGGACGTTCGCCGGGTCTACGCCGAGCGGATCATCCCGTTCTGGTCTGGGCGCACGATCCGCGAGAAGCTCTTCGAGCGGATGGCGCAGGGGTGGCACGGCGCGTTCGGTGCGGGGGTGTTCACGGAGTTCATGGAGCAGCGAGCGTTCGGGCATGCGATCCTGGACGACAAGATTTACCACCGCGGCTTCTCGGACTTCAAGGAACGGATTGCCGCCCGTCGCCGGCGGCTGGACTGGCTGGGCGACCCTCGCGCCTACGACAAGGACGAGGAGCTCAAGGCGATGGACATCTGCTGCGACGCGATCATCCGCTTCGGGCAGCGCCACGCGGACCTTGCCCGCCGGATGGCGGGGGAGGCGCACGACGCGCGGCGCCGCGGCGAGCTGGAGCGTATCGCGGAGATATGCGATCACGTTCCCGCCGGCGCCCCGAGGACCTACCACGAGGCGCTGCAGATGTACTGGTTCGTGCACCTCGGCGTGATCAGCGAACTCAACACGTGGGATTCGTTCAACCCGGGCCGGCTGGACCAGCATCTTCTGCCGTTCTACGAGGCCGAGACGGCCGCCGGGGGACTCTCCCGCGCGGAGGCGAAGGAACTGCTGGAATGCTTCTGGGTGAAGTTCAACAACCAGCCCGCCCCGCCGAAGGTGGGCATCACCGAAGAGCAGAGCGGGACGTACCAGGACTTCGCGCTGATCAACACCGCGGGCCAGCGGCCGGACGGCTCGGACGCGGTCAACGACGTCTCCTTCCTGATCCTCGAGGTCGTCGAGGAGATGCAGCTCATCCAGCCTTCGGCGTGTGTGCAGTTGAGCACGAGGACGCCGGAGCACTTTCTGCGGAGGGCGTGCGAGGTGATCCGCACGGGCCTCGGCCAGCCGAGCATGTTCAACACGGAGGTGATCGTTCAGGAGATGCTTCAGGACGGCAAGACGCTGGCTGACGCCCGCGCCGGCGGGCCGAGCGGCTGCGTCACCGTCAGCGCGTTCGGCAAGGAAAGCTGCACGCTGACCGGCTATATCAACTGGCCGAAGATCCTCGAGCTCGCCTGCCATGACGGCGTGGACCCGCGGACCGGGGAGCGAGTCGGCCCGGGCACGGGCGACCCCCGCGCCTTCGGCTCGTTCGAGCAGTTCTTCGAGGCCTACCGCCGCCAGCTCGCGCACTTCGTGGAGGTCAAGATCGCGGGCAACAACGCGATCGAGCGCCTGTACGCCACGCAGATGCCGGCCCCGTACATGTCGGTCCTCATGGACGACTGCATCGAGAAGGCCCGCGACTACCACGACGGCGGGGCCCGCTACAATCCCACCTACATCCAGGGCGTCGGGCTGGGCACCCTCACCGACGCCCTTTCCGCCGTGCGGTACCACGTGTACGACAAGCGGTCGGTGACCATGGACGAGCTGCTCGCGGCGCTGGCGACCAACTTCGAGGGGGCCGAGCCGCTGCGACGCATGCTCGTGAGTGGAACTCAGACTTACGGCAACGATGCCCCGTATGCCGACGAGGTCGCCGAGATGGCGTTCAACGCCTACTACGACATCCTCAACGGCCGGCCGAACACCAAGGGCGGACACTACCGCGTGAACCTGCTGCCGACGACGGTTCACGTGTACTTCGGGCAGGTGACCGGCGCCCTGCCCAACGGGCGACTGGCGGGGGCGCCGTTGTCGGAAGGCATTTCCCCCAGCCAGGGCGTGGACGTGCGCGGGCCCACGGCGGTGATGAGCTCGGCGGCGCGCATCGATCACGTCCGCACCGGGGGGACGCTGCTGAACCTGAAGTTCACGCCCGACGTGCTGGACGCCGCCGGGCTGGACGGCCTGGCCGGCCTGATCCGCGGCTACTTCCTGAAGGGCGGCCACCACGTCCAGTTCAACGTCGTGGACGCCGAGACGCTGCGCAGGGCCCAGGCCGACCCGGCCGCGCATCGCGACCTGATCGTCCGCGTGGCCGGCTACAGCGACTACTTCGTGGACATCGGCCACGAGCTCCAGGACGAGATCATCTCCCGGACCGAGCAGCGGGGTATGTAGGCCGCCGTCAGCTCCCGTGGAGGTGGCATCGGACGGTCCGGCCTTCGCCGACCGGCGTCTCGGGAGGGTAGGCTTCCCTGCAGATGTCCATGGCGTGGGGACAGCGGGGATGGAAGTGGCATCCCGTCGGCGGGGCGCTGGGGGAGGGAACGTCTCCCTCCAGACGGATGCGCGGTCCCGGGCGGGAAGGTCCGATCGTGAGCACGGCGGACAGGAGGGCCCGCGTGTAGGGGTGCAGCGGCTCGTCGAACAGCGCCTCGGTCCGGCCGCGCTCGACGATCCGGCCGAGGTACATCACGGCCACCTCGTCGGCGAGGTACTCCACGACGCCCAGGCTGTGGGTGATGAACAGGTAGGTGAGCCCGTGTTCGCCCTGGAGCTTGCGGAGCAGGTTGAGGATCTGTGCCTGGACGGAGACGTCCAGGGCGCTGGTCGGTTCGTCGAGTACGATGAAGCGCGGCTCGACGGCGAGGGCGCGGGCGATGCCGATCCGCTGTCGCTGTCCGCCGGAGAACTCGTGCGGGTAGGCGCCCAGGGCATCGCGTTCGAGGCCCACGTCGGCGAGCAGTTCCCGCACGCGCTGGTGCCGCTCGCCCGGCCCGCCGGCCAGGCGATGGGCGACGAGCCCCTCCTCGACGATCTCCCGGACGGTCATTCGGGCATCGAGCGAGCCGTAGGGGTCCTGGAAGACGATCTGGGCCGCCCGCCGGAACCGGCGCAGGCCGCGCCCCCCCATGGCCAGCACGTCCCGCCCCTCGAACCGCACGACGCCGCCCGTTGCGTCCAGCAGGCGGATCAGCGTCATGCCCAGCGTTGTCTTGCCGCACCCGGACTCGCCCACCAGCGCGAGCGTCCGGCCGCTGCGGACGGAGATATCCACGCCGTCCACGGCGCGGACGTGGCCCACGGTTCGTCGGAAGACGCCCCGGCGGATGGGGAAATGGGTCATCACATTTCGAGCGTCCAGCAGCAACTCGCCATCAGCAGGCGTCCGGGCCTCCTGGGGAGCCGGTGGCCCGGGGCGTACCGCAACGGAGTGGGCCTGTTCCAGGAGGTGGCACGCCGCGAGGTGGCCCGAGCCGATCTCACGCAGGGGGGGTTCGACCGTTTCGCACGGCTCGAAGGCGTGGGGGCAGCGGTCGCAGAAACGGCAGCCTGCGGCGTAGGCCTCCGGGGCCGGCACGATGCCGCGGATCGTCTCCAGCGCGCGGCCGCGCTGCGTCCGCGTGGGCCGACAACGCAGCAGCAGCCTCGTGTACGGGTGGCTGGGCCGGTCGAACAGCGCGTCCGTCGGCGCCGACTCGACAATCTTGCCGGCGTACATCACCGCCACGCGGTGGGCCATCTCGGCGATCACCGCCAGGTCGTGCGTGATGAAGAGCATCGCCATGCCAAGCCGTGACTGGAGATCACGCAGGAGCTCCAGGATCCGCGCCTGCACCGTCACGTCCAGGGCGGTGGTCGGCTCGTCGGCGATCAGCAGCTCCGGCCGGGCCGCCAGGGCCATCGCGATCATGACGCGCTGCTTCATCCCGCCGGAGAACTGGTGCGGGTACTCCCCCAGCCGCCGGCGGGGGTCGGGCATCTCCACCAGGGCCAGCTCCGCGGCCGCACGCTCCAGGCGCTGGGCTCCGGTGAGTCGCCCCTCGTCGGCCCGGGCGATCGCCTCGAGCATCTGCGTCCGCACGGACAGGACCGGATTGAGGCTGGTCATCGGCTCCTGGAAGATCATCGAGATGTGTCGGCCACGGAGGGCGCGCCGCTGGGGTCCGGGCATGCGGACGATATCCTCGCCGTCGAACAGCACCGACCCCCCGGCGACGTAGCCGGGCCTGGGGATGAGCTGGAGGACCGACAGCGCCGTCAGCGACTTGCCGCACCCGCTCTCGCCGACCAGTCCCAGCGTCTCGCCGCGGTCGACGTACAGCGAGACGCCGTCGACCACTCGCCGGGGGCTGCCCGCCGTGCGGAAGTAGGTCCGGAGGTTGCGGACGTCCAGCAGCGTCATGCCTGCTCCCCTCCCCCGCGGACCCGAAGCGTCGGGTCCAGCGCGTCGCGCAGGGCATCGCCGAAAAGGTTGGCGGGCAGGACCAGGGCGAACATGGCCACGAACGCACCGGCGAGGCTCCACCAGACGATCGGGTCGCGGCCGAGCTCTTCACGGCCCTGGTTGATCAGGGAGCCCCAACTGTACGTTTCGGGCCCGACGCCGATGCCGATGTAGCTGAGCACCGCCTCGGCCAGGACCAGCCCGCTGAATCGAAGCACGATGCTGATGAGCACGAGATGCATGACGTTGGGCACGATGTGGCGGCGGATGATGCGGAGGCGGGGGACGCCCAGGGCGGTCGCGGCTCGGACGTACTCCCGCTCGCGCAGCTTCAGCGTTTCGCCGCGGAGCAGCCGGCAGAGCCCGACCCAGCCGGTCAGGCCCATCACCACGCAGAGCTGCACGAGTCCCTGCCCGAACACGAGCATGAAGCAGGCGACCAGCAGGATCCACGGGATGCAGGCCAAGGTGCTGTAGAGATACTGAACGATGTCGTCGATCCAGCCGCCGAAGAAGCCCGCCAGCACGCCGAAGAGGATGGCGAAGGGCACGGCGATCAGCGTCGTCAGCCCCCCGACCACCAGCCCCGTGCGAGCGCCTTTCAACGTGATGTACAGCACGTCCTGTCCGGTCTTGTCCGTGCCCAGGGGATGCCAGCCCGGGTGTTCCAGCGGCGGCTGGACGCGTCGCGCCATCGTCCGCCCGTCGACGACGGTCGTGACCGTCTCCTTGGTCAGCAGGCGGTCCGCGAACGGTGCGGAGTAGCTCCGCTCCGTCCGGCTCGCCAGGGGCGCACAGAGGCGGTCCAGCACGGTCCGCGGTTCGGAGAGCACCGCCGCGGTGTGAGGTCCCTCTCCGGCGGGGCGTTCCACGTCCCGCCAGGAGATGCTGTCCAGGACCCCCACGAGCACGTAGAAGCCGATGGCCGCCAGGGAGATCATCGCCAGCCGGTTGTGCCGGATCTCCCGCCAGGCGCGCCGCCACATCTCGTTGCGGCGCGCGTGGCGGGCGAACAGCCCTCCGCCGGCCACCACGGCCGCCGCGACGGCGTTACTGAGAATCGGCACCCGCAATGGGGCGTCCAACGCCGCGCGGACGGCCTCGTACGCTCGCCCGACAGGCTCGGCCAGGGCGCGGGCGACCAGCGCCACACCGGTACCCACGGCCAGGAGCACGAGCAGGCCCATCGCGCCCTTGAGCGGGCTCTGGCCGCTTCGCAGCGTGATTCGCGGGTCCACCAGCGTGTAGCTGATGTCGGTCATCAGCAGGCCGGCGATGTACAGCAGCGCGGCGAGGTACGTCATCGACCGGATGACGGCGAAGTCCTGGTGGTGGATCGCGTTGACCGTCATGCTGCCGAGGCCGGGGATCGAGAAGAAGCTCTCGATGATCAGGCTGCCCATGAACAGGAAGGGGATCCGCATGACCGCGCTGGTGAGGATGGGGATCATCGCGTTCTTGAGGACATGGCGGAACATGATCGTCCGCTCGCTGAGTCCCTTGGCCCGCGCGGTGCGGACGTAATCGCGCCCGGCCTCTTCGAGCATCACCGTTCGATAGAAGCGGACCGATCCACCCGTGCCGGCAATGACGCCGATCACCACCGGCAGGAAGACGAACTTCGCCGTTCCGCCGCTCCAGTCGAAGCCCGAGATCGGGAACAGCCGAAGCCACTTGGCCAGCAGGAACTGTCCGCCGATGATGTAGAACAGCGAGGAGATCGACATCATCAGCACGCAGAGGACCGTCCCCCAGCGGTCGAGATACGTCCCGCGGCAGAACGCGATGATCAGCGACACCGAGATGTACGTTACCAGGCCGATGAGAAACGTCGGTACGGCGAAGGCCAGGCTCGGGCCCATCCGGCGGCGGATCTCGGCGGCGATGGGCCGGCCTGTCGTGTCGCTGCGGCCGAGGTCGAACGCCAGCACACGGAGGCACTTCTGGACGAACAGCGTGGACGTGAGCTTGCGGACCCCGGCGGCGTCTGGGTTGTAGAACAGCGGCAGGTCGTAGCCCTTGGCGCGGACCCAACCGGTGATGGCCTCGGGGCTGGCCTTGGGCCCGAGCGTCTGGCGGGCCATGTCCCGCGGCGTGTTCACCAGAAAGAACAGCGCGAACGTCAGCACCACGATGCCGAGGACGATCGGCACAGCGTAGAGCAGGCGGCGGACGGCATAGGCGAACACGGCGTCAGACCTCCCGCAGGCGCCGGCGCGCGACGACCACAGCAGGGACCGCGGTGACCAACAGGGCGGCCAGGGCGATGGCCACCGGCCACCATCGCGGCCGGTTCTCCCGCGCGCGGTACGCTCGGCGGGCGGGGATGTCCAGGCGGTGGTACTTCTTCGTGTTCAGGGCCATCTCGTTCGGCCAGACGTTCCGGTACCACGTGTGGTAGAGGCCGTAGCCGACCGGGTGCGAGACGAAGATCGCCGGGGCGTCGTCGCGTACGATCCGCAGCATCTCGCGGATGACCTCCAGGCGCTCGGGCCCGTTCTCCATCGCTCGCATTCGGCGGAACAGCTCGTTGTAGGCGGGGCTGTGATACTTCGGGACGGTCTGGCCCTGCGGGTCGTTGGGGTCGGGGGCGTAGAACAGGAACAGGAAATTCTCGGGGTCGGGATAGTCGCCCCGCCAGCCCCAGTGAAGGAACTGGAAGCTCCCCGACAGGGCCTTTCTAAGGAAGACGTTGCCGCTGCTCGTCTCGACCTTCAAGCGGATGTTCAGCTTCTCGAACTGCTTGCGGACGAACCGCACGCGCGTGCGCATCCCGGCCGACGCCCACGAACTGAGGAAGCGGATCTCCAGCCGCCGGCCGTCGGGCCCGTAGCCGCCGGGGTAGCCGGCCTCGGCCAGGAGCTTCCTGGCCTCGTCGATCGACCGCCGCACGGGCCGGCCGGCCTCGGCGTCCCAGCGGTACACGACGGTGTTGATCCCACGCGAGGACATCTCGTGGCCGAAGATCCCCGGCGGGATCGGACCGTGAGACGGCGTGCCGCGCCCGTTGTCGAAGATCGCGACCTTCTCCTCGGTGTCGAAGGCGATGCTGATCGCATGGCGGAGCTTGCGCCGCTTTTCACCGAGCCCGCCGACGACGGGATCCTGCATGTTGAAGGCATAGAAGTAGAAGCCCGCACCCTCGCTGGTCAGCAGCCGGATCCCTTTCCGCTCGAGCGCTTCGGTCAGCTCCGAGCTGCCCCGGGAGCTGAGGCGGACGGCCAGATCGAACGTATCGCCGCTGATGCCCGACGCGTCGTAGTAGCCCTGGAGAAACTTGTTCCAGCGCGGGATCGCCTCCTTCTCCATCCGGTAGCAGATGCGGTCGATCATCGGCAGCGGTTTGCCGGCATCGCGGAGCATACCCGCCCCCTGGAGCTTCCGATGCCACGCTGCGGCGGATGCGTCGTTCGCATCCGGCGGCGGCAGGTCCGGGTAGCGCTCGTCGCGGAAGTTGCGGTTCCGCTCGAGGACGATCTGGTTGGTCGGGTCGAACTCGCTCAGCACGTAGGCGCCCGTGCCGACCGGGTTGCGGTCGAAGACGATGTTCCGCTCCAGCAGCACCCGCTGGCTGAAGAACGCGATGGCCTCGGGCGGGACGGGAGCGAAGAACGGGGTGGCCATCCAATACAGGATGGGCGGATACGGGGCCTTCAGGACGATCTCGAACGTCAAGGGGTCCACCTCGCGAACGAAAGGAAACGCCGAAGCGCCGTCGGCGTAGTTCAGCGGGATCGGGTTGTACTCCTCGTCCATCTCGCGGTTGTAGAGCGGCCCGGCCGCGGCCGTGCGAGCTGCCCGCGCCTTGGTCAGGCGTGCGGACAGCCGCCGGCGGTACTCGGCCATGCCGAGAAAATGCTTGGCGAACGTCGGGTAGAGCGGACAGGCCAGCCGCGGGTCGGCCAGGCGGCGGATGGCGTGGACGAAGTCCGCCGCGAGGACTTCCCGTGTGGCCACGTCGTGGAAGTCGCCCACTGCGCGGATGTCCATCGCCGTGGCGGGCGTCAGGCGGCGGTTCGCCTCGACGAAGCACGGGTGATCCTGGTAGCGCAGGTTCGGCTTGATCCGGATGGTGTAGACCACCGCTTCCGGGTAGCTGTTGCCGTCGAACGTCATCGGGCGCCGCACCGGTCGAGGAACCTCCGTTGCCAGCGCGGGGATCAGCTCGTACGGGCGCTTGAGGTAGTGGTACTGGAAGGGCGGATCGAGGATGTTGCAGAGCAGCTTGCTGTCACCGGCGGCGTAGCACTGGGCGGGGTCAAAGTGCTGCGGCTCGCTGTAGAACGACTCGTAGAGGACGTTCTCATCCGCGTCCTTCGCCGGGTAGGGCGAGTTGTCGCACCCGGCCGGCAGGATCGCCAACGCGAGGATACCGGTTCGCAGCATCGTTGGCATCGCTCGCAGGATCATGTGCCCTTCCGTCTTCATGGCAGTGGAGCGGAGGGCGCTCCGCGGCCCTCCTTCTGGTCAGGCTTGTCCAGCAGACAGGACGCGATTATTGTACCGGGTCTCCGGCCCAGCACAAACTGCCCGTCCAGCCGCAATGTCGTCCCCTTGTCCTGCCGGGGCCCTGTGGGCATACTGCCGCATGGACGTGACGGCCCGTGAGCGTGCGACTCACCAAGGATGATCGGCGGATGCTGGACCGCGAGCGCGGCGACGGCACGGCCATGGCGATGCGCATCCCGGTCCGCACGGCAGACGTCCACGGTACAGGCGAGTCGCAGGGTGTCACCCAGGCGCGGATTGACGGCGTCGCCCTGCCGACGGATGCCGGCCTGGAGCCCGCCGAGACGCGCCGGGACTCGCCGCCGGTCGTCGTGTTCCCCGAAGGCGGATTCGACGCCATCCGCGACGGGGACAGGCTGTCGGTCCTACGTGGCGAACCGGTCACGACCAGGCCGGCCCAAGGAGACACCGCCCATGCGCGTACTGAGCGCTGATAACGTCCGAGCCGCCCTGCCGATGGGCGAGGCCATCAAGGCGATGAAGCGGGCCTTCGCCGCCTTCTCCGCCGGCCGGGCGCAGGTTCCCGAACGTATCCACATGAAGTTCCCCGAGCATGACGGCGTCTCGCTGGTCATGCCCGCGGCCGTGACAGACGAGAGCGATGAGGCATTGGCGGTCAAGGTGGTCTCGTTGTTCGGCGGGAACCCGGGCCGGGGGTTGGCTCGAATCAACGCGGCCGTGTTGGCGATCGAGCCCGACACCGGCCGGCCCATCGCCCTGCTGGAAGGCGCGACGCTCACGGCCATTCGCACGGCCGCGGCGTCGGGGGCGGCGACCGACCTTCTGGCGCGGGGGGACAGCCGAACGGCCGCCATCCTGGGCGCCGGCGTGCAGGGCCGGGCGCAGCTCGAGGCCGTCTGCACCGTGCGGGACATTCGCGCCGTCAGCGTATACGATCCACGGCGGGAGCAGGCCGAGGCCTTCGCCGCCGACCTCGCCGGCCTCGGGCCGATCCCGGCCGATATCCGCTCCGCCGACTCCGCTGCCGAAGCGGTCGCGGGCGCCGACGTTGTCTGCACAGCCACCACGGCCGTCGAGCCCGTCTTCGCCGACGCCGACCTGGCGCCCGGCGTGCACATCAACGCGATCGGCTCGTACCAACCGGGCGTTCGCGAGGTACCTCCCGAGACGGTCTGCCGGGCCGCGGTCTACGTGGACAGTCGGGAAGCTGCGCTGGTCGAAGCCGGCGACCTGATCCAGCCGATCCGCGCCGGGTTGATCCGTCACGACCACATCCGCGCCGAGCTCGGCGAGATCCTGCTGTACGGTCCAGCCTCGGGTCGACCCGACGCGGACGTGACCCTCTTCAAGAGCGTCGGGATCGCCGTCCAGGACGCCCTCGCGGCCCGAGTCGCCCTGGCCCATGCGGAGCGGTCGGGGCTTGGGTCGCGGGTCGCGTGGTAGCGCGGTCAGGGCTCGGGCGGCTCGTCCGCCTGCGGGTGCTCGGCGCCCTTCCCGGCCCCGTCCATGGGCTGCCGGGCGACGCGCGGTATACTCACGGTGCCAGGCCGGTTTCACGGAGGAACGGACGCGACGAACCCGAACTCGACCAGCGAGGAGACAGCATGAAGTTCCGCGATCTGATCGCTGCCGCCGTCGCGATGAGTATCCTTCTCTCGCCGCCCAGCCTTGTCCGTGGCGCCGACGCGCCGCCGCTGACGCGCTGGGTCCTTCGGCAGGTCGGCCGACCGGGAGGCATCCTTGCCCTGCCCCGGTGCCGGGATGGCTCACTGGCGCTCTCCCTGGCCGCCGAGTCGCCCATGGTGATCTTCGCGCAGCATGACGACGCCGACGCGCTGACCGCTCTTCGCCGCAAGGCCCTGGCCGAGGGACTGCTGGGCAAGGACCTCTACCTTGCCGAGGGCGCGTTCGACCGGCTCCACCTCGCTCCCGCCGCCGCCGATGCCGTCGTCGTCGCGGACCTCACCGACGGGGACCTCGACGAAATGGACCCCAACGCGTTGGTGCGCGCCCTTGCTCCCGCGAACGGCCGGGCGCTGCTGGGCAGGCCCGAGCCCGCCGGCAAGCTCAGCGAGGCCCGCCTGAAGCGCTTCGCCGAGGGCATGTCGGGGGTCGAGTCGCGCATCGTCCGGGAGGGCGAGGGGATGTGGCTGCTCGCCCGGCGCGATGTCCTGCCCGGCAGCGACGACTGGACGCACCGCTGGCACGGGCCGGACAACAACCCGATGTCCGGCGACACCGCCATCAAGACGCCGCTGATCACCCAGTGGCTCGGCAAGCCCTATAACCACACGGCCCGGGGCAACACCGAGCTGATCGCCGGCGGCAGGTTGCTGGTCGCCTCCCGGGCCAGATTCGTCTACCAGGCGGGTATGCGGCGGAACGACATCTTCACCATGTTCAATCTCTACAACGGCAGGCTCCTCTGGAAACGCCCTTTGCCCGAGACCTTCTACACCGGCTTCTCCAGCATGGTGCTGACGCCCGACAAGCTGTACATGATCCTCGGCGCCAAGATCGCCGTGCTCGATCCCGAGACGGGCGAGCGGGTCAGGGACATCCCACTCGCCGGATCGGACGGCCATGCCAAGTGGATCGCGCTGGTCGACGGAAAGCTGCTCGTGCTTGTGGGACGGAAGGACATGGGGACGACGCTCCCGCCTCCGGATGAGCCCGTGTCCACCAAGACGATCAACGAGACCAACAAGACGGTCACCCTCACCGGGCGCACCTTCCTGGCGATCGACCCGGCCGGGGGCGAGACTCTCTGGACGCACGAATGCGACGGGGACGTCTCGGTGCGGATGATCGGCGTCGGTCATGGGCGGGTCTACTACGTCGCCACGGGCAAGGAAGTCGCGGCCGTGAGTGTCGCCGACGGAATGCGCGTCTGGCGGTCCACCGACGAAACGCTGCTGTCGCTGACGACGGAGAAGTCCGAGCTTTTCGACGGCATCGTCAATGCCCGGGAACGGGGTGTGACGGTGCTGGAGCGTGCGGTGATCGTCGGCAGCCGGGGGACGCGTCACATCGTCTCGCTCGACCCCGCCACCGGGCGGATGCTCTGGCAGAAGGTCATCGACCGCAAGAAGGGCTTCCGCGACCGGGGGCGGATCGCCCGCTGGCTGGGGGTCAACGGCAACCTGCACACGCTGGGGCGGGTCATCGACGCCCGCACGGGCAAGACGCTTGACGAGCGCCGGGTGCCCGCCGGCGGCTGCGGAATCGTGACGGGCACGCCGGGCTTCCTGTGGGGCAATTGCGGGCTGTGCTATAACCTGCGGTCGGACAGGCAGCTTCCGGCGTACGCCTCGCTCCACAAGACCCCCTGCGACGTGGGGACCTTCGTCGCCGGGGGCGTGGCCTATTCCTCGTCCGGGCCGTGCACGTGCGGGCTGGTATCCCGTGGGCTCAAGGGCCAGATGTTCGCGGGGGATTTCCGGCCGGGCGGCGAGGCGGATGCCGCCACGCGCTTGACGCGGTACGAGCATCACGCCGACATCCACCCCCTGGCGGCCGACGGGAAGGACTGGCCCGTCCCCCGGGGCAACGCACGCCGTAGCGGCTCGACCACGGTGAACGTACCGGCAACCCTGGCGCTGCTTTGGCGGGCCGACGCGCCCAACCCCGGCTTGTATCGCCAGGCCATGCTCGAGCGGTACTACCAGGCCGAGATGCGCCCGACTCCGCCGGTTGCCGTCGGCGACCAGGTGTTCGTCGCGTCGACGGACGGTACGGTCCGCTGCCTCGGTGCCGGCGGCCGGGCGGGCTGGACGGCCTTCACCGAAGGTCCCGTCCTCCTGGCGCCGACATTCCACAATGGCCGCCTGTTCGTCGGTTCCTGCGACGGGCACGTCTACTGCCTCGAGGCCGCCACGGGCAGGAGGCTGTGGCGGTTCCGCGCGGCGCCCGTCGAGCGCAGGACGACCATCTACCAGCAGCTCAGCAGCCTCTGGCCTGTGACGTCCGGATTGGCTGTCCGTGATGGGACGGTGTATTTCGCCGCGGGCCTGCTGGCCCAGGAGGGCTCGCACTTCTACGCGCTCGACGCCCGGGACGGATCGATCCTCTGGCAGCGGAACGACCTCGCGCCGGATGCCGGTCTGCGGGGCATGGGCCGGGCGCCGTCGGGCGGCGTGGTGGTCCACGCTGGCCGGGTGTGGTTCAACTGCGCCAACATCGCTCATACGTCGTTCGACGCCAAGACCGGGGAGCTGTTCGACCTGCCCGAGGCGATGCGCTCCATTCGCAAGCCCCAGGGCGCCCTGGGCTGCGATATCGGCGTCTACCCCGGCGGAATGATCTTCTACGGGGGACAGCGACTGTTCGCCGACACCTACGAGCGGAATGGCTCGCGGTTCAAGATCGCCCGCTGGGCCGAGTTCGCCCACCTGCCCCTGGACGCCAACGGCCGACCGACGTATCCGGAAGTCTCCCTCCTGCCGACCGGCCTTCTTACTCCGGCCTGGGACGAGGAGCTGACCGTCGCGGCGCCGATGTATCGCAGGCGAATCGAGGCGTGGAATACCTCGGGCACCATCGCCCTGATCCGCCGGATGCGGCAGGAGAACATCGACACGGAGTATCCCTTTTACCGGCACAGCCGGGCGTCCCTCCCGGCGGCCGGCCGGAAGAAGAACCCCGACGTGCCCATGAAACGTTGGGGTCCGCTGGATGTCGACGCCAGTGCGGTGGTCCTGGCCGGCAACGCCGTCGTGGTCGCCTGGGGCGCCGGCAAGGATGACGACGGCCTGCACACGGACTGGAAGCTCTCGGTCCTCGACCGCCAAGACGGCGAAGCCCTGGCCTCCGTCGACCTGCCCGCCGAGCCGGTGCCCAACGGTCTGGCCATCGACCGCCAGGGGCGAATCCTCGTCACCTGCCGCACCGGCGAGGTCCTGTGCTACGGGACGAAGTGACGGCTTGAGAACCGCGCCGTCATGCCGGGCTTCGCAGGCGTGCCCGGGCTCCTGCCACCGGCGAGATGCCGCTACTCGACGTTCACCTCGCCGTACTTCTCCTCGTATGCCTTGATGGCCGCTTCCAGGGCCTCCTGGGCCTTCTGGAGGGTCTTGCCGTGCTTGGCGGTCTTGGACCGGGAGGCGAGGTTCGGCTGGATTCGCTTCATCGAGGCGATAATCGGCCCGGCGTCCTTGCCGAGGCGCTCGGCCGCCTTGGCCAGGCCGATGTTGCCCCATCTCGCGCCGAGGACCGTCCAACTTGCCGGCAGGGGCGCGAGATCCGGGTAGATTCGCTCGATCGCCGGCAGGATCGGGATCACGTGTTCGGGGCGGTTTTTCATGTTCACGTACCGCATCGTCTCGAAGATGTTGTTCAGGTCGACCGGCTGCTTGAAGCCCTCCCGGACCGTCATGGTGTTGACCGACTTCGCCATGCCGGCCACGATCTCGTCCCGCAGCCGCGGGTTCCTGGCGATGGTCTTCTTGAAAAGGTCCGTCGCTCCCCAACGCCGCGACGGCAGGTTCCGGTCGGCGTCGTAGCTCGCCAGCATCGCCGGCAAGGCCTCCCGGAACGTCTCGGTCTCCGGGATCAGCGGGTGCATGGCCACGAAGGCCGCCACGCGCAACCACCACTCATCGTCCGCCAGGTACGGCGTGATCAGATCGAGGTGCCTGGCAATGGTGGCCGCGTCCGCACAGCTCATCGCCATCAAGGCGTGGCGCTTCTCCCACATGTCCGCGACGGGGTCCTTCAGCGGCCGGACAATATGCGGCAGGAAATGTTTCTCGATCATCTCGGGCGTGATGTTCATCTTCGTCTTGCCCGGGCTCCAGCCGGTGGTCCCGCTGATGGCGTCGAGGCCGGCGACGCGAAGCCGCCCGTCCTCGCTCCGCAGGGCCCTGAGGATCTCGGGAATCGCCTTTCGGCCCTGGAAGCCCAGCCCGTGGGCCGCCCAGTCACGGACTGTGGGGGAGTAATGGCGCATCAGCCTGGCGTACCACGCGACGGGGTACCTCTTCTTCCGGTCGTCGTTGATGCTGCACTTGCAGCGCCGCGGCAGCTTCTTGCCATCGGGTCCGTAGAGCGTGCTGAAGGCCGCGGCGATCTCGTGCGGCTCGAGATCGCAGACGACACCCTCCACCCAGTCGGTTCGCAGCGAGTCGGTCCAGGGCAGGCTGCGCTCGACAAGCGTGGGCTCGTGCGGAACGCTGTACTTCGTCCGCGGCTTGCCGCAGATGCGCAGGTTCTTCCGGCAGGCGGTGAAGGCCATCGCGATCAGGCCGGTCTGGTGTGTGGGCGCCCGACCGATTGGCCCGTAGCCGGGGTAGTACGGAGTGCGGAACCCGCCTCCGGGCATGCGGCTGAGTTCGTAGTACCAGATCAGCCTGTCCTTGTGGCGCCGCCACGAGTCCTTGTGCTGCGGGGGCACCAGCACGTCGATGATGTTCCGCCACGTGAGGTTGCCGAAGGTCGATCCGTGGCCGCCCTCGAAGTTGTGGTAGGTGTCCGTGTCGCTGAGTGCCAGGATTTGCGCGGCTGCCTGGAACTTCTTTGCCGGCAGCAGCGCCAATGCGGCGGCAAGGCCCCCGTTCTTGCCGTTCGAAGACCACCACAGCTCGGGGTGATGGTCGCCGTACGGAACGCCGCCGCGCCCGGCGTAGCGGAAGAAGAGCTTCAGCGCGTTGTTGTACGCGGTGTTGCTGACCTTCACGCCGCATTCGCGGGCCAGGATCAACGTCGCCAGCGCCTGGTCGCCGGCGGCGTGCAGCAGCCCGCCCGTGACGTATCCGGGCCCGCAGTGGTTGGCACCATGTCCCCACCCGCCGAAGTACTGACCCGCGGCAAGTCGCTCGCAGCGTTGCTTCAGGGCCGGCAGGATGCGCTTGTCGCCCGTGGCGAGGTAGTATTCGCCCAGGAACAGCCCGCTGTAACCGATATGCCACACGCTCCAGCCGCAGTCCTTCCCGGCCAGGGCCGCCGCGTAGGCCCGGACGGCGGGCAGGTACTTCTCCTCTCCGGTGGAGAGGAGGAAGAGGCCTTCCAGGTTGCCCGTGATCCCGCCGCCGGGCCCGCCGTGGGCGAGGATGAACGCGGCGGTCTCGTCGACAATCCGCCGCGACTTATCGCAGTCGACGGGGAACGTGGGGCTGTAGCTGCCGACCGCATCCAGTTGAATGGTGATCGACATCTTCTCGCCGTCTCGCCGGATCGCGAATGTCATTCGGCCGTCGCGGCCCTGGGCCTTGTTGATCGCGAACCCGAGCGGGTGCCTCGGGTCTTGGATCTGCAGCGAGGTCCCGTCGACTGCGATCAGCACGTCCCCTGGCTCCAGCTTGCCTGCCGCGGGTGTCGCCGGCTGCGTCTTCGTAACCGACAGGACCCCGTCCTTGCTCTCGGCGAGGATCCCCGTCACGCCGACCTGGAACTCCTTGCAGTCCTTTCCCGCCGGCAGCATATCGGCCCGGGTGACGATCGGGACCGCGAGCAGCAGCACCAACATGGAGGTCCGCCTCACAGCCTTCTCCTTATCTTGTGGAATCGCCCGGCGCTAGTCGGCAAACGCGCTGACAATCCTGTCCAGACCGACGCCGAGGGTTTTGCGGGCGATGGCGTCGAGGGCCTCGTCGCTGCCGCGAAAGTGGAACGTGCGGTGGACGTGGCGGATCGACTCTCCCGGCTGCAATGCCGCGGCGGGGGAGGAGGACTCGATCTCGTAGAACGGGCCCATGGGCTCCTTGCCGGGCGCGGGCGGGCCGTCATTGTAGCTGTTGACGACGTCGCCGGCGTAGGGGGCTTCCTGGATTTCCCACGCCGAGTTGACGTAGTCCGCCGGCCCGTCCGGGCGGGTGTACTGCACCAGCGTCAGAATCCGATTGTCCGCGTCGTAGCTGCCGGCGATGGGTTTGGCCCGTCTGGGCGAGAGGCCGATCTTGCTGCGGTGCCTGCCGTCGCAGCGGAAGAACAAGACGTCGTCGGCGACGATCAGCCGGTCCGCGGGGACCTTCCCGAAGTAGTCGTCCTTGACCTTCGGCCCGAGTTCCGCCTCGGGGCCTCGCACGAAGGGGATCACCACCGTCGTGCGCGGGGAGGGGTTGTACATGCCCAGGATCCAGATCGACAACAGGCCGGTGGCCCTTCCCCAAGGCCGCCCGCCCGTATTGGTCAACCGGTTGTCCGACTCGTACACGACGGCCCGGACGGCGTCGGGCAGGTCCATGCCCAGCTTCGCGGCGGCCCCGCTGCGGTCGAGAAGGCGGATGGTCCGGTCGATCCGGAAGTCGAAGCGAGTCCCGGAGTAGTTCACCAGGCTCGAAGCTTTGCGGAACGTCGCCTCGCGCGCCGATTCGGCCACCAGCTCGTACGGCTCGGTGTCGATGACGGCCGGGGTCTGCCAGGCGTCGAAGGTGAACTCCTCGCCCTTGCTGAAGAAGATGGAGAACTGGCCGCCCTCGGGCCCCAGCCAGAAACGGTCCTCGCCGCCGAAGGGGTTCATGTGCGGGACCGTCTCGCCCGAGGCGATCAACTCGTGGTTGATCCACCCCAGGCTCGGGCCCGCGTCGCCGTCGAGGGTGCTGGTCATCACGCGGCCCTGCCAGGCGGGCACGACGGCGACCTTCGCGCCGCCGGATGCATCCGACAGCACCACGAGATCGGTGTGCCTGTTGAGGAATGCCACGTCGCGGCCGAACGTTCCATCCAGCTTGGGGGCGCAGCCGGCCAGGACGGCAGCCAGAAGCACGAGCCCTGTCGTCGTCGCCTTCATGGTGGTCTCCATGCTCGCTTGCGGAAGCGGGGGGCCGGGCCCCGACCAGGTTCCCTGTCAGATTGCCTGTTTGCCCCGATGGGTGCAAGAAGTAACATCTCCGACGGGGAACAACCAAGACGGAGAACGATCATGCTCAGGAAACTCCTTGTCCTGGCGGCATGCCTGGCAGCGGCGCCTATCTGTCGGGCAGGAGAGAAGCTCACCTACGTGGACCTGATCCGACGGCTGACGGACCTGGAGCGGCTGGCGGTGCTGCCGGCGCCCGGGGAGAAGTGCCAGCAGTGGTCGAGCTGGGACCGGCGGAGCCGGTATGACGCCGAGGCCGGGAAGTACGTCAACTGGTCGGCCAACGGCGACGGCACGGGCATCATCCGCAGGGAAGGTGGCGGCGAGGTCTTCGCGGAGATGGAAGGCCCCGGCGTGATCTGGCGGATCTGGTCGGCCAGGACGGCCAACGGGCACGTTAAGATCTATCTCGACGGGGACGAGAAGCCCGCCGTCGACCTGCCGTTCGTCAAGTTCTTCGATCGCACAACGGAACCGTTCGTCTACGAGTCGCTCTGCTACATGGCCGCAAAGGGCCAGAACTGCTACGTTCCGATCCCTTTCCGCAAGTCGTGCAAGATCGTGGCCGAGAAGGGCTGGGGCCGGTACTACCACATCACCTGGACGAAGTACCCGCCCGGCACGCAACTGCCGACGTTCCGCCTGCCGCTTTCCGAGGCGGAGTCGGCCGCCCTTGCGAAGGTGGATGCCTGTTTCCGAACGGGGTTCGGGACCGACCCGGCGGAGCAGCGCGACGGCCAGAGGACCGAGCGACGTACGGTGACGGTCGCCCCCGGGCAGGCGGCGACGGTGATGGAGCTGGAGGGCCCCCGGGCCGTCACGGGCATTCGCGGGAACATGGAGTTCCGCGACCGCGACGAAGAGATGGCCGCCCTTCGCGAACTGGTCCTTCGGATCCGTTGGGACGGCGAGGCCGAGCCCTCGGTCTGGGTGCCCCTGGGGGATTTCTTCGGCACGGCTCCCGGGGTGAACTCCTACAAGTCCTTCCCCGTGGGCATCACTCGCGACGAGGGCGCCTACAGCTACTGGTACATGCCGTTCGCCAAGGAGTGCAAGGCGGAGATCGTCAACGACGGGAACCAGGCCCGCGCGCTCCGCTTGGAGGTCACGCACGCCCCGCTGAGCCGGCCCGCCGACACGCTCGGGCGCTTCCACGTCAAGTGGCACCGCGACGCGCTGCTGCCGGCAGAGCCGCAGCGCCGTGCTATCGACTGGACCATGCTCAAGACGACCGGGCGCGGGCGTTTCGTCGGCGTGATGCTCCACGTCTGGAATCCCCGCGGCGGCTGGTGGGGCGAGGGCGACGAGAAGTTCTTCGTCGACGGCGAGAAGTTCCCCAGCACCTTCGGCACGGGTAGCGAGGACTACTTCGGCTACGCCTGGTGCACCGCGAAGATCTTCCACCGCGCGTTCCACAATCAGACACTGGCCTCGGGCAACCGCGGTCACGTGTCGGTCAACCGGTGGCACATCGCCGACAGCGTGCCGTTCCAGACGTCCTTCGAGGCCGCCATCGAGAAGTACTACCCCAACAGCAAGCCCACGCTCTACGCCGCGACGGCCTGGTGGTACCAGGCGCCGGGCGGGGACGACCCCTACGGCCCCGTGCCCGTGGATCAGCGGTGGGGCTACGCCATCGCCCCGAAGGTCTACACCGTCAAGGGCGCGATCGAGGGCGAGAAGATGAGAGTGCTGAACTGTTCTGCGGGCCGCCCGAGACCCCAGGGCATGGAGAGCTTCAAGGACGGCAAGTGGAGCGGGCTGTCGCAGCTTTGGTGGGTCAACGCCAAACCGGACGACACGCTCACGCTCGCGATGCCCGTCCGGCAGGCAGGCAAGTACGATGTGCAGGTCGTCCTCACCAAGGCACGGGACTACGGCATCGTCCAACTCTCGCTCGATGGCGAGAACACCGGCGATCGGATCGACCTCTACAGCCCTGACGTGACCAACACCCCGCCGATCTCACTGGGTACGCACGAGCTGGACAAGGGAGACCACAAGCTGGGTGTCGAGATCACCGGCGCGAACCCCAAGGCTCTCAAGGCATACATGTTCGGCCTGGACTACCTGCTTCTCAAGCCGGCGGAGTGATCCCCCGCGCCCGCGCGCCTCGGGGAATCCCTGAATCCACGTCGGCGGTCAAGGCTGGATCGGAGGCAGCATGACAAGGCCAGTCGTTCTTGGACTGTTGGCAGCGGCGGCGGCCGCGCAAACCGCAGGCGTTGCGTCGGCCGCTACGGCCGGGAAGGCCGGCGGGGATCCCCTGTTCGTGGTCCGAGACGGCAAGACGGGCGCCATCGTGGTGGCCTCGGGCGAGCCGGGGCCGCAGGAGCGGCTCGCCGTTGCCGATCTGCGCACGTACGTGAAGAAGATGTCCGGCGTCGAGCCGGAACTGGCGAACACGCCGGAGACGGTCGGCGCGGCGCTGGCGTCGGCGAGGCCGCTGCTGATCGTCGGCGGGGCGGCGCTGCGGATCGAGCCGACGCTGGCACAAGCCCTCCGGCGAGCGGCAAAGAAGAAGCCGATCCTCCGCGCGGACGCCATCGTGCTGCGCCGCGCGGCGAATCGCGTCTACCTCGCCGGCAGCAACGACGCGAGCCACTACTACGCCGTCGCCGAGCTCCTGCGCCGCTGGGGGTGCCGCTGGTTCATGCCCACCGCCTTCGGCGAATGTATCCCCGTCGAGAAGACCCTCGCCGTGGGCAGGCTGGACCACGCCTACGGCTCGCCCTTCGAGATCCGAACGTACTGGATCTCCTGGAAGGGCGACCGCTCCGGTGCGCGTGCGTTCCAGCGACGGAACATGATGACCGACCGCAGTCTGGCCGTGCCCACCGGACACGCCATCGGCAGGTACGTCAAGGGGCTGGGGAAATCCGTATTCCACGTGGCGCTGACCGACCCCAACACGGCCGAGCACGTGGCCCGGCAGGTCGAGAAGAAGTACGCCTCCGGCGAGAGCTTCTCCCTGGGCATGGAGGACGGGGCCTACTCCTCCGACTACCCCAAGGACAGGAAGTTGATGAAGCTCCAGTGGGACAAATACTTCCTGCGCTGGTCGGTGACGGACGCGTTCCTGGAGCTCTACAACAACGTCGCACGGATCCTCCGGACGAAGTACCCCGGCAGCGATGCGAAGATCGGGTTCCTGGCCTACGCGAACATGACCATCCCGCCCGTGCGCCCGATGAAGGCCGAGCGAAGCCTCTTTTGCGAACTGGCACCGATCGACATCGACCCGATCCACGGCATGGACGACCCGCAGTCGCCGCCCCGGCAGGAGTACAAGCGGTTCCTGTACAAGTGGGCGGAGGTCATGGACGGGCGCCTGACCATCTACGACTACGACCAGGGCATGCTCGTCTGGCGGGATATCCCCAGCCCGTCCCACCAGGCCTTCGCTCCGGATGTCAGGCACTATCGCAAGGCCGGCATCCTCGGCGTCAACACCGAAAGCCGGAACGCCGTCGCGACCACGTTCACGAACCTGTACATGCGCGGCCGGCTCTTGTGGAACCCGGACGAGGACCCGAACGCGTTGCTGGAGGACTTCTACAAGCGGTTCTACGGTCCGGCGGCGGGGCCGATGCGCGACTACTGGACGGCGATCTTCGAGGCCTGGGAGGCGACGATCTGCACCGAGCACGAGTACTTCGTCGCCCCGGCCATCTACACGCCGGAGCTGCTGGCCCTGATGAAGCAGAAGCTGGAGGCAGCCGAGCGCAAGATCGCGTCGCTGCGCCCGGCGGCGTTGTCGGACCGGCGGGCCGGGCGCGTTCTCGAACGGATGGCGTTCACACGGATGAGCTACGAGATCGCCGCGGGCTACCTGGGGATGGTCCGTGCGGCATGCAGGGAGTGTGACTACGCCAGGGCGGCGGAGATCGGCGAGAAGGCCCTGGCCGTCCGCGACAAGCTTACGGACATGAACGGCATCTTCACCACGTACCGCAACTACAAGGTGGAGCAACGCGGATACGCGTGGTGGCCCGGAGAGGTAAAGCAGTACCGCGAACTGGCCGCCTTCACGGACGGGTCGAAAGGCACGCTCGTGACCCGGCTTGCCCTGGAATGGGCCTTCCGCCGCGATCCGGGCCGCAGGGGGATCGAGGAGGAGTATGCCACGGCGCCCGTGGACCTGAGCTACTGGCAGACCGAGGGGAGGAAGTACACGCTGGACGACCGCAGGACCTACCCCACCGACCGGTGGGAGATGCTGCGCACCGACCTCTACATGCAAGCCCAGGGGGTGCGGCACCCCGACCGCCAAAGCTACACGGGATATGGCTGGTACCGCACGGCCGTTGAGCTGGCTGCCGACAAGCTCCGAGGAGACGTGCACCTGCGATTCCCCGGCCTGTTCAACGCGTGCCGGCTGTTCGTGAACGGCAGGGAAGTGGCCTCCCGTGACCAGAAGGCTGTCTGGTGGCGCAACGATTACCGTTTCGAGTGGGACGTGGACCTGGCCGGCGTCCTGAAGCCCGGCCGGAACGAACTGGCACTGGTGGTGGACTGCAAACACCACATGGGGGGCATGTTCCGCCGTCCCTTCCTGTACCGGCGCACTGAGGAGTGAGCGATGCCTGATCGCCCCAACATCCTGGTCATCATGTCCGATGAGCACGACAAGGGGGTACTGGGATGCTATGGCGACCCGGTCGTCCGGACGCCCAACTTGGACCGTCTCGCCACAGAGGGCGTGACGTTCGATACGGCGTACACCACCTCCCCCCTGTGCGTGCCCGCACGCCTCAGTTTCACCGCCGGGAAATACATCAGCCGCTGCGGTGCCTGGAGCAACGACTGCTGGCTCCCGTCGGATGACTACCCCTCGCTGCCGCGCATCCTCAATGCGGCCGGCTACGAAAGCCTGCTGGGCGGCAAGCAGCATTACGACGCCACGCGGCGGTACGGGTTCGCGGACTTGTACCCGAGCAAGCGGAACATGTGCCACAAGACCGGCCGCGGCGAGCGCCGCGAGGCCGACGACACTCGGGCAAGGTTCGACTCCTGGCAGTGGCGGTCGTCGCAGTTCCGGGTGGGCGACGACTCTTTCATCTTGGCAAACGACCGCGAAGTCACGCGCCGCTGCGGGGAGTTCCTCAGGACCCGCCGCCGCGAAGAGCCGTTCTTCCTCTTCGCCGGTTACCTCGCCCCGCACTTCCCACTGATCGTCCCCGACGCGTACTATCAGCGATACCGGGATCGCGTCCCCATGCCGGCGGTCCCCGAGGGCTTCCTCAACGGCCTGCCCCGGAACTACCAGCACCTGCGTTACGGCTTCGGACTCACCGAGACCGAGGATGCGGTGGTCAGACGGGGCCGGGAACTCTACTGGGGCCTGACGGACTGGCTGGACGATCAGGTCGGCATGCTCATGGACAGCCTCAACGAGTCCGAGGTCGCTGACAACACCGTCGTCATCTACACCAGCGACCACGGCGAGAACAAGGGCGACCACGGACTGTGGTGGAAGAACACCATGTACGAGCACTCGGCCGGCGTGCCGCTGATCGTGCGGTGGCCTCAACGGTGGGCGGGAGGGCAGCGGCGGGCGCAGGCGTGCTCGTTCGTCGACCTGGTGCAGACCATCGCCGCCATCGCCGGGACCGAGACTCCCGAAGACTGGGATGGCGAAAGCATGCTTGACTGGCTGGACGACCCCGACGCCCCCTGGCGCGACCTGGCCGTGAGTGAATACTACGCCCACAACATCTCCTCCGGCTTCGCCATGCTCCGCGCCGGACGGTACAAGTACGTCTACCACACGCCGGCCGACGAGACCCACCCCGCCGAACGCGAACTGTACGACATGGAGGATGATCCCGGCGAGTTCACGAACCTCGCCGCCCTGCCCGAGCACCGGACGCGCCTCCGCACGATGCACCGGGCCCTGATCGAAGAGCTCGGCGAGGACCCCGACAGCACGGAGGCACGCTGCCGGGCGGATTACGCCAGGGGATACGGCCGTGCGTAGAGGCTGTCCGCGACCTCCCGGGCGCCCGGTTCGCGCGCCCCGGACCCATTGGGCGCCACTCGCCCGGCGATGAAGGCGGTGTATGCAGACTGGGGTCCGGCTTCCTGGCGAGAACCCATCCGGGCGGGCACGGGCCCTCTCTTGCCGAGCCGCGCCCGCATCGTCCTTACCGGGCGGTCTCCAGGCTCCGCAATTCCGGGCGATCGGTGGACTGCTCGATGGCCCGGATGGTCTCGTCCACGCATTCGATCTTCTGTTTGGTCAGCTTGGCGGGGAACGACTTGACCTCGGCGAAGATCGCCTTGAGTTCCCGGAGTTGGGGAATCACGGCCTTGGCGTGGGCGCCGTAGCTTTTCAGGATAGCCATGATCTCGGGCGTGCGCCGCTCGCTGGCCCAGGGGTTCTGACTGCGGGCGACGGCCAGGCACGCGCCCATGCCTTCCTTCACCCGATGCCGGGCCAGAAGCTCCAGCCCTGCCATGCGGATGCCGCTGGCGAACATGACGCCGCTGGGGGCCGGCTCACGGATCGCCCGCATGACGGCCGGCAGCAAGGGACGGACTTCCTCGAAGGTGAGGTTGGCGTAGACGGTCCCGAGGGTCCCTCTCGCCCGCCCGTCTTCGTTTCGGAGCCCGGCGCGAACGGCCGTTGTCAGCCGCTTGCGGTCGACACCCTCCAGGGACTTGCCAATCAGTCCGCGCCGCCGGTCGAACAGGGCGAAGCAGAGGTACCGCTGCTCCATCCTGCGGGGGTCGTTTTCGGAACCGCCTCGCGCGAGTCGTTCGAGCATCTCGGGGACGGCGGCCTTGGCCGGGGCCCCGATGCTCGCCAGGGCCTCCCCCGTCAGGATTCGCAGCCAGAGGTCGTCGCAGCGGAACGTCTTGCGCAGGGCGGGCACGGCTTCGGCGGCGCTGCCTCGCTGCATCTTGAGCGCCTGGCATGCCCCGTATCGGGTATGGAGATCCCGGGAACCCAGCAGGCGGATCAGCCGGTCGATGACGTCGGCCTTTCGGCGCCCCAGCGCCATCGCCGCCCGTTCCCGCACCACCGGCGACCAACTGCCCAGGCGGCCGAGAAGCTCTCCGGTGCTCAAGCTGTCGTAGAAGCTGGTGCGGTCCTTGTTGCTCCATCCTCGGCCGTCCTCGATGAGGTCTCGCGCGGCGGCCCTGTTGACTTGCGGCGCGAAGCTCTTTCCCTTGCCCGTCATGTAGAGCTTCTTGAGCGGTAGGGCGTACGAAAGCAGATAGGCCCCCGTGCAGTCCCAGTCGCCGTACTTGTCATTCCTCTGCTGCGGCGGGCCCTGGTGCCGGAAGGTCCCGTCCCAGCGGCGTGCGAGGTCGAAGTACCAGGCGCCGAATTCCTGCATCCAGGCGCCCGTGGCCTGCGGGCCCGACTGCGCCACCCCGGGCAGCGCCCACAGCATGTTGAAGAAGTTGCCGGTGTGACCGGTATCGCGCTCGGAACCGTGGGAGGCGACGCTCATCCGTGAGAAGAACTCCGCTCCTTCGGTTTCCCCGAGCAGATCGAACATCACCGAGGCGATCCCGTTCTTCCCGTTGTCCTCGTGCGTCTGAATCCATGGCCGATGATCGCCGTACGGGACGCTCCCCTTGCCGATGTAGAAGCGTATGAGTTGCACGCTCTTCTCAATGGCCCGGTCCAGCCGGGGATCCGCCACTCCCGCTTTACGGGCCAGGATGAGCGAGGTGGTCAACGGCAGGCCCGGGGCGTTCATCATCCCGTATCCGCCAAGCCGCCCGTCGGGGTTCGCAAACCGGTGTCCCCACGACCCGACCACGCTCTGCCCGGTCGCTGCCTCCAACGCCAGTCGCCGCAGGCCCGGCAGGACCGACTCATCGCCCGTCGCCATCGCGTACTCCGACAGCAGCATGATCACATAGCCGTAGTACCACGTCTGGAAGCTGTCGGCTGAGTACGCGGCCGCCCATTCGGCCTCCTTCTTCACCAGCGGCAGGTGCCCGGGATCGCCGCCGGCCAGCAAGGCGAGGGCATTCAGGCAGCGCGGGATCGGGTTCGGACGATACGACGTGTCCCTGATCCTTCTGGCCAGGGCCTCGCATCCCCGCTTGAGAATGCGCCTGGACTTGGGGCAGTCGTACGGGGCGGTCGAACTGTACGTGCCCAGGACAGGCAGCTTCACGACCACCGTCTTCGTCTCGCCGGCCCGCCAGCGGATCAGCGACAGCGCGCCGCCGCTCTCTTTCTCTGCCTCGCTGAGCGCTTTGCCCATCTCGGTGCGGGGATCGTAGTCGAACCGCCTGCCGCCGACGCCGAGGATCACGTCGCCAACCGCGAGGACCCCGTCGGCCGGGGATTCCTTGTGCACCTTCGTGATGTAGATCTGCCGCGCGTCGGCAGTGACCATCCTGTTGCTGTACATCCACCCGCGTGCTCCGGTCGCCCCGAGCGTCCAGTCGTGATCCGCGCCCTCGGGAATCGGCTCGCCCTTGGTGAAGTCGGGCATCGTCATCTTCTTGGGCGCACCGGATAACGGGCAAGGCACGCCGACGAGTCCGAAGAGCAGCAGAACGACGATTCGCCCGGGGCAATGGGTGCGGGTTCTCATGATGAGGTCCTTCCCCGGCGACGGTTGCCGGATTGACTGCGATAGAGGACTGCGGCGGACGGGACAGGGCACAACGTAGCTGGTACGGTATTGCCTTATTGTTGAACCGCCGGTACCGTCAGCAGTGCCGTGCCGTCTTGCCAGCATCCGGCCTCGTCTTCGTCGGGGTCCGCCGCCGGCGTTAACCGGACAGGAGATGCCCTCATGTACCAGACCGACTTCTCCGTCGAGGAGTTCCGCACGCGCCGCGCCTCGCTCTGCCGAGCGATGGGAAAGGATGCGATGGCATTGCTTCAGGGGGCCGAAGGCCCCGTCGGCGATGAGCCCTTCAGTCAGGCGGCCGACTTCTACTACCTCTGCGGCATCGAGACGCCGAGGGCGTATCTGCTCATCGACGGCAAGGATGCCCGGACGACCGCTTTCCTGCCGCGGGCCTCGCAGCTCGACGTCCAGTCAACCCGGCCGCCCGCATGTGTTGAGAGCGCGGATATCGTGCTGGAACGCACCGGCGTCGACGCTGTTGCCGGCTGGGAGGACCTCGCCAGACACCTCCACCGCGCGTCGGTCCTCTACTTGCCCTTCGAGGACGGCGAGGTCCGCTACGTGAACCGCCACCACGCCAAGGCGTGGGCCGTGAAGCAGGCCGCAGACCCCTGGGATACGCGGCTGACACGGGCGGGGCAGTTCCTGGAGACGATCCGACGGCAGTTCCCTCACGTGGAAATCCGCAACCTGTCCCCCCTCATGGACGAACTGCGGCTGATCAAGTCGCCGGAGGAAACTGCCCTGCTCCGCCGGGCCGGACACCTCACGGCCGTGGGGCTCATCGAGGCGATCCGCTCGACAAGCCCCGGCGTGATGGAGTACCAGCTCGACGCGGCCATACGGTACCACTACCTCGCCGGCGGGGCGGCCGACCGGGCATACAACGCCATTGTCGCCGGGGGGGCCAACGTCTTCTACCCGCACTATTTCCAGAACAACTGCCCGCTGGCCGACGGCGATATCGTTCTCGGCGACTGTGCTCCCGATTGCGGGCACTACGTCAGCGACATTGGCCGCATGTGGCCGGTCAACGGCACTTACAGTTCCGAGCAGCGGGCGATCTACGGCTTCGTCGTCGAGTATCACAAGACGCTGCTGGACCTTATCCGCCCGGGCAAGCTCGTCGCGGACATCCACGCTGAGGCGGCCGAGAGGATGAAGGTCGTGCTCGAACGCTGGGAGTTCGCCACCGAGAGCCATCGCCAGGCCGCCGCCGAGATGTTCGACTTCGGACACATCTCGCATTGTGTCGGGCTGACGGTCCATGACGGCGGCCTGCACTACCGCCGACCGCTGGAGCCAGGCATGGTCTTCACTGTTGACCCCCAGTTCCGCCTGCGGGACGAGAAGCTCTACTACCGCGCCGAGGACACGATCGTCATCACCGAGGACGGCTTGGAGAACCTCACGGCCGAAGCGCCGCTGGAGTTGGACGACGTGGAGGCCCTCATGACGGAGCGGGGCCTGCTGGAAGCGTTCCCCGCCCGGTGATCCCACGTTGGCCGTAACACACGCAAGGAGCCAGCATGAACGAGCAACTGCTGCGCCGGGTCTGCAACACGCCGGGGATTCCCGGCTTCGAGGATCCGATCCAGGATGTGGTCGCCGAGACGCTCGCGCCGCGTTGCGACGAGGTCCGAAGGGACCGCATGGGCAACGTGATCGGCTTGCGCAAGGCGACCGGTCCGCCGGCCGACGGGCGTCCGCTGCGGGTCATGCTGGCCGCCCACGCCGACGAGGTCGGCATGATGGTCCGCCACATCGACGACGACGGCTTCATCCGTTTCGAGCCAATGGGCGGACTGCAAGTCATGGCGATCATCTCGCAGCACGTGATCATCCACGGCCGTGAGCCGCTTCGCGGAGTGATCGCCCCGACGAATACGCCATCGAAGAAGAAGGACGAACCGCCCGAGGTCAAGGACCTGCTGATCGACGTCGGGCTGCCCGCTGACGAGGTCCGACGGCGCGTGCAGGTCGGCGACATCGTCACCTTCGCCCAGGAACTGGTGAAGCTCAACGAGAGAGTCTGGTCGGGACGGAACTTCGACGACCGCCTGGGCACGTACTGCCTGCTGGAGGCGATGAACCGTGTCGGCGAAACGGCCGTGGACGCATACGCCGTCAGCACCGTGCAGGAGGAGAACGGCGTCCGCGGCGCGCCGGTGGCAACCTTCGCCATCGAGCCGGACATCGGGCTCGCCATCGACGGCAGCGTGACCTGGGGCCCGCACATCAAGAAGCACGAATGGATCTGCGCTCTCGGCGGCGGCGCGGGCGTCTACCTGATGGACCGGTTGACCGTCGGCCAGCCCCGGCTGGTGCGGTTCCTGTTTGAGCTGGCGGAGCGTCGCGGCATCCGCTGCCAGCGGAACATCGGCGGCGGGACGGATGCCAAGGCCATCCAGCGAACCGGGCGGGGGGCGTTGGCGACGACCGTGGGCGCCCCCACGCGGTACATGCACTCCACGGTTCAGCTCGCCCACGCCGACGACATCGATGCGACGGCGGACCTTCTCGTGGCCTTCCTGGAGCATGCACACGAACTGGAGCCGGTCCCGCAATGAAGATCACCGGCATCTCGACCTCGGCCGTGCGAATCCCCATCACCCGGACGCTCTACCCCACCGAAGGCGCCGGGACGAAGATCGGCTGGGGGCGGCGCAGCCGATTGTCCCCCAAACGTCCGACCCCGGCGCTGGAGTACCTGCTGGTCCGCATCGAGACCGACAAGGGGCTCGTCGGCATTGGCGAATCGACGGTGGACATCGGGTTCTTCGGGCAGACCCTCGAGGAGGTCCGGGCGGCCATCGAGGACTACCTCGGCCCCCAACTCATCGGCGCCGACCCGCTCGATCGAGAGCACCTGATGTGGCTGATCGACTTCCGCGGAAACACGGTCGCCAAGGCGGGCATCGACGTGGCGCTGCACGACATCCTCGGCAAGGCGGCCGGATTGCCGGTCAGCGTCCTTTTGGGCGGGCGGCCGCGGTCACGGGTCCCGGTGGCGATCGAGATTGCCGGCGGCCCCGCGGACGACATGGCCCATGCGTGCCGGGACTTCATGGCCCAGGGCGTGCGGGCGTTCAAGGCGAAGATCGGCGGCGTGGTCGCTGACGATGCCGAGCGGCTCCGCGTCATGCGGCAGGCGGTCGGCCCGGACGTCTCCCTCCGTGCAGACGCCAACCAGGGCTACAACGTGAAGGAGGCCATACGCCTCTGCCGGTTGGCTGAGAAGCACGACGTCGGACTGGAACTGCTCGAGCAGCCGGTTGCGGCGTGGGACCTGCACGGTATGGCCACCGTGCGACGCGCCGTGGACACGCCCATCGAGGCCGACGAGAGTTGCTTCTCCATTCACGACGCCATGCAGCTCATCCGACACGAGGCCGCCGACGTGCTCAACGTCAAGCTTGGCAAGGCGGGAGGACTGCTGGCGGGGCGGAAGATCGCCGCCCTGGCCGAGGCTGCCGGACTTGGGTGCGTGTTCGGCACCTCGTGGGGGCTCGGGGTGGAAATGGCCGCCAAGGCACACCTGTACGCGGCCACGCAGATCGTCACCGACGCCGTGGAGTTCACCGAGTTGGGCCTCCACGGGAACCTGCTGCAATCGCCCTGGGGCGACCGCCTGGCACTTCCCCTCGACGACGGCTGCTTGCCGGTGCCGGACGGCCCGGGCCTCGGTGTAGAACTGGACGAAGGGGCCGTCGACAAGTTCCGCCTGCCCGATCAGGTCTGACCGCCCCCTGCCCCCGGCTGACCGAGGCCCTCGAGGCGACGGGAAAGCTGGGACCTCTCGGCACGGAGGGTCTTCGCTGTTTCCAGACCTGCGCAGGCACTCTGCGAATCCCCAATTCGGTCCTCAACGGTCTGCTCAGCGCCGTCATGTCGGTCCTGGCTGCGCCGGGCCATGGAGTCGCAACGTCAGCTCAGCCATGCGACGACCCAGATTGCGGGCCGTCTTGAGCCCGTCTTCGTCCGACGTAACGCCGTCCGGACCGCCGCTGAAGAGCGCGGCTCCGAAGTGCGCCGTGTCTCTGCCGTCGCTGACGCAGATCATATCGTGGCATAGCATCGCCGCGCGAACAGACTGAAGCGTCAACTCCTGACCGCCATTCCGCACCCCACCCACGGCGAGGACGCCGCCGACCTTGTCCCGAAGGAGCCAGCCGTTGCGACGGAAGACAACACAACGGTCCAGCAAGGCCTTGCATTGGGCGGTCATGCCTCCGAAGTAGACGGGCGTACCAATGACAATGCCAGCGACCTGCGGGTCGGACAGGATCGGGATGAGTTCTGCGAAGCCATCGTCCCAGCCACAAACCAGCCCCTCCTTGCAGACGCCGCATGCCGTGCAGGGACCGATCTTCCTGCCCGCCAGTTCGATCAGCTCGACGTCGACCTGCTGATCCGCCTCCTCGGCAGCATCCAGGCAAGCACTCATGGCCTTGAACGTCGCCTGTCCCTGGCGTGGACTACAACAGATTCCGATAACACGAACGCTCATCAGATAGCACCGCCTTCCATGCCCTTGGACTTGCAAAGTCTGTGCCATGGCAACCGTAAACAACTCGAAATGCGGGCCAAGTGCATTCTGGGCAAAAGCTTACTGCAACCATAGACTGGATTGCCCGCCGCAGCCCGCGTGAGTCTTCAATTCAACCGCGCGGAATGGGCGATTGGCGCCCCATGCCGGGCCGTCCGGGCTGGGTCTGACGATGCCGGGCGCACGCATGTTGCTGTAACTCGCGCCGACGCCGATGTCTGTATCTCGGAGTGGGAGGCCTGCGGATCTAGTTGTGTGGTTGACTCACTGCCTCAAGCAAGGCCCCCTGAGAGGCCGGCTAGCCCTTCGAATCTCACGCGAACGTCCACCGGCGGGGAAACAGTCGTGCACTTTGGCACCCTACCTTGGCCCTAATCGGTCACTTTGAGCACTTGGTGAACGGCGTGCGGGAAGACTCACGCTCATATCCCTTGAAACGGCAGCAGATACGGCATCAGGCCAGCATTGGCACGGGAGTTGAACTGCGTTTCTCCAGACAGACATTGCGATACGTCACTCGCAAGGACGGGTTGACCACTTCCATGAGATGACCTTGAGCACCACGGGAAGCTTCTTTGAGCAAATCAAACCCTGCCTGCACCGGGGGATCGACAGGCAGGTGCGTCTGGCACGTCGGGTCGTCGACCTGGGCTGCGGCTCGTGTGACCTCGTGCGGCACCTCGTCGAGTCCTACCGACAGGAGGTCACCGGTGTGGATGCCTTGGCTGCTGGCATCCCGTCGCGTCGGCGCACGGCCGACGGCAGCCGTTTCCATTGTCTGAAGCGGGACGCCCAAGACCTGAGCTTCGCAAAGGACCAATCGGCGGATGCGGTGGTCAGCATGTGGGCGATGCATGAAATGACCGAACCGGCTTCAATCCTCCGCGAAGGATGCCGTGTCCTGCGGCCGGGGGGCGGGGTCTTCATCGTGTTGGGCCGAGCTCTGTAGCGAGGAAGGTATCGAAATGGAATATGTCTTCGGACCTGTGCCGTCGCGAAGGTTGGGCCGCTCGCTGGGAGTGGACCTTGTTCCGTTCAAGACGTGCAGCTACGACTGCATCTACTGCCAGTTGGGACGGACTACCCGCAAGAGCGTTCGACGACGCGAGTGGGCTTCGCTTGATGACGTACTGGAACAGCTCAAGGACAGGCTCGCAAGCAAACCCGACTACATTACGCTCAGTGGATCGGGAGAGCCGACGCTCTACTCGCGGTTGGGTGAACTGGTCGCGGGCATCCGATCCCTGACGGACATTCCCGTGGCTGTGCTCACCAACGGTTCATTGCTGTGGCAGGCAGAGGTCCGCCGGCAGTTGATGGATGCCCAGTTGGTAATCCCGTCTCTCGATGCCGGGAACGCCGACGTCTTCCGAGCCGTCAACCGGCCGCATGAGAGCATCTCCTTTGAGCGGCTCCTGGAAGGGTTGATTGATTTTCGCCGGGAATACCTTGGAGAGTACTGGCTCGAGGTGTTCATTCTTGCCGGTCACACGGCTATGGAAAGCGAAGTCAACAGGATCGCCCAGTGTGTGCAAAGGATCAGACCGGCGCGTGTCCAGCTCAACACGGCCACGCGCCCGACGGCCGAGGACTATGCCGTGATGGTGGACCGTGCGCGCATGTTGGACATTGCAGCTCGATTCAGTCCGACGGCGGAAGTCATCGCTGACTATCAAGGCGTCCATGCCCTGCACGACTTCAAAGTGGGTCGAGAAAGCGTTCTGGAGATGATCCGCCGTCGGCCATGCTCCTTGACGGACATCGCCGACGGGCTGAGCATACACCGCAATGAGGCCATCAAGTATATCGAGGAACTGGATGCCAACGGAATGCTCGCAAAGCGCACTGCCGACGGGAAGGTATACTACACAAGCAGGCAGGCGACCGCGTCTCGCTGAAGGCAGAGGAGACAGTACAGTCAAGGCACCACCATAGGAAGAGGCGGCAAATCAGGTGAGCTCCCTTGGCTGTCCGCTGCGACCGGTTGTGCTTGCAGAGGGCAAGGCAGTTCGTGGTAAGGCACCGGAGCCCGGAGTTCGCAGAGCCCACGCGCAACGCGAGGGCTGGAAGCCGCTATGACGACAGGGCGTGACTGATGTGTCTTGCGCCTGCTTTGCGGTTGACTCGCCCGGACTTCGCGTCGAAAATGCCTCCGGAGTTCAGATATCCCCCCAGTCTGTGAGGCATGCCATGGACGGAAGCAATATCCTGCGAGAATTCATCGGGGCCGCCCGCGGCTTCCATTCACGCAAGCTCTGGAGGCGGTTTACGAACTACGACTGTTTTCTCGTCCGCCTGCTCGACCGTGATGAGACGCTCCTGGCCAGTGTGATGGGGGATGCCGGAGAGCAGTTCGGGCTGCTGCTGCTGCGCGGACCGAACGCCGCGGAGGACTTCGCGGCCCTGACAGCTCCTGGTGGGCCCGGGGACGGTACGACCGAAGAGATAGACATGATCAGCTTCTGCATGGAGCCTTTCGGTGAGTTGGATCCGGACACGCAGGGCTTCTATCGCAGGGCGGGACTGCATCCGCGAGTTGCGGATGAAGTTCCGAACGTGCTGGTCAAGCGGGCGAACCGCATGCCGCGGATACCAGACGATAAGGAATTGGCACTGCTGATTCGCGTGACCAGGGCGGCGGCTATCGCCGACGCCCGGAAACTGCTCGAGCCGACAGAACTCGATGACGCCGAAGGCGTCTGCGTACTGTCGGTATCGGGGGACGAGACGCTGCCGGACGTTTCTGTAACGCGGGAACGGCCGAAGCGTCCGACCGCCTCGAAAGCCCACGTCTTCGGGGCATCAGGCGTGGACCTATCCGGGCTGAGACATCTGGACGCGACCTGGCTTGTCTCCACACCTACCATTCCCGCCTTCGTTGAAGGGGACGATCGCAGCATGCAGATTCTGCTTGCCGCCGACAGGGCCAGCGGAATCGCGCTCCAGGCGAAGCCGTTCTTCTCGGGCGAGGCCGCCGACGCGATCGAGGCCCTCGTCGAGGCGTTCCACGGCCGGATGCCAGGTGCGCCCACGGGCATTCCCCGCAGAATCGTCTGCTCTGACCGCAAGCTTTACGAGGCGATCGACGCCATGCTTGGAGACCGGGATGTCACCTGCACGTACGAGCCGATGATCCCGGAACTCCAGGAACTCATGGAAGGACTCCTCGGGGGCCTTGAAGAGACCATGCCTTTCGATGACGTCCTGTATGCCGATCAGGCTGACGATACGGTTCCGGCAGCCGACGACCTTCCCGGCTGGAAGGCCGTTGATCTTCGCCTGGTGAGGCGATTCAGCGACTTCCTTCAGTACGAAAGGCCGCTCTGGTCCTCCCGGGCGGCAAGGCGGTACTTCGGTGAAGACGATCTCGACTACTACTTCGAGGAGTATGAGCGCCTTGGCGTGATCCCGGCCTACGCGGCGTGGGGTGTTGTGGCGTACCGACCTACCTACAGGAGCAGGACGCAGGCCGAGAAGATGCTCGCAGGGGGCCTTCCGCCGGCCGAGGAAATGCTGTTGCGGGCGCGCACGGAAGCCTACCCGAGCCTGTATCGCGTTGCCGACACCGACCCGCAGGCCGGCACGGTCTACCTGGAAAACGTCCTGCTTGGCGGCGGCCTCAGCGTGGACGATCAGCTCCTCTCGGAGAACATTGACATCAACATGTTCCTGCCCGTTCGTGTCTTCCCGGCCGGGCAGTTCCGCCTCATTGATCTGGCTGGTCCGTTGCTGGGGATGGGAATGGGCCAAGATGCTGTGAAGTTCCTGCGGGATGCCGGAGTGGAGTTTTCGCCCGAGGGACTGAACCGCATGGCCCATGTGTTCGGTCGTCTGTGGGATTGGGCCGAGAACTGGAAGGCGAACCGCGGCCCGGTCGTGCTGCGCAACATGGACGAGGAGGACATCGTCTTTCAGACGGCGTCGTTCTCGATCGCGGACCCGAAACGGATTCGCCGGGAACTGCTCGATCGCGATGATATCGACTTCGACGAGGAGAACGACGAGTTCGTCTGGAGCCGTGCCAGCGGAGGGGCCGCCGAGAAGTTGGGCGGACCGGTAACGTTGGCACGGATGGAGTTCGTCGGTGACGAACTGGTGGTGACGACGAACTCGGTCAAGCGATTTGAGGAGGCACGATGCTGGCTGACCAGGCTGCCCGGGGTGGCGTTTCGCGGCGTCACGAACTTGTCGCCTGAGGATTTCATGAAGCGAAACGAGCGCGGCGGGCGGGCTTCGTCCGAGGAACCAATTGAGATCACCCCCGAGATGGCCGCGGGCATCCAGGACCTGTTCGAGCGAAAGTACATGCAGTGGATCGATACCCCATTGCCGGTCCTGAACGGTCAGACGCCACGTCAGGCCTGCGCTACCCCGGCCGGCCGACAGAAGGTCACGACGATGATCCGCACCATGCCCGAGCCGGTCGGCAACGCTGACGTTACGGTGCCGCGGCAGGCGATGTTGCACGAACTGAGACTGGAATCGGAAGCTCCGCCCTCGTCGCCTCGCCCGCCGGTGCTGCGGGCCGGCCACTATGAGTCCAACGTGTCCGCGGCTCTCCCTTCGGCGGCCGGCCATGACGATATGAAGGTCGGCCGGAACGATACCTGCCCCTGCGGCAGCGGCAGGAAGTACAAGGAGTGCTGCGGCGGGTTGGAGTTTCAGGTTGAGCGCGAAAGCTGACTTGGCCCGCCCGCTCGATACCCCTGTCACGCGACGACTGACCTGGTTCGCGCCGACCTCCGGTTGATCGGGTAGACTGTCGATGTCGCGAACCTGCATCAGTACGTACAAGGGCCACTGTCGACCGTACCGGCGGTTCTGACCGCGACAGGCGTCCCGGCAGCCAGTATCGTGTCACGGCTCTATGGCCTTGATATGGAAGTCTGTAGCTTCGGGGCCATACAATGTACGCCAGACGCGTCAGAGCTCTGCCTGATTGCGGTCACACGGGAGACGCCGAACACTGGACCGCTTGCCGTCCGCAAGCCGAACCGTGAGCCGGAGGAGACCATGAGACTTCAGGCCAGCCAGGATGGGCACTTCTTCCAGCACTCCGACGGGTCGCCGTTCTTCTACCTTGCGGATACGGCATGGATGCTCGTCAACAAGCTGACCGAGGCGGAGATCAGGCGGCTTTTCGAGGATCGCGCCGCCAAGGGCTTCACCGTGATCCAGGCGCTCGTCTTCCGCGACATGTTCAAACCGAACACGCCGAACGCCGCGGGTGTCCGTCCGTTCGCGACCGAGGCGGACATGTGGGCCGTGAAGCTGAACCCGCGTTGGCTGGAGTATGTCGTGCGAATCACGCACGTCGCGGCGGAGTACGGGCTGGTCATGGCCTGGCTGCCGACGTGGGGCGACAAGTGGAACGAGCATTCCAACTCCGCCGGACCGGTGATTATGGACGAGAACTCCGCGAGGGTCTATTGCCGCGGTCTCTCCGATGCGCTGGGCGAATGCGAGAACGTGATCTGGATCCTCGGAGGCGACAGCCCGGTCCAGACACAGAGGCACGCCAATATCGTCCGTGCGATGGCCGAGGGCATCCGGTCCGGTGCGAGCGGGAACCGGTTGATCTCCTTCCATCCGGGCGGCGGGAATTCCTCGGCCATCTTCCACGGGGAGGCCTGGTTGGACTTCAACGCCATGCAGTCCGGACACGGCAGGCTGAACATCCCGAACTATCGCACGATCGATGGATTATACAAAACGTTGCCGCACAAGCCCTGCCTCGACATGGAGCCGAACTACGAGGGAATGCCGGTCGGGTTCGGGCGGCAGAACGACACCGAGCCGGAGCACCGCGCTTTCTTCAACGACTATGACGTTCGCCGGAGCCTGTACCGAAGTGTACTTGCCGGCGCTGCGGGGTTCACGTACGGGTGCGAGCCGATCCGGCAAATCTACCGTTCCGGCGACCGCTGCCACTCGTGGGACGGCCGGGGAATTCCAACCTGGACCGAGGGGCTGGCAGCTCCGGGCTCGGCGCAGCTCGATCTGCTGAAGCGGCAGCTTCTCGAGCGCAGCTACTTCACGCGCGTGCCGGCCCAAGAGGTCCTTCTCGGCGATGCCGGCCGGGAGGACACGGGCCCTGTGGTCCATACTGCGGCCGCGCGTTGCAGCGACGGCCGCTACATTCTGGTCTACCTCCCGATCCGCCAGATGCTCGATGTCGACACGTCGGTCCTCGCCGCCGATCGTGTTCGTGTGTCTGTCTTCGACCCAGAGGCCTGTGTGTGCTGCCGATCATGGGAGATAGGCAACAACGGCACGCTTCGGCATATCCCGGCCCGGCAACTCGACACGTTCATTGCGATCGATGCCCTCCCTGTTCGGTGACGGCCTGACGTTGGTGGGCTCAGCGAATGCCCACCGCGCCTCCACCTGCTACGGGCTCTTCCCTCTTTCCTCTCTACGGTGTCTGACCCTTTTCGCGCCGCGGCGAGGGTTACTTGGCCACGGTGCCGCGAAGCGAGGCGATGCTCTCGGCCGGCATGGGGAGCTTGACCTTGTTGCCGGCGACGGTCACGTCACCTTCATCCTCGACGGACTCGCCGTCGGTCGTGCGATAAAGGCGCAGCCCCGTCAGCCGTCCGAGCTTGCCCAGTGCGAGCGTGACCGTGTGCGCTTGCTTGGACGGGTTGATCAGCACGATGCCCAGCTTCCCGTCGCGCCGTCGGAGGTATGCGCTGGCGAGGACTGCCCCGAAGGCCGGGTCCGCGGCGATGCGGTGGGCGTCGGTCGGCACGGCGCGGCCGAAGTGCATCAGCGTGCGGCTCTTGGGCGTGAGCTTGTCGCGCACCATGAAGTTGTGCGTGGACGCCTTGCCGCCGGCGATCTGCCAGGGGACGAAGGCCGAGGCGTGCCCGGCCACCAGGGAGTTATGGATCGCGATGCCCGCCCCCTTGGTCACCGGCTTGGGCCAGGCGTGCTCGCCCGTACCGCCTTCGGTCATCCAATAGGGTTTGTCGTACTCTTCGATCAGCTTCCAGAACTTGTGCGACGACTCCTGCGAAACGTCCTCCCGCACGCCGTCGGTGTAGCCATGCGTGGCGAAGCGGTCGAGTTGCTTCCGTGCCCCCGGATGGGCCATCAGCTCCCGGACGAAACGGCTGGTGCCCTCGCTGTGCAGGTGGCCGGTCATGTCCTCCGGGCCATAGAGGAGGATGCTGCCGTGACCGGCCTTGTCCAGCCCCTCGCCGAGCATCGCGATGATGGTCGCGTAGTCCTTGGCCGTCCAGACGCAACTGCCGTACCACTGCGAGAAGCGCGGCTCGTTGGCCGGGCTCATCCCGTACAGCGGGATGCCCTCATGCTTGAACCAGTCGGCGATGGCGACCATCCAGGCGACGAAATGCCCGAAGCGGTCCTCGCGCACGTGGTTCTTGGAGATGCCGCGATTGCGCGTCAGCGTGTAGCTCGATGCGCGGATCGCGGCGTTCCGTCCACGACGTCGGCCGCTGTTGTTCCTGTTGTTGACCTTCATCCACGGCGGGGGTGACCACACCGTGGCGATGATCCGGACATCCGGGTTCAAGGCCTTGACCTTCTCGCAGAAGTCCGTGTAAACGCGGCATTTGTCGTTGATGATGATGTCCTCGCGCGAGATGTCCCCCGGTTTGGCGACCTCCTCGCACAGGAAGTGCTCGAGGTTGATGCGGATGATGTTCAGCCCCAGTTCCTCGGCGTACGTCTTGGCGAATCCGGGGGTCTTGTAGGCCTCCCGGCTGTCCTTGCTCCAGGGATACAGGCACGTGCCGAACCCCTCGATCCGCTGGAATTGCCGGGTCGGGTCCACCGTCACGGCCATGTCTGCTGCGTTGGCGGCCCCGGCCAGCGCCAGGACGACACACACCGTACCGAGGAACGGGTTGCGGGTGTTGAGCATCGCATATCTCCTTGAATCCGGATCTGCCGTTGTCCCCCCGGCCGGGCCACTTGGCCAGGCGATTCAGTCGACATCATACCCGGCCCCCCAATTGCTTGCACGCGGTGGGTTCCTGGAAGCCAAGGGGACGTGAACCGATGGCCCCGGGGAGTCTTGCCCCGCCGGGGCTGGCCCGTGGTCAGCGCCGGAGCTTGCCGAGCAACTTGGCGGCCTCGACGGCGGCGGGCGTGTCGGGGTACTTCTCGATGAGCCCCTTGAGCTTGTCGATCGCCTTGCTCTTGAGCCCGTTGGAGGCGTAGAGCTTGGCGAGGTTGAGCTCACCGTCGGCCTTGACCTCGGCCAAGCCATCGCGGGTGTCGGTGGGCCCGGGCTGGTCGGCCGTCTGGGCCGGGGGCTTCGGGGCGTCCGGGGGGCCGGCGGCGACGGGGAGGTCCATCGGCGTCTTCTCGACGGGGGGAGCGGGGTCGGTCATGGACCAGCTTGCCGGCTGGCCGGTCAGGGAGATCTGGACGAGAACGGCCTTGCCGTCGCGGGCCGCCTGGAAGTGCAGGCGGGTGTCGTCATCCCAGATCAGTGCGAAGCCGCTCGGGACGCGGTCGTACTTGAGGCGATGCCCGTCGATCCACACGTAGCCGGATTCCTGTCCGAACGCGAGGTGCCTGCCGTCCGGGCTGAACGTCAGCGAGTGTGGGCAGAGGGCGTGGAATCGCCACGTGCCGGCGGGAACGGGCTGAGCATCGATCAGCTTGTCGTCGTACCGCACGCGGAGTTTCTCGTAGACATCGACGGCCACCACGTGCTGCGAGTCCGGGCTGAACGCGATGCTCCCCACGTCCCCGCTGTGGGAGTTATCATCGCCGAGGAACTTCCCGATGGGCTTACCGTCGACGACGAGGTCCATCCCGAGACTCCCCCGGCAAATCCAGGCGACGCGTTTGGCGTTCGGGCTGAACGTCGGCGGGCTGACGTGTCGGCCCCGGGCGATGCGTTTGCCGTCCACCACGACCGCCTCCATGCCTTTCCGCTCGACGGCGCGGTACCCGAGCCGTCGGCCGTCCGGGCTGAAGCGGATCACGCCGATGTCTTCGAACAGCGGCCCCCGCTCGCCGTCGTGGTACATCCACGCCTGGGACCGGACCCCGCCGGTGCGGCGGAACTCCCACGCCATCGACGTCCCGTCGGGCGAGAAGCGGATGGCGTTGCGGTAGTCGGGGGACGTCTCGTGGGCGACGATCTCCCGGTCGGGGTACTTCCGCTCCCGCTCCCGGCCGTTGACGACCAGGTACACCCCGCCGCGCTGGCGATCGCGCCCCCAGAACGCGAGTTCCGATCCGTCCGGGCTGAACGTCAGCTCGCCGAGCCCGTGGTAGCGCGTCGGCACGTGCGTCCCATCCACCCACGCGCCCCACAGCGTGTAGTGGCCGGAGGCGGCGTCCGTCATCCCGCACCACGCCGCCTTGCCGTCGCGGGAGAAGGTCAGTTCCATCGCCTGTCGTAGCCGGCGGTCCGTGACCCGCTTTCCATCGAGCATGACGATGCTTGAGGGGTCGGTCTTCTTCCCGTTGGCCGGCCGGCCCACCCATCCATATCGCCGGGAATCCGGGCTGAACTGCGGCGCGTCCATGGCGTAGGCCGCCATCGCCGGACCGACCTCCTTGCCGTCCACCGTGACCAGCACGTGCCCGAGCGGGCCGGGGTTCGTCGGCGAGGCGGTCACCGTCGCGTAGCGCTTCTGGTCGGCACTGGCGACGTAGGCCGCCGCCCCGCGGTACTCGCTGGTCAGTTTGCCCCCGGCCGCTGCGCCGGCCTGGAGCGGACCGAGGACCGTCTCCTTGATGACCCACGCGTCGCGGTCGGACACGAACGGGCTCGGGGCCGTCTCATCGGGGTCGGCGTACCAGCTCTTGTCGTCCGGATCGGACTCGACGTCGTCCTCCTCCTCGAAACGCCCGCGTTCGATCCCGCCGTCGCGGGCCGTCCCGAACTCGCCCCTCTTGAGCTTCGCGAAGAACTGCTTGGGTTTCGTGTTCGTCCAGTCGCCCGAGAGGACCTTGAGCGAGTCCATCTCTCGCAGGACGTCCCAGCCCTTGCGGACGTACTCCGGGGAGAGCTCGAGCTGCCAGAGCTTCATCCCCTTCAGCGGCGTCAGGTCCTCGACCCGCGCGCCGGCCAGCACCGCCGTCAGGAGCGGCATGCCCTTCAGGGCGGAGATGTCCCGCACATTCCGGCAGCCGTTGAGGTCCAGCATCTCGATCTTCATCCCCGCCAGCGGCGAGAGCTCCTTGACGCCCGAGCACCCCGCCAGCGTCAAGTCGCGGATGCTCAGCCCCTTCAGCGGGGTCAGGTCGGTGATCGGGTTCGAGGCCAGCACGACGCTCGCCTTCTCCAGGGGCAGCCCGCGCAGGAACGACAGGTCCTTCACGTAGGCCGAGGGCATCGACACCGCCACCACCTTGCCCTCCCGGACCGTGATGCTCCCGGAACCCGGGTACTTCGGGTTGGTCTTGCGGACCATCGCGTGGAATTCGGCCGGCGTGATCGCGCCGGCCGGAACCACCGCGGCGCATACGACCGACACGAGCAGCACGGACAAACGGCTGAGGACACGCATGGAACGCCTCCTTCACCTGGTATGTCTCGACTGGTGATTTGCCGGGGCTCATCTGGTTGGCGAGCGATGCCAGCTTGCGTCAAGAGTCTACCACCGATCCCGGGATCGACAAGGGGGTTCTGCGCCCGTCCATCGCCCAGCGCTGGCGGAGCGGACGCTGTCCTGCATGCCAGGAAGCGGTTGAGCGGTCTATTTGCCGGCGTCCTTTTCGACGACCTCGGCCGGGAGCAGCAACTCGGCGGGAGAGCGGGCGAGATACGGCGGGACCGTCAGCAGGCGTACTGCCCGCCGGCCATAGCGAATGCTCCACAGTCGCCCGTCCTGGCCGTCGGGGACCCCGACGCTGTAGTAGCCCGGCTCGCGGCCGTTGAGCCAGAACAGCGGCCGGTCGGCCGCGTCGCGGATTTCTCCGTGCTCGCCGCCAAACAGCCCGACGACTCTCGTGCCTTTCGGCACATAGAAGTACATCAGCCAGGGGCCGGCGTAGGTCGAGTTCATCGGGTCGTCCGCCGCCGATCGGACGGTCATCGCAAGCGAGGGATCCCAGTCCACTCGCGTGCGGTCCTTGCCATCGCTCAACGCAATCCGGTACAGCCCCACCTCCTTCAGGAAGAGCGTCACCGTGTGTTCCTTTCCATCCGGCGGGACGGAGCGATCGCTTGCCGAGAGTGTCTCGCGCTGCCCGCCGGCGCCGGCGCCGTCGATCTTCCAGGCCTCGATCCTCACGTTCCCCCGGTCCCGGTAGTGGGCGATCAGCCCCCCGGTGACCCGCAGCGTCACCTTTGCCGGGGCCCTCTCGACGCGCGTGTAGAACATCTGCTTGCCTCTGCCCGAACCGAGATCCCCCCGCGGCAGGTCCGAGGGGAGCTCCAGCGATCGGGCCGAGACGAGGTCCTTGGAGAACGCTATCGGCTTGAAGCCGATCGTCGCCAGGGGGTACCGCTCGATCCCCTCGGCGAGGAACCGCGCCAGCTCGCGCGGCTCGAATGGCCGGGATGACTTCCACGGGTTCTCCGCCTCGGGCACTTGCCACGTCGCCCCGTCGGGGATCGTCACCGACTTGTCCCGGCGCACCAGGTCGCGGTAGAGCGCCTTGGTGTGGACGAGCATCGTGGTCCGCATGCGGTAGGCGTGGCGGATGAGCGCCTCGAACGCCTTCTGGCGGGCCGGAGCCTTGGCCTTGGCGTAACGCGTGTAAAGATCGACGTATCGGGCATACTGCGTCAGGTCGTCGATCCGCATGAGAACGGCCGGGCTGTCGGCCGCCCGCTCTCGTGCCTCGGCCAGTGAGCGGAACATCCGCCCGAGCTGATCCGACGCCAGCAGGTGCGGCCGGGAGGCATCGAGTTGCTCGTAGAACGCCCGCATCGGGTCCTTCGCGGGGCCGAACGCCCGAGCGAGGAAGTCGTCGATCAGGGCGTCGATTTGCCCGGCCTCCGTGACATCGAAGAGCATCCGTGCCGCGAGGTAGTACCCCAGCCCGTTGGGCCCCCAATTGTCACCGGACTCGGCGGACATGAACTTCGCCCCCGCGGCGTGGAAGGCGGGGATCGTTCGCTTCAGGTACGCCAGGTCCCCTCCGCGCGCTGCGGCAGGGAGGTCGCGACACCATGTGTTGACGCCGTAGTACTCGCGAATGCCCAGCGTCGATGCCTTGGCGCTCCAGCCGCGGATCAGTTCATTAACCGTCCAGCCGCCTTTGATGAACGCCGTCGCCACGCTGACCACGACGGCCGGATGGGCCTTGATGGTTGGCGGCGGGGAGTGGTGGCTGTACGCGTACACGCCCACCAGCGTGCCGCGCTTCCTGGCTGTCACGGCCTCGGCCACCGCGTTGGCCAGCGTGATCACCCTGTCGCTGACGCTGCCGAGCTTGGCGCACTCGGCGCACTGGCACCATCCGCCGCCGTCACTGGGATCGACCGAGACGCTGTCCAGGTCGGGCTTCTTCTCCAGCAGCCGCACAGCATGGTCGGCTACGAGCTTTCGCAGGCCCGGGTTGGCGATGCAGAACTTCGTGCTCTTCCGCTCGCCGTCAACCAGGCCGAGGTACTCCGGATGCTCGGCAAACACCCGTTTGTTCGCCCGCAGGATCCCGTCGTACGCGTGGCCGGTGTTCAACTTGATGCCCGACGTCGCCCGGTTCTTGGCGCACCAGTCGGCGTACGGCCCGGCGGCGTAGTCCCACGCGCCGTACCCGTACCAGATCCGCCGGGCCGCATAGTCCGGCCGCTGCCGCACGTCCACCGCGATCCCCAATTCCGGCCGCGTCGGCACGACTTCCCAATGCGGCCCCGGGAAGAACTGCCGGTGGCCCAACCGGTAGAGCAGGTCCCACACCGCGTGCTCGACAGCGAGATCCGTCGCGCCGAGCAGACAGAGCCCCCCGGCATGTGACCGCAGCACGTAGTCCTCGCGCCCGGCCGGCATGTCTGCGTCCAACTGCGGGCTGACGATCCCCGCCGGGGCCTCCGCCGCCAGCCCCACGCCGATCCCGGCGGTCAGGTCGCCCGTGGTCAACGCGAATTCCGCCCCGCTGATTCGCGAGAGATACTCCACCAGCCTCTCCGCCGCCGCCTTCGTTCTCTCCGAGGCCTTCGCGGAGACCACCACCGGCAGCAACGCCTTGCCTTTCGCCGCCATCCGGACGAACGGCGCATCCATGCCGGCTCGTCCGGCAGTTCCAGCCTCCGCCGCAAGACACAACGCTGATCCAGACACTGCCACGATCGCAACGCCGCACATGCAACTCAAGGCACGAGAAACCATCTCCGCAACTCCTCGGTGAGTCGGCTATGTCGTCATGAATCAACGCCACGGCCAAGCCCTCCCCTCGCCCACGAACGCTCATGGGTCAACCGCTCCTGTCAATGGCGAGGATGCGGTCGCGTCTGTTCATCGAGACAGGCAGGCGCTTCCTGTTACTGCCGGCTCATCCAGCCGGCAATGGCCGTCCGAAAGACGGTTCTTGGTCTGGCGGTCGCCTGGAGCAAGGATAGCTGCGGGGCGAGGTGGGATCAAGCTGCGGCTGCTGGGGCCCAAGGAGCCTGTCAGGGCACAGGCAGAACCAACGTGTTCTTGCATTCTCACGGCGTCGATTGAGAATATCGATCCAGTGCAGGTGCTCCCCCATGAGGTGATGCCCCTGCTCCCGCCATGCCCTTGCCGGCGTCATGGGGCTGGGTGGGTGTGGCGGTACATGCGGCGCATCTACGTGTTGCTGTGAAGAACAACAACTTGGCCGTCCATGGAGCGGAACTATGAGAGCGATCGTCCTGATGGCCATGCTTGCCGTGACCGCCCACGCCGCCGAACAGCAGCAGGCCAGGTCGATTCTGGACGCTGCGGGGGTCAAAGGCGGTCTCATCGTTCACCTCGGGTGCGGCGACGGGAAGCTCACGGCGGCGTTGCATGCGGCCGACAGCTTCACGGTGCAGGGCCTCGATGCCAACGTCACGGCCGCGCGCCGACACATCCGATCCCTCGGTCTCTACGGCAAGGTGACGGCGGAGCCTTGGAAGAGCCGCCGCCTGCCGTACGTCGATGGTCTCGTAAACGTGGTGGTCGCTGACGACCTCGGGGACCTGCCAATGCGCGAGGTGATGCGGGTGCTCGCGCCGTTGGGGGTTGCGATGATTGACGGGAAGAAGGCGGTCAAGCCGTGGCCGGACGGCATCGACGAGTGGCAGCAGCACTACCACGGGGCGGACAACAACGCGGTGGCCGACGATGACGTGGTCGGCCCGCCTCGGCATGTTCAGTGGATCGCCGAGCCGGACTGGAGTCGATCGCACCTGTGCTTGCCATCGATGCACAGCCTGGTGTCCGCCGGCGGGCGATTGTTCAGCATCGAGGACCATGCCTCTGCCGAGCATCCGGCCTTGCCGGGCAAGTTCGCCCTGATCTGCCGCGATGCCTTCAACGGCATCGAGCTCTGGCGTCACCGGTTCGTTGATTGGGAGCCGATCAACATCTACATCAAGTACACACCCACCCAACTGCAGCGACAGCTCGTCGCCTTCGCCGACAAAGTCTACTGCACGCCCGGGCTGGACGCGCCGATCACCGTGTTCGACGCCGGGACCGGCGAGGTTCTCAAGCGCTACCCCGGGACGGAGCGGACCCAGGAGTTCGTCCACGAGGGCGGGGTGCTGTACGTCGTGGTCGGCGATCCGTTCGACACGGCCGGTATCGGCCAGGGCCGAGGCCGGACCATCGGCTCAAGCGCGTTCCCCAAACCTGCCTACGGCCCGGTGATCCCCAAACTCGATAACCCCAAGAGCACGATCGTGGCGATCGACGCCGACTCCGGCCGAGAACTGTGGCGCAAGCAGGGCGACGCCACGCGGGCATACCAAGGTGCGTCGCTGGCCGTGCGGGGGGCGCATGCGGTGTACTGTGCGGACGGTTCGGTGATGTGTATCGATCGGCGGACCGGCGCGGAATGCTGGCGTGTGCCCTGCGAGGTCTCCCTTTCACGCCGCCGCCGACGACGCAAGGAAACCCCCACCTTGACACCAGGCACCTCGGTCTCGGTGGTGTTGGCCGACGACGCGGTCTACGTGGCCTCCGCCAGCGGGCTGACGGCCTTCGCAATGGCAGACGGAGCGAAGCTCTGGACGGCCGGGACGCGCATGAACCACTTCAAGGGTCCCGACCTTTTCCTGACCGCTGGTGCGGTCTGGACCGCCAACAACAGGGGCTACGATCGACGCACCGGCACTGCCGTCAGGAAACTCACCCAGAAGATGACCGGCCCGATGGGACACGATCGCTGCTACCGCAACCGCATCACGCGTCGCTGGTACATCAACTCCGTAACCGGGGGGACCGACTTCTTGCGGTTGGACGGCTCCGGCGAGTTCCCGAACCCCTGGGTCCGAAGCACGTGTGGGATCGGCTTCCTGCCGTGCAACGGGCTGCTCTATGCCGGCCCGCCGGCGTGTTCCTGCGCAAACAAGGTTCAGCTCAACGCGTTCAACGCCCTGGCCTCCGACGCGAGCTTGAAGGAGTCCGGCCAGCGCATCCCGGTCGCGGTCGCTCCTCGAATCGAGAAGGGCCCCGCGTACGCGGAGGCGACCGAGCGGCCCCCCGCTGTCGCCGACACCGACTGGCCCACCTATCGTCAGGATGCCAGCCGCAGTGGTCGTACGTCGGCCGCGATGTCCGCCGCACTGGAGCCCCGGTGGCAGACCCGTTTCGCCACCCGCGCCAGTCCACCCGTGATCGCCGGTGGCAAGGTATTCGTGGCCGACGTGGATGCACATACTGTGTGCGCCCTCGATGCCGCCGACGGCAAAGCCCAATGGTCGTACACCACCGGTGGGCGCGTGGATTCGCCGCCTACGTACCATCGGGGGAGACTGCTGTTCGGCTCGCGAGATGGCTGGGTCTACTGCTTGCGGGCAACGGACGGCGCACTGCTTTGGCGCTTCAAGGCCCTGCCCGACCGGCTGATATGCGCCTACGAACACCTCGAATCTGTCTGGCCTGTCAGCGGCAGCATCCTCCTGCACCAGGACGTGGCGTATTTTGTGGCCGGCAGGAACTCCTTCCTGGATGGTGGCCTGTTCCTCTTCGGACTCGACCCAAAGACCGGCCGAGTGGTGCATCGGCGGAATCTGTACGGGCCCTATGGATCGAACGGTCACCCGGTCATCAGCCGTGTCACGGCCGTGGGAGCGACAGGCGCGGGCGGCATCGAGGGGAACAAGAACGACATCCTGTTGGCCGAGGGCGGGCATGTGTTCCTGCGGCACGAGGCGTTCACCACGGACCTCGAACCCGTCAGTCGGGACAAGTCCCTGAGGCCGCATCTGATCACGTCTCACGGGTTCATCGAGCCGATCCCGCATCACCGCAGTTGGTGGACGATCGACACGGAACTCCGCTACGACATCCCCACCGGAAGGGCCGCGGTGCATGGTGACATTCTGGTTCGGGACGGCAGGCTGTATTACGAAGTCCGAGGCTACAAGCCCAGCCGGACCGCCAGTTTCGATCCTCGCCGACAGGGCTACACGCTGTTCGCCGGAGAGCTGGCAAAGGCGGGTACTGTCGAGAAACCGGGGCGAGGCAGGAAGAAGGCCGTTGGCCCCGGGGCGAAGGAGCGCTGGCGTGTCAACATCCCCCTGACAGGCAAGGCCATGGCGCTTGCCGGCGACGTTCTCTTCGTCGCCGGAACCCCCGTGGCGTTCCCCGAGGGCGATCTGGCCAAGGCCTACGAGGGGAGGATGGGCGGCATTCTGTGGGCCGCCTCTGCCGCGACAGGCGAGAAGCTGGCCGAGTACAAGCTCGACGCCGCGCCGGTCTGGGACAGCATCGCCGTTGCCGCAGGGCGGTTGTACATCGCCACGCAGGATGGCAGGCTTCTATGCTTCGCAAGAGCCCGGTGAGAAGGTTGCTCTTGATTGTTGCGAGCGGTGATATCGAGGTGGTCCGCCAACACGAAGGCGGCCGCAAGGAGAAGCTCGGAGACCTGGCCATTGGAGCGGGGAAGGTCTGGCCGGGGCTCGAGCCGAACGGCACGCCGCTCGTCAGCGAGACGCCGGGCGAGCCGGCGGCGTACCGCGTTTTCAGCGCGACCGGTGCGCGGTACCGCGAGCCGGTCCGGCCCGCCCGAGTTTTTGTCAAGCGTAAGCCCAACGCGTACAGGGGACAGGCCACGCTGGCGCGGGTATATCTCGAACTGCCGCACCCACTGGTCGAGGGGCAGGAATACACGATCCACTTCCGGGCGGTGAACACTGCCGACGCGACCGTCACCTATACCCACCAGCCGCGTCGCACTCGCAGCGAAGCGGTGCACGTGTCGCACATCGGCTACCGCCCGGACGATCCCTACAAGCAGGGCAAGCTTTCGCTGTGGCTTGGCACCGGCGGGGCGCACGCATTCGCGGCCGACGGCCGGGGCCCGCGCTTCGAGGTGATCGACCAAGCCACCGACAAGCCTGTGCACGAAGGCCGGGCCGAACTGGCCAAGGCCGCCGACGAAAAGGAGACGTTCCAGGAGGGACGCAACTACGCGAAGACCCCGGTCTACACGCTGGAGTTCTCCCCGCTGGACCGGCCGGGCGAGTACCGCCTCTACGTGGAAGGCGTGGGGTGCAGCTACCCGTTCCGCATCGCCCCGGATGCGTGGGAGGACGCGTTCAAGATCTCCCTCGCAGGCGTGCTGGCGCATCGCAGCGGGATGGAGCTCGGCCCGCCGGTCCTCGACTACCGCCGGCCACGCAACATGCATCCGGCTAACGAGGGGTTCGCGGTGTATCCGATCGGCACGACACGGTTGGAGGGCGAGGTGAAGGCGGTGCGGCAGTCGGCGGACGCGCTGGCGGCGGCGGACGCGCTGCCTGAGCCCGTGGCCGACGCGTGGGGCGGATACATGGATGCCGGCGACTGGGACCGCCGCAGCGGGCACCTGAAGGGGTCCTACCTGCTGCTGGAGCTCTACGAGTTGTTTCCCGAGCGGCTGAAGGGCCTGAAGCTCAACCTGCCCGAAAACGAGGCGGGCAATGACTTGCCGGACATCCTCGACGAGGCGCTGTGGAACCTCGCGTTCTACAAGCGGCTGCAATTGCCCGGTGGAGGGGTGCGCGGCGGGGTCGAGTCCACGGCGCACCCGCGACCGGGCGAGGCGAGTTGGCAGGAGTCGCTGTTCGTCGGGGCGTTCGCCCCCGATCCCGTCACCAGTCACCTCTTCGCCGCCAAGGCTGCCAAGTGGGCCCGGCTGACCACGGACCTTCGGCCCGAGTTGGCAGTCGAATACCGCCGGGCCGCGATCAAGGCCTGGAAATGGGCGGAGGCAGATGGCCGGGGCGTCATCGAGGCGCTCCCTCCGGAGAGGAAGACCGGGCACAACAACGCGCTGGCGCAACTGAACATTGCCCGCAACCTCGCGGCGGTCGAGTTGTACTGGCTGACCGGGGATGCGAAGTACCATGAGGCGTTCGAGAAGGCCACGATCCTGAACAAGATCGACAAGCCCAGCGCTCTGCTCGGCGAGCAGTCGGCCCTGTTCACCTATGCCCGCCTGCCGGAGAGCCTGGGCGACGCGGCGCTGAAGGCGCGGGCGAAGATGTTCATCACCACCATGGCCGACCGGGGCCTGGCCTTCGCCGAGGGCAACAGCTACGGCATCACCTCGCCAGACCCCGGCATGCCGCCGATGGGCTGGGTGGGCTACTTTTCCCTGCCGGGCAACAAGTCCCTCGCCTTGCCGCGGGCCTACGTGCTGACCGGGGATGTAAAGTACCTCGGCGGCACGGTGCGGTCGGCCAACTTCGCCGCCGGGTGCAATCCCGACAACCGCGCGCTGACCACCGGGATCGGGCATGACCCGGTTCGATGGCCACTGCACAACGACAGCCGAATCTCCGGCCAGCGGGCGCCGCGCGGGATCACTGTCTGCGGCCAGAGCGATCCCGCCGAACGCTACGAGTTCGAGAACTGGGCCCACATCTGGATCTTCCGCAAGACAATGACGCCCGATTCCCGCACTTGGCCGGCTTACGAGGCCTACAGCGACATCGCCGTTCTGCCCTCGATGAACGAGTACACGATCGTTGCCATTCTGCACAACGCCTACACGTGGGGCATTCTGGCGGCCCGACCCGAGGAGGGCAACTGAGCCGGAGCAGGCAGACGTCTCCGCACTGTCCCGCGACCGACGTGATCGGTTGGTCCGGAGCGAAGAGTGTGGGAAGGCGATCGATGGCCGCACCCCAGCCGATCCGTCTCCACGTGAGAACACCTTGCTCAAGGAAAGCTGAACATGAAAGGACGTACCGCCCTGTCGCTGTTGCTGGTGTTGATCCCCCCTGCCGCCGCCGGACCGGTCCCGAAGCGGGCACCGCTGCCCGTCTCGAGCGTCTACCGGGTCGAGTCGCGCCCGGGCGGGGTGGACGCGTGGGATGCCCTGACCGTCCTGGACCCCTTCGACGCCCGACTGCACAACTACGCCCGAACTGTGGAAACGCACCTGGCGATGCTGCATTCGGCGTCGGTGACGGAGGTCCGCGTTCGCGCGGCGGGCAAGGCGGACAGCGCCGTCGTGCGGCCGCTATCGGCAGGCATCACCCCCCGGCGAAAAGGGGACGCATGGGCGCTGACAATCCCCGCCGAGCAGGACCACGCGGTCGTGGAGTTCGACGGTAACGCGCTCCGGCCGCTGGTGTTGCTGCGTCGCCGCCCGGACGCTGATCCGCCGATGCGCGGGCCTGGCCGGAAAGAGACCGCCGCCGTAACGTACTTCGGCCCCGGCCGGCACGAGGTGGGCAAGGTGCTGCTGCGGAACAAGCGAGAGCATACGGTGTACCTCGCCGCTGGGGCGGTGCTGGTGGGGACGCTCGAGGTGAGAGACTGCCGCGATCTGACGATCCGCGGGGGCGGGATCCTCCACGCCCCCGAGTCCGCCACGCGTCTCGGCCCGCCGCTGAAGATCGACCGCACCGCCGGTGCCGAGATCCGCGACGTGCTCGTGTTGAACGACGGCGACCAGTGGACCGTCTTCCTGCACGACAGCAACGCCGTAACGTTCGAAGACTTCGCCGTCGTGGGTGCGACGCGCGATGCCGTCAACGTCCTGAACTCCGAGGACATCCGATTCCGGAACTGCTATCTCCAGTCGCATGACGATGCGTTCTGCGTCAAGGGCACGCGGTGGTCAGATCGGCCGGCGCAGGACGTCCGCGTGGAAGGCTGCTCGCTGAGCAACGTTGGCGGCGGGCGGGGCATCCTGATAGGCGGGGAATCCGACGCGCCGTTCCTCCGCCGCCTGCTGTTCCGCAACGTGGATATTCTTCACTGCCTCCCGAACCGCAGCCGCACCGAGTGGGAGGACCGCGCCAATCCCGAGGCGGCCATCTGCATCCTGCCCACCAGCGCTGTCAACAAGGAGAAGCCCTCGGCCCGCGTCGAGGACGTGACGTTCGAAGACGTGCGCATCGAGGACTGCCGCGACGACCGCCTGATCGACATCTGGACCGCCCATCCGACGAACCCCGCCACGCACGACGTCAACGGGGTGACGTTTCGCAATGTCCGGCGGGTCGGCGGCCCGCCACGCCCCAGCCGGCTCGCCGGCAGCCCGTTCGCGCTGATACGCAACGTCCGTTTCCTCGGCCTCGTCGATGGCGATCAGACTGTCCTGTCCGCCGAGGACGGGCGCTTCGATATCAACGAGTTCACCGAGAATGTCCGCTTCCTGCCCGCCCCGAGCGACCCGTGAGGGCCTGCCCCTTCGCTGGCATGGCGGAACCGAGAGGATGCGCGCCGTGGGACGCATGAGTCGCAGGCAGTTCCTCGCAACAGCCGGCGCTGCCGGCGCGATGGCAGGGCGAGGGGGCAGCAAAGTCGCATAGCGCCGGCCGGGGCGACAGCCCCGACAAGGAGGAACCGTGCCCGAGCAACCGAACATCCTGTTTATCCTTACCGACCAGCATCGCCGGGACCACCTCGGCTGCTACGGCACGCGGTGGGGGACGAGCCCGAACATCGATCGCCTCGCGGCCGAGGGCGTGACGTTCACCAACGCCTACACCGTCTGCCCCATCTGCACGCCGGCGCGGGCGTCGATCCAGACTGGCCTGTACCCGTGCGGTCATGGTATGCAGAACAACCTCTTCCAGCCCGGTTGCGTCGTCCACGAACTGGCAGACAGGCCGGAACTGCTCAGCCGCCGGCTGGGCGAGGCGGGCTACACGGCCGGGCTGACGGGCAAGTGGCATCTCGGCTACGGGCGGGAGGCCTACGCTGACCCGTGGTACCGCGACCACGTCGTCGAGGGCGCCGTGGACGTCGTAGCCTATCCGGCCTTCTACCGGGCGGGCAGTTCACTGCCGACCGACATCGGTTACGAGGGGGACGACTTCCCCGGCCACGGCGCCGGCGGGCACCTGTACCGCCAGTACCAGGACTACCTCTTCGACGCCGGACTGGAGCACCGGCTCGCCGATGAAGGCAACGGCTGCGCGGAGGTCGTCTCGCCGGTCGAGTCGACCATCGACCATTTCCTCGTGGACCGGGCGATCCACCTCATCGATGACTTCGCCGCCCGCGGTCGGCCCTGGTTCTTCATGCTGAACTTCTGGGGCCCGCATGGACCGGCGTACGTGCCCACGGAATTCCTCGAGCCCTGTCGCGAGTTGCCCGTCCCCCCCTGGCCGAGCTTCGAGGAAGACCAGGCCGACAAACCCTCCATCCACAACGCCAAACGGGCGCGGCGGCCGTGGGGGCGGTTCCAGCGGCAGATCCGCTACTCGGTGGCGTACTCGAATTATCTCGACTGGGAGATCGGCCGCTTGCTGGAGCACCTCCGCCGGCGCGGGCTCTACGACGAGAGCCTGGTGCTCTTCGCGGCCGACCACGGCGATTCGGCGGGCTGCCACGCCGGCCTGTCCGACAAGGCCTTCCACATGTACCAGGACACGACGGCGATCCCGCTGGTCGTCCGCCCGCCAACCGGGCACGGGCGGGAGGGCGTCCGCGAGGGCCGTTTCGTCAACACCACCGACCTGTACTCGACCGTCCTCGACGCCGCCGAGCTGCCGCGGGCCCTTCACGAGCGTCACGGCCGATCGGTCCTCCCGCTGGTGCGGGGCGAGAGCCCCTCGGACTGGCCCGAGGAGGTCGTCACCGAATGCACGGGGCTGGCCTACCTGGCGTACACGCAACGGATGATTCGCGTGGGCGACTGGAAGTACGTCTTCAACTGCGGGGATGTCGACGAACTGTATGACCTGGCGAGCGATCCGCACGAGATGCGCAATCTCGCCAACGAGCCGGGGCAATCCGACCGCCTCGCCGACATGCGCCAGCACCTGCTGCTGTGGCTCCAGGGCCACGGCGACCGGACCGCCAACGACTTCCGCAGATTGCGGGGGCTCTGACGGGCTCGGCCGACGAGGGCGAGTGGGGGTCCCGCCTATGGTGCCTCGCGCGGGCCGGTGCGCTTGCGGTACGTTTCGGTCAGTTCATCGGCGCGGGTCTTCCATTGTTCGCTCGTAAGGATGCGGTTCTCTCCCCACGTCACGCCGGTCTTGGGGTTGTCCTCGCTCTCGCGGAAGCGGATGCGCTGTTCCCGCGGTCGGTACGGTGGACTGATCACGCCGCCGGCGTCGTCGGAAACCAGCACGTTGTCCCTGGCCGTCACGCTCCCGCCGCCCCTGAAGTGAAAGCGGACGGGAATCCCGCTGGTGTCGTGGACCAGGTTGTCTCGCGCGGTGAATCCCGAGGAGCCCTGATCGAAGTAGAGCCCATTGTTCGGCGCCGCGTGCGAGAAGCCCGAGCGCGGCACGTCATGTACCCAGTTACCCGAGACCTCGCTGTCGGGTTGATTGCCCAGGGTGTACACGCCCCCGCCGTCGCCAAGCCGAAGCATCACGTGGTGAATGTGGTTGGCGATCACGCGGTTCGCGCGATTGGTCGTCGGCTGGTCGTTCCACCGCCAGCCGACGCTGATGGCCGTGTACGGGGTTCGGTGCACGTGGTTGTGGGCGATCAGGCTCCCGGACGCGAAGCCCTGCCAGATGCCCACGCCACCGAGGAAGTCCTGTGCGGGCAGCGAGACGTCGTTGTCGGTGATCCGGTTGCCCGTCAGCAAATCCGGGCTCCCGGCGCCGGGGTCATGCAGCAGGCCGATCATGATCCCGACTGCCCCGAGGTCGCGAACTGAGTTGCGGACGATGTGCAGGTCGCGGCAGCCGGCCTGCGCCCAGACGCCCGTCCCGCCGATCGCCTCGACCGTACACGCCTCCAGCCTGCACTCCCGGGTGTGCTGGAACGCGATCGCCGACGACTGGGGCCGGTAGCCCTTGCCCCGCTCGGTGGGCACGCTGAAGGACGCTTGGCCTCCGTCATGGCCGTGCGGGCCCAGCGGCAGCGCCGTGTGCGCGAACCGCAGCCCCCGGAAGCTCAGATTCCGGACCGGCCGATCCGCCGACCCGACGACGCGAAGCAGCGTCTCCAGCCGGGGCACCACTGCCGCGAACTCGGCAAGGTCGTCCTCCGCGCGGGGCGCGTAGACCAGTTCGCCGGCCTCGATGTCGTGGGCCCACTCGCCGGGGGACGTCGCGAAGTCCGGATGCCCCACGAGATAGCATGTGAAGTGCTTGACCCGGCCGGGAACGTTGATGCCGTTGTGGGCGCCCTTCGGGTCCTTGTTGAACATGCTGAAGGGCGGCCTGAGCTGGATCGCCCTCTCGGCCAGCCGGATCGCCGCGACCTGTTTGCGGTAGATCGACCAGTCCTTGAAGACGAGCAGCTCGACCGGGCCGGTCTCGGGCCAGGGCTTCAACTCGCCGGTGTCGAGGATGACCGTCATGGCCGTGGGGACGGTCCATCGCTTGTTGTCCGGCTTGCAGACGCTCCGCTTGACTCCCAGCGGGTCGCCCTTGGGAAAGCGCGCCCGCCGGAGCCGCCGCCCCCGGACGTACAACTGGCGGATCGACTCGTCGGTGTCCACCTTGCATCGCCAGCGCCCGTCGCCGGCTTGGCGCCAGTCGGTGAGCCGCATGCCGCCGCTGAGCAGGACCTCGCCATCGCCGGCCCCCTCCCAGCGGATGGCCAGGCCGTCGCCCCCGCTGTCGGGCGGGCCGAACGTCAGCGGTTCGGACAACTCGTACCGCCCGTGGCCGACGCGGACCACCACCTCGCCGGTCGCCCCGCCGGCGATCGCCTCGCGCACCAGGGCCTGCGCCCGCTCGAGCGTCTTGACCGACCTGGATCGGCTTCCGTCGCCCAAGACCTTGCCGGAGCAGGCAACGTGAATAACCGTCATGGCCTTCTCCTCGCCGCACGCCACCGCAGTCGCCAGCAGCAAGGCTGTCGCCGCGGCAGCCTTTGGGTGGTTTCGCATGGGCTCTCCTTCCGAACGCCGCTCTGGAACCTCTGAATCCTATGTCGTTCCAGTCCAGCTAAGCGGCGCGTGGGCTGCTTGTCCAGTCGCATGTCGTCGATTCCCGCGCCAGGGGACGGCTCGTGCTTCCGCCGCCAGCGCGAGCCAATGCGGAGTACGTCGCCGGCGGGCGCGACATCGGCGTCGGCCTCGAAGAGCATCTTGGCGTCCAGCGCCAGCCGATGGCGCCGGCCCTGGATAGGTACGTCCAAGGCGTGTCATTGGTCATCAGGTGTGCCGAACTGCGGCGTTCGCGGCTGCCGGTGGGTTGGCGTGTGGTTGACCTTCACGTTGGACCACGCCACCGGCTTGCCCGCGTATTCAGCCGACACCGGACTGATCGACCACGTGGGGCGATTCGGATCGCGCGCATCGACGTCCAGCCGGATGCGCAATGTGCCTTGCTTGTTCGGGTCCGGGCTGACGCCATGGGCCTTGGCGGCTTGGCACTCAAGACTTCGCTGTACACCTTGGCGGGCTCGGGGGTATGCGGTATGATCGTGAATGTGAGGAATCTGTGAAGAGATGGTTCCGGCCGTTGTCGGTCGGCCTATCGGAGGCGGCTGGTTCCCCATCGTCCGACGTGCCGGCGAAGCGCTGCGGGAGGATACGTTGCGGTGCAGACGTTCCAGGTTTGCCTGTCAGCCTCCGAAGGTTGAGCGGCTGGAGCCGCGACTCCTGCTGTCCGGCTCGCCGTTGATCAGCGAGTTCATGGCCGACAACACCAGCACGCTGGCCGACGGCGATGGTCGGTACGAGGACTGGATCGAGCTCCACAACCCCGCCCCGGGCGCGCTCGACCTGGAAGGCTGGTACCTCTCGGACGACCCCGCCAACCGCACCAAGTGGCAGTTCCCCGACGTGACGCTAGCCGGGGGCCAGCACATGCTGCTGTTCGCAAGCGGCGAGGACGTCGAGCACTACATCGATGCCGGCGGCTACCTGCACACGACGTTCCGGCTCGATGCCGATGGCGGCAGCCTGCTGCTGACCGAGCCAGATGGCGAGACAATCGCCCACGCCCACTTGCATTACACGGACCAGCTCCCGGACGTATCCTACGGCGTGACGAACTTCACCGCTCGCCAGCAGTTGCTCATCGAGGCCGGCGACGCGTTGTCGTTCCACGTGCCCACCAGCGGGGACGATCCCGGCGCGTGGACCCAGCCGGACTTCACCGATCCGACCTGGGCGGACTCCTACCGTGCTGGCGGCGCGGGCCTGCTGATCACCGAGATCGGCACGGGCGAGACGAAGGCCGTCGAGATCGAGAACGTCTTCGACGCCGCGCTCGACACGACCGGCTGGGTCGTGCTGATCAACGACGCGTCGGTGAACATCGACGCGGTCAATCCCACGGCGTGGTATCTTCCGGCTTCGGTCGCACCCGGAGAGGTGCTTTGCCGCACGGGCAACGCAGGCGATAACTACTGGGGGGCGGCCATCGACTGGGCGGCCGAGGGCGCCGGTTGGGCTGCGATCGTCGATGACGCCGGCACGGTCCGCGACGTGGCCGCATGGGGCTATGCCGCCGCCGAACTGGCCTCGCTGACGGTTGCCTACGGTCCGTGGCCTGCGATCGACGTTGGCGCGGCGTGGTTCGGCGACGGTGCCGCGGCCGGGACCATCGGCAGCGTGCAGGTCCCCGGCTTCGTCGCCTACAACGACCACATCCCCGGCAGCGGCACGCACGGCAACGCCACAACGTACACCACGCACGCCAGTTCGCCGAACTCGGGACTGATGAAGAACGTCGACACCGGCGAGTACACCGGTGTAACGGCGACGGTCACCTCCTCCGGCCACCGTTTCGCGAACCTCCAGGGCGAGCCGCAACCCGGCACGGACGCTCACGCGCTGTTCGGCGGCTACGTGACGTTTGGCTCGGCCTCCAGCGCGAGCATCGAGGTGGACAACGAAGATCACTACACATACACCTTTACCGGCCTGGACGACGGCGACGCGGTGACCTACGACTTTGCCGGCTCGGCCGTGCGGGGCGACAGCAGGTACACCGACCGCTGGACGCTGGTTACGCTGCTGGGGGCGGTCTCGGCAACCTCCGCGCACAGCACGGGGGAGGGAGTGGTGGTCCTCGGCGATAGGCAGGTCGCGGTCTGGACCGGTCAGAACCACGACGTTGCCCAGGGGTACGTAGCGCGCTGGAGTTGCATCGACCCGGGCCCCGACGGGGAGTTCTCCGTGGCGTCGGAGCAGTATACCGACTCGATCCCGACGAGCGTCCGGCCCGACGGAATGGCGAACGGATCGAAGGGCTACGGCCTGACGGGCATCCGCCTGGAGGAGACCGGGCCCTCGGGACCGCTGAGCTGGCTGCGGCGGACCGGCGGAACCGACGCCGACGGCGCCGGAGATTTCGTCCGCGACGCCAATGGCACGCTCGGCGCTGAGAACGACGACTTGGATGTTCCGTTCGGTACGGTCGTTCCGGCGACCACCGGCGTGGGCTTCAGCGACGACCAGCTGGCATTCGATGCCCTGCTTGCCACAGACGTCTCGACGGATATGGCCGGGGCGGCGTCATCGCTATGGACGCGAATCGAGTTCGACGATCCGACCATCGCCGGTCCGACCGGCATGACGCTTCGGATGAAGTACGATGACGGCTTCGTGGCATACCTCAATGGCGTGCAGATCGCCGAGCGCAACGCCCCGGCGTCGCCGGCGTGGGACTCGACGGCGACGGCGACCCGCGACAACGCCGCCGCGGTCGGGTTCGAGGACATCGACGTCACCGCGTACCTCGACGCCCTCCTGCCGTCCGGCAACGTGCTGGCGATCCACGTGCTGAATGTCTCCGCCGGCGACGCGGACCTGCTGATGCTGCCGGAGCTCGTGCTCGAGGGGGTCAGCTACGATCCCGGGGGCAAGTTCTTCACCGCCCCCACGCCCGGCGCGTTCAACGGGGCCGGCGACGAGTACCCCGGCGTGCTCATCAACGAGTTCCACACCGATCCGGACGTCAAGACCGAGTTGACCGAGTTCGTCGAGCTCTACAACGGCTCCTCGAACTCGGTTGACGTCGCCGGCTGGCAGTTCACCGACGGCATCGAGTACACCATCCCGGCCGGGACGACCATTCCGCCCAAGGGCTACCTTGTCATCGCGAAGAATCCGGATGCGTTCGAGTCGAAGTTCGGCTTCACCCCGCTGGGCCCGTGGACCGGTTCGCTGGACAACGACGGCGAGACGATCGAGCTGACCGACGCGACCTTCGAGACCGTCGATCGCGTCGACTACGGGCTGGCCTTTCCCTGGCCGATCACCGGCGAGGACCCCGGGCCGTCGGTCCAGTTGGTACACCCATCGCTCAGCAACGACCTCGGCGGGAGTTGGCGCGGCGCGATGCCGACCCCCGGGGGAGTCAACGCCGTCTTCGCCGTCAACGCCGCACCTCAGATGCGGCAGGTCGACCATTTGCCGAACCAGCCCGTATCAGGCCAGGACGTGACGATCACCGCCAAGGTCACCGATCCCGACGGCGTCGCGAGCGTCGTGCTGCACTACCAACTGGTCGAGCCCGGGGCGTACATCGAGTACGGCACGCCAGATTACGAGAATACGTGGACCGACCTGGCGATGGTCGACGACGGCTCCGGCTGCGACGAGCAGGCCGACGACAGCGTCTACTCGGCCGTCATCCCGGGCGCCCTGAATACCCACCGCCTGCTGGTGCGATACCGCATCACCGCGACGGACGCCTCGAACGATGCCTTGTCGCTCAGGGCGCCCTACGCCGACGACATGGCGGGCAACTTCGCCTACTACGTCTACGATGGCGTGCCGAGCTGGACCGGCGCGATCGACCCCGACAGCACGGACCCGGAGTTGAGCACGCCGGTGACGTACGATGCCGCGACACTGACGAGCGTGCCGGTCTATCAGTTGATCACCACGAGGGCCGACCACGAGGACTCCCAGTACATCCCGAACTCGACGGCCTCAGCGTATGGGGGCAGCGCGTACCTTTGGCAGGGCACGCTGATCTACGACGGCGTGGTATACGACAACATCCGCTACCGACCTCGCGGGGGCGTCCACCGCTTTCGCATGGGCAAGAATATGTGGAAGTTCGACTTCAACCGAGGCCATTACTTCCAGGCCCGCGACGACTACGGCAAGAAGTACGACACGAAATGGGACAAGCTCAACTTCTCGGCGGCGATTCAGCAGGGCAATTACCAGCATCGCGGCGAGCAGGGCGTCTTCGAGGCTGCGACGTTCCTGATGTTCAACCTTGCCGGCGTACCGGCCCCGAATACGAATTGGGTGCACTTCCGGATCGTCGAGAGCGCCCACGAGAACGGCTCCACCCAGTACGACGGAGACTTCCAGGGCCTGTACCTGGTCATAGAACAGATGGACGGGGCTTTCCTGGACGAGCACGGCCTGCCGGACGGCAACCTCTACAAGGTCGAGGGCTACAACGGGTCGCTGAACAACCAGGGCCCGACGGCCCCGTCGGACAAGTCCGACTACAATCTTTTCAAGAACGGCTCCGGCGGTGAGACCGGCTGGGCGAACGCACCGTCAGAGCAGTGGTGGCGGGACAACGTCGACCTGGACATGTACTACGCATACCGCGCGGTCTGCGAGGGCGCTCACCACGGCGACATCGGCTACGGAAAGAACTACTTTTTCTATAGCAACCCGGAGACTGGCATCTGGTCCATGCTGCCGTGGGACGTGGATCTGACCTGGGCGAACAACATGTACGGCAACGGGGAGGACCCCTTCCGCAACGGCAGCTACGGGCGGATCCTCCTGGACAATCCGAACCTGGACCTGGAATACCGAAACGCCCTCCGCGAATTCTATGACCTGCTCTACAACCCGGAGCAGATGAACCGGCTGCTGGACGGGCTGGGGGCTGTCATCGACGACTCGCTGGGCGGGCCGAGCATCGTCGATGCCGATCGGGCGATGTGGGACTATAACCCTATCATGACCAATTACGACTATGTCAGCTCGTCCAAGGCCGGCGAGGGACGCTTCTACCAGAAAGCGGCCACCAAGGACTTCCCGGGCATGGTGCAGATCATGAAGGACTACGTGGTCTCCTCGAATCGGGAGTTCGAAACGAACACGGACGATCCCGACCTGCCTCGGACCCCTACGCTCGCCTACAGAGGCCCGGCCGGATTCCCGGTCAACGGGCTTGCGTTCGAGGCCTCGCCGTTCGATGACGCAACCGGATCGTTCGCGGCCATGGAGTGGCGGATCGCGGAAGTCACCGACGAGTCCGCCCCCGCCTACGACCCCGACGATCCGGGCATGTACGAGATCACTACGCTTTGGGAGAGCGGCGAGCTGCTCGTGTACGACAAGGAGATGACGGTTCCGGCCACCGTCGCCCGGCCCGGTCATGCCTACCGCGTCCGCGTGCGGTACAAGGACTCCACCGGACGGTGGAGCCACTGGTCGGGACCGGTGCATTTCGTCGCCGGCGAAGGCACGGCCACGCCGTTGACCGAGGGGCTTCGCGTCACCGAGGTGATGTACCACCCCCCGCCCGACCCGGCCGCGGTGCACGACGACGAGGAGTTCGAGTTCATCGAGCTGACCAATGTCGGCGGCACCGTGTTGGACCTCTCCGGCGTGAGTGTCACACGGGGGGTGACATTCGCCTTCGCCCCGACGGCGGTTACCAGCCTCGCGCCGGGCGAGCGCGTGGTCATCGTCCGCAACCAGACGGCCTTCGCCAGCCGGTATGACACGGCGGAGATCACCGTCGCCGGGCAGTGGATCGGCGGGCTGAGCAACGGCGACGAGCGGATCGAGCTGGCCGACGCCACCGACGGGGTGATCCAGAGCTTCCGGTACCGCGACGGATGGCAGAGCCACACTGACGGCGAAGGGTTCTCGCTGGTTGTCATTGACGAGGCCGCACCCGCCGAGGCGTGGGAAGACGGGGACAACTGGATGGCAAGCCCGGCCTGGGGCGGCGATCCGGGCGAGGCCGGCGGAGGACTCGAGCCCGGCACGGTGATCATCACCGAGGTGCTGGCCCATACCGACGAGCCGACCGGCGACTGGATCGAGCTGCACAACACCTCCGAAGAGATCGTTGAAATCGGCGGGTGGTTCCTCAGCGACAGCGGCTCGGTCCTGACAAAGTACCGCATCGCCGACGGTACGGCGGTCGCACCGGGCGCATACCTGGTGCTGACCGAGTCGTCGAACTTCGGCCCGGGCTCATCCGACCCGGGTAGCGCCCTGCCTTTCGCCTTAAGCGAGCTCGGCGACGATGTGTACCTGTCCTCGAGTGTCGACGGTGCCCCGGGCGGCTACCGTGAGCACGTGGATTTCGACGTCTCGCCCAACGGCACCGCCTTCGGGCTGCATACCGTCCATAGCGGAGAGACCGAGTTCACGCTGATGGCTGCGACCACCCCGGGCGCAGACAACGCCGACGCCGGACCCTACATCGGGCCGGTGGTGCTCAATGAGGTCCTGTACCATCCGACCGGTCCGCTTGTGGAGTTCGTCGAGCTCTACAACCGCACTCCCTCGCCTGTGTCGCTGTACGATCCCGCCAACCCAGGCAATACGTGGCGGGTCGGCGGGGTCGACCTGACGGTCCCCGAGGGTCTGGTCCTGCCGGCCTGGGGGTACGCGGTCCTGACCAGCGCCGCCCCTGCGGCGTTCCGCGCACTATACGGCAGCGACCTGCCCGCCGACGTTCCGGTTATCCAGTGGGACGTCCACGCCGCCCTCGACAACGATGGCGAATCGCTGAGGCTGGAACGCCCCGATACCCCCGAGCCGCTCGGCGGCGTTCCGTATATCATCGAGGACCGAGTCGTGTATGACGACGATTCCCCCTGGCCGGTCGCAGCGGACGGTGACGGGTCGTCCGTAATGCGCACCGTGGCGGGCGCATACGGCAACGATGTGTACAACTGGGCGGATGGCGGATACGCAGGGTCCCCGGGCAGACCCAACAGCGCGGCGCCGCAGGTGGCCGATGTCGGAACCAACGACAACAGCGGGATCCGCGATGAACTGACCAGCGTCGCCGTCCGATTCACGGAGGATGTCTCCGACAGCCTCGACGCCGCCGACCTCGCCCTGCACAACGAGACGACCGGCGAAGACGTGGACCTTTCGCTCGTGACCGTAGTGTACGACTCTCTAACCAACACCGCCCGGTGGGATCTGTCAGCGACGATGATCTCGCTGGGCGAACTGGCCTTCACCGTCTCCGGCGACGGACTCCAGACCCCAGCCGGCGTGCCTCTCGGCGGCGACGGTACGGACGTCGGCCACGCCACCGTCCTGACAGTCCCCGGCGACGCGACCCTCGATGGACAGGTCTCCAAGGCAGACCTCGACGCTTTGCGGTCGGGCTTCGGGCAGGCCGGCGCCGACTGGACCTCCGGCGACTTCGACGGCAGCGGCCGAGTCGATAGGGCCGACTACGTGATCCTCAAGCGCAACCACGGGGCCTGCTGGCTTGTCCCGCCGAGTGCCCCGGCCCCGCCGGCTGAGGAGCCGACCGAGGCCCCCTCTGCCGGCTCGGCGCTTGCCAACGCTCCTGTCTTGCAGTGCGAGTCCGGCGTGTCCCACGCGTGGGCGGGGCCGGTTGAGTCTCGCGGTTCCGTCCCTCAGCCTGCCACGTACGACCTGGTGGCAGAACCGCTCGGCGTCGATATCACCTTTGATGTATCACACTCATTGGCAACTGCATGCGCGCCGACGCTCGTCGCCGTGAACGCTTGGCCGTCGGCGAGCACGGCCCGTCCCGCCAACAGCGCCGCGTCCAGCCCCTCGCAGACTCCGGCCCGCCCCGAGCTTTCCGACCTCCTCGTGAGCCGGCTGCTCTGCCCCCACGACCTCCGGGTTGTGAGGCGCGATCTGGAGCCTCCCCGAAAAGCCCGTAAGTGATTGGCCTGTCAATGTATGGGTGCTATGTGGTACTTTCGCGAAGCGTTGCAAAGCGTTGCATGGAGTTGCGTACAGACGCGGTAGTCGGCCCTTAATCCGGTAGTCCCGGTAGTACAGAACGAAAAACTGTAGAAACGCGCCGACCCGGGCCCGGAGGTCGCAGGATCGGGGGTTGGACTGGGAGTATTCTAGCCACAAACGTGGTAGCTGGGAAGCGCCGAGCAAGGATTCTTCTGCCCTACAGCGGAGCGCGTTCGGCTGAGCCCTTTCTCCCCTGTCCTGTTGCATGCCAGTAGGGGGTCCAGGTTTCATCCGAGGGCGCAGGCGGCCTCGCGGAAGTGGCTCTTCAGCAGGCCTCAGCTCAGCAGCATGAACGTCGTGAAGTAGGTCAAACCAAAGACGCGCACAACGCTCCGGTCCGCTGGCCTCTCCCTGCCCCTGGGATCACGCCATGAAGAGCTCCGGTCGGACCTTGAACCGATCGGCGAGCTTTCGAAGGTGCTTCACGGTCAAGGAGCGATCGCCTTTGAGTATCTTGGATCCCATGCTCGGATGGACGCTCAGCAGCCGGGCCAGGTCAGAGGCATTCATATCGTTGTCGGCCAGCAACTGACGCAGCGCGTCGATGCCGCTCAGCTCCGCGGTATCGATGGCATGGTGCTTCGCCTCGTAGGCCTGAACCAGCTGGACCAGTGTCTCGAGGTAGAGTTCCTGGGCCTTGGTCAGCTTGCCGGCCGCCATCAGCCGATCAATCACCTCGACCGTGTTGTCGTAATGCACGTCATCCATGATCGCCTGTGGGGGCATCATGGCGACAAGGCCCTCGAAGCTCCGGGGGAGCCTTCGGTTGGCGTTTCGCGTCGTCGGCATGGCTATTCCTTCCATCTGCCTTCGTCGTATTCTTGATGCGTCATGACGGCCCGCACGTTGATCAACTGGTAGTCGTACCGGATGCGGACCACGAGGCGGTGCTTGTTGCCGCCGATGTTGAAGACGGTCAAGGTCCCGCCTCGCGAGGTCTTGACGCCGTCTGCATGCGCGTACGTCTGGCGCACATCTTGTAGGCTTGACCACATGGCGCTGGTCGCGGTCTTGTACCAGAGGCGAAGTGGCTCCTCCGCATCCGGATGACGCTGCCAGTACTCTCGCAGTGGTTTGAGGCTGATGACTCGCACATGGACATTATGTCTAACCTTCGACGGGAAGTCAAGCGGAAGTTAGACACAATGTCGAGCGGCCCCAATGCACTCCAGGTCTTGCCCGAAGGTTCAAGCCGCCTCGCGGAAGTAGCTCTTCAGCAGGCCTAGACCTTGAACAAGCGATCCCTGGAGGGCATTCGTAGGTTGGGCGCGTAAAAACGCTCGAAAAGCCCCGCGTTTTCATGGTAATCGTTGGGTTGCCAAAGACCGACGACCCACGAGCACGGAGGCTTTTCGAGTGAACGCTACTACACGCAATCGGCTCCGCAAACGCAAGCTCCGAATCCGCGGCCGGCTGGCCGATTTCTCCCGCGAAGATCGGGGCGAGCCGGTCCTGGCCGCCACCAACATCCACTACGAGGTCGCCGGCCGCGCCGGCGCGGTGACCTGCGGCGGCCTCGGCGCGATCCACATGCTGGCCCGGCGAAGCGGCCTCGTGGACGCCATCGACCGCGACCTGCACCTGCTGAAGATCCATCGGCCGTACCAGGAATCGGACCACGTCCTGATCCACCGCCGCTGCGTGACCCGGCCGGACGAGCACCAGGGGATCCTGCTGCACCGGCTGGGGCTGAACCTGCCGTCGAACCTGCCGGTGACCGACGAGAAACCGACCGGGATGTAGTCAAGACTTCTGGGCGTTGTGAACGTAAACAAAGAACTTACGAACGTAACTGGCGAACTTGGGGTAGTGCGGCTCTCTCCCTTGGCCACGGGCAGACGCGTGGGAGAGGGCTCACAGATAGTCAGACAAGGCCCGTTTGGGCTGCGGCCCAGCATCCCCAGGGGTCTGGAGGCCTATAATACGCCGGGAACTCTACCGGCACGAACAAGGAGACCATAGGATGAAGCGGACTTCGAAAAGGGACATGATCATCGCTGCTGCCGAAGTTTCTCTGATCGCTGCGGTTCTGTCGTGCACCGGTTCGGCGTTTGCCTCCGATTCTCCCAAGGACATCGTGGACACCGCCGTGGCCACTGGATCGTTCAAGACCCTGGCCAAGGCCCTCCAAGCCGCGGGGTTGGTCGAGGTGCTGAAGTCGGAAGGGCCATTCACCGTTTTCGCCCCGACTGACGAGGCTTTCGCCAGACTGCCCGAGGGCACCGTCGCTGAACTGCTCAAGCCGGAAAACCGCCAGAAGCTGGTGGGCGTGTTGACCACTCACGTCGTGCCGGGCCGGCTTGGGGCATCCCAGGTGCTTCAGTCGACCATACTCGATACCGTTCAGGGCAGCAGCCTGCTCGTCTCCAAGGGGCGCGGCGGGCCGCGCGTGGACGCCTCGCGTATTGTCAAGACTGACATCCCTGCCTCCAACGGGGTGATCCACGTGATCGACACCGTCCTGCTGCCGAAGGACACCGTCGAGACGGCCAAGGTGGCGGGCAACTTCAACACGCTGCTTGCCGCGGCGAAGGTGGCCGGCCTGGTCGATGCCCTCAAGTGCGACGGGCCGCTGACCGTGTTTGCGCCAACGGACAAGGCGTTTGGCGACCTGCCTGAAGGCACGGTCGAGGACCTCCTCAAGCGCGCCAACCGGGACCGCCTGGCCGCGATCCTGAAGTACCACTGTGTTCCCAGAAAAGTCCTCCTGGGCCTGCCGGAAGCCAAGACACTCCAGGGCGGCGAGCTGGACGTCGGCTCGACCGGCCGGTTCAAGGTGGACGAGGGGACGGTCGTGCTGGCCAACATCAAGGCGACCAACGGCGTGGTCCATGTGATCGACCGGGTTCTGCTTCCGGCCCTGCCGGAGCCGAACCCGACTCGAAAGGCCATGGCAGTCATCGAACTTGCCATCGAGCGCGGCGCTCCGCTGTACAACGCGGGCAATCGCGAAGCGTGCGCGGCCATCTACGAATTGACCGCGCGGAGCCTGCTGAATGGTTTCAGCGATGTGCTGGCCGAAGACGTTCAAGACCGATTGCGTAAGGCCTTGCGGGATATCCGGAAGGACCACCGTGCTGATTCCCAGGCCTGGACGCTGAGGCACGCTCTGGACGCGGCGTACCGGTCGCTCCGGGCAAAGAGCAAGTGACACAGGGCCAGATTCCATGAGCGAAGAGCGAACCGACGTTGACCCGGATATCGCGGACCTTCTTGCCCGAAGGTGGAGCCCAAGGGCTTGGGTGGATGGGGACGTTGAGAAGGATAAGCTCGAGACCTGCTTCGAGGCGGCTCGGTGGGCCGCCTCCTCAATGAACCAGCAGCCTTGGCGATTGGTTGTGGCCATGCGAGAGCAGCCTTCCGAACATGCCCGGATCGTTGGCTGTCTAAGCGAAGCCAAGGCTGTCTGGGCATCAAGTGCCCCTGTACTGATGGTCTCGGTTGCCAAGAATACGTTCGACGAGAGCGGGAAGCCCAACCGCTTCGCGTGGCACGATACGGGACTGGCCACGGCCGCTCTGATGGTCCAGGCCACCGCCCTGGGCCTGCACGTCCATGCGATGGGCGGGTTCAGCCGAGATGCGACACGATCGAATCTCGGGATACCCGAAGGTTTCGAACCGGTTGCCGCGATCGCGATGGGCTACGCCGGAAGGCCGGATTCGCTGCCTGAGGACCTCCGCATGTCGGAGGTTGCCCCACGGACTCGACGTCCCTGCGAGGCGTGGGTCTTCCGGGGCGCCTGGGACCAACTCTGGCCGGGACCCGTTTGAGCGCGGCGGCATGCCGTAGGACAGGAGACGAGCAATGGACATACAAGGATACTTCGAGAACGCAGAAGGCTTCGGCCTGTTGGCTACAGCCGGCACGGACGGTTCGGTGGACGCGGCGGTGTACGCCAAGCCTCACTTCCTTGAAGATGGCTCCGTGGCTTTCATCATGGCCGACCGGCTCAGCCACAAGAACGTAACCGAGAACCCCAAGGCCAACTACACGTTCGTTGAGCGCGGCGAAGGCTACAAGGGCAGACGCCTGTATCTCACGAAGACGGCCGAAGACAGCGATCCGGACAGGATTGCTGCAATACGACGACGGCCGCTGCCGGCCGAGTGCGAAGCGCAAGGTGAGCAGCGCTTCCTGGTGACCTTCCGTATCGATCACGTTCGTCCTCTGGTCGGCGATTAGGGCGAGTTGGCAACGAAGGGCCTCAAGAGAGAAGGAGAAATCCATGGCCTCCATTCGGACAGGAGCAAGGGCGCCAGCCTTTTCACTCCCGGACCAGGATGACAAGAAGGTTTCGCTGAAGGACCTGTCAGGCGGTTGGGTGGTTCTGTACTTCTACCCGAAGGACGACACGCCCGGCTGCACGAAAGAAGCCTGCGAGTTCACCAGTCACCTGAAGGGTTTCGAGAAACTGGATGCCCGGGTGATCGGCGTCAGCCCTGACAGCGCGGCCAAGCACCGGAAGTTCATTGAGAAGCATGGTCTCGGTGTCGACTTGCTTAGCGACCCGGACCACAAGATACTCGACCGGTACGGCGCTTGGGGCGAGAAGAGCATGTACGGCAAGAAGTACCAGGGCGTGCTGCGAAGCACCGTCCTGATCGATCCCAAGGGAGTCGTGGCGCACCGGTGGGAGAAGGTCAAGCCCGCCGGTCATGCCGAGGCCGTCAAGCAGAAGCTGGCGGAGTTGAGGAACGCCTGACGGCGCGCGATTGCGCGGGAGAGAGCCATGACCGCCGTTCAGATGGCGTTGCTGGGCTGGGCCTTCATGGCCGGGGTGATGCTGATTGCCTGGCTGGTGGCGGCCGCGAAGAAGGACGCCGGCATCGTGGATGTGACCTGGGCCGGAGGCGTGGGCTTGCTGGCGGTCTTCTTCGGCGTCGCCGCTTCGGGCGACGTCGGCCGGCGCGTCCTCATTGGGTCCCTCGCGGGGCTCTGGAGCTTCCGCCTCGCGGGATACCTGCTGCTCGATCGCGTCCTGAGCGGCGAGGAAGACGGTCGGTACCAGATGCTGCGGAGCGGCTGGGGCGATCGCGCGAATCTGCATTTCCTCTGGTTCTTCCAGGTCCAGGCGCTGGGGTCCGTCCTCTTCGCCGTTCCGCTGCTGCCCGGTCTGTTCTCCCGCCAGCCGGTTGGGCAGTGGTACGACTTCGTCGGCGCGGCGGTCTGGCTCGTGGCGATCACGGGCGAGACCGTGGCGGACCGTCAACTGGCCCGGTTCCGAGGCCGGCCGGAAAACCGGGGCAAGACGTGCCGGGAGGGCCTGTGGCGGTACAGCCGTCACCCGAACTACTTCTTCGAGTGGATCCACTGGTTCGCCTACATCTTCCTGGCCCTTGGGTCTTCCTACGCGTGGGTGGCCCTGCTTGGCCCCGTGGTCATGCTCCTGCTGCTGTTTCGCATCACGGGCATTCCCTACACCGAGAAGCGTGCCGTCGCCAGCCGCGGCGAGGAGTACCGATCCTATCAACGGACGACCAGTGCGTTCATCCCCTGGCCGCCAAGGAGCCCGTCATGATCCAATGGCTGCTGAACCTGGCCGAGCGAGGCGTGCTGCCCGATGCCCTGATCCGCATGGGCATTCGCAGGCTGGACCGAAGTCGGCTGCGGATGAATGCCGAAGGCGGGCCGGAAGCCCAATCGCGGCGCAAGGCCGAGCTGATTCGCGGGCTCTCGGAAGGCCCGGTCGCTCGACACACCGACGAGGCCAACCAGCAGCACTACGAGGTCCCGACGGCGCTGTTCGAGCACGTGTTGGGCCCGCGGATGAAGTACAGCTGTTGCACCTGGTCGGCCGACGTGTCGGACCTGGCATCGGCCGAGGAGGCGGCCTTGGCCCAGGTCTGCGAGCGAGCCGAGATATCCGACGGCCAGCGCATTCTCGACCTGGGTTGCGGTTGGGGCTCGCTGTCGCTATGGCTGGCCGAGCACTACCCCGCGTCCCAGATCACGGCGGTATCGAACTCCCGCACGCAGGCGATGCACATTGAAGAAATGTGCCGTCAGAGGAACTTGACCAACCTCAAGGTCTTCACCGCCGATGTGAATACCTTCGAGCCCGAGGAGAGCTTTGATCGCGTGTGCTCCATCGAGATGTTCGAGCACATGAACAACCTTCGCCTGCTCCTGGAACGCATCGCCGGGTGGCTCAAGCCCGAGGGCAAGCTCTTCGTGCACGTGTTTTCTCACCGGACGGCCGGCTACCGCTTCGAGATCAAGGGCCCGGCCGACTGGATGACGAAGTACTTCTTCACCGGCGGCCTGATGCCCTCGGACGACCTGCTGCTGCATTTCCAGGATCACTTGTCGGTCGAGGGGCACTGGATGCTCGATGGGCGCCACTACAGCAGGACGTGCCGGGCCTGGCTGGCCAACCTCGATCGGTCGCGCGGCGAAGTCCTTCCGATTCTGGCCGAGGCCTACGGTGAGGATCCGCAGCGGTGGTTCCAGCGCTGGCGGCTGTTCCTGTGGGCGGGGATCGAGTTGTGGGGATTCGCCGGCGGCAGCGAGTGGATCGTCAGTCACTACCGGTTCCGCAAGCGGGGCCCGGCTCAAGGAGACCAGTCATGATGCTCTTCGCACGAATTGTCTTGGGATTGACCGCCCTGATGCATGCCGGCTTCGGTGCGGCGTACGTGATCTGGCCGGTTCGCATGGCCCGCCTGTCGAAGTTCGAGCTGACGGCCCCCATGGCTGTCACGGAGATGCGCGCCTTCTACGGCGGCCTGGAGTTGGGATGGGCGGCCTTCCTGGTGGTCTGCGCGGTCCGGCCGGGCTGGGTCATTCCCGGCCTCATTGCGATCTTGTGCGTCTACGCCGGCCTCATCGCCGCCAGAGTGCTGGGGATCGTCCTGGACAAGTCCGGCGAGGGCCTGATTCTCCAGATCCTCGCCGTGGAGTGCGTGACGGCAGTCCTGGCGGGCATCGCTCTGGGCATCCTGCAATCCCGGTCCGCTTCGTGAGGCTCAAGCCGGCCGTCAACCGCCATGCGTTCCCAAGGGGACGTCGGCCCGGCACAGCGGTTTGGCCAGGATCATCTGCACGTCCCCGACGTAGCGCTCAGTAAACGCTCCTTCGCAGTAGGCGAGGTAGTACTCCCACAGCCTCAGGAAGCTCTCGGGAAAGCCCATCTCCCGCACGCGGTCGGCCGCCGCGAGGAAACGCTGCCGCCACTCGCGCAGCGTTCGGGCGTAGCTCGAGGTGATGTCCTCCATGTGCACGAGCCGCAGGTCGGTCGCCCGCGTGGCCGCGTCGCAGATGCCCGTGACCGAGACCAGGCACCCGCCGGGGAAGATGTACCGCTTGATGACGTCGACGGTGCGAGTGTGCCTCGCGTAGCGTTGGTCGGCGATTGTGATCGCCTGGAGGGCCATCTGGCCCTCGGGGACGAGCAGCTTACTGCAAGTGCTGAGGAACGCGTCGAGGTACTGATGCCCAACGGCCTCGATCATCTCGATCGAGACCAGCTTGTCGAACGTGCCTTCCACGTCCCGGTAGTCCTGCATTCGAAGCTCGACACGGTCGGCGAGGTCGGCTTCGTCGACGCGCTGACGCGCGAAGGCAAGCTGCTCGGCCGAGATCGTCACGCCGGTGACGTGGCAGCCGTAGTGGGTGGCGGCATGGATGGCGAAGCCGCCCCAGCCGCAGCCGATCTCCACCACGCGGTCGGCTGGGCCCAGCGAGAGCTTCCGGCAGATGCGGTCGTACTTGGCGGCCGACGCCTCCGCCAGGGCGGCCTCGTCATGCTCGAAGATGCCCGACGAATAGGTCATGCTTTCATCGAGGAACAGGGCATAGAACTCGTTGCCCAGGTCATAGTGGGCCGCGATGTTCGACCGGCTGCCCGCGCGCGTGTTGCGACGGAGCCAGTGGTACGTGCGCGCCGCGGGCGCCGCGAGCCTCGCCCAGCCCCGGTCGACGCGTTGCAGCACGGCCTCGTTGCGGACCATCATGCGAATCAGGCCCGGCAGGTCGTTGCATGACCAGGCGCCGTCCATGTAGGCCTCCGCCGCGCCCAGCCCTCCGCGGAACGCAATCGAGGAGAAGAACCGGGGGCTCGCAACCGTCAGCGTGACATCCGGCTGGGACGGGGCAGGACGACCGAAGCTCTGCCTGCCGTCGGGCTCTACGAGCGTCATCCGACCCCACTCGATGTGGGCGAGCCGGGCGAGGACCATGCGCCGGGCCAGGCGATCGCGGAAGCCGGCCGTCTTCGGCAGCGGCCGGTCTCGTTCGGCGGGAACGATCGAATCAGGCATGCGATTCTCCGTTCGGTTCGGCGGCCTCGAGCGTCTTGGGATGCGGATGGAACGGCACTCGCTTGCCCCTGAGCTTCCACGCCTGCCAGTAGATGCCGAGGATCACCTGAAGCGTCATCACCGGGTATCGCACCAGCATGGTCGTCAGGCCGGACGGAGTCAACGGCCGGCGCTGCAGGATCAGCGACGCCTCGAACAGGCGCGTCTCGCCGCGTCGATTCACGATGCGAACGCGAAGCTGCTCGCCCGGGTCGGTGAGCCACCAGTCGTAGACCATGTCCATGCCCATGAACGGCGAGACGTGGAACTTCTTGGCAAAGCGATGCCGGCGCCACGTTCCCTCGCGGGTCTCGCGTGACCGGTCCATGACGTAGCAATGCTCTTCCAGCCAGGGCGTGTTGTGCACCTCCGCGATGGATGTCTCGACCTCAGAGCCCCTTTCGTCGAAGCAATAGTAGAAACTCACCGGATTGAAGCAGATGCCGAAGTACCGCAGGTGCGTCAGCATGCGAATAGGGCCGGCGGGCGCCCGGCCCACCCGCTCGGCCACCAGCCTCCGGACGGCCTCGGCGAGCGGGATGTCCGCCTCACCGAGATGGTCGCCGCGGCGGAACCACGCGAGATTGGGCTCGTCCGCCGACCAGAACGGGCTGCCTTCGAAGACGGCGTGCAGTTCGTCGAGATCCAGGTAGACCATGAAAATGCGATACCGGAACTCGTGCCGGACGGGTTGGTGCCGACAATGACGAACCCAGCCTTCATAGATCGCACTGTGCATGGCTAGAGTTGCTTTCCGAACCTTCGGCACACCTTCAGGGCGCTGTTGACGCCGTCCTCGTGGAACCCATAGCCCCAGTAGGCGCCGCAGTAGTGCGTGCGGTTGAGGCCGCTGATCTCCCCGTGCCGCGCCTGCGCGGCAAGCCCGGCCGGCGTGTACACGGGGTGTTCGTAGATGAGGGATGCCAGGACGGTCGACGGATCGATGTCCTCGTCGCGATTCAGGGTGACGCAGAACTGGACCGGGGCATCCAGGCTCTGGAGCATGTTCATGTAGTACGTCAGCGTCACGCCGGGCCGGGGCTCTTGCGGGATGTGGTAGTTCCAGCTTGCCCACGCCCGCCGGCAGCGCGGCAGCAGGGACGCATCGGTGTGCAGGACGGTCGCGTTCGACTGGTAGGGGATCGCACCGAGCACGTCGCGCTCGGCATCGCTCGGATCGGCGAGCATCGCTAGCGCCTGGTCGCTGTGCGCGGCGATGATCACCTCGTCGAACGTCTCGGCTCCGCAGCCCTCGGCCGCGACTTCGACCCCGTCGGCGCTGCGCCGAACCGACCGAACGGGGGCGCAGAGATGAATGCGGTCTCGGAACGGGGCAACCAGCTTGTCCACGTAGGCCCGCGAGCCGCCCTTGACCACGCGCCACTTGGGCTGTCCGCGAATCTGGAGCACGCCGTGGTTCGCGAAGAACTCCACGAACAGCCGGGCCGGGAACTGACGGAAGGTCGTCGGCTCGGCCGACCAGATCGCCGCGCCCATGGGCACGATGAAGAAGTCAATGAACTCCTGGGGGTAGCCGGACTGGTCCAGGTATTCGCCCAGCGTGAGTTCGGCTTCGGCGCTGAGGACCTCCTGGCATCGGCGGCGAAATCGCACAATGCCGCGGATCATCCGCCAGAAGCCCGGGCGAAACAGGTTGCGCCGCTGGGCGAACAGCGTGTTGATCGAACTGGGGCGATACTCCAGGCCGGTCCGTTCGCACCGCACGCTGAACGCCATCGTGCTCGGCTGCCACGCGATGCCCAAGGCGTCGAAAAGACGGTTCAGGTTCGGGTACGTCCTGTCGTTGAAGACGATGAAGCCGGTGTCAATTGCCCACGTTCGCCCGGCCGCCGGCACATCCAGCGTGTGCGTGTGGCCGCCGATGTAGTCGTTCGCCTCGTACACCGTGATATCGTGGTCGGCCGCGAGCAGATGGGCCGCGGTCAGCCCCGAGATGCCGGTTCCGATGATCGCCAGTTTCATGCCGGCTATCCCCCTCCGCTCGCCGGCCTCGGGCGGCGTCCCTCGTCGAGAACTCTCTGCGGGACCGGCCGCAGTCCCTTGACGATACCCACCCATGACAGGACCTTCAGCGCCGCGTAGGTCACGTCGACCTGCCACCAGTAGAACCCCTGACGGGTGGCGCCTGGGTAGCGATGGTGGTTGTTGTGCCAGCCCTCCCCGAACGTCACCAGCGCGAGCAGCCAGTTGTTGCGGCTGCGGTCCGGCGTGTCGAACAGCCGCGCGCCGATCATGTGGTCCAAGGAGTTGATCGTGAACGTGGCGTGGTAGAGGACCACCGTCGAGATGACAAAGCCCCAGACGACCATCTGAAGGCCGCTCGTGTTGGCCGAGGGAGCGAATACGGCCAGCAGTTCGCCCGCCGCGAAGAGCAGTGCAACCAGCAGCAGCGGCGGAAGAACGTTGAAGCGATTGAGGAAGACCAGCTCGGGGAACTTCGCCCAGTCCCGGACGCGATCCCTCTTCGTAGGAAAGCTGGCCGGGGTGGTCAGCCAGAAGATGTGGCTCCACCAAAAGCCCCGAGTAACGGGCGAGTGGACGTCGTCCTCGGTATCGGCCGTGGCGTGGTGATGGCGGTGATGTGCGGCCCACCAGAGCGGGCCGCGCTGAGCAGCCATTTCGCCCAAGATCGTGAAGACGAACTGCCAGAAGCGATTCAGGCGGAAGCTGCGATGAGAGAAGTAGCGATGGTAGATGGCCGTGATCGCGAAGCCGCGAACGAGATAGAGGCCGACCGCCGTCCAGACCGCCACGTGGCTCCATCCCACCCAGATGACTGCCAGGCAGGCCAAGTGAATGAGCAGAAACGGCAGGACCCGAACAAAGTCGATCTTGTTCGCGCGCTCACTGGCCAGTTCCTCCGGCGCGGCCTCGCTGTCCACCCACCGGACGACGGACAGCAGCGCGTGGCGGATCTTCATGATTTCGGTCGTTTCCCTTCGTACAGCAGGTCTAGCCGCGCCCAGCACCACGGCGCTTCCCGGCCGGGAGCTACGGGGCAAACGGCCCCGGCCAGTTCGCCGGGTGCTTCGAAACTGATTACACTTTTGTCCAAGACGATTCTGAATTCGCGGCAGGTTACAGGTGCTCCTGAATGGGGTAGGATGGGGATTGGTAGAAGCCCAAACAC
>CAYLPJ010000024.1:0-79105 GCA_964385465.1 uncultured Planctomycetaceae bacterium | reverse complement strand
GACCCGCTGCCCGGCCCACCCCCGCACCCCGCCGGCCGCGCGTCGGCCAGGGCGGCTCGGCCATCGCCGCCGCCCGGCTTTCCGCGTCCCCCAACGGCCTCCCCCGATCCCGCCCCGTCGGCGACGGCCTCTTCCCTGATAGCCGCTACCCAATAACCGCCGGCGATCCCGGCCAGTTACCCATTACCCAATAACGCTTTACCCCCGTCGCCGTCCCGTCGGCGACGGCCGCTTCCCTGATAGCTGCTACCCAATGACCGCCAACGATCCCAGCCCGTTACCCAATGAGCAACAATGCTTTACCGCCTCTCCCCGTTTTTCCCCTTGGCGCGGCCGGGGCGTCTGCTACAATGCCGCATTCCTCGGGGCCCGGCCCCGCAGGATCCACGCGCCGTTAGCTCAGTTGGTAGAGCAGCTGACTCTTAATCAGCGGGTCGTAGGTTCGAGTCCTACACGGCGTATTTCCCCCCCTCCGCGGGCTTCGCCCGCCATCTTGTGACCAGCCCCTGCCGCCCCTCCTGGGCTCCGGACGTGAATCGCGGGCACCCGGTTCCCGGGGCTTGCGCCCCGGGCTACTCACGACCGCCTCTCCGAGGCTCCGGAGCCGGCGGGGGCCTGCCAACGGCTTCCGCCGGCGCGACCGCGGGTCGGGATGCTGAATCTGCCTGGAACGCACCACGAGCCGTAGGGGGACAGCGCGTACGTGGAGGGCCCGCCCGAACGCGAGCGCTTGACAGCTACGCTGTCCTCGTGCCTCCCACACGCCCGGCCAACAAGGAATAGGTTGTGTGTCCCCCGAGTAATGGGGGCGGGTGTACGGGCGGGCATACCGCCCGATCGAGTCCCCCGTGGAGCAGTCGCGCAGGCACCAGGAGTTGCTCTACGCCTTCATGGCCGCCCATCGCGAGCGGTTCATGGGCAAGCTTCTCGGCCTGCGGCGCAGGCACTTCCGCAGCCTGCTCACGCCGCAGCACTTCGTGGCCGTCTCGTCGCGGGGGAGGATCTGCGGCAAGGGGCGTAGCCGCTTCCCCGAGGTGGTCAAGGCCGACCAGGTCGCCCGCAGGATCCTCGAGTACCACGAGGGCCTCCGCAACGGCTTCTTCAGCACCTCGCTGGCCGACAAGGACATGGACGCCTTCGACGCGCGCGAGTTCGAGGCCGTCACCGAGTTCCTCCTCGCCGGCGACTGCTCGCAGACGCCGCTGGAGATCGCCCATCGGGTCATCGACGACCTCGACCGCGAGGCCGCGGCGCCCGCCCAAGGCCAGCGGGAGGCGACCGGCGAGGACCTCGACGAGAGCGAGCAGGAGCAGGCCCCCAAGGCGTACCGATGCCGCGGCTGCGACTCGGGGAAGCTCCGCGTGACCCACGGACCGTACGGTTACTACTTCAAGTGCACGGCGTGCGACGCGAACACGCCCATCGTGGAACTCTGCGAAGCGTGCTCGGGGAAGATGAAGGTCCGCAAGTCCGGCGACAGCTTCACGCTGCATTGCGAGGCCTGCCGGACGAGCCGGCCGTTCTGGCAGAACCCGCCCGCGGACGCCGAGGGGGACAGGGCGGCGGACAGGCCGGCCCCCGAGCCCCCCGCCAAGGCGAAGGCGGAGGAGGAGCAGCAGCGGCAGCCGGGCGCGGGCTCGCCCCCGGCCTGTCCGCGCTGCGGCACGGAGATGGTCCTCCGCAAGGCCCGCAAGGGCGCCAACGCCGGCAAGCCCTTCTGGGGCTGCCCCAACTTCCCCAAATGCCGCGCCATCGTCGCCGCGGGAGAATGAGCCCCGACCGGCGATGCCGCCGCGAAGGCGGAGGGCACCCGCTGCCTTCCATCAGTCAGCGTAACTGGCAGTCCCCATCTGCAGTGGGTGCGGCAATGCCCGAACGGCGCCGGCGGCGCGTCAGGAGACCGTGGCTTGACGGCGCTGACCCGCCCATCTACCATGCGAGGGAGTCGAAGGCAAAACACAAGGGGCTTGCCATGCGTAAGGTGGCGTTCGCCGGGATCATGCTGGCCAGCGGGTTCGCCCTCGGGGCAGGCGCAGCCAAGTTGAAGTTCCCCTATGCCGGGAAGGCGCTCAACCAACCGTGCGGCAAGACCGAGCTTGAGTGGCGGTGCGCTGTCCAGTCGGCGGCGCGGGCAGAGTCCGAGCCAATCACGGGACAATTTGAGCTGCTGGCGATGACCTTCACCCCGAAGGCCAAGGGACTTGTCGTTGATGTTCATGTCCGCCGCCGGGAGGGCATTCTGCTGCCGTACGCAGCGCGCGGTTGGACCAAGGCGCTATCCGCCGCAGCAGACTACGGCTACCGTCACGCCATCAGACACATCGGCACGGGTACAACGCTCGGCCGGCCGTTCGTGGGCTGGAACAGCATTGCCGTACGGGTGTACCTGGATGGGCGCCTCTCCATGCAAGCCCTGGAGGGCAAGTACCAGACCGTCAAATGGCCCGACCACGATGCCCGTGTAAGGGCGCGTAAGTAGCTTCACAATCCAGCAGTGAACACGCTAGCTTGCGGACTGTCCATTGGCCGGTGTTGTACAAGGCCAACCCGTACAGCTTTGAGTTCCACGACTTCCAGAAATCGAAGGCAGGCCAGCGGTACAACGAGATCAAGTTCAGCGTAAAGCTGACCGAACTGGGCCAGTTCCTGAACTCGTTCTTCGAGGAGGCCAAGGCCCAGCATTTCGCCCGCAAACGGGGAGGCAGCGAGGACACCCATTGACCTTCCCCGGAAGACTGATCAACACGTGCCTGCCAGCCTGGCGAATCCCAGCGAATGGATTCTGCGCACTCGTGGTTCGTTCGTCACTGGTATTTCCGTGATGTTCCCCTTACGAGCGGCGGGAGTAGGGTCGATGGGCGAAACATGAGGACGACCAGATGACGTCTCCGGATGCTGGCATCGTGCTCGGAGTTGACGTCGGATTCTCCAAGAAGAGGAGAACCACCAGCGCGTGCGTTCTTGAGTGGCATGGCGGCAAGGTGAGCTTCAGGACTGGCCGACTCCCGAACGAGCCTGGCAAGCGCAGGGAGCTCCTCAAGCGGATATTCAAGGACCGGCAGGCGATGTGCGTTGCTCTCGATGGGCCTTTCCGAGAGAGACTGGACACCATCGGGGAATACCGGACTGCGGAGATGATCCTCACGCGGGGACTGGCTAAGCACATCGGAAAGCCGGGGCAATCATCCTCCGGCAACGGCATCCGGCTCAACGAGTCAACGAACGAGATTGCACGCTTGCTGCTGGCAGAGGACCTCGTCGCCGACACTGCCCATGAGGCCCGGATCATGGACAAGGCCATCGTGGAGGCGTTCCCGACGTCCTTCATGGGCGTGATGCTGGCGAAGGATCGCGTGCCTGTCCACGGCCCCAGATCCGATGCCTACTTCGAGCACCTCCTCGGCCCAGACACTCCGCGCCCTCGCCCTTCGCACGTGAACACACTGACGGATCTCGTTCACAGGCTGCTCCCAGGACATCACCTTCTCGGAGATCTAGCGGACGTAACAGACCATGACAACAGAGCGGCCGTGATCTGCGCTCTGACTGCCCTCTGTGTGGTCACAGGGCAGTACGTGGCCGCGGGAGACCGGGGCAACGGCTACATCATCCTGCCGCCGAAGGCGCGGCCAGGAACGCCCGGCCTGCAGGCCTGGGCTTGGGAGATCATCGAGGGGAACGCCAGGCCCTTGGGGGCCGAAGCGATTATCGTTGAGCCGCCGGGCGATGCCGTGCGCGTTGACCCCGATCAGTCGAATGCCAAGTACGCCATCGACTACATGCCGTGGGCCAACCTGCACAGCGAGTTCTCTATTGGCCCGGTCACGTTCTGGCCCTTCTCGCAGATGGCCAGGCAGAAGATCTCTGACAACGCGATCCGAGACCACCTGACACGCTGCTTTCGTTGCTACGTTGACTCCTACGGCAAGCCTGTCGATTCCCTCGTGGTCTGCTCTGTCGGCGACATCGACTTCAGGGAACCATCGTCTGAGGAGCTGGGCCTGATTCGTTCGGCGGTTGACTGCTTGATCTTCTCGGCAATCTGCACCGGCACACGCAGTTCCGTCTCGGCCGACAACAACAGCATGGCTCCCCCGACGGCAGACCGGTTCGCCCTCTACAGCCGCGACTTCATCCTGGGCAGGAGCGGCTTCGGCGTACGGTCCGAGGGCATGCTGAACTACTTCACGGACATGGATGAAGTCCGGATCGCCAAGCCCTTCGCCATAAGAGGCCTGTTTGACAGTGAATCCGATCAGCACCTTGCCGCGTTCTCGCGCGTTCTCGATGGTAAGTGCTCCGCAGACTTCCGAGAACGTCTGTTCCGATCCCTGGAGTGGTTCCGGCTCGCCCACACAATGACTGACATCGGGGCAACGACCTGGCTGAACCGCGTGGTGATGATGTGTACGGCGTTTGAGATCCTCCTTCAGTTGCCCGAGCGGAACCAGAAGTTGGAGTTTGCGAGACGCATCGAGGCTATGATCGCCACGGACCGGTTCCTCCGTGAGAAGCGCCGGGATGACAAGGGCAAGGTGCACGAGGCCAGTCGCGTGGGCTTCTGGGCAAAGGACTTCTATGATCTTCGCAGCCGGATTGCCCACGGGGCCTCGATCCTCCCCGAAGAGAACCGGTGCAACGAATGGATCACACAGCTTATCGTTGCCGACCTCCTCTTCCTGGAATGCGTCGAGATCCTCCTGTACCACGAGAAGTGCTTCGGGGACAACTACCGGGAGCTTGCGCGGAAGTTTCGTGACTGCAAGTCCGCTGAGGACGAACCGGACGAGGATGAGGAAGACTTTGGTCTGCACATGCTGAAGACGAGCAGCTTCGACAGCGCATACAGAAGGCTGGGCTGGCTTCCCGCAGGCCGGTTCGAGAGTGAAGAATGAAGTACCCTAACCCGCATTCTCGATACGGTTCGGGGCTTCGGGGCGAATGCCGGCCCGGCGGGCAAGCTCGGCCTGTGTGGGTCCCGTTTGGCGGCGGGCCTTGATGATCTTCCGCGCCAGGGACACGCGGGCGTATGCCACGGCCGGATAGTTGCCCTCGGCGTCGGCCTTGGGCAGCGTCGGCCAGTCGCCTTCTTCCCCGGCATGGGCGACCGGGCGTTTGTAGTCCTTTTCGGGCAGGATCACCCATCGCTTGCCGGCCGGTTCCAGAATCTTCACGGCCGTGGTCAAGCCCTCAATCATAGAACCCGTCGCGGTGTCCGACCTTCTCGACGATGATCGCTCGCCCCTGCACGCGGAATCGCAGGCGGTAATCGCCGGTGCGAAGGCGGTATCGCCCGGCCGGCGGGAGGGAGGGATTGACGGACCAGCGCGCTCCGGCCACTGCCCCCGCCCACTGCCTGCCGGCCACTGGCCCCGGCCCCGGGCGGGGCGGGGGGGGTCAGTCGGCTTGCCACTTTTCGATGAGGTCTTTGGCTTCTTCGGCGGCGGCGGTGTCGGGGTGGTCGGCGATGCACCGGCGGAGTTTGGCGAGGGCCTTCTCGTGCATGCGGACGTTGCGGTAGTTGCGGGCCATCGAGATCAGCGAGCGGGCGCGCTTCTCGGCGGCGGCGGGGTCGGGCTTCTCGGCCAGGGCGTCGGAGGCCCCGGCGGCCGGGGCGGGATCGGCGGGCGGGGCGCCGAGCTTCTTGAGGGCCTTGCGGGCCTCGTCGGCCTGGGGGGTGTCGGCGTAGCGGCTGACGATGAGTCCGTAGACGGTCCGCGCCCGGGGCAGCCGGCCGGCCTCCCAGAGCCGCTTTCCGCGGTCGAGCAGCTCGCGGGCCTCGGCGGCGTGCTGGAGCTTGAGGAACTGCTCGCGGTGGCGGGGGTGCTTGGCGAGCAGGGCGTCGCGGCTCTTGGCGGCCTCTCGGCCGACGGGGAGGCGCTCGGTGAACTGCCGGGCGGTCTTGTCGTAGAGCAGGGCGGCGTCGAGCTGCTTGCCGGCCTCGATGAGCTTGGCGGCCTCGGCCTTTCGCTCCTCGGCGGTGGCGAGGACGGCGGCGTCGAGCTCGTCGCGTTTGGCGACGAGCGTCTCGGGGAACCAGAGCCGTTTGAGCTTCGCGCAGGCGGCGTGGACGTCGGCGAACTGCTGGGCTTCGAGGTCCTCGGCGGCCCGTGCGAGGATTTCCTCGGCGGCCTGGCGTGCCGCCTTGGGGCACGGGGGGTGCTTGGCGGCGACGGCGGAGAGGCGTTTGACCCAGTGCCCGTCCGGCGCGTTGATGGTCTTGCAGTCCCCACCGTCGAGGTAGCGGCCCTCGGGGGTCGCGGCGACCCAGAAGGGGTAGTAGCAGCCGGGGAACTTCTTTCGGTAGGCGCTGTAGCGCTCGTCGCCGCGCGAGATGAGCACCTCGCTGACGACGAACCGCGCGCGGACGCCCCGCGTGTCGCGGTGGCCCAGCGCGTAGTTGCGGGCGTTGATGCAGATCGGGCAGTCGGTGGGCATGGTGTAGACGATGAGCACCGGCTTGCCCTTCTCCTTGGCGGCGGCAAAGGCCTTGGCGTAGATCCCGTCGGTCTCGGTGGCGGGCGCGGCCGTCGCGGCGGTCATGGCCCCCAGCGCGCACAACGCGGCAATGCGTTCCATGGTGCATCTCCCCGGTTTTCTCGACCCAGTACCCCGAACGCGTTCGCGGCCCGCAGCTCTTGCGAGCCTCTATGACATATTGTACCGCGGCGGCGCCGGCGTTCAAGGCCCCGGGCGGCAAGCAGACGGCGGAGGCGGCGCGGATGGGCGGGCCGCGGGCGGGGCCCGGGGGAGGAAGACCGGCCCCCTCCGCCGCGGGCGCGGTTCGATGGGGTAGACGGTTGTCTCTGGATGGGGAAGGAACATGACCGGACGACGGACATCGCGCGGGCGGTATGCGGCCTGGATTCCAACGGCGGGCGTGGCGCTGGCTCTGGCGGCCGGGTGCGGGCCTCGGGCGGCGGGCGCCGACGGCGGCGCGGGCGCCCCCCGGGCGGCGGCGGGCGAACGAGCCCCGCTGGCGGTCGTCGAGGACGGCGCGGCCTTGCCGATCGTCGTCTTCCCCGACGCTCCCCCGAGAACGCGCCGGGCCGCCGAGGAACTGGCCGAGTACATCGGCAGGATCAGCGGGGCCGAGCCGGAGGTGATCCACGGCCGGCCGGACCCGCCGCCCGAGCGGGCGGTCTGGGTGGGCTTCCAGCCGCAGTTGAAGGAACTGCTGCCGGGGGTCGATTTCGGCTTCCGGCACCCCGAGGAGGTGCTGCTGGCGGCCACCGACCGGCACGTGGTGATCGCCGGGCGCGACCGCTGGGACCCCGAGCACATGGAGGTCCAGGGCATCGACGAGAAGGTCGCCGGCAAGCAGCAGGAATACGGGACCGCCAACGCGGTCTACACGTTTCTCCAGCGGCACCTGGGCGTCCGCTGGCTCTGGCCCGGGGAACTGGGCGAGGACGTTCCCCGGCGCGAGACGATCGCCCTCCGCCCGTTCGAGTTTCGCCATGTCCCGCAGATTCGCGGCCGGGCCGGCGCGCTGGCGTTCTCGGTGTTGGGCAACCGGGGGTACGGGCGGGCGCAGGTGTGGTCTCGCCGTCAGCGGCTTCAACTGGACTCGCTGGGGATCGACGGCGGGCACGCGTTCGCGGACTGGTGGGAGCGGTTCCACGAGGAGCATCGGGAGCTGTTCGCCCTCCAGCCGGACGGCACGCGGAGCGGGTTCCCCTCGCCGGGAAACGCCAAGCTGTGCCAGTCCAACCCGGCGGTGTGGAAGCAGTGGCTGGCGGACGTTGCCGAGCAGCTTGACAAGGACCCCACCCGCACGACGTTCAACGGCTCGCCGAACGACGGCTGGTTCAGCGGCCACTGCGTCTGCGAGAAATGCTCGGCGTGGGACCACCCCGAGGGCGAGCGGCGGCGGTTCCGCTGGAAGGGCCGCACCGCCGAGCGCCCCGCCCTGTCCGACCGCCACATCACCTTCGCCAACCACCTGGCGGAGCTGCTGGAGCAGCGCTATCCCGGGCGGGGGTACCTCGTGCAGATGGCCGCGTACGGGCACTCGCGGCCGGCGCCGGTCAAGGCCCGCCCGGCGGAGAACGTGATCGTGGTGAGCGTGGCGAACTTCTTCGGCCGCACGCACCTGCCCGACCGCGGCTCGCCGGCGGGGGTGACGCATCGCGAGCAGTTCGCCGCCTGGGGCAAGCTGACCGACCGGCTGGTGTGGCGGCCGAACACGGGCAGCCCGGCCGGCTGGCAGCAGGGCCTGCCCGACGTGTCGATCGCCCAGACGGCCAAGGACCTGCGTTTCGTCGCGGCCGTCGGGTGCGTCGGGATCTACATCGACTCGGTCTGGGAGCACTGGGCCACGCAGGGCCCGCAGTATTACGTGATGGCGCAGTTGCTGTGGGACCCGGCCGCCGACGCCAACGCGGTTCTGGACGACTACTACGCCCGCGGCTTCGGCCCGGCCGCGGGGGCCGTCCGCGGCTACTACGAGCTGCTGGAGCGTACGCGGATGGCGTACGTGGAGAAGCACCGCTACCGCGGCGGCGTGCTGAACCTGCCCCGGCTCTACACCGAGGAGCTGCTGGAGCAGGCCGAGCGGCGCCTCCGCCGGGCGGCGGAGGACGCGAAGAAGGCGGCGGACCGGTCGGCGGTGTACGGGCGGCGTGTGGCCTTCGTCCGCGCGGGGCTGGCCTACACGCGGCTGGTGATCGAGAACGTCGGCCTGATGCGCCGGTACTGGCTGAAGACGGACGTGGCCGCCGCCGAGCGGGCCCTGGAGAACTGGCAGCGGATCGAGCGCCTGTGCGAGGAGCACCCCTACGCGATCAACTGGGGGCCGATCCGCCCGCGAACCCCGCGGATGCTGGGCCTCCACCCGTCCCATCCGAACCGGAAATGGCGATCCGCCCTCAAGGCCGCCCGCCCGGGCCTGGAGTGACGGGCCTCTCGCCGGGCTGGCCACCGCGGCGCGGGAATGCTAGAATGCCCGCCCCGATGCCTGACCGGACCCGCCATCCCGCGCGGCTGCTCCTGCTGGCCGCCGTGCTCGCCGGCTGCGGCGACGAGCCGTCGCCCCCGGCCCCGCCGGCAACCCGGCCGGCGGAGCGCGGGCAGATCGTGGACGTGTCCCTCCCGGCGACCGCCCCCGGCGCCGGGCGGGTCGTGGACCTGCCTGTCACGCTGCCGGCGACGTCGACCGCCGGGGCGAACCCCCTGGCGACCCGCCCGGCGACGGGCCCGGCAACCCGGCCGGTCAGCCGGCCCGCGACGGCCCCGGCGGGGCTTGCTGCCCCCGCGGCCGGCGCAGCGCCCCGCCCGCCGGCGGCGACGCAGCCGACCACGGGCCCCGGCGCGTCGGCGAGCGTCGGCACGGCCCGGCGGCTCCTGAGCGGGCAGGTGCTGGACACGCGGACGTGGCGGCGGCTGAAGGCGGACCTTCGACGTGCGATGACGCGTGCGGTCGTCGCCGCCGACCGGGACCCGCGGACGCACATCGCCGCCGGCGACCGGGCGCTGGCCCGGGAGGACTACGACACGGCCGTAAGCTGCATGTACCGCGCGGTGGACCTGGCCCCCGCGGACACCGACGCGCTGCGGGCGCTGGCGATCGCCCTGGCCGCGGCGGGCAGGCACCACGAGGCCATCCCGGTCTACCGCGCCATCCTCGGCGCCGACCCCGACGACGCGACCGCACGCTTCAACCTGGCCGTGACCTACTCGCGGGCGAGGAACTTCTACGCCGCCGAGCAGCAGTACCGCGCCCTGCTGGGACGGCACGGCGACCGCGTCCGGGCGTGGTACAACCTCGCCACGCTCCACCAGGCCCAGGGCAAGCTCCACCAGGCCGAGCGGACCTGGCGGGAGGTTATCGAGCGCGCCCCCCACCTGCCCTCGGCCCACACGCTGCGGGCGGAGGTGCTGCTGGACCTCGGCCGGGCCGACGACGCGGCCGCCGCCTACGCCGAGGCCGCCAAGCTGGAGCCGCGCGGCGTGGCGGTGCGGCTGAACCTGGCGTCGGCGGCGATGGCGGCGGGCAGCTTCGGCCGGGCCGTGCTGGCGCTGGAGCGGGCGGCGGCGCTGGCGCCGGAGGATGCGGAGGTCTTCGCCCGCCTCGGCGACGCCTGCCTGGCCACCCACCGCGCAACCGGCGAGGACGCCATGCTCGCCAAGGCCGTCGCCGCCTGGCGGCGCAGCCTGGCGCTTCAGCCCGATCAGCCGAAACGGACCAGGAAGCTCGCCCTCTACGCCCCGCTGACGGCCACCATGCCGGCCGCGAGGCCCGCGACGATGCCGGCCACGGCCCCGTCGCCGTAGCCGCGCGGTCCCGCGCGGGCGAGAAAGGAGCGCCGCACCGATGGCCCTGCCCCACGCGATCCCCGACGGGTTCGAGTCCGCCGCGGGCGTCACGACCGACGGCGGCTGGTACGTCGCCGCGCTGACCCGCCGCGGCTGCGACGAGGAGTTCACCGTCGAGCAGCCGCCGGAGAAGTTCGCCCTCCGCCCCGGCCGGACCGAGCGGCAGTGGCGGGCCGCCCTGGATGCCCTGCGCCCTCGCGGGCTGGTGCTCTCGGTCGGCGGGGACGTGCGCGACCTGGCCGAGGACCCCGATCGCGTGCTCGGGCCCGCCGCGCCGGCCGAGCCGGGCGACGGTCCCGTCGTGGCATGGTCCCAGCGGGTCGAGGGCACATGGCGGCTTCGCCTGCTCGCCGGCGGGGAGACGGCGGACGTCTACCGGGGCCCCGCCGCGCCGGCCGCCCCGGCAGCGGCGCTGCACGAGGGCCGGCCCTTCGTCGCCTGCCGGTTCTCCGACGGCGAGGGCGGGCGGGTCACGCGCGTCCTCGACGCCGCCGGCCGGTGCGTCGCCGAGTGCGACCTGGCGTCCGGCCTGCTGCGGTCGATCGGCGGGCGGCTCTGGCTGCTGGGCGAGCGGATCGCCCGCGACCGGATCGACCTGGTCCTGCGGGACGTGCTCGGCGACGGGCGCGATGCCGTCCTGGAAGCCGACGACGGCTACCTTCTGCACGCGGACCTGCTCGGGGAGCCCGACGGCGAGCGCCTGCTCGTCGCGGCGGAGCTGTCCCCCCGGTGGGGCCACCACGAGCTGATCGGCATGCACCGGCGGCTGGGCCTGTGGACGTACCGGCCCCGCGCGGGGGGCTTCGAGCCCGCGGAGGCGACCGCCAACGGCGTCCTGCCCCCGAGCACGTGCGCGTTCGCCGACGCCCGCCGCAGCCCGATGGCCAGGACCCGGTACGTGAACGTCCCGCCGATCACGCCGCGGCTGGCGTGGCATGACGGCCGGGCCGCGGTGGCGTTCCGCGCCTTCCGCCCGCGAGGGTTCAAGAGCTTCGGCTGGGACGTGCTGGCGATCGTTCGAGACGGGGCCGGCTGGTCTCCGCCCGTGCGGCTGGGCGAACGGTTCGGCTCCGGCGACCTGCCCTACCACCTGCTCGCCGCCGCCGAGGGCCTGCTGCTGGTCCAGCCGGTATTCGACCAGGCCGCCCCGCGGACGTTCGCCGAGGAGGCGCGGGGGGACTTCTCCGGCGGCGGCGTGCCCAAGCGCCCCACCGCCCCAGCGGTGGCGGTCCGCCGGTTGGACCTCTCGGCCGCAGCCCCGCCGGCGGAGATCCCGCCCGACCGCCGGGGCGTGGCGATCCTCCCGCCGAGCTGGTCGGGCATCGCCCCCGACCCGCCGGGCGCGCCCTCCCCCGCCGGGCACGTGCTGCTCTGGTGCGACATGCACCCGCACACGAGCTACTCCAAGTGCATGGCCTCGATGGACGGCTCGCCGGGGGAGGTGGCCCGCTTCCAACGCGACGTGCTCGGCTGCCGCGTGCTGACCTTCGCCGACCATGTTCACCTGATGAGCCAGCGCGAGATGCACTACACCTACGACGTGCTGGAGGCCGAGGCCGGCGACGACTGCATCGTCCTCTACGGCTGCGAGCCGGGCACCTTCCCCGACCACCACACGAACTTCTACGCCATCGACCGCCAGGTCGCCGAGCGGCTGTGGCGGATCGTCTACCGCGTCCGCGCCCGCCACGAAATCTACCGCCGCATCCGCCGCGAGCTGCCCGCCGGGTCCGTCGCGGCCGTGAGGCACTTCCACGGCGGCTTCTGGCAGGGCGGCTCGCCCACGAGCGGGCTGGTGGGGACGGACCACGCGGCGGACCTTGAGATCGCCGCCGAGGCCATGCAGAACCGCGGCTGCTCGATGCTCAACCAGACGCCGAACGACCCCGGCCTGGAGGCGTTTCCGGCGAACTTCCTGGACCTCGGCGCGCGGCTGGGGCTGCTGGGCGGCAGCGACCACAACGGCGGGCGGGGCGTGAACCACTACTGCATCACCGGCATCTGGGCCGACGAGCCGACGGCCGAGGGCGTCTGGCGGGCCCTCTGGCAGCGGAAGACCGTCGCCTGCCAGAACGCCAAGCTGGCGGTCTGGACGGACCTCGCAGGCCGGCCGATGGGGGCCGACGCGCCCGTCGTGGACCGGTTGACCGTCCGCGCGGAGATCGCCGCCGCGGGCGAGCTGCGGCGGGCGGCGCTGCTGATGAACGGGCAGCTCGGGCCCTGGACGGACCTGGACGGGCGGCGAGCGACGGTAGAGCTGTCGGCCGGGTACTACGGCCCGTCGCGGGCGTGGGCGTGCGTAGCGGTCGAGGCCGACTCGGCGTACCAGGACGCCCCGGCGCTGGCGTTCAGCACGCCGCATCTCGTGTCGCTGCCGGAGTGACCCCCCTGCCTCCGCGGGGCTACATCGCCGCGTGAAGGATGGCCGCGAGGGCCTGCTCGTCGAGGGCGACGGGGTTGTACCGCATCGAACTGGACTTCCGCGCTTGGGCGACCACCGCCTCGACGTGCTCGCCCGTCAGGCCGAATTCCCTCAGCGGCGGGATGAGCAAGTCGCAGGCGAGCTCGCCGACGGCCTCGACGGCCGCGTCGGCGGCACCATCGTCGTCGGCGGCGTCGCAGCCGAGGGCGCGCCCGACGTCGGCGTAACGGACGATGAGTCGCCCGCCGTCTCCGCCGGCGCGGGCGGCGCGGAGGTTGGCGGCCATCACGTGCGGCAGCAGGGCGGCGCAGACCATCCCGTGGGGGGCCTGGAGCATTCCGCCGAGGGGCCCGGCGAAGCCGTGGGCGGCGCCGAGCCCGGCGTTGGTCAGCGCGAAGCCGCTGAGCATCGCCGCCAGGGCCATGTCCGCGCGGGCGGGCAGGTCCTCACCGTCGGCGTAGGCCCGCCGCAAGCTCCCGGCCACCCGGACCAGGCCGGCGTGTGCCACCGCGTCGGTCACCGGCTGGGCGTTGCGGGAGGTGTAGGCCTCGACGAGCTGGCAGAACGCGTCCATCCCCGCCGAGGCCGTCACGGCCGGGCGCACCCGAACGTGCAGCTCGGGGTCCACGAGCACGGCCCTGGCGAGCAGTTCGGCCCCGCGGATGGACGCCTTGACGCCGTGGTCGGTGCTTGCGACGACGGCATTCCTGGTGACCTCCGCGCCGGTGCCGGCGGTGGTGGGCACGGCCAGCCAGGGCGCGGCCGGGCGGGTGATGTTGTGCCCGCGTCCGACGACCTCCATGTAGTCCAACGGCTCGCCGGGGTTGGTCAGGAGTGCGGCGACGGCCTTGCCGGCGTCGATGGCGCTGCCCCCGCCGAGGGCGACGACGGCGTCGCAGTCGGCGGCCCGTGCGGTGGCGAGGGCCTCGGCGACGGACGCCACCGTCGGCTCGCCGCGGTGGCGGCAGCAGGTGACTTCCAGCTTGCCGGCCTCCAGCAGCCCGGCCACGCGGTCGGTGGTCGTCCCCGCGCCGACGTCCCCCGCGTTGGTGACCAGCAGCACGCGCCGCCCGAGGCCGGCGGCGAGGGCGGGCAGCTCCTCGACGCGCCCGGGCCCGAAGACCACGCGCTCGACGCAGAGCATATCGAAGGCGACGGCGCCCCCGTCGGCCCCGGGGGCCACGCTAGCCCTCCCCGTCGCCGAAGAAGACGCTCTCGTGCTTGACGCCCTCCCGCGGCCGGGCCATCAGGTTCGCGACGGCCTGGCGCCAGCGGAGGTAGTGGTCTGTCCGCTGGTGTGCGGCGAAGTCCTCCGGCGTGCGGTAGACCTCGTAGAGCAGGAAGCGCCCGGGGCCGTCCACGCACCGGGCGACGTCGAACCGCACGTTGCCCTCTTCCTGCCGCGTGTTGCGTGCGTTGTCGAGTGTGGCGGCGACGAATGCGTCCTCGTCGCCCTCGTTGACGAATACGGTCACGCTGACGATGTACATGCTCACGCTCCTTTGCGACCGGGTGCCGGTCCGGAAGGACTACAGCGCCGCGTTCATTTCCGCCAGGCGCTGCTGGATGAGCTTGACGTCCAGCTCCCGCGGCAGGACGTCCTCCCGGGCGCACAGTGCCCCGGCGATCCCCGCGGCCTGGCCGATCGAGATCATGTTGCCCATGCTCTTGCCGCCGTAATGCCCCAGCATCGTCGCCGAACTGCACCGCCCGGCTACGAGCAGCCCGTCGACCGTCCGCGGCAGCAGCGAGCGGTACGGGAACGGCGCCCCCTGCTTGATGGCCGTGTAGGGCCTCTGCCCCCCGACCGGGTCGCTGCCGCCGTACTTGCTGGCGACGGCGTCGTCGAACTCGGTGCCCTCCATGACGTCCGTGTTGTTGAAGCGGTACATGCCGACCAGCCTCCGCGTGTCGCGGGCCATCGCGTAGCCGCCGGTCCGCATCAGGCAGACGTGCTCCAGCCCGGGCAGCTTCTGTTCGCGGGCGAAGCGGATGAAGTCCAGCGCCTGGTCGATGGCCATCTTCTCCATCAGCGTCCGCGTCTCGCTCCTCGAGGCGTCCAGGTGCATGCTCAGCGACGTGCCGTTGTTGATCGACACCACGCCGGGGATGGTCGTGCGGTTGAGGCCCACCCAGCCGGGCAGGTTGTAGCCCTTCTCGCGGAAGGCGCCGATCAGGGCGTTGAAGTGCTCGTACTGGTGGCGGTCCAGCTCGACCCCCTGCTCCAGCCACGCCCAGAAGCGGTCGGTGTCCACGTTGCAGATCGCCCACGCCACCGTCATCGGGGGGCGCCAGCCGGTCTCCTCGTCGCCGGCGTCGGCCATCTCGCAGCCGGCGAGGTACGCCACGTCGCCGTCGCCGGTGGCGTCGACGACCGTCCGCCCGCGGTAGGTCACCCGCCCCTCCTTGGCGGCGACGACCACGCCGGTGACGCGGTCGCCGTCCTTCTCCACGTCCACCACCGGGCTGTAGAGCTGGTAGTCGATGCCGTGCTTCTCGAACAGGTCGAAGAGCACCTTCTTGAGGTATTCCGGGTGGACGTTGAGGTTGCCCCCGCTGCCCGGCGACCTGGGGCTCCGTTTGCCGGGGATCGACGCGTCCGGGCCCCAGCTCCGCAGGGCGTCGATCAGCTCGGTGTGCACGCCGCCGCGGTCGGTCTCCGCGTTGTCCTTGAACAGGAAGTTGATCTCCATCCACAGCGCCGCCGTCGCCGTCCCGCCGAACTGGCTGCGGGCCTCGAGAATCAGCGTCCGCCCGCCGGTCATCGCCGACGCCAGCGCCGCGCCGATCGCCGCCGGTCCGCCCCCGGCCACGATGGTATCGTACGCGACGTTCCGCTTCGGAGCCCGCTCGTACAGGTGCTCGTCGGTCACGGTGTGTCTCCCGGTAGTGTTCGCTTCGTCCTTCGGCCCCGCTGGCGGGGAGGATACCGCGCGGCGGGCCCGGAGTGAACCCTCGCCGCCGGCTCCGGGCGACACTATACTCGCGGCGCTCGCATCCAAAGGAAAGGACCACCGATGAACGTACCGAGCGCCCTTCGCTTCGGCGGCCTGCTGTGCCTGGCCCTGATCGCCGCCCCGCTGCCCGCCGCCGACGGCGAGCTGCCACCCGACAACGCCTACTGCACCGTCCGCGACGGGCACCTGGCCATCGCCGGGGAGCCCGTGCGGTTCTGGGCGGCCATCGGGAGCTTCCCCGGCAAGCGGGAGACCATCGACGGCGACCCGTACTACCGTCAGCGCCAGGCCGTGCGGCGGGCGAAGGTCGTCGGCTTCAACATGTTCCGCATCTGGCACATGACCTACGACGACGCGGCCGAGAAGGGCGACCTGTCGGGCACCGACGTGTCGGACTTCTTCGTCGCCGAGTGCGCCCGCCAGGGCGTGCGGCTGTGGGCGGCGGGCTTCGGCGGGGGGAGGCTCTACGCCGACGACCTGCCCGAGGTCGCCGGGCTCGCCGGCGACGGCGAGGAGGCCGACGAATGGGTCGCCGCCGTGCGGGGCATGTGCCGCAAGCACTACTGGAGCAAGGGCCGCCCGGCCGTGTCGCTGAAGACCCCCGCCGTCGCGTGGGACCCGCGCCTCGAGGCCGCCGCCATCGCGCAGATGAAGCAGAAGGCCCACCACGTGAACCTCCACACGGGCCTCCGCCACGCCGACGACCCGACGTTCGTCGTCTGGGAGCTGGTCAACGAGCAGTGGTGGATGAGCCACATGACCGGCGGCGACTGGCGGAAGCTGCCGGCCTTGCTGCGCCGAAGCCTCCTCCGCCGCTGGAACGCCTGGCTGACCGACAAGTACAAGACCCAGGATGCCCTGGCCAAGGCCTGGGGCTTCCTGTTCCCCGGCGAGGATCTCGGGCGGGGCACGATCCTGCTGGCGCCGCTCCGCAGGGCGACCGAGGCGGCGGAGCTGAACGACACGAACCCCGCGGCCGTGGCGGTCTTCCGCAAGATCGCCAACCCGATCGGGCGGGACGATTGCACGGTGGCTCGCGGCAACGACGTGATCGCGTTCTTCCTGGACGTGCTGCTGGCCCACAAGCGGCGGTGGGCTGCGGAGCTGAAGAGCTGGGGCAAGAGCTGCCGGCTGAGCCCGCTGCTGTACGACACGGGGATCGGGCAGAACATCCAGTCGCAGTACCTGCATCTCCAGGCCGACGCGACCAGCCATTGCAGCTACATGGAGGGCCTGGAGCTGGACAAGCTGCCGCGGTCGCACAAGCGGTGGCCCTTCTACTCCGGCCTCGACGCCCCGCCGCAGATGTGCAAGGACGTGCCCTGGCTGGAGCACAACCGCGCCACCGACAAGCCCTTCCTCTGCTACGAGACGCAATTCGGCTCGCCGTCGAAATATCGCGCCGAGTGGCCCGTGCGGATCGCCGCCCTGGCCAGCATCCAGGACTGGTCGGCCGCCTGCTACCACTACTGGACGTTCAACAAGTACGACTTCACCAGCGAGACGCCCTACAGCGTCGGCCCGCTGTCCAAGCCCGGGCCCGGCGCGTTCCAGTACGACTACACCACCGACGAGCTGGAGCAGGCGACCATGCGGGCGGCCGGGGCGCTGTTCCGCCACCACCTGCTACGGCCCGCCCCCGAGCCGACGGTCTTCTCCTGGGGGCGCCCGGCCCTGCTGGACCCGCGGTCGATGGACTACGCCGGCGACTACGGCCGAACGGGCCTGATGGACATGATGGCGACGACGTACACGCGCGGCATGCGGATCGTGATCGACCCGACGCAGGAGTCCTTCGGCGAGGTCGACGGCCCGGTGACGCGGTTCAACGGCTTCGAGCGCCCCTGCCCGTTGTCGGCGAGCCCGGACATCGCGTTCGACTACCAGCGCGGGCACGTGGTCATGGACGCCCCCGGCGCCGCGGCCTACACGGGCTTCCTGGGCCAGTACGGCGCCGAGGCGGTCGCGTTCGACAACGGCGTGACGCTGGGCAACGTCACCCACGCCGACCCCCCCCAGACGCCCTACCCCGCCGGGGAGGAGCGGTTCACGTCCTTCACGCTGGCCAGCGAGGACGGCAAGCCGCTGGGAGAATGCCGCCGCGCCGTCCTGGCCCTGGTGGCATCGAGCTTCAACACCGGGCTCAAGATCGAGCGGCAGGGCGGGAAGTGGAAGGTGGACTACGGCCGCACGCCCGTGCTGGTGACGCGCGTGGGCGGAACCGTCACGGCCAAGTCGCTGGCGGAGATGCGCTGGCGCATGATCGACTTCAACGAGCGCGTCCTCGCCGAGGGTACGGTCGGCGCCGACGGCGTGCTCTCGGTGCCGGCCGACAAGCCCGTCTGGCTGACCGAACTGTGGCGGGAGTGAGACCGCGGGACGGCTCGCGTGGCGGAGCGCCACCGGTGGAACCCCCAAGCCCCGAGGTTTCGCTCTCCATCGGCGAGGGCGGTCTGGTATGATGGCTCCCGCGCCGACTCCGCGGGGCCCGGACCGCCCGCGGGCCACTGACTGACGGGTGACTGCAAAGAGGACGTCCATGCGGATACTGCTGGTTCAACCGGACTACCAGATCGCGAACTTCGGCTTCCGCCTGGCGGCGATGCCCGAGCCGCTCCACCTGGAGGTGCTCGCCGGCTGCCTGCCCGACCACGACGTGCGCATCCTCGACATGCGCATCGACGCCAACCTCCTCGGCCTCGTCGACGAGTTCCAGCCGCACATCGTCGGCGTCACCTCGCTGACCACCGAGGTCTACGCCGCCCGCGACGTGCTGATGGCCGTCAAGAACTACAGCCAGGAGATCGTCACCGTCGTCGGGGGGCACCACTGCACGCTGATGCCCGAGGACTTCCAGATCCCCCAGGTCGACGCCGTCGCCCTCGGCGAGGGAGAGTTCGTCTTCCCGGGCCTCGTCGCCGCCATCGAGGCCGGGCAGAGCCTCAGCGAGGTGCCCAACCTCGTCTGGCGCAACCGCGACGGGCGCTTCGTCCGCAACCCACGCCAGATGCCCGCCGGGCGGGGCCTGGACAACCTCCCCCTGCCGCGCCGGGATCTCGTCGAACGCTACCGCCCCGAATACTTCTTCCTCTTCGACCGGCCGGACTCGTCGGTCGCCGCCGGGCGCGGCTGCCCGTTCAAGTGCAACTTCTGCAGCGTCCACGAATTCTACCAGGGCAAGACGCGCCAGATGTCGGCCGCGAGGGTGATGGACGAGATCCACCACGTGGACACCGAGCACATCACGTTCGTGGACGACAACTTCCTGATGAACCACCGCCGGGAGGACGAGATCGCCGAGCTGGTCCGCGGCGAGGGGCTGGACATGCGCTTCAGCATGGAGTGCCGCACCGACTCGATCGCCCGGCACCCGGAGCTGGTGGAGAAGTGGGTGGGCGTCGGGCTCTACGCCGTCCTGCTGGGCCTGGAGGGCGCGACCGAGGACGCGCTGAAGAACGTCAACAAGTCCAACAAGCTGGAGACCAACAACGAGGCGATCCGCATCCTCAAGGCCAACGGCGTGATCATCTGGGGGGCGTTCATCGTCGACCCGCAATGGACGGCCGACGACTTCGCCCGCCTGCGGGAGTACGTCGACCGGATGGAGATCACGCACACGCAGTTCACGGTCCTGACGCCGCTGGTGGGCACGCAGCTCTACCGCGAGCGGTTCAACGATCTGCTGACGTACGACTACACCTGCTACGACACGCTGCACGCGGTAACGCCGACGCGCCTGCCGCGGGTGGAGTTCTACAAGCACTTCGCCAACCTGTACAAGCAGACGGACCTGGGTCCGTACTACGACCTGGTCCGCGAGGGCAAGCTGTCGATCGAGGACTGCCGGCGCGGCAAGCGGATGCTCGATTCGATGAGCCGCTGGGAGTACTACATCGACAACGACCCCGTGCTGGGCAACGTCCGCGCCGAGGCGCTGCCGGGGGCGAGGGCGATCGTCAAGCGCAACTCGCAAAGCCGCCGGTCCGGCTGACCGGCCCCGGAGGAACGCCCCGCCGTGATCCGCCTGCTGACCCAAGCCGTCACCCTCGTCCTGCCGCTGTGCGGCTGCGCGCCCGCCGAAGCGGGCGCCGTCCGCTACGGCCCGGCCAGGAGGCTCTGCACGCTGGCCAATCGACACATCGACGAGAGCAGCGGCCTGGTTGCCGGCCGGCGGACGCCGGGGGTCTTCTGGACGCACAACGACTCCGGCGACCGTCCGCAGCTCTATGCGTTCAACGTCGCCGGCGAGCACCTGGCAACCTGCATCGCCGTCGGCGCCCGCGCCCGCGACTGGGAGGACCTGGCCACGTTCCGCCTTGACGGCAACGATCACCTGCTGGCCTGCGACACCGGCGACAACGCCCGAAAGCGGAAGTCCGTGACGCTCTACCTCCTGCCCGAGCCCGAGCTCGACCCCAACGCACGCGACCGGACCGTTCGCGTCCGGGTCCGCCGCGCCGTCCACTTCACCTACGAGGACGGCCCGCAGGACGTCGAGGCCGTCGCCGCCGACAGCGAGACGCGGACCGTCTACCTCGTCGCCAAGCGAGGCCGACGGACCGTCTACGCCCTGCCCTGGCCCGAGGGCGACGCCGACGCCCCCGGCCTGCTCGCCGCCCGCCGGGTGGGGCTGCTAAACATCCCCCGGGCCGTCGCGATGGACTTCTCCGACGACGGGCGCCGGGCGATCATCCTCAGCTACCACGGCGCCCACGCGATCGTCCGACGCGACGGCGAGACCTGGCCCCAGGCCTTCGCCCGCCGCCCGCGCCTGCTGCTGATGCCACTCCGCCGCCAGGGCGAGAGCATCTGCTACGGCCCCGACGGGCGGTCGCTGTACCTGACCAGCGAGAAGCTGCCCACCCCGCTGATCGAGATCCCCGCCAGGGGCCAGCCCGCCACACGCCCGGCAGCGGACCCCGACTGACCCCCGCACCGACGACCTTGCTCCCTCCCCCCGCCTCCGGTAGGATGCGTGCCCATCGAGGAGACTTTGACCATGAGTGACAGTCAACCGGCCCGGGGTGTCGCGATCGTCGGCTGCGGGACCGTCGGCGGCGCGGCCGCCACGCTGCTGACGCGCGACGCCGACCTGCTGGCCCGGCGCGTCGGCCCGCGGGTCGAGCTTCGGTACGTGGTGGACGTGAATCTCGACCGCGCCCGCGAGCTCGGCCTGGACGAATCGCTGCTGACCGACGACCTCGACGCCGCCCTGGGCGACGACGCCGTGGGCGTGATCGTCGAGCTGGTCGGGGGGACGACCGTCGCCCGCGACATCACCCGCCGCGCCATCGAGGCCGGCAAGAGCGTGGTGACGGCCAACAAGGCCCTGCTGGCGCATCACGGCGAGGAGCTGTTCGCCCTCGCGCGGAGCCGCGGCGTGAGCCTGAGCTTCGAGGCGAGCTGCGCCGGCGGGATCCCGGTCGTCCGCGCCCTGTGCGAGGGGCTGATCGCCAACCGCGTCGACGCGATCTACGGGATCGTCAACGGCACGTGCAACTACATCCTGACGGCCATGATGCAGCACGGGCAGACCTACGCCGACGCCCTGGCCGCCGCCCAGGCCGACGGGCTCGCCGAGGCCGACCCGACGCTGGACGTCAACGGCACGGACTCGGCGCACAAGCTGGCCATCCTCGCGGCGCTGGCGTTCGGGGCGAAGATCGACTTCGACGCCATCGGCGTCGAGGGCATCGACCGCCTCCAGCTCCGCGACCTCACCTACGGGCGCGAGTTGGGCTACGTCGTCAAGCTGCTGGCCATCGCCGTCCGCCAGGACGACGGGCTCAGCCTTCGCGTCTGCCCGGCGTTCATCTCCCTGGAGCATCCGCTGGCGTGGGTCTCCGGGCCCTTCAACGCCGTCAGCGTCTACGGCCACGCCACCGGGCACACCATGTACTACGGACGGGGGGCCGGCGGAATGCCCACCGCGTCGGCGGTGGTCTCGGACATCGTCTCGGTGGCGACCGGCTCGGCCGCGGCGGCCTTCGAGCGGCTGAACCTCCTGCCGGACCGCCACACCGCGGGCATGCAGCTTCCCGCCGATGCCGCCGTCAGCCGCCACTACCTCCGCGTGATGTGCGAGGACCAGCCGGGCGTGCTGGCACGCATCGCCGCCATCCTGGGCACCCACGGGATCAGCATCTCCTCGGTGCTCCAGCACGAGCCGCCCAAAGACAACCCCAACGAGGGCGTGCCCGTCGTCATCACCACCTACCGCGCACGCTGCGGCGACGTCCGCGCCGCGCTGGCCGAGGTCGACGCACTCGACGTCGTCAAGGCCGACACCGTCTGCATCCCCATCGTCGAGGAGTACCCCGAGGACATCTGATCCCCCAGGCCGGGCAGACCCGACCGGGCCGCAGGTGACGCCGCCATGAAATACGCACTGATCATCGCCGACGGCGCGGCCGACGTGCCGCTGAAGGAGCTGGAAGGCCGCACGCCCCTGGAGGCCGCGGACATCCCGCACATTGACCGCATCGCCGCGACGGGGCGGCTGGGCACGGTACGCAACATCCCCGACGGCATGCCCGCCGGGTCGGACGTGGCCATCCTCTCGGTGCTCGGCTACGACCCGCGGGAGGTCTACACCGGGCGGGCGCCCCTTGAGGCCGCCGCCATGGGGCTGGACGTCGCCGACGACGAGTGGGTCTTCCGCTGCAATCTCGTGACGGTCATCGACGGGATCATGGAGGACTACTCCGCCGGGCACATCACCAGCAAGGAGGCCGCCGCCCTGATCGCCGAGCTCAACGACCGCCTCGCCGACGAGACGATCCGCTTCCACCCGGGCGTCAGCTACCGCCACATCATGCTCTACCGCGGCGCGTGCGACGCGTTGACCACCACCCCGCCGCACGACATCCTCTCCGAGCCCGTCGCCGCGCACCAGCCAGCCGGCGAAGGCGCCGACCACATCCGCCGGATCATGGAAGCCGCCTCGGCCCTGCTGGAAGAGCACGAGATCAACGCCGTCCGCCGCGACGTCGGCGACAACCCCGCCACCGGAATCTGGCTGTGGGGACAGGGAACCATGCCCACGCTGCCGACCTTCCGGGACAAGTACGGGCTGACGGGCAAGGCGATCACGGCCGTCGACCTCGTCGCCGGGATCAGCAAGCTCATCGGCTGGCAACGGATCCCCGTCGAGGGCGCCACCGGCTTCGTGGACACCAACTACGCCGGCAAGGGCGAGGCCGCCGTCGCCGCGCTGGACGGCTGCGACCTGGTCTGCGTGCACGTCGAGGCCCCCGACGAGGCCGGCCATCACGCCGACGCCGCCGGGAAGATCGCCGCCATGGAGAACATCGACCGCCACGTGGTCGCCCCGCTGCTGGAGCGCCTGTCGGCCGAGGGCGAGGACTGGCGGATCCTGGTCCTGCCGGACCACCCCACCCCGTGCACCGAGCGGACCCACACCCGCGAGGCCGTGCCCTTCGCCCTCGCCGGCAAGGGCATCCCCAGCGTCGTCGAGGCGCACTTCACCGAGGCCGACGCCGCCCGCAGCGACCTGCACGTCAACCCCGGCTGCGAGCTGATGGAGTACTTCCTGACGGTACGGTGAGACCGCCCGCAAGCAGGCTCAGGGGCGAGCGCCCCCCCTGCCGCCCCGCGCCGTTCCGCGGAGATCACGGTCCAGGCCCCCGTCCCCGCCTCAGACATCGTGTTCGTGGCCCCGCTCCTCGCCGCTCGCCCGCCGCAGCGTCCCGATCGGCAGCTCCGGGCGGCAGTTGAAACGCATTGGCACGAAGACCATGCCCAGGCCGCGGGAGACGTACACGTCGCACTGCGGACCGCGAACCAGGCCGCGAGCGTACTTGCGGTGCCGCACGGCCGCGAACAGCGGGATGCCCGCCGGCAGGCAGAGCTGCCCCCCGTGCGTATGGCCGCTGAGCATGAAGTCCACGCGCGGGCCCGCGGGCATGCGCTCGGCGTAGTCGGGGTTGTGAGCCAGCAGGATGCGCGGCCCGTCGGCGGGCGCGCCGCGAAGGGCGGTCGCCAGGTCCGGCGAGCCGCGCATCAGGTCGTCCACGCCGGCGATGCACAGCGGCTGACCCTCGCGCTCCACCACGCGATGGGCGTTGACGAGCACCTCCACGCCCGCGCCGGCGAGCATGTCGGCGACCTCGCCGGCCGGGGCGTCGTAGTCGTGGTTGCCCAGCACGGCGAACACCCCCTCGGGGGCCTCGAGCTCCGCCAGGGCCGACCGCGCCGCCTCGGTGATGCCGCTGCGGCGGCTGATCATGTCGCCGGCGATCACGGTCACGTCCGGCCGGGCGCGATTGGCCAGGTGGACGATCCGCCGGAGGTAGTCGGGCTTCTGGAGCCGGCCGAGGTGGATGTCGGCCAGGACCGCCAGGCGTGCCCCCTCCCATGCCTCGCCGAGGCCGGGGATTCGGAACACCGGGCGGGAGACCTTGATCCAGTGCGGCTCGACGAAGAGGGCGTCGGCCAGGCCCCCGCCGGCGGCGACGGCCAGCAGGCCCGAAGCCCCGGCCAGCACGCGCCGGCGGGTGGTTCGCTGCGGTTTCGATGGGTTGTTCGCCTCGGGCATTGCTGCGGCCCCTGTCCTGTCGGTCGGTCGGCCCGCCGGCCGCGGGCGAAAGCAACCTCGCACGGGCCGTCGCGTATGGTATGATTACGAAGTGTACCGTACGGCCGGTTCGCCTGTGAGGCGTTTTCCCTCGGCCGTGATGACCCCCCGAACGAACTCCAAGGGTTTGCTGACGATGACGAAGGACACCGACGACGCGATCCCCCCGTTCTGCGATTTCTCCTGCCCCCACAGCGATTTCCCCCCCGCCGACAGCGCCGGGCTCTGCCGGACCATGGCGGCCGTCTACTGCGGCAAGCTCGACAAGCTGGTCAACAAGAACGGCCCGTGCGAGTGGAAGCGGGCGGGCAAGCCGGCGGCAAAGAAACGCTGACGACCCCGCGGGCGCCCGCCGCGCTCCCGGCGTTCGCAACCCCTGACGGGAAAGGCCCCGACGGTGAAGCCCACCAACATCCTGTGGATCTGCACGGACTCCCAGCGCTTCGACACCTTGGGCTGTTACGGCAACCCGCACGTCAGGAGCCCGAACATCGACCGCCTCGCGGCCGAGGGCGTGCTCTTCGAGCACTGCTACGCCCAGAACCCCCTCTGCCAGCCCAGCCGGGGCAGTTTTCTGACAGGGCGGTACCCCGTCACCACGGGGCTGCGCCAGAACGGGCAGAACATCCCCGCCGACGAGAAGCTCATCACGCGGATGCTGGCCGACCACGAGTACATCTGCGGGCTCTCGGGCAAGCTGCACCTCTGCGCGTGCAACCGGCGGTTCACGCTGGGCGAGACGTGGTGGGAGCTGCCGGATGAGGAACGGGTGATCCAGGGCGTCGAGCCGCGGATCGACGACGGCTACGCCGAGTTCTACTGGGACCACGCCCCCAGCCCCAAGTTCCGCTCCAGCGCCTACAACCGCTGGGTCCGCGAGCACGGCGCTGCGATCGAGCAGCGCCCGCGGGAGGACTCGCGGTTCGTCAAGATCGGCATGCCGCCGGAGCTGCACCAGACGACGTTCTGCGCGCAGAAGGCGATCGACTTCATCGAGGCCTACGAGGGCTACGCCCACGGCTGGCTGTTCTCGGTGAACATCTTCGACCCGCACTTCGTCTTCGACCCGCCGCAGGAGTACCTCAAGCCGTACCTCGACCGCCTGGACGAAATCCCCCTGCCGAACTACGTCGAGGGCGAGCTGGCGGACAAGCCGGCCTGGCAGGCGGAACGGCACGCCAGGTGCAAGTACGCCGGCTATGACGAGGCCGACCTCGGCGACCCCCGCGAGCACCGCATGCTCCGGGCAGCCTACTGGGCCATGTGCGACCAGATCGACGTCCAGGTCGGGCGCATGCTCGATGCCCTCGACCGCACCGGGCAGCGCGAGAACACGCTGGTGATCTTCACCAGCGACCACGGCGAGATGCTCGGCGACCACGGGCTGTACACGAAGGGCCCGTTCCTCTACGACCCCGCCATCCGCGTGCCGCTGATCTGCTCCATGCCGGGCACCGTTGCCCAAGGCGTCCGCGCGAGCGGGCTGGTGGAGCTCAGCGACCTCGCCCCCACGGTGCTGGACGCCGCCGGACTGCCCCGCCACCCCGGAATGCAGACGCGGAGCCTCTGGCCCATGCTCACCGGCGAGGCGCCGGCCGAGGCGTTCCGCGACGACGTCTACTGCGAGTATTACAACTCGAACCCCGACAACCCCAAGGGCTTCCTGACGATGGTGCGGACGGAGACGCACAAGCTGATCGTCGCCCACGGAACCGGCGGGGGGGAGCTCTACGACCTCCGGTCCGATCCGGCCGAGACGCGGAACCTCTGGGACGACCCGGCCGCCGCCGAGGCGAAGACGGCGCTGCTGGTGCGCATGACGGACCGCATGGCGAAGACGGCGGACCCGCTTCCCCGGCGGATCGGGATCTACTGATCCGGCGGCATGGCGCCAAACAGGTCGTACGACGCGCTTGACAGCCCGCCCCCGCGGCGTATGCTTGTCGGCTCGTGTTCGTGAGGGCAACCTGGAACAGGCAGGGCATCATGGGCGATGCGTATCCCAACGTGACGGTCGTCGGCCTCCAGTGGGGCGACGAAGGCAAGGGCAAGGTCGTGGACGCCCTCTCCCGCGTGAGCAAGTACGTGGTCCGCTTCTGCGGCGGGGCCAATGCGGGGCACACGGTGCACGTCGGCGGGGAGAAGTACGCCCTGCACCTGATCCCCTGCGGCATCCTCCGCGAGGGCGTGGTCAACGTCGTCGGCAACGGCGTGGCCTTCGACCCGTCCGTGGCCATGGAGGAGATCGACCGGCTCCGCGGCCGCGGCGTGGCCGTCGGACCCGGGAACTTCCGCGTCAGCGGCGCCGCGCAGGTCGTCATGCCCTACCACCGCCTCGAAGACCGCCTCAGCGAGCGGCGGCTGGGGGCGGGCAAGATCGGCACGACCGCGCGGGGCATCGGCCCGTGCTACGCCGACAAGGCCCGCCGCACCACCGCCGTCCGGGCGGCGGAACTGCTCGATCCCGAGGCCCTGCGGGAGAAGGTCGCCGAGATCGTCGCGCGAAAGAACGTGGCCTTCGCCGCGCTGTACGAGGATTTCGAGCCGATGGACGCCGGCGCGATCGTCGAGGAGTACCTCGGTTACGGCGAGCGGCTGGAGGGCATCATCGGCAACACCGGGGCGCTGCTGCGGCGTGCGGTGTCGGCCGGCGAGCCGATCCTCTTCGAGGGCGGGCAGGGCAGCATGCTGGACATCGACCACGGGACCTACCCGTTCGTGACCAGCTCGCCGGTGACCGCCTGCGGCGTGCCCGTCGGCTCCGGCGTCCCGCCCAAGGCCGTCGGGACCGTCGTGGGGCTGATCAAGGCCTACACCAGCCGCGTCGGCGCCGGGCCCTTCCCCACCGAGCAGGACAACGAGACCGGCAACCGCCTGCGGGATCGCGGGCACGAGTACGGCACGACGACCGGGCGCCCGCGGCGCTGCGGCTGGTTCGACGCCTTCGCCGTCCGCTACGCCGCCGACATCTCCGGCGTCGACGAGCTCGCCCTGGCCCTGCTGGACGTGCTCAGCGGGTTCGACGAGCTGAAGATCTGCACCGGCTACCGCCGCGACGGGCGCGACGTCGAGGACTTCGACGCCGTGGCCATGGACGGCGTCGAGTGCGTCTACGAGACGCTCGACGGATGGGGCGAGGAGATCACCGGCTGCCGGACGTTCGACGACCTCCCGCCCCCGGCGCAGCGGTACGTCACGCGCATCGAGGAACTGCTCGACCGCCCCGTGGGCTTCGTGGGGGTCGGCCCGGACCGGGAAGCGACCATTCAGCACCACACCGCCGTGCGAGGCCTGCGCGCATGACCGACGTGACCCCCGAGAGCGTACGCGAGGCCAAGCAGGCCCTCGGCCTGCCGCCGGACCGCGTGCCGCGATCGGTCGCGATCATCATGGACGGCAACGGGCGGTGGGCCCGCGCCCGCGGCCTGCCCCGGACCGCCGGGCACGCCATGGGCGCCAAGACCGCCCGGAGGATCATCAGCGAGGCCGTGCGCCTCGATATCCGCGCCCTGACGCTCTACAGCTTCTCCACCGAGAACTGGAACCGCCCCCCCGAGGAGGTCGAGACCCTGATGGGGCTCTATTCGCAGTACCTCGCGATGGAGCGGCCGTCGATGCTCTCCAACAACATGCGCTTCCGCCACGTGGGTATGCGGGAGGGCCTGCCCGACAGCGTGCTGGGCGAGATCGACGCCTGCACCGAGGCCACCGCCGGCTGCACGGGCATGTTCCTGTGCCTGGCGCTGAACTACGGATCGAGGGCGGAGATCGCCCGCGGCGTCCGCCGTCTTGCCCAGCGCGTCGCCGCCGGCGAACTGGCCCCGTCGGCCATCGACGAGCAGGCCATCGCCGATGCGCTGGACACCCGCGGCGTGCCCGACCCCGACCTGCTCATCCGGACCTCCGGCGAGATGCGCGTCAGCAACTTCCTGCTCTGGCAGCTCTCCTACGCCGAGTTCCACGTCGCCGACGTCTACTGGCCGGACTTCACCGAAGACCACTTCCGCGACGCCCTCCGCGCCTTCGCCGCACGCGACCGGCGGTTCGGCGGGCTTCACGACGCCAGCAACTGACAGACGAAAGGACGCCCCATGCCCGTCGGCCAGGTCCACCCCGGCGAGATGCGCACCGCCGCCGACCCGTTCACCGGCGCGACCGTCCACCAGCTCACCGACCACCGCGCCCACAGCCACCACCTGTACTTCACCAACGATGGCCTCTGGGACGAGGGCCGCCGGCTGGTCGTCGGCTCCGAGCGCGCCAACGCGAGGAACTTCTACAGCATCGAGCTGGCCACCGGCGAGTTGACGCAACTGACCGACTTCGCGCCCGGCGACCCGCCGCCGTCAACGCTGGCGGCCTTCCGCAACCCGCGGCGCGACGAGCTGGTCTTCGTCCGCGACCGCCGGCTGTGGGCGCTCGACCTGCACACGTATCAGCAACGCGAACTGTTCACCACGCCCGAGGGCTACAAGCCGGGGAACGTCTCGGTCACCGCCGACGGGCAGTACGCATGCATCGTGGTCCACCAGGACCTCTCCGACAGCATCTACCGGTCGTACGGCTACACGGGCATGCGGGAGTACCACCAGGCCCGCCCCCGCTGCATGATCTACGCCGTCAACGTCGATGACGGCGTCCACCGCCTGTTGCACTCGGAGGACACCTGGATCGGCCACGTCAACACCTCGCCGACGCTGCCGGACGTGCTGACCTTCTGTCACGAAGGGCCTTGGCCGGACGTCGACCAGCGAATGTGGCTGCTGGACATCCCCACGCGGATCGCCCGGCCCCTGCGCCCGGAAAACCCCGGCGACGCCCTCGGCCATGAATACTGGTTCGCCGACGGCGAGCGGGTCGGCTACCACGGGCGCGTAAACGACCGACCGGTGTACGGCTGGATCCGCTGGGACGGTACGGAGGGCACGGAGCGCGCGTTTCCGCACGGCTCGGTGCACTTTCACAGCGTCGACGAGTCGCTGATCGTCGGCGATGGCGGGGGGGGCAACCCCTACCTGCTGCTGTGGCAGCTCAGCGACGGGGAGTACGCCCCGCCGCGGCGGCTGGCGTGGCACCGCGGGAGCTTCCACGTGCAGATCGTCCACGTCCACCCCCGCCTCTTCCGCGATTCCGCCGGCCGACTGCGCGTCCTCTACTGCTCGGACCACAACGGCTACGGCAATGTCTTCCTCGCCGACATCGACGACCTCGCCGCCCTCCCCGAGGCCCCCGCCGCCGGCAAATAGGGACGGCTGCATCTTCCGAGCCGCCGCTACGATGCGGCGAGCCCGCTTGGGAAATGCAGCCGTCCCTGTTTCTCGACCGTTATCCTGGCATTGCATGATCCGCATCACCCGGAACATCTCGATTCACGAAGACGAACTCGACGAGCAGTTCATCCGCGCCTCGGGGCCGGGCGGGCAGAACGTCAACAAGGTTGCCACCGCCGTGCAGTTGCGGTTCGACGTCGCCCATTCGCCGAACCTCCCCGCGGCGGTGAAAAGCCGTATCCAGAAGCTCGCCGGCAGCCGAATGACATCCGACGGCGTGCTGATCATCGAAAGCCAGGCCGAGCGCAGCCAGGCGCAGAACCGCCAGCAGGCCCTGGACAAGCTTACCGCCCTGATCCGCCGGGCCGCCCCGCCGCCCAAGCGCCGCAAGCGGACCAGGCCCACGGCCGCGTCCAGGCGCAAGCGCCTGGAGAAGAAGCGCCGCCGCGCCGAGAAGAAGCGCATGCGCCGTCCGCCGGATTGGTGAAGCGGATCACCCCGCCAGCGCCCGGCGGTAGAAGTGAGCCAGGGCGCTGACGTTTACGGCGGGGCTGTGGCAGGCGTGAACGTGCTCCAGGCCGCCCTCGGCAAGGGAGCGGGCCCGGGCGCGGTCTTCCAGGAGGTCGGCCAGCGCGGCGGTCAGTTCGCCCGCCGCCCCGGGCGTGTACCCCGCGGCCGTCTCGCCGTCGATGAGGAAGTCGTTGACCCCGTCGCCCGGCGCCGCGGCCAGGACGGGCAGCCCGGCGGCCATCGCCAGCAGCGAGCGCATGTCGATCGATCCCAGCGGGCGGGGGCTGATGTACAGGTCGGCGGCCTTGAAGATGCCGGTGAGCTGCCCGGTGGGGTGTACGTCGGCAAAGGTCAGCAGCGTGCGAATGCCCAGGCGGTCGGCGGCGCGGCGGAGCTGCCGTTCAGCCGGGCCGCTGCCTACGAGGAAGAACGAGCAGTCGTAGCTTCTCCTGGCGATCTCGGCGAAGGTCTCCAGCACGGTCAGGAAGGGCTCGGGGCGATCGAAGTCCCCGCCGCAGACGACGGCCACGCTGTGTTGGGGGTCGCCGAAGCACGTGGGCCTGCGGACGTGGTAGACACCGGGGCGCATCAGGTGCAGCCGGTCCTCGCTCCAGATGCCCCGGGAGGCGAGGGCGGCACGGATCGGCTCGGAGCCGGCGAGGATGCCGACGGCGTCGCGGGCCACCTCGGCCAGGCAGCCGCCGTCGCCGTCGGCGAAGCTGTTGACGAACACCGGCAGCGACAGCTCGCCGCCGAGCTCGCAGGCCAGCGGCGCCGCCGAGGCGTCCAGGGCGTGGAGGACCTGGATCTTGCGCTTGCTGAGCTCGCCGCGCAGATGTTCGGCCGGGCGGTCCCAGGGCCACCACCACCGCGCGGTGGCGAAGGGCACGCGGTGGGCGGGCAGCAGGTCGGGCTCGGGCTCCTCGCCGGGGCTGGGGCAGAAAGCGAAGCTCTCGACGACCTCATCCATGAGCCCGAGGGCCAGGGGCTTGAGCACGCGCCCGATGAGCCCGAAGGTCCGCGGCCCGGCAATCCAGGCGGTGCGGACGGGACGCACAGCGTCTGCCGGCCGCGGCGGATTCTCGACGTCGTCGTTCATGCGGGCATTGTACGCGCAGGGGGGCCTGTGGCGAAACGGCCGCATGGCCGCCGACGGGGCGGGCTCACACGCTCGTCGGCTCGCCGTTGAGCGAGTTGGCGCCGGACTGGTCGGCGTCGACCGACGCCTTGAACTCGTGCCACTCCTCCAGCGTCATCATGCACTCGCGGGCCTGGGAGCCCTTGTAGTCGCCCAGCAGGCCTGCCTCGGCCATCTGATCGATGATGCGGCTGGCCCGGCTGTACCCGACCGCCAGGCGGCGCTGGAGCAGCGAGACGCTGCCTCGCTGGCTCTGGAGGACGATCTCGACGGCCTTGTCGAACAGCTCGTCCCGCTCGCCCTCGACGTCGCCGGCGGGTTTGGAGTTCAGGGCCATCAACTCCGGGTGGAAGTTTGTCGAGGACTTCCTGGCCAGCGACTTGACGACGGCGCGGATCTCCTCGTCGTCGACGAACGTGCCCTGGGCGCGGATCAGCGTGCTCGTGCCCGGGCGCAGGAACAGCATGTCGCCCTGGCCCAGAAGGACCTCCGCGCCGTTCTGGTCCAGCACGATCCGGCTCTCCTGGCGCGACGCCACCCGGAAGCTCGCCCGGCAGGGCATGTTGCTCTTGATCAGGCCGGTGACGACGTTGACGCTCGGGCGCTGCGTCGCGAGGATCAGGTGGATGCCCACCGCGCGGGCCTTCTGGGCGATGCGAATGATGTGGTTCTCGACCTCCTTGCTGGAGGTCATGATCAGGTCCGCCAGCTCGTCGACGATGACCACGTAATAGGGCATGCGCGTCGGCACGCGGGCCTTCTCCTCGTCGGTCTCGACGCCGAACCGCTCGTAGATCTCCTTCTCGCTGAGCTTGTTGTAGCCGGCGATGTTCCGCACGCCGGCCTCCTTGAGCAGCTCGTACCGCTCGTCCATCTTCGTCGCCGCCCACTCCAGGATGTCCTCGGCCTTGTGCATGTCGTTGACGATCGGGCAGAGCAGGTGGGGAATCTGCTCGAACGCGGCCATCTCGACCATCTTGGGATCCACGAGGATCAGCCGCACCTCCTCGGGCCGGCGGGTCATGAGCATGGCGATGATGATGGAGTTGATGCAGACGCTCTTGCCCGAGCCGGTCGTCCCGGCGATGAGCATGTGCGGCATGCGGGCGAGGTCCTCGACGATGGGCTCGCCCCCGGCGTCCTTGCCGAGGTAGAGCGGCAGGTGCATGCGATTGTCGGCCTCGCCGGCCAACTGCATGAGCTGGCGGATGCGGACGATCTCCTTCTCGTCGTTGGGCACCTCGATGCCCACGGTGTCCCGCCCGGGCAGCGGGGAGACGATCCGCACCCCGGGCACCGCGAGGGCCCGGGCGATATCGTTGGCCAGGTTGGCCACCCGGGAGACCTTCACGCCCGGCGCCAGCGACAGCTCGAACAGCGTGATGACCGGCCCGGTCTGGTGCCCGACGACCTCGGCGGTCACGCTGAAGTCGTCCAGCGTCTGCTGGAGCACCTGGCGACGCTGAGCGGCGATGTGCTCCTGCGACTCGATGTACCCCCCGGTAGGGGCTTCCAGCAGCGTCTGCGGCGGCAGGATGTAGCCGTCGCCGTCGTTCGTTGCGGCCGCCTTCGCGGCCCCGCCGGAGGATGCCCCCCCGGCCGGCCTGGGGGGCGGCGCGGGCTTGGGCTTCGCCGCCGGCTGGGACTTGGGCTTCGCCGCCGCCCTGGCCGCGGGGGCTTCGTCGGCATCGTCGGCATCGTCGGCCCCGCCCGGCAGCAGGCGACGGACCAGTCCGCCGACGCCGCCGGAACCCGAATCGGCCTTGTCGGCGTCCTTCTTCTCCGCCTCCGGCTTGCCCGGCGGTGTCGGGCGACGCGCCGAGGCGCCTTCGGCGTCCTCGCCGGCGTCGGGCTTGGCAGAGCCCGGGCGCACCGGGCGGGCCGTGACCGGCCGGGGACGCGACCGCCCCGAGACCGTCGCCGAGCCGCCGCCGGCACCCGCGGCCTCGGGGCTGCGACGCCGCAGCGCCGCCGTCCAGCCGCTGAGCTTCTCGCGCTGCTCCCAGGCACGCCGGCCCAGCGAGGGAAGCTGGAGGACGAGGTGATCGGCCGCGAGCATCAGCCCGATGCCGAACGAGACCAGCAGGACGATCCACCCGCCGACGGTGGCCAGGCGGGTCAGCAGCAGGCGTCCGACGGCGATGCCCAGGATGCCCGCCGAACCGGTCAGCGGATCGCCGGAGGTGACCGGGTCGACCATGTAGATCGCGCTGCTGGTGGCCACCACGAGCAGGACCACCCCGAGGACGCGCCAGGGCAACTCGCCGACGCGTCCGCCGCAGGCCATCACGGCCGCGGCGACGGTGACGAACAGCAGGGCCATGTACGCTCCCCCGCCGACCCAGTAGAGCAGGCTGTGGGCGACGTACGCGCCCACGACGCCGGCAAGGTTGTCCACCGGGCGTTTGGGGGGCACGACGATCTTCGCCGGGGGGTCCGTCGGCGAGTAGGTCAGCAGGCTGGCCCAGGCCAGCGCGGCCGACCCGGCCAGCACGAGAATCAGGCAGTATCGCCCGAAGCGCCCGGCGCCGCCCGCGGGCACCTCGGACCGCGAGGCGGATTTGTCCTTCTTGGCCATCCTTTGCACATCCCGCCGCCGGGGGCGAACCCCGCGGCGGCTTGCTCAACATCCCTGTTGTCGCACTAGACGCCGGTGTGCCCGAACCCCCCGTCTCCGCGGGCGGTCTCGTCGAGGACGTCCGCCTCCTCGACCTCGGCCCGGCAGACCGGGGCGATCACCATCTGGGCGATCCGCATGCCGCGCCGCACCGTGAAGCTCTCGCGCCCCACGTTGGCGAGGATCACGCAGACCTCGCCGCGGTAGTCGGCGTCGATCGTGCCCGGCGCGTTGGGCAGGATCACGCCGTGTTTCAGCGCCAGCCCGCTGCGGGGGCGCATCTGCGCCTCGTAGCCGACCGGCACGGCCATGGTGAACCCGCACGGGACGAGCTGCACCTCGCCGGGGGCAACGGTCACCTCCGACTCGCACGCCGCGCAGACATCCATCCCGGCGGCGTGGTCGGACATGTACCGCGGCGGCGGAACGTCCTCGCAGCCGGACGAGCGGCGTATCCTTATCGTTATCGGACCGGACATCCGGATATCTCCAGCCTGCATCGGCCGACCGAGCATATCCGATCCGCCCCGCCCGGAAAACAGCTCATCCCGGCCGATGCAGGTGACCGACGATCAGCTCCGCCAGCTCCGCCTTCGCCCGCCGCGCCCAGCCGGCCAGGACGGCGTCCGCCGTCAGGATGCACGCCTCGCTGTCGGCGGCGCCCATGGCCGAAGGCATGTTCACCACCACCATGTCGGCGCCCTTGGCGGCCAGCTCGGCGCGGGCCCGCTCGGCCGCGGCGTCGCGCGGCGGGGCTTCCACGGCGAAGGCGACCACCCGCTGGTCGGCCCCTCGGCCGCGGGCGACCGAGGCCAGAACGTCCGGCGTGGGAATCAGCCGGACGGTCACCGGCCCGCCGCGGCGCGGGATCTTGCCGCGGCAACGCTGCTCGGGCCGGAAGTCCCCCACCGCCGCCGCCATGACCAGCGCGTCGCAATCGGCGAACCGCTCGCCCAGCGCGGCGGCGAGGTCCTCCACGGAGGTGAACCGCACGGCGTCGCAACCGGCGGGGGCCTCGAGCGCGACCGGGCCGATCAGCAGCGTCACCTCGTGCCCGGCGGCCACGGCGGCCGCGGCCACGGCGCAGCCCATCCGCCCGCTCGACGCGTTGGTGAGGAACCGCACGTCGTCGAGGTACTCGCGCGTCGGCCCGGCGGTGACGAGAACTCGCATGGGGGTAGTGTATCCGCCGGCATCACCGGCGGGAAGCGATTCGGCGCCGCGCCGCCCCGAGGAACGCTCCGCGGCGAAGCGGCGGGCGGATCGTCCGGGAGGCCCCGCCCGCCCCCGGCGGCCCTTCCGCTGTCAGTCCCCCGCAGCAAGGATCTCCGCGACGCGGGCAAGGATCTCTCCCGGCTCGGCCATCCGCCCGGGCCCGGTCGTCCCGCAGGCCAGGCGCCCCTCGGCCGGCCCGACGACGTGAACGCCCCACTCGGCCAGCCGGGCCATGTTCGCGCGCGTCGGCGGGGCCTGCCACATGCGCGTGTTCATCGCCGGCGCGACGAGCAGCTCGCAGGCCCCGTGGGCGCTCAGCGCGAGCGTGGAGACCAGGTCGTCGGCGATCCCGCCGGTGAGCTTGGCCAGCACGTTCGCCGTCGCCGGGGCGACGACCATCACGTCCGCCCGCTCGGTGAGCGCCAAGTGCTCGCCGGAGTGGTGCTCCAGGGACTGCCACAGGCTCGTGAACGCCCGCCGACCGGTGAGGGCCTGGAAGGTCAGCGGCGCGACGAACCGCCTGGCCGCGTCGGTCATCGCGACGGACACCCCCGCCCCGGCTCGGACGAGCCGGCTGGCGAGGTCCGCGGCCTTGTAGCAGGCGATCCCCCCGCTGACGGCGAGCAGGACTTCCCGCCCGGTCAGGTCGGGCGGCTCCGGCGGCGGGCTGTGGTCGCGCGGTTGGGGCATCTCTCCGCCGCCGGGCGCCTCAGCCGAGCTCGTCCGGCGTCAGCACGTCGGACTTGTCGTAGTCGATCCCGATCTTCTCCTCGAGGATCTCCTGGATGGCGACCTCCATGTCCGTCATTCGACGCGTCCGCTCGACGAGAGGCTTGGCGCCCTGCATCAGCTCCAGCATCCGCTTCTGAATCAGCGCGGTGAGCTTGAACTTCCCGCCGACCTTGTGCACGACCTCTTCGCTCTTCAGTGCCTCGATCATGGCTCTCCCTGCGGCCGGCTCACGATGGCCGACACATCCTTTATCGCCTTCTCCAGGCTGTCATTGACGACCTTGTGATTATAGACGCCGCTGTCCAGCGCGGTTCGAATCTCTTCGTTGGCCTTGTTCAGCCGCCTCCGGGCGGCGGCCTCGTCCTCGCTGCCCCGGTCCCGCAGGCGGCGAGCGAGCTCCTCCTGCGAGGGCGGCAGCAGCAGCACAAACTCGGCCTCGGGCATGGCCCGGGCGACCTGGAGCCCGCCCTGGACGTCGATCTCCAGGATCACGGTCCGCCCGGCCTCGACGGCCCGGCGGATGGGCCCCGCCGGCGTGCCGTATCGGTGCCCGAACACCTCGGCCCACTCCAGCAGCTCGCCACGCTCGATCATCCGATCGAATTCGCCGCCGGAGACGAACCGGTAATCGCGCCCGTCCGTCTCGCCGGCTCGCGGCGGCCTGGTGGTCGCCGAAATGCTGTACTCGGCGCCGGTCCGGTCGAGCACCTCGCGGACGATCGTGCTCTTGCCCACGCCCGACGGGCCCGTGATGACAACCAGCTTGCCCACACTCATTCTCGTCAGTCCCGGCGGCGAGCCGCCGGTTGGGCCCCGGCAGGGCTACTCGACGTTCTGCACCTGTTCCTTGATGCGGTCGATGGCGGTCTTGATCTCCACGACGGCCCGGCCGATCTCGCTGTTGTTGCCCTTCGACGCGATGGTGTTGGCCTCGCGGAGCATTTCCTGGGCGATGAAATCCAGCTTGCGCCCGGTGGCCTCCTCGGCGGGCAGGGCCTGGCGGAACTGCTCGACGTGGGCAGTCAGGCGGCTGATCTCCTCGGCGATGTCGCAGCGTTCGGCGAACACGGCCACCTCGCGGGCGAGATGGTCGGCGTCGATCTCCGCCTTGCCGCCGGAGAGCAGTTCCTCGACGCGCTGGGTCAGCCGGTCCTGGTAGTCGCGAACGACCTGCGGGGCGATCTCGGAGACGGCGGCGAGGCGGTCCTCGATCACGCCGCAGTTGGTCAGCAGGTCGGCCTGGACGGCCTCGCCGTCGCGGGTCCGCATCGAGACCAGGTGCGTCAGCGCCTTGTCGACGAGGGCCAGGAAGCCGTCGTGGGTGGCGTCGATAAGGTCGCCGAGGTCCGGGGGCTCGCAGACGCCGGGCAGTTCCAGGATCGAGGCCAGATCCACCCGGAACATCGGGTTCCCTTCGACTTCCGCCGGCTTGAGCTGCTCCAGGTAGGCAGCCATCACGTCGGTGTTGATCCGCCCTGCCGCCCGCTCGCCGGGCAGGCGCATCTGGGCAGAAAGCGTCACCGTGCCCCGCTGGACCTTGGCACGGATCAGCTTGTCGACCTCGGCCTCGAGGGCCGAAAGGGCCTCCGGCAGCTTGACGGTGGTCTTGAGGTAGCGGTTGTTGACGGTGCGGACCTCGATGGCGTACTGGACGCCCTCGACCTGCCCGGCCGCCGCACCGAAGCCGGTCATCGAGCGGAGCATGTCACTCTCCCGCCGCGGGCGCGGTGGTCGCGCCCGGCTGGGTGGCCGTCGGGGGCGCCGGCGTCGGCGGCGCGCTCAGGGCGCCGCGGTCGTCGGTGCCCGGCACGGGGGGGGCGCTGTTGGCGTCGGCGACGGGGTACTCCGCGGTGGCCACGTCCGAGGGCTCCCACTTGCCGCGGTACGCGCGGGCCTTGATGACCGAGCCCGGCTCGATCGTGATCGGGCGGTCGTACAGGTTCGCCTGCTTGCCGGGCGCCGAGCCGTCCAGCGTGAACCGGATGCTGGCGCCGGGGGTGGCGCAGCGGAGCGTCACGGACGTCGGCTCGGCGATCGGGGTGGGCTCGGGGACGAACTGCGGCGCGAAGACCGTCCCGGCGTCGGGGCGGAAGACCAGGCTCGTGCCCACCGCCAGCAGCAGGAACAGCCCGGTCAGCACAATGGTCACCCAGGTGAACACGTCGCCTGTCCGCGTGCCGAACGCGCTGGACCCGCCGCCGCCGAAGGCCGCCCCGAGACCGCCGCCGCGCCCCTTCTGGAGCAGCACGACCACGATCAGCAGCACGCAGATCAGGAGGAACAGCATACCCAGGAAGATATCCAGAAAACCCATTCGCCTTTCTCCACTCGTCCGGGCCGGCGCTGCCGCCGGGTCTATTTGCTCTGCTCGACGCCCGCCTGCACGATCGCGGCGAAGTCGTCCACCTTGAGGCTGGCGCCGCCGACGAGGGCGCCGTCGATGTCAGGCCGGGCCAGCAGGTCCGCGGCATTGCCGGGCTTGACGGACCCGCCGTACTGGATTCGCGTGGCGGCTGCGGTGGCCTCGTCGTACAGCCCGGCCAGCAGCCCGCGAATCATCGCGTGGACATCCTGGGCCTGCTCGGGCGTGGCCGTCTTGCCCGTGCCGATCGCCCACACCGGCTCGTAGGCGACCGTCAGGCTGGCCATCGCCTCCTTCGAGACGCCCTCGAGCCCCACCCGGACCTGGCGGGTGACGACGTCCTTGGTCTTCTCGGCCTCGCGCTCCTCCAGCAGCTCGCCCACGCAGAGGATCACGTCCAGCCCGTCCCCGAGGGCCTTGACCACCTTGCGGTTGGTCAGTTCGTCCGACTCGCCGATCACGTGGCGCCGCTCGCTGTGGCCCAGGATCACCACGGTGCAGCCGACGTCCTTGACCATCTCGCCGGACAGCTCGCCGGTGTACGCGCCGTTGTCCTCGTGGAACATGTTCTGGGCCATCAGGGCGATGTTCGTCCCCGCGAGCTTCTCGCCCACGGCCGCGAGGTACACCGCCGGCGGGGCCACGCCGAGGTCGACCTGCTCGACCGAGCCGATCTTTTCTGCCAGGCCGGCGGCGAGGGCGGTGTTGCTCTCGTGCGAGCCGTTCATTTTCCAGTTTCCGGCGATAAACAGCTTCCTGCTCATGGTTTGCTCCTGGCGAGGCGCCGGCGGGCACTTCGCGCTGCGTTCGGGGTTGTCGCGGTCTCGGGCCCGGGGCCGATCAGATCGGCTCGGTGGCTCGGGGGAAGCTGCCCAGCACGTGCAGCTCGCCGCAGTGCCCGCGGGCCTCCTCGATGGCCTCGGCGAAGTTGGGGTCCTCGAAATGCCCCTCGGCGTCGACGAAGAAGAAGTACTCCCAGTTCCGCCGCCGACTGGGGCGCGAGTCGATATTCGTCAGGTTGATGCCGTTCCGCGAGAAGACGTTCAGCACGTCCACCAGCGCCCCGGCCCGGTGAGAGGTCGAGAACATCAACGCCGTCTTGTCGTTGCCGGTCCGCCGGGCCGGCTGGCGGGCGATGATGAAAAAACGCGTCATGTTGTTGGGGTTGTCCTCGATGTTGGCGAAGACGACCTTGAGGTCGTACAGTTCGGCCGCCAACTCCGACCCGATCGCCGCCAGGCCCTCGCGCTCGGTGGCCATCTCCGCGGCCCGGCTGGAGCTGGCGACGGGCACCTGCTCGACCTGCTGGAGGCTGGTGGACAGCCAGTTGCGGCACTGGGCGAAGATCTCCGGCTTGGAGGCCACCGCGGTGACATTCTCCGGCGAGCAGTTGGCCAGCAGGTTGTGGTGGATGTGCACGAGCAGCTCGCCGCAGATGAAGGTGTGGGCCTCGATGAAGCAGTCCATCGTGTCCACAACGCCGCCGCCGGAGGAGTTTTCGATCGGCACGACGCCGAGGTCGCAATGCCCCCGGGCGACCTCGTCGAAGACTGCCCGGATGTCCGCCAGCGGACGGTACTCCACCGACGAGCCGAACTTCCGCTGCGCCGCCAGGTGCGAGAACGTGCCCTTGGGCCCGAGGTAGCCGATCCGAAGCGGCTTCTCCAGCACGAACGAGCCGCTCATCAACTCGCGGTAGATCGCCCGCAGCGTCGACTGCGGCAGCGGCCCGTCGTTCAGCTCCCCGAGGCGCTTCAGCACGGCCGACTCGCGGTCGGGGGCGTAGATCGGCGTGCCGTCGGCCTTCTTGGCCTTGCCCACCTCGATCACCACCTCCGCGCGCGCATTGAGCAACTCGACGATCCGGCGGTCCAGATCGTCGATCCGCTTGCGCAACTGCGAAAGTTCCTCGACGGAAGGGGCCTCGCGGCCCTGGTTCTCTGTCATGGTCCTGCCCTGCGCCCTCGGCGCACAACCTACCCGCCCACGGGTAGTCTGGCATTTCTACTGCCGCCCCCTCCGGCGGTCAAGGGGTTTTTGCAGGCGGAGGCAGCCGGGCAGCAGCGCCGCGCGGAGCGCATCCCAGCCGGGCCGGTCCTGAGGGCCGCTGTAGACCGGCCGGGCGCCGTCTGCCGCGGCCAGCACGACGCGCCGGACGGCAAGGCAGGCGTCGTCGAAGGCCTTGCGCGGGTGGCTGGCGTAGACGTCCGGCGGCGGGGTATCATCGGCCCAGACACCGATGCTCAAACCGTCCCCGCCGGCCCCGTGAACCGCCAGCACGCACAGGCTCTCATCCGGCCGGCCCGGACGTGCGGGCTCGGCGGGAAGCGGCAGCGCCGCGACGTCCGCGGCGATCAAGGCGTCGAAGACGCTCGCGATCTGCTCGCCCGACAGGTCCAGCACGTAGCGCGTCTCGCCCGGGCCGCCCGCAGACCGCCCGGCGGGGCGTACCAGGCGCACCGCGGCCGGGCCCCCGCCGCAGACGATCGCCTCCGTGGCGCCGTGCAGCGCATGGCCCTGCGACACCTCCACCGCGGCCCGGCTCCGCTCGTCCCGGCCGCCCAGCAGCCGGGCCGTGGCGTTCTCCGGCGGGCTGCCGGCCCCGGTTGTCGGCCGCCCGTCCCGCGAGGGCGCGTGGGCGCGGGCGAAGGCGTCGATCCTATCGAGGATCGGCTCGATGGCCTCGCCGACAGTATCCTCCCGCAGGTCCGCGTCGAGGATCCCGTCGGCCAGCGGCAGGTGAACGGCGACGACGGCCTGGCGGGTGCTGAACGTTCCCGTACGGCCGCGCGCGGCCTCGACGGCCTCCCTGAGCCCGGCGAAGAACGTCCCGGCCTCCGGGTGGGACAACGTCGCGGCGAAGCCCGGCAGAGGACGCGAGGCCAGGTCGTAGAGCCACTGCTCGTTCCTGACCTGCATGGCCACGCCGTCCGGAGCCGGGGCAAAGGACAGTTCCATTTCCCCGTGGACCTCACACCCCCCGGAGACGGCGACCTTCCCGGCCTCGGCAAGCTCGGGCACGTTCATGAATCCGACCTTCCTGCTCTTGCTCTTCCGGCGGCACCGCTTGGGTGCATGGCGTCATTGTCGCCGGCGCCGGCATGCGGTCAAGCCCCGAGCCCCCGGGCCGGAACTGCCCGATGGCGAGACCGTTAGAGAACTGGAGCACTAAGCGGTTTCCGATACGTTCGTTGCGGTTCCTGCGCCGGACGCGGCTCCTCTGGCAAGGCGGCCGAAGCAGGCGATGCCGTGGCATCGCCGATGCAGGCCAACGCGGCCGGGCGGGCCGGGGACCAGCAGGGACGCGACCCAACTTGTCTGAGAACGCTTGGACGAAACGCCCCGACCGGGCCGCGGGACACCGGGAGCGAAGGCTTTGCCCGCGGAGATGATGCCACGGCGGAAGTGTCGGCCGATCGCCGAGGACAACCGCGGGAGGACCAGGCCCGCTCCACCCGCGGATCGGCCGTCGCAGGACCGGAGGTGTGTGGTGACTGGTATAATTCGACGCGTAGCCGCGGTTCTGTGCTTTTCGTCGGCCGTCGCCGTGGCGGCTGTGGAGGTGCATGTCGCGCCGAACGGCGACGACGGGGCCGACGGCTCGGCCGAGGCACCGCTGGCGACGCTCGCCAGGGCCCGCGACCTCCTTCGTCAACGCGGCGACCGCGCCGGAGCGACGGTCCGGGTTCGCCCTGGGGTCTACCGCATCACCGAGACGCTGACCTTCGGTGAAGGCGACGGGGGCTCGGCCGATGCGCCGGTGACGTACGCGCGGTTCGGCGAGGGCGAGGTGCGCATCTCGGCCGGGCTGGCCGTGCCGGCGGCGGCGTGGAAGCCGGTGACCGACGAGGCGCTGCTCGAGCGGCTGGTCCCGGCGGCGAGGGGGCGGGTCTTCGAGCTGGACCTCCGCGCTCTCGGCGTTCGCCACGCCCAGCGGTGGAAGGACCTCTTCCGCGGCGGCGGCGACCTGGTGCAGCTCTACGCCGGCGGCGAGCGCCTGCCCCTGGCCCGCTGGCCGAACGAGGGCTACACGACGATCAAGACCGTCCTGGACAACGGCGTCGCCGAGGGCCCCGACGCCCGGGGCGGGGTGTTCGTCTACCGCGGCGACCGCCCGCACCGCTGGCTCAAGGCCGTCGCCGAGGGCCTCTGGCTGGACGGTTTCTGGCGCGTGCCCTGGTTCTCCGACAAGATCCGCGTCGCGGCGATCGACCCGTCCAGGCGGACGATCGCCCTGGCAACGTGCAGGCAGGAAGGGATCGGGTCGAAGTACAGCAAGACCGTCAAGGGCGTCCGGGTGGGCAACGGCAAGGAGAACTACGTCGCGATCAACGTCTTCGACGAGATCGACCGCCCCGGCGAGTGGTGCATCCGCTTCGGTGCGGGCACGCTGTACCTCTGGCCGCCAAACGCCGCGGCGGGCGAGGCCCCGGCCGACGGGGCGGTCATCCTCGCCGACTTCGCCGATCGGCTCCTGCACGCCCGCGGCGCGAGCCACCTGACCTTCCGCGGCCTGACGTTCGAGTACGGCCTCGGCGAGGGCGTGCGGATCGACGGCGGGCGGTCCGTCCGCCTGGCCGGCTGCGTGCTGCGGCGAATGGGTGACTACGGGGCGGTCGTCCGCGGCGGGCGAGGGCATTCGGTGCGCTCGTGCGACCTGTACGACCTCGGGGCCGGCGGGATCGTCCTGGGCGGCGGCGACCGGCTGAAGCTCATCCCGGCCGGGCACGAGGCGGTGAACAACCACATCCACCACGTCGGGCAGGTGGTCAAGACGTACGCCCCGGCGATCAAGGTCGGCAGCTACGGGGTCGAGGGCGTCGGCCTGCGGGTGGCGAACAACCTGCTGCACACGCTGCCCCATGCCGCCGTGCTGTACGGGGGCAACGACAACGTGCTGGAACGCAACGAGGTCCACCACGTCGCGATGGACAGCCACGACGTCGGGGCGTTCTACACGTGGCACGACTGGACGAGCCGGGGCAACGTGGTGCGCCACAACTTCTTCCACCACAGCCCCGAGGCCGAGGGGGTGTACATGGACGACGGCGACAGCGGGGACACGGTGGTCGGCAACGTATTTTACAGGATGCGGTGCGGGCCGTTCGTCGGCGGCGGACACGACAACATCGTCCGCGGGAACGTGTCGATCGCCTGCGAGCGCGGCGTGCACATCGACAGCCGGGGCGTGTCGCGCGGCTACAACCTCCGGCACGAGAGGCTGGTCGGGCAGGTCAAACGCGTCCGTCCCGAGGCCCCGCCGTGGTCCACGCGGTACCCGGCGGTGGCCAGGCTCCTCGACCCAGGCTACCACCCGGACTGGCCGACCGGCACGGTGATCGAGGGCAACCTGCTCTTGGCGTGCGGCAAGGCCGTGAACATCAGCGGCAAGGACGAGCACTACGCCCTCACGGAGATCGCCCGCAACGTCACGCTCGCCAACGCCGCCGGCCTGTTCGTCGCGCCCCGGCGGCTGAACTTCCGCTTCCGCAACCCCTCGGCCGTGGCGAAGAAGATCCCCGGGATGGAGCCGATCCCGTTCGAGAAGATCGGCCTGTTCGTGGACGAACACCGCCGCGCCCTGCCCCCGGAGGCGTGGCAGCGGGCGGGCAGGCGTGGCCGGTAGCGGCCGGCCGCAGCGTGCCCCCGCCGGGACCTGTGGCTCCGGCGATTGCGTTCGCTGGCGTCAGCGGGTAGACGTGGCCGATGGATGATGTGGAGAGACCGTCCGCGTCCGCTGTCCGCAGGAGAGATGCCGTGACAGATCGCTATCCGCCGATTCATCCGAAGTGTCCGCACATGCTGCACGGGGGAGACTACAACCCCGAGCAGTGGCCCGAGGAGATCTGGGGCGAGGACATCCGCCTGATGAAACTCGCCGGCTGCAACGCCATGAGCGTGGGCATCTTCTCCTGGGTGCACCTGGAGGGCTCCGAGGGGCGGTTCGATTTCGACTGGCTCGACCGGGTAATGGACCTCCTGGCCGAGAACAACGCGTACGCCGTGCTGGCCACCCCGAGCGCCTCGCACCCGGCGTGGCTGTCGTCGAAGTACCCGGAGGTGATGCGCGTGGGCCCCGACCGCATCCGCCGCCGCCACGGCGGGCGGGTGAACTACTGCCTCAGCTCCCTGCTGCTGCGGGAGAAGTGCGCCATCCTCTCCGACCTCCTGGCCGAGCGGTACGCCGAGCACCCGGCCCTGCTGATGTGGCACCTGTCCAACGAGTACGGCGGGGCCTGCCACTGCGACCGCTGCCAGGTCGCCTTCCGCAACTGGCTGGAGCAGCGCTACGACTCGCTCGACGAGCTCAACCACGCATGGTGGACCGCCTTCTGGGTCCACACGTACACCGACTTCAGCCAGATCGAGTCGCCGGGGCCGCTGACCGAGACCGCCGTCCACGGGCTCACGCTCGACTGGCAGCGATTCGTCACCGACCAGACCATCTCCTTCATGCTCAACGAGGCCATGCCCCTCCAGCGCCTCGCCCCCGACGTGCCGATCACCACCAACTTCATGGGAACCTATACCGGACTGAACTACTGGCGCTTCCTCGAGCACCTCGACGTGGTCTCCTGGGACAGCTACCCGCAGCTTCACGGGCGGGCGGACGACTGGAAGGCAGCCGTGCAGGTCGGCTTCGTCCACGACATCTACCGGACGATGAAGGCGGGCAAGCCGTTCGCGATGATGGAATCCACCCCCAGCAGCACGAACTGGTTCCCGGTGGGCAAGCTGAAGCGCCCGCGGCTGCACCGGCTGATGAGCCTCCAGGCCGTCGCTCACGGCTCGGACACGGTCCAGTACTTCCAGTGGCGCAAGAGCCGCGGCGGGGCCGAGAAGTTCCACGGCGCGGTCGTCGATCACTGCGGGCACGAGAACACCCGCGTGTTCCAGGACGTCGCCGACGTCGGGCGCGTGCTGGGCAGACTCGACGACGTCGTCGGCACGACCGTCCGCCCGAAGTCGGCCGTCATCTACGACTGGGAGAACCGCTGGGCCATCGACAACGCCGCCGGCCCCCGCCGCGACGGGCGCGACTACGAGCCCACCTGCGTGGGCCACTACCGGGCGCTGTGGCAGCGGTCGGTTCCCGCCGACGTGATCGAGATGGACTGCGACTTCTCCTCCTACCGGCTGCTGATCGCTCCGATGCTGTACATGATCCGCCCGGGGGTCGCCGATCGGCTGGAGGCGTTCGTCCGCGGCGGTGGCGTGCTGGTGACGACGTACTGGACGGGCATCGCCGACGAGCACGACCTGGTCTTCCGCGGGGGCTTCCCGGGCCCGCTGCGGGGGCTGCTGGGCATCTGGGCCGAGGAGCTGGACGTCCTCCACGACGGCGAGGCCAACCGCGTGATCCCCGTCGAGGGCAACCCGCTGGAACTCACCAGGGAGTACACCGCGAGGGTCTTCTGCGACCTCATCCACGCCGAGTCCGCCGAGGTGCTCGCCACCTACGCCGAGGACTTCTACGCCGGCCGGCCCGCGCTGACGGTCAACGCCGTCGGCGACGGACGGGCGTACTACGTCGCCAGCCGCAACGACCCGCCGTTCCTCGACGACTTCTACGGGAGGCTGATCGGCGAGCTGGCCCTGCCCCGCGTGCTCGAGGCCGACCTGCCCGAGGGCGTCGCCGCCCAGCTCCGCACCGACGGCGAGACGGACTACGTCTTCCTGCTGAACTTCAAGCCCGAGGACAGGACCGTAGACCTCGGCGCCGCCGAGCTGGCCGACATGCTCACCGGCGAGACCCTCACCGGCCGCATCGACCTGGCCGCCTACGACTCGCGGGTGCTCAAGCGCCCGGCGCAGTGAGGGCGGCTCGCACGTCCTCGATGGTCCGGGCGTCGGAGGCGGCGAGTTCGTCGATGCGCGCGCGGGCGGCCGACAGGGCGTCGGCGTCGACCAGCGACGAGGCGGACAGGTCCACGCCGTCGCCGCCGTCGTAGACCTGCCGGTGGTCCTCCCGGCCGTCGGATTCCCATGCGGTGACGATGCGGCGGGTGGTCCGCAGCCCGCGCCCGACTGCGAGGAAGAACATCATGTGCATGCGCCGCAGGTGCTCGGGCGGGACGCGGTTGTCGCCGCAGATCTGCTCGCGGGCCTGCTCGTACGTGTCGGCGTGGAGGTTGGTGGCCAGCATGTGCCCTGCATCGGGCAGGCGGAAGTACGCCCGCAGGTCGGCGCCCCAGAGGTAGGCGTACCAGGGCCCCGAGCCGATCTCGTGGCAGATGAAGCAGGTGCGGGGCTCGGGCGCCCTGATGCCGCTGTCGATGGCGGCCGGGCCGTCGGCGGGGCGAAGGGCCACGTCTGCGGGCACGAAGTTCAGCAGCGCACCCATGACGGTGGTCTTGCCGGCCCCGCCGGGCTTGGCGCCGACGAGGAAGCCGCCCCCCCCGCCGATGGCGGCGAGGGCGTAGGCGGCCAGGTCGGGCGTGAGCGTCCCGGCGTCGAGGAGGTCCACGACGGACAGCATCCGCCCGCCGCGCTGATTGCAGCGGTGAATCTCGGCACAGTGCTCGTCGACGCTCTGGCTCATTCGTCGCCTTTCATCGTGGAGTACCGTGCGGCCGGAGGACCGCAGGAGCCGGCGGCCTGCTTCCACGCGCTGTCTCGGGCCCGGAGCCTTCCCGTCTCCCGGCCTTCCGGTCTTCCCGTCTTCCGGCCTGACGGCCTTGCAGTCTCACAGACTGACGGCGGAAAACTGCGGCAGGTGGTCGCGGTTCTTGCGGAACATCTCCTTGACCATCTTTCGGATCTCGGCCAGCGAGAGGACGGCGGCGGTCAGCGGGTCGTGGCAGATGGCCTGGTAGACCAGCTCGGCGTCGCCGGTAAGGGAGGCCTCGACGGTCATCATCTCCGTCTGCGCCGACAGGGCCGGCAGGACCGCGCACTGCGGCGGCAGCGCCCCGACGTGCACGCTGTTCAACCGCCGGCGTGTGGCGATCACGGGCACCTCCACGCAGCAGCCGCCCGGCAGGTTGGTCACGAGGTCCGCGTTCGGCACGTTGCCGTTGAAGTGGAACGGCTCGCCGCCCAGCCAGGCGCTGATGATCCCCGAGGCGTACTCGTGGCCGCGGTCGAGGCTCATGGGCTCGTCCTTGGCCAGCCATTCGCGGATGTTCTTCTTCCAGGTCCGCGAGCGGCCCTTGTAGCTGTTGACGATGAACGCGTGGGCGCCGGGGTTCCAGTTGGTCCCGTGGGTGCAGTACTTCTCGATGAGGTCCTCGCGTTTGCGGAACCACCAGTTGTACTCGCTGTTGTGCCCGCTGGACTCGGTGACGTAGTAGCCCAGGGCCAGGAACATCTCGTTGCGTACCTGCTCGGCGTTGTAGATCTTCTTGCTGCGGCGGACCTTCTGGCGGAGCTTGGGGTACAGGTCCTCGCCGCGGTGCTCGAACTTCGTGTAGAAGGCCATGTGGTTGATCCCCGCGCAGACGTAATCGACCTCGTCGGCGGGCACGCCTGCCCAGCCGGCGAGCATCCGGGCCGTGCCCTGGACGCTGTGGCAGAGCCCGGAGATCGGCAGGTCGCTGCGGCGCTGCATGGCGTGGCACAGCATGGCCATGGGATTGGTGTAGTTCAGCAGCAGCGCGCCGGGCGCGAGGTCCTCGATGTCGCGGCAGATGTCCAGCATGGTCGGAATGGTCCGCAGCGCCCGGAAGATGCCGCTGGGCCCCCGCGTGTCGCCGACGTTGATGTCCACGCCGTACTTCTTGGGGATCAGGATGTCGTGCTGCCAGACCTTCACGTCACCGCAGAGGATCGTCACCACCACCGCGTCGGCGCCCTTGAGCGCCTCGCGGCGGTCCTCGGTGGCCGTGACGGTCGCCGGGTACTCGCCCATGGCGACGATCTTCTCGCAGGCCCGGCGGGAAAACTCCAGCCGCTCGGGGTCGATGTCCACCAGCGCCAGCTCGGCGTCCCGCGTTTCCGGATACGTGAGGATGTCGCGAACCAGCCCGCGCGTGAACCCGAAACTGCCCGCTCCTATGAATACGATCTTCGCCATGAACCGCTCCCTTGAACTCGACTGCCGCCGCCGACACCGGCGGCGAAAACGCCTACCCTTAGTCGGCCCCGCGGCCAATGTCAACGGGCCGCCGATGACGGCCGCGCAAAGAGCTTGGCACTTGCCGTACCAATCCCCCCGCCCGTACAATCCGCCTCCAGACGGTCAAGCCATTACGCCAGCAGGAGAGCCGCGATGTCCGACTTCTTCGCCGGGATCGACAAGATCGAGTACGAGGGGCCCGAGTCCACCAACCCGCTGGCGTTCAAGTGGTACAACCCCGAAGAGGTCCTGGCCGGCAAGACCATGGCCGACCACCTGCGGTTCTCGGTGGCGTACTGGCATTCCTTCTGCAACGACGGTGCCGATCAGTTCGGCGTGGGCACGCGGCAGATGCCATGGCAGACGGACGACCCCATGGAGACCGCCCGCAACAAGGTCCGGGCGTGCTTCGAACTCTGCGAGAAACTCGGCCTGCGGTTCTACTGCTTCCACGACCGCGACGTCGCCCCCGAGGGCGACACGCTGGCCGAGAGCCACAAGAACCTCGACGAGATCGCCGCCCTGCTGAAGGCCGAGCAGCAGCGCACCGGCGTGCAGTTGCTGTGGGGGACGGCCTGCCTGTTCGTGCACCCGCGGTACATGCACGGCGCGGCGACGAGCTGCAACGCGGACGTCTTCGCCTACGCCGCCGCCCAGGTCGCCAAGGCGATCAGCGTCACCAAGGATCTCGGCGGGGCCGGCTACGTCTTCTGGGGCGGGCGCGAGGGCTACAAGAGCCTGATCAACACCGACATGGGCCGCGAGCTCGATCACCTCGCGACGTTCCTCCACCTCGCCGTAGACTACAAGAAGCAGATCGGCTTCGACGGGCAGTTCTACATCGAGCCCAAGCCCAAGGAGCCAACCAAGCACCAGTACGACAGCGATGCGGCCGCCTGCTACGCCTTCCTCCAGAAGTACGATCTCGTCGACGACTTCAAGCTGAACGTCGAGGCCAACCACGCCACGCTGGCCGGGCACACCTTCCACCACGAGCTGGAGTTCGCCGCGGCCAACGGGATTCTTGGCTCGATCGACGCCAACCGCGGCGACCTGCTGCTCGGCTGGGACACCGACCAGTTCCCCACGGACCTGTACGACACGACGATGGCCATGATGACGCTGCTGAAGTACGGCGGCTTCACCACCGGCGGTCTGAACTTCGACGCCCACGTCCACCGCGAGAGCTTCGAGCCGGTGGACCTCTTCCACGCCCACATCGGCGGCATGGACGCCTTCGCCCGCGGGCTGAAGATCGCCCACGCCGTCGCCGAGGACGGCCGGCTCGCCGAGTTCGTCACCCAGCGGTACGCCAGTTGGGACAGCGGCATCGGCGCCGAGATCGAGGCCGGCAACAAGACACTTCAGGACCTCGCCGACTACACGCTGGAGAAGGGCAACCCCGCCCCGAACGACTCCGGGCGCGTCGAGATGCTCGAGAACATCCTCAACTCCCTGATCCGGTGAGGCCATGAGGCAGTAGCCGGTGGCCAAGAAGCCGTCGCCGACCGCGCCGTCACTCGGCGTTCGCCGGCGCCGTGTGCAACCCCGCGGCCTCCGCCGCGGGATCCGCCCCGTGCCACTCCCCAACAGCATCTCCCGCAACCGGCCGCAGGCTTGCGGCGTCGCGGACCGCGCGCCGCACGACCGGCGGGAGGTCAGGCACCGGGCGATGCGGCGGGCTGCTCCTGGATCCGTCCGGCGTGGAGGTGGACGGTTCGGCCGGCGACGTCGGCGGCCCGGGGGTCGTGGGTGACCAGCAGCACGGCGCCGCCGTCGGAGGCGAACTTCTTGAGCACGCCCATGACGGCGTCGGCGCTGGCGGCGTCGAGGTTGCCGGTCGGCTCGTCGGCGAGCAGCAGTCGCGGGCGGTTCAGCAGCGCCCGCGCCAGGGCAGTCCGCTGGCGCTCGCCGGTGCTCAACTCGGCCGGGGTGTGGTCGATACGGTCGGCCAGGCCGAAGTGGGCGATCAGCTCCTCGGCCCGCTCCCGGGCGTCGGGGGCCGGGCAGGCCAGCGACGCGGCCAGGACGTTGTCCCGCACGGAGAGGTACGGGACGAGGTGGAAGCGTTGGAAGACGAAGCCGACCTCGCGGGCGCGGAAGGCAGCCCGGTCGTTGGGGGGCAGCTCGTACGGATCGGTGCCGGCGATGCGGACCGCGCCGGCCTCGCAGGCCAGCAACCCCCCCGCCGCCAGCAGCAGCGTGCTCTTGCCGCAACCGCTGGGGCCCTGGACGCCGACGAACTCGCCGGCGGCGACCGTCAGCGACACGTCCTCCAGGGCGGTGACCGCCCCGGCCTGGCCTCGATACGTCTTGGTGATGCCCTCGATGTCCAACATGCCGGCGGTTACTCCTTTGCCAGAATCAATGCCGGGTCCTGACGCGCCGCCAACGTCGCCGGGGCCCAGCTCGCCAGGGCCGACAGAACCGGGGCGGCCGGAATCACCGCGATCAGCAGCAGCGGCGCGAACAGCGCGGCCGGATCGGAGACGGCCAGCGAGGAGACGGCCCCGGCGGCCAGGATGCTCCCACCCAGTCCGGCCGCGTACCCGGCGGCCGCGCCGATGACGCCGATCAGCAGCGCCTTGACCAGAAACACGGCGAAGATGCTCGCCGACCGCACGCCGATGGCCCGGAGGATGCCGATCTCCCCGGTTCGCTCGCGGACGTTGACCAGCGCGAGCAGTCCGATCCACACGGCGGAGGCCAGCAGCACGACGGGCACGAGGACGGCGGCAAAGCCCTCGCGGGTCTGGCGGAGCCTGGCGCGGGAGGCGACCTCGGCGGCGATGGCCTGGCGGTGCTCGGCGGCGACGCGGTCGCGCGCCTTGGCCCGCAGCGTGACCTTGTTCTCCCGCGCCACCACGTTGACGTCCTGGTCGAGGATGCGGGAGATCTCCTCTTTCAGCGCCGGGATCCCCACGTCCTTGCAGTGGCACTTCAGCGCCTCGATGCCGTTGATCCGCCCTTCCATATCCAGCAGCTTCTGGGCGGCGGCGAGGTCCACCCACATCGTGGCGTCCTCGGCCGAGCCGGTCTCGCCGCGCGTCTTGTGAACGGTGTACGCACGCCCGCGCAGGGTGATCTCGTCGCCGGGCTCGAGGTCCAGGTCGCGAGCCAGGGCGTAGCCGACGACGATCTTGCCCTCCGGCACGGCCAGGAGCATGGGCTCCTTCGGGCGGCGGTGGGCCAGGGGGACCTCCCCGCGCGTGCCGATCAGCGTCACCTGCCGCTGCTTCTCCGGCCACTGGACCTTCTGCTGCACGATGGGCAGCAGATGGCGGATGATCATCGTGCGGGAGTTGGCCAGCTTGTGGACGTACTCCTCGGGCATGGTGTGCTCGGCGTAGCCCTTGGTCCAGAAGGTCGAGAGCTCCTGGTCCTTCGGCAGAATCAGCAGGTTGAAGCCGAGTTCCTTCATGTACTTGCGGTAGTCGTCCTCCAGCTTGGCCAGCCGGGCGTGCGCCGCGGCGTGCTTGGCGGCCAGCATCTCGTCGGTGCGGACGTCGTGGGCGCGCAGCAGGGTAAACGCGGCCGTGACGACCGCGACGGCCATGGCGACGCTGACGACGCCGAGGGCGAAGTTGAGTTTCCGATGGAGCAGTTCCCGCAGTACGAGTCGCCAGACGTTCATGATCTCACGCGGTTTGGGGTTTTCGCAGGACCCAGACGACCAGCCCGCCGGCCAGGGCAAGGACAGCGACGCCGACGGCGATCAGGGCCATCGTCAGCGGGCTCATGCCGGTGCTCGGCGGGGTCGGCGGGGGCGTGTCCAGCGCGGCGGCGGCCTTGGCATCGGCGTTGGCGTCGCCGGCCAGCGCCTCCGGCGGCGCCAGCGGGCCGGGCAGGGAGACGGTCCGGGGCTCGGCATCGTCGAAGGCGGCGTACCAGTTGGCGGTGAACAGCAGGTCCACGCCGGGGTTCATCTCCTTGACCTCGCAACTGCACCGCCCGGTGAGGAAGTAGCAGAACTCATCGAGGTTGTCCGGATTGATGCCCTTGCCGACAAGCACCGGCAGGACCCGCCCCTGGCCGAAGAACGCGAATGCCATCGGCTCGTCGTTGTATTCCTTCCTCAGGTCGTCCTCGGTGTTCAGCAGCAGCTCGACGAACGTCCCCTCGCCCTCGGCCGACCGCTTCAGCCGCAGCAGGGAGAAGTCGATCTCCAGGGGCGGCCCGGTGGGAGCCAGCTCGTCCCAGCCGCTGCCGGGCGTCGGCGCCGGCGGCTGCTCGGGGAGCTTGAGCTCCTTCTCCAGCAGCTTCAGCCGGGCGTCCAGCGTGGCGAAGGCGTTGGCGTCCTTCGTCGCGTCCCCGGACTCCAGCAGTACCCAGACCGCCGTCTTGCCGTCGATGATCTGCTTGTAGATCTCCCGCCGCACAGGGGAGTCGAGCAGGTGGCGGACGTTCTCGGCCGAGAGGTCCCCCGCCCACGCCTGGCGCGGCGGGCCCCACCGTCGCGGGTAGGCGGCGACCACGCGGGGCAACTCCGCGTCCTTATGGGCTTCCCACAGCGGCTCGACGTGCTCGGGCATGTTGCCGTCCACGTCCACCGGGCGGACGTACACATTCGCCGGGGCGTTGGCGTCCCGCGCGCAGTCGGTCAGGGCCCCCACCACGTTCGCGTCCGACGGGGCCAACTCGCCGCGGTGGAAGATCACCACCTCGTACGGGCTGGGGACCCAGCGCTCCAGGGCCCAGCGGAACACGGGAACGTCACAGGCCGACGCCGCACCGACAAGCAGGCCGATCGTACACGCGGCCGCCAGGAGTCCGGCCGCCCGATTGCGTGGCATTCGTATCATGGTTCCTCTTTCCTCATTGAACGCGCATTATAACCGCGGACACCGCTCACATCCAAAGCGACCGCACCGACGGTGAATTGTAGGCGGCCCACCAAGGCGATAGGATATTCCACGGCCGACGGGCTCGAACAGGAGACAGCCGATGATGAGACGGGCACTGGCGTGGGCGGTGGCGGCGGTGATGGCGGGGTGCTCGACCGGGGGCCCCGGCGGCCTGGCCGGCGGCCCGGCCGGGGGCCTGCCTCGGCAGACGCCCGGGGTCATGGAGCGGACGGTCGGCGAGGAGACGTTCCGCCTGCGCTACCTGCTGTACCTGCCCGAAGGCTACGGGCTGGACGCCGGGCGGCGCTGGCCGCTGATGCTCTTCCTTCACGGCGCCGGCGAGCGTGGCGCGGACCTGGAGCTTGTCACCAAGCACGGCCCGCCGATGGAGATCGCCCGGGGGCGTTCGCTGCCGTTCATCGTCGCCTCACCGCAGTGCCCCAAGAAGCAGTGGTGGGACCCGAACGCCCTGGAGGCCCTGCTGGACGAGCTGGGCGAGCAATACGCCGTGGACGAGGACCGCGTGGTGGTCACCGGGCTGAGCATGGGCGGCTTCGCCACGTGGGCGCTGGCCGGGCGGGACCCGGACCGCTACGCGGCGATCGTGCCCATCTGCGGCGGCGGCGACCCCGAACGCGCGGCGCGGCTGCGCTACCTGCCCACGCGCGTCTATCACGGCGGGAAGGACCGCGTCGTGCCCGTAAAGAAGTCCCGCGAGATGGTCGACGCCATGCGGGCTGCCGGGGCGGAAGACGTCCGCTTCACCGTCGTCCCGGAGGCCGGACACGTCTGCTGGGTCAAGCCCTACGCCGACCCCGACCTGTACGCCTGGCTGCTCGCCCGCAGCCGCGACGGGCGACCCCGCGTCGGCGAGGCCGGGAACTGACCGCCGCTCACCCGCGGCGGCAAGCGTGTGGCCGCGACGGGCGACGTTGTCATTCGACAAGACCATAAGGTCCACGCCGTGCCTGCCCGGCGTGTCGTTCCCGGGGATGCTCCCGCACGGTCAGAGCATGGAAACGTCTTCGTCGTCTTCGTTGGCGGCGGTGTCCTCTTCGCCTTCCTCGCCGTCGCTTTCGGGCTCCGCCTCGGCGGCGGGGGGCTCGGGCGCGGCGGGCGGCTCGGGCTCGCCCCCCTCCTCGGCCGAGGGCTCGGGCGCGGCCTCGGCGGGCGCGGGCTTGGCGTCCCCGGGTTCCAGCGGGAGTTGGGCCTGGGTGTTGTCGTCGGCGACGACGCGGGCGACGCTGACCAGCGTGTCGCCCTCCCGGAGGGAGATGATCCGCACGCCCTGGGTCGCCCGGCCGATGATGCGGAGCTCGTCGAGCCCGGTGCGGACGATCTTGCCCTGGTAGGTGATGAGCATGAGTTCGTCGGCGTCGCGCATCGCCTTCATGGCAACGACCTGGCCGTTCCGCTCGGTCGTGCGGATGTTGATGATGCCCTGCCCGCCGCGGCCTTGGGTGCGGTACTCGTCGAAGCTCGTCCGCTTGCCGTACCCGTGCTCGCAGACGGTCAGCAGCGTGGCCATCGGGTCGACGACGGCCATGGAGACGACCTTGTCGTCGTCGCTGAGCTTGATGCCGCGCACCCCGCAGGCGGTCCGGCCCATGGCCCGCACGTCGCCTTCCCGGAAGCGGATGGCCTGGCCCTGCTTGGTGGCCAGGACGATCTCGTCGTCGCCGCGGGTCAGCGCCACACCGATGACCCAGTCGTCCTTGTTGAGCCCCGTCGCCTGGATACCCCCCCGCCGCGGGTTGCCGTACGCCTTCAGCTCGGTCTTCTTGACCTGCCCGAGCTTGGTGGCGGTCATGAGGAAGCGGTCGTCGAACTCCCGCACGGGCATGACCGCGCAGATGTGCTCGTCGCGCTTCATCTCCAGGATATTGACAATGGCCCGGCCCTTGCTCGTTCGCGGCAGGGAGGGGATGTCGTAGACCTTCAGCCAGTGCATTCGGCCGTTGTCGAGGAAGATCAGCAGGTAGTCGTGCGTCGAGGCGATGAACAGCTCCTCGATGAAGTCGCCTTCCTTGGCATCGGAGCCGATGATGCCCTGCCCGCCCCGGCCCTGGCGGCGGTAGGTGGTCACGGGCATGCGCTTGATGTAGCCGGCGTGGGTGAGTGTGACGACGACGTCCTCTTCGGCGATGAGGTCTTCGATGTTGAAGTCGTTGACGTCGCCGATGATCTCCGTCCGCCGCTCGTCGCCGTACTTGTCCTTGATCTCGTAGATGTCCTCGCGGATCACGTCCAGCAGGCGGGCCTCGTCGGCGAGGATGGCCTCGTAGCCCTCGATCTCCTCGACGAGGGCGGCGTAGTCGCGGGCGAGCTTCTCGATCTCCAGGCCCGTCAGCCGCTGGAGCTGCATCGAGAGGATTGCGTCGGCCTGGACGCGCGTGAGCTGCTGGTCCGACCCGCCGGCCTTGTCGGCGAAGCGGTCGGGCAGCAGCTTGCGGACGGTGGCCTCTTCGGTCAGCCGCAGCTTCAGCGCCATCAGCCGCTCGCGCGCGGTGGGCACGTCGGGGGAGGTCTTGATCGTCTCGATGATCCGGTCGATGTCCGCGACCGCCAGGATCAGCCCCTCGAGGATGTGCGCCCGCTGGCGTGCGCGGCGCAGCAGGAACGCCGTCCGCCGGCGGATGACCTCCTTGCGGTGGTCGAGGTAGTACCACAGCATGTCCCGCAGGCTCAGCGTGCTGTGCGCGCGGTGCACGAGGGCGATGTTGATGATGCTGAACGTCGACTGAAGCGGCGTGAACTGGTAGAGCTGGTTGATGACCACCTCGGGCTCGGCGCCCTTCTTCAGGTCCACCACGATCCGCATCCCCGTGCGGTCGGAGTGGTCCTGCACGTCGCTGATGTCGGGGATCTTCCCCGCCTTGACCATGTCGGCAATCCGCTCGATGATCGTCGTCTTGAGGACCTGGTAGGGAATCTGCGTCGCCACGATCTGCGTCTTGCCCCCGCGCGTCTGCTCGGTGTGAAGCCGCGCCCGGACCACGACCCGGCCCCGGCCCGTCGTGTAGCCGTCGCGGATGCCCGACCGTCCGCAGATCAGCCCGCCGGTGGGGAAATCCGGACCCTTGACGATCTTCATCAGGTCCTCGACCGTCGCGCTGGGGTGATCGACCAGGTGAACCAGCGCGTCGCAGATCTCGTTGAGGTTGTGCGGCGGAATGCTCGTCGCCACGCCGACGGCGATCCCCTGCGAGCCGTTGACCAGCAGGTTGGGGAACTTGCTGGGCAGGACGACCGGTTCGGTCCGCGTGTCATCGTAGTTCGGCTGCATGTCCACGGTGTCCAGGTTGATGTCCTGGAGCATTTCCGTGGCCGGGGCGGTCATGCGGGCCTCGGTGTATCGCATGGCCGCCGGCGGGTCGCCGTCGATGGACCCGAAGTTGCCCTGCGGATCGACCAGCGGGTAGCGCATGTTCCAGTGCTGGCCGAGGCGGACGAGGGTGGGATAGACCACGCCCTCGCCGTGGGGGTGGTAGTTCCCGGAGGTGTCCCCGGCGATCTTGGCGCACTTGCGGTGCTTGCTTCGCGGGCCGAGGTTCAGGTCGTTCATCGACACGAGCACGCGCCGCTGGGAGGGCTTGAGCCCGTCACGGACGTCGGGCAGGGCGCGGTCGATGATGGTGCTCATCGCGTAGGTGAGATAGCTTTCCCGCAGCTCCCGCTCGATCGGCAGCGGCTCGATCCGCTCGCCGGCGAACAGCGTCGTCTGGGGCTCCGCCGGCCGCGAGACGTCGCCGCCGCCGGTCGGCATCTTTCCGTTGTCCACTCCGTTGTCGGCCACTTCACAACTCCATTCCGTCACACGTCTTGGGGGACCTTGGCGCCGCGGGTGCCGGCCGGCGGCCGTCCCTGGCCTCCGACCCCCGCCGAGAACGCCGTATTATCGCAGAACGTCCGGTGGATGTGTAGCGGAAAGCCGTGGTATCGGCCGATGTAGGGGATGGAAACTGCTACAATGCACCCGCCCGCGCCGGGTGGCGGCGGCGGGCGCGTCATGGAGGTGCCGGCTATGTTCATCCGCTGCTGGGGCGCGAGGGGTTCGATCCCCGTCTGCGGGGCGCAATACCTGCGTTACGGCGGCGACACCGCCTGCATGGAGGTCCGCGGCGACGGCGGGCGGGTGCTGGTCCTCGACGCCGGCTCGGGCATCCGGCGGCTGGGCAATCTCCTGCGGGACGAGCAGGTCGACGAGATCGATCTACTGTTCACCCATGCCCACTGGGACCACCTGCTGGGGTTCCCGTTCTTCAAGCCGCTCTACCGCCGCGGCTGTCGCATCCGCGTCCACGGCAGCCCGTCGGCGCAGAAGACGCTTCACAAGATGATCTCGGAGACCATGGCCCCGCCGAACTTCCCCCTGCCGCTGGAGGAAGTCCACGCCGACGTCAGCTTCCACGAGACCGACGATGCCCGCACTCCCCTGGAGCTCGCCGGGCTGCACATCCGCCCGATCACGCTCAGCCACCCCGACGAGGGAATGGGCTATCGCGTCGAGTCCGGAGGGCGGAGCTTCGTGTTCCTCACCGACAACGAGCTGGCCTGCCGTCACGGCGGCGGGCGGTCGTTCGAGGACTATGCCGCCTTCTGCCACGGCGCCGACCTGCTCATCCACGACGCCGAGTTCACCCCGGACGAATACCACGCCACGCGCACCTGGGGGCACTCGACCTACGAAGACGCCCTCCGCCTGGCCCTGGCCGCACGCGTGACCGCGCTGGGCCTCTACCACCACAACCAGGACCGCGCCGACGACGAGGTGGACGCCATCGTCGCCACCTGCCGGGACCGCATCGCCGCCGGCGGCGGGGGCATGGACTGCTTCGGCGTCACCTGCCAGACCGAGCTCACGCTGTAGGCCCGGCGCCGTCCTCCCGCTCGCCCCGCCCGACCACGCGGCGGACCGCGTAGGTGTTGGCCGGGGAGGATTCGAAGTAGATCCGCATCAGCAGCTCGCCGATCAGGCCCGTCGCCAGCAGCAGCAGGCCGACCACCACGAGCATGAACCCCAGCGCCATCAGCGGCCCGTGCTGCTCGAACAGGTGGAACGTCCCCCACTGGATGAGCTTGCGGATGAACCCGTAGAGCAGGATCAGCGAGCCGAGGGCGATGCTGATCATCCCGTACTTGCCGAAGAAGTGCAGCGGGCGGGTCAGGTAGGCCGTGATGAACCGCAGCGTCAGGATGTCCAGCGCCACGCGGAACGTCCGCCCCAGCCCGTAGTTGCTCCGCCCGGATGGGCGGCGGACGTTCTTGATCGGCACCTCGCAGATCCGCGCGCCCAGCCTGGCGCACACGGCCGGGACGAACCGGTGCATGTCGCCGTAGAGGCGGACCTCCTCGAGCATCTCGCGGCGGTAGGCCTTGAAGGTCGTGCCGAAGTCGTGGAGCCTGACGCCGGAGACCTTCGCCAGCAGCCAGTTGGCGGCGCGGGAGGGCAGGCGCCGCAGCAGGAAGCTGTCCCCGCGGCGGACGCGCCACCCGCTGGCGATGTCGTAGCCCTCGTCGATCTTCCTGGCGAAGAACGGGATCTCGTACGGGTCGTGCTGGAGGTCGCCGTCCATGGCGATGATCACCTCGCCGCGGCAGTGGTCGAAGCCCGCCTGAAGGGCCGTCGTCTGCCCGAAGTTCCGCCGCAGGTCGATGAACACCACGTGCTCGCTGCCGCCGGCGACGGTCTCCAGCACCTCGGCGGTGGCGTCGGCGCTGCCGTCGTTGACGACGATCAACTCGAACGACTCGCCCATCTGCGCCATGACGCGGAGGATCCGCGCGCACAGCCGCTCGGCGATCTCCTGCTCGTTGTAGAACGGCACGACGACGCTGTACTTGACGGTCGGGGCCTCGGTCGCATTGTCAGAGCTGGCCATAATGAATCCGTTCGATGCCTTCGGTCTCGAATGCCGCCGCGACGGCCGCGTCGCGGAGGGCGTCCATCTCCCCCCGCCGGCTTTCCCGCAGCCGCGACAGCTCCGGGTCCAGGTCGTCGGCCAGGCCCGGGTGCGTCATGATTTCGATCGTTCCCGGCGGCAGCCGGCGGGCGGCGAGGACCAGCCAATCCGCGTCGATCCGGCCGGTGTGGGCGACACCCCACGTCCCGGACGGATGGGCGAGCCCGTCGGCGGCGCGAGCGTTCAGGCCCGCGAACAGGTTGGTGTACCAGCGGATGCGCGCCTGCTTCGGCGGGCAGGCAGGCCAGCCCGCCCCCGGCAGCCGCTCGCCGTGCCACCGCACGAACCGCACATCATACCGCCGCGCCACGCGGGCCACACGCCGGAAAACCGGTGGGAAGGCGTGGATGTGGCGGTGGCTGTCCAGGTGCGTCGGCGTCACGCCGCGGTCCAGCAGCCAGCGGACCTGCGCGTCGCACTCGGCCTCGATCGCGTCCAGCACCCGCCGCCCCAACAGGCACCGCCGCAGGACCTGCACGGCCGTGCGACGCATCACCCCGTCGACGTCGGCGAGGGCCTCCCGCCCGGCCCCCGACAGCGCCGGGCCCTGCGAGACGTTCAGGTGCACGCCGACGCCGAGGGCGGGCACTTCGCCCAGCCGTCCCACGGCCTCGTCGGCGGGCGGCATGTTCGCCGCCAGCGTCGTCGAGGTGACGACACCCTCCCGATGAGCGCGGAGGATCCCCTCCGTGACGCCCGGGGAGAAGCCGAGGTCGTCGGCGTTGATGATCACGCGCCTGCGGTCCGAACCGGGTTCCATGACGGCGGGATTGTACCGCGCCGACGGGGAGGGCTCAGTCCTCATCCTCGCGCCTGCCGGAGACGAACGGCATCCGCGGGGCGGTGCCCGAGACCGTCACGGGGCGGCGGAGGCGGATCAGGTGGATGCGGCCCCAGTTCTGGGAGAAGACCGGCTCGCTGGCCAGCACGTCCCGGCCGAAATCCTCGGCGACGATGGCATACCGCTGCTTGCGCTCGGCGGGGCCGGCGGGCGTGTCGACAAAGACCTCGGCGACGTACGCCCCGTTCGGGTCCGGCCGGCAGGAGCCCATGCCGCACAGCCCGCGGTCGCAGGTGATCAACCACGGGTGGCCCGTGCGGTTGAGGTGCTCCAAGCTGCGAACGTGGGTGCCCAGCCGGCCGAGGTAGAGTTCGACGCTGAGCTTCTCGGCGCGGAGGACGAGGAAGCCGTCGTCGCCCACGATCGGCCGGGCGCGAAGGGCGAAGCGGCGCATGATCTCCCCGTCGCCGGTGCGGGCGTGGCGGCTGAGCAGGTGCGTGCTGAAGAAGGCCACCCCGAGCATGCCGACGACAGCGACACCCGCGACGCGGCCGAGCCGCCAGCGCAGGCTCCACCGCACGGCCAGGACGATGCACGCCAGCCCGCCGGGCACCAGAACCCACAGGGCGGCGCGTGTGGCGGCGTGGCGGCGATACGGCGGGTCGAGCGCGTCGGCGAGGGCCCCGCCGAGGTGCCCGCGGAGCAGGTAGCCGGCGGCGAGGACCGCCACGGCCAGGCCGACGGTCACGCTGGCGGCGGCGATGACGTGACGGAGCACGGCGGAAGCGCGATCGAGCCCCCCTCGGCGGCGGGTCTCTTCCACGGCCCACGCGGCCATCATGGCCCCGGCGGGGAAGCACGGCAGGAGGTAGTCCGGCCGGAAGCCCGCGGTAAGGGAAAACGGCAGGACGACGCCGACGGTCCAGGCGAGCGGCACGCCGATGGGGCCCCGGCGGCGGAACCAGCGACGGGGCCGGACGAGGGCCAGGGCCCCCAGCGCCGGCACCGAGGCCGGCAGGAGGTAGTACAGCCAGTGCAGTACCGGCGGGGCGCTGGGGCCCTCGGGAGGGTTCGCGCCGACGCCCGTCGCCCGCTGGATGAACTCGTGGTAGATCAGCTCGCGGAATTCCGCCCCGCCGCGAAGGGCCATGCCGATCCAGAGCGGCACGAACACGGCGGCCATGGCCAGCAGGCCCCAGCCGAAGTACGTTGCCCGCATGGTCCGCCGGGTCCGCCGCAGCGCCAGCCACAGCGTCAGCGCCAGCCGCCCGCGGCGCCGATGGCGATGCAGGCCCACCGGCAGCGGCCGGCCGATCACGGCCACCAGCAGGAGCGTGAAGCCCACGAGGGCGAGGTTGACCACGCCCCAGCCCTTGCTGAGCCCGCCGACGATCATGCTCGCCCACAGCGCGACCCCCCACTTCCAGCGGTCGCGCCGCGGGCAGGGGCGGGCGAGCAGCCGGTCGGCGCAGAGCATCGACGCGGTGATCGACATCGTCAGCAGCATGTCCGTCGAGGCGATGTACGCCATGCGCCCCATGTGCAGCGCGGTGGCGAAGAGGCACCCGGCCAGCAGCGCCACCCGCCGGCCGAGGGCGCGGCGGGCGAAGACGTAGGTCAGCGCGGCCGTGGCGAGGTAGGCGGCGATGTTGGGCAGGCGGAAGACGATGTCGTTGTAGGCGCCGGTCGCCCACAGCAGCGCCGCCGAGAGCCAGGGATAGAGCTGCGGCTTGCTGGCGATGCCGCCAGTCTGGTTGATGGGCAGCAGCCACTGCCCGCGCTGGAGGATCGCCATGGCCGAGCCGATTCGCTTGAGCTGGGCGTAGGCGTAGAGGTGCGTGGGCGCGGCAGCGGCCACGGCGACGACGGCGATTCCGGCAGCGGCGATGAGGGCCAGGTCCGCCGCGGTGCGCGCGGGGCCGGGACGGGGGTCGAGGCCGGCTCGGGTGTGATCGGTGTCCGTGAGCATCCGTGATCCTGAACGACCGAAACCTATTCTCTGCGGCCCCGCAAGTCAAGCGCCCCGGCGGCCGTGGGCGCCCGTTCGCATGGACTTGACGCCCTCGCGCCGTGACGCACAATGTCCTCCATGGCCGCGAACCCCCGACCACGCATCACACGCCTGGCCCCCTCACCCACCGGGGCGCTGCACCTGGGCAACGCGCGGACGTTCCTGCTGAACTGGCTGATGGCCCGCAGCCGGGGCTGGGCCGTGCTCATGCGGATCGAGGACCTCGACGGGCCCCGCACCAAGGCCGGCGCCGACCGCCAGGCGCTCGACGACCTCGCCTGGCTGGGGTTGGGCTTCGACGGCCCGGCCGTCTATCAGTCCTCCCGCTCGGACGCCTACCTCGATGCCCTAGGCAGGCTCATCGACGCCGGGTGGGCCTACCCCTGCACGTGCAGCCGCAAGGACGTGCAACTCGCGGCCGGGGCGCCGCACGCCGGCGAGGGCGGACCGGCCTATCCAGGCACGTGCCGCGGGCGCTACGCCACCGCCGCCGAGGCCGAGGCCGACGCCGGCCGACCGCCCGCCTGGCGTGTCCGCGTCGGGGACGAGCCGATCGAGTTCGTCGACGGCTTCGCCGGGCCGCAGCGGATCGACCTGTCGGCGACGTGCGGGGACTTCGTGATCTACCGCAACGAGGGGCTGGCGGGCTACCAGCTCGCGGTGGTGGTCGACGACGCCGCCTGGGGGGTGGACGCGATCGTCCGGGGCGACGACCTGCTGGACTCCGCCGCCAGGCAGGTTCACCTGCGGCGCCTGCTGGGCTTGGCGCCCGAGCCGGAACACTGGCACCTACCGCTGGTGGTCGGCCCCGACGGGCGGAGGCTGGCCAAGCGCCACGGGGACACGCGCCTGGCGAGCTACCGCGAGGCGGGCACCCCGCCCGAACGGGTGCTGGGCCTGCTGGGGCACTGGAGCGGCCTGCTGGCCGACCGCGGGCCGGCGACGCTGGATGAGCTGCTGGACGGCTTCGACCTGGGACGCCTCCCGCCGGGGCAGGTGGTCTTCACGGCCGAGGACGACGCCTTTCTCCGCGGCGGCTGAGCGGACTCGGATACGTATGTTGCGTTCCTGCTGGTCCCCGGTCCGCCTGGCCGCGTTGGCCAGCATCGGCGATGCTACGGCATCGCCTGCTTCGGCCGCCTTGCCAGAGGAGCCGCGTCCGGCGCAGGAACCGCAACGAACGTATCTGAGCCCGCCCAGGGCCGGGGCCCGGCCTATTCCACGCGGCCCATCTTGGACTTGATGAGGTTCAGGTGGTCACGGACGTCGAGGAAGATCGTCTGGTAGATCTCGCCGTTGCGGTCGAGTTCGGCGATGGGGAGGATAATCAGGATCTCTTCGAAGGAGAGCTTGGCGTTCCGCCAGCTCCGGGCCTTCTCCAGCCGCCAGGCGGCGTCGTAGCGCTGCTGGACCTTGCCGACGAGCTCCTCCATCGCATCGTGGAACATCTGCTCGTGTCGGATGCTGCTCAGCGACTGGGCGTTGCGGTAGGCCTTGTGCAGCTTGAAGTCCTTCACGCACCGGTACAGGTCCCCGGGCTCCCAGAGCACGCGGTTCTCGTAGCTGTGGACGGCCCTCTGGAGGTGCTCGGCCGCCTTGGTCCGGCTGGGCGGGCGGTCGACGGGCGCCTCGATGGCCTGGCGGATCTCCTCGTTGGTCAGGCGGCTGGGGCCGGTGGGGCCTGCGTCCTGCGGCCCGGGCCCGCCGCTGCGCAGGATCATGGCGATGCCGAAGATCACGATGCCCAGCAGCACCAGGAACGCGAGGATGATCTTCAGCTTGACGCTGCCGGTCTCGTCGTCCTCTTCGTCCTCTTCCTCGGATTCGGCATCGTCGTGCTCGCCGGCTTCGCCCCCGGCGGCCGCTTTCTTGCCCTTGGGTTTCTGCTCCCTGTCCCCCTTCTCCTTCTTGCCGGGCTTCTTCTCGGGCGCGCCGGCGGCGTCGGTTCTCGGGCCTTCCCCTTCTCCGGCGGGCGCTCCGCCGGCTGGGGCAGGCGTCGGCGTGGTGTCGATGTCGGGGTTGGCATCCCGCCAGGCGGCGAGCGCGGCCTCGGGGTCATCGCCGCCGGCGACGTAGAGGATCAGCGTCTGGATGCCCACACCGACGACGTCGCCGGTGTCGAGGGCAAGCTTCTGATCCCGCCGCTTGTACCGCTTGCCGTTGACCAGCGTGCCGTTGGCCGAGCGGTTCTCCATCAGCCAGCCTTCGTTGGTGTAGGTGAAGGCAAGCTGTTCGCGGGAGACGGCCTGCTCCTTGAGGCGGATATCCGTCGAGGCGGCCCGCCCGAGGACGGCGGGGTTGGTCATCAGCACGGCGCGTTCGCCGGCCTGGGGGCCGGTGAGGAAGATCAGTTCGGGTCGCGCGGTGGCGTCGGCCATCAGAACAGCCCCCTTTCGGCGATGCGGAGCATGGCCGGTCCGAAGATGGCCAGGACGACGGCGATGAGGATCAGCAGGCTGGGCACGAGGATGCGGACGCTGGCGACGGCGGCGGCGTTCTCGGCCCGGACGGATCGGTGCAGCCGCAGCAAGCTGGCCTGCTGGTGGAGCACCTCCCCGAGGGGCGTGCCGAGGTCCTCGGCCTGGATGACGCTGGCGACGATATTCCGCAGGCTCTCCAGCGGCACGCGGTCGCCGAGGCTCCGCATCGCCTTCGTCCGCGTCGAACCGAGGTCCATCTCGGCGAGCATGGTCTTGAACTCCACGTTGAGGGGATCGTCGGACTCCTCGCGTACGACCGTCTCCACCGCCTCGGTGAAGGTCGCGCCGGCGCCCATCGCCAGCGAGATCAGGTCCAACGAGTACGGGATGCGCTTCCAGATCAGCCGCAGGCGCTTCTCGGCGCGGCTGTGCAACTGCGAGAGCGTCAGCCCCGCGCCCGCCAGCAGGCCGAACAGGATCGGCAGCAGGCTGAAGCTGCCCAGCGCCACCCCCCACGCGACCGACAGGATCAACGCCATGATGATCCCCGTCGCCATCGCGATCGCAAGGTACTCCTCCGGCGTGTAGTAGTCCGGGTTGCCGGCCGCGACGAGGCGGTGGCGGATCCAGCGTTTCACCCGGGGGACGTTCGCGCGGTGGCTGAGCCCGAGCACCAGCCACATCATGTGGCGGATGAGCGGGCTCTCGAAGACGGTGCGGCGGTCGGTGTGCCCCATGGCCAGGGCCGCCTCGCGCTCGGGGGAGAGCTGGGGTTTGGCCTCCTGGCCGAAGACGGCCACGATCAGCAGCGTGATGTCCACGATGATTCCGACGGAGATGACGACGTCCCAGACGGTCATCAGCTTCCAGAACGGCTGGCGGGCGTACTGCATCTGCACGGAGGTGACGTCCTCGCCGTCGGCGGCCGGCGGCGGGGGAACGTCCAGTTCTTGCGCGACGGACGCCGCGGCCGGCAGGGCCAGAAGCACCAGGCAGATTGTCGCCAGCGGTCGTCTCACGCGGCGGGGTCCTTTCTCAGGGTCTCACGGTCGGGTCAGATGTCGATGGCGATAACCTTGCGGATCCACAGGAAGCCGAGGATCGTCAGCACGACGATGCCGAAGAGGATCAGGTTGCCCAGCGGCTGGGCGAACAGGCGCACCACCCCGGCGGCGTCGATCACGTACAGGATGCCCAGCACGACGACGGGCATTGCGCCCAGCCAGCGCGCGGTGGCGCGGCCCTGGGCGGTGAGGGTCTCGACCTGCTTTTCCAGGCGCTGGATCTCGCGGATGCTGTCGGCGATGCGGTCGAGCGTGTCGCCGAGGTCCCCGCCGCGCTCGCGATGGGTGTGCAGGGCGGCGAAGAGCAGGCGGAAATCGCTGGAGCCGATCCGCTCGGCGGCGTTGTTCATCGCCTCGTCGAGGCTCAGCCCGTACTCGTACTCGCGGGTGAGGTGGCGGAATTCCTGCTTGATGGGCTTGGGGCCGTCGCGGGCGACCAGCGCCAGCGACTGGGCGAGGTTCAGGCCCGCGCGGACGCCGCTGGCGAGCGTCTGGATGCCGCCGACGAGTTGCTCCTCCAGCTTCTTCAGCCGGCGCCGCCGCAGCCAGCGGATCAACGCGTGCGGGACGAACCACCCCACGGCCCCGCCGATCAGCACGCCCCAGATCGAACGCATCAGCACGAAGCCCAGAAACGCCAGCACCGCCAGCACGAAGCCCATCGCGATCGTGACCGCACGCGGCGGGATGTCCATCAGCAGCGCGCGGCGGAAGATGAGGTCGTACTCGGCCTCGCGCGAGCGGATGACGGCCGCGAGGGGCCGGGCGCCCAGGATCACCGCCGCGGCGGTCAGCACGATGATCGCCGCCGAGCCGAGGATGGTCTCGGTCTGCCAGTGGGGGCCCCGGGCGGCCAGGAGGGCGATCATGTGAACACCTCGATGCCGAGGTAGCCCTTCTCGATCAGCTCATCGGCGAACATGGGGATGTAGCCTGTGTGCAGCAGTGCGGCGTCCTCGCCGCGGTGGACGCGTGCCAGGGGCAGGACGAAGATGTCCTCGGTGATGATCCGCTCGGTGTCCGGGTCGATGCCGACGATCTCCGAGACGTGCGTCACGCGGCGCTTCCCGTTGGGCATCCGCGCGATCTGGACGATCAGGTCCAGCGCGGCGACCGTCTGCTCGCGGATCGCGCGGACGGGCATCTCCACCGCCATCAGGACCATCGTCTCCAGGCGCATCAGCGTGTCGGCGGGGCTGTTGGCGTGGATGGTCGTCAGCGAGCCGTCGTGGCCTGTGTTCATCGCCTGGAGCATGTCGAGGGCCTCGGGACCGCGGCACTCGCCGACGATCAGCCGGTCCGGCCTCATGCGCAGGGCGTTCTTGACCAGGTCGCGGATGGTGTACGCGCCCTTGCCCTCGATGTTCGGCGGGCGGGTCTCCAGGCGGCAGAGGTGCTCCTGGGGGAGCTGGAGCTCGGCGGAGTCCTCGATGGTGATGATCCGCTCGCCCTCGGGGATGAAGTTGCTCAGGACGTTCAGCGTCGTCGTCTTCCCGCTGCCCGTGCCCCCGGAGATGATCACGTTCTTGCGCCCGACGACGCAGGCCCGCAGGAACCCGGCCGTGGAATCCGTCAGCGTGCCGCGCTCGATCAGGTCGTCGATGGTGAACGGGATGCGGGCGAACTTGCGGATGGTCAGCGTGGGTCCCGAGAGGCTCAGCGGGTTGATGATGGCGTTGACGCGGGAGCCGTCGGGCAGGCGGGCGTCGACCAGCGGGGTGGAGCGGTCGATCCGCCGCCCGACCGGGGTGATGATCCGCTCGATGATGCTGTTGACGATCTCGTCGGAGAAGAAGCTGCGGCTGGTGTTCTGGATCGCACCGTCCTTCTCGATGTAGATCCTGTCCTTGCCGACAACCATGATCTCGTTGATGTTGGGCATTTCCAGCAGGTCCTGGAGGGGCCCGTAGCCGAGCACGACGTCCTCGATCTCCTTGGAGACCATCCGCTTGCAGATGTAGTCGCGCAGCTCGGGGCTGATCCGCCCCAGCGTTCGCTCCATCTGGGCCGACCAGTCCTTCTCGACCATCGTCAGGTCGTCCTTCATCGTGTGCGGCTGGAGCCGCAGCGGGAAGGCGCCCAGGATGTCCCCGATCAGCCGCGAGATCATCTCCTCGTGCTTGGCGTTGAGGACGTCGGAGTCCTCGAAGCCGTAGCCGTACATCAGCTTGCCCGTCGACCGCCGCGCCAGCTCGGTGACCACGCCCCGCCAGAGGAAGTCCCTCACGAGATGACGGGCCATGTCGTCGTCGACGTTCTCGAACGACTTCTCGATCAGCTCCGACAGGTGGCGCTTGATCAGCGAGACGAGCTTGGCGTCGGCGACGCCGGTCTGGCCGGTGACGCGGAGGTTCAGCCGCTCGAGCAGCTCGCCGTGGAGGCGCTGCTCCAGTTCCAGGACGCGCTTGCGCGGCGAGGAGGCGCGGTCGGCGGCGCTGATGCGCCGGGCGGCGGGCTCCATCATGTAGACGCTGAACTCGCCGATGCGGATCTCGTCGCCGTAGTCGACCTTTCCCCGCTGCTGGTAGGGGATGAGCTTGTTGGCGACGGATGTGCCGTTCATCCCCAGCGATTCGAGGAAGCAACTCCCCCCCTCCCACAGCAGCTTCGCGTGGTGCCGCGATACGAAGGGGCTGCGCAGCGTGACGGTGTTGCTGTCGTCGCGTCCGATGGTGACCTGGTCGCCATCGTCGACCTTCACCACGTCCCGCTGGTCGCTGTACTGATTGTAGACCCAGATCTCCACGCCGGCTCCTCGCTGTGCGCCCGCGGCGCTATTCCAGGTCCCCGAGGGTGCCCACGCCCGGTCCCGGACCGGGCCCCGGCCCGGGCGCCGGGCCGACATCCGCACCGCCGCCGCCGGCCCGCGCGCCCCCGCGGGGGGACGTCGCCATGTGCTCCAGGTTCGGGTTGATCTTGCCGAAGTCCCGGCTGCGATCAGCCTGCGAACTGAGCAACTCGACCCAGCACTCGCCGCTGACGTGCGTCAGCACGTTGGCCAGCCCGACGGCCGTCTCGGGCGTCAGCTCCAGCGTCACGCTGCGGTAGGTCCGCATGCGGCGGGTCTTGCGCCGCGGCTCGATGGACCGGGTCGGCACGATGCCCTCCCCGCCGATGGCCAGGACGCGCACGCCGCGGAGGATCCGCGTGGTCTTGAGCCCCCCGGGCGTGGGGATGCGCCCCACCACGTTCACGCGGTCGTTCTGGCGGAGGATGTCCCCGAGGGACATCTTCTGGTCCACCGGGAGGGTCATCGCCACGTTGCCCTTGCTGATGACGTTGGCGGGCTTGGACGTGTCGAGGTTGGCGATGTGCCCCCACAACAGCCACTGGCCCTTCTCGACCCGCCGGTTGACCACCTGCCCGACCACGTAGCTGCGGTTGTCCTCGTCGACCACGTTGCCCAGCGTCCCCTCGAACTGCTTGGGCATCCCCTGGGCCTGGAGGTCCTCGTCCTCGAGCCTCTCCCCCGGCTCGATGTCGCGGAGCACCCGCAACAGGCGAATCTGCTTGCCGCGCCCCTCCTGCCGGACGTTGTTGATGTGCACGTTGTAGATCAACGCCACAACGAAGCCCAGCCCGATCGCGATCAGCAGCAGCCAGACGTTCTGAACTCCGCCGCGTTCTTCTTCGGCCATCGGTTACCTCGTCGATTCGCTGTCGGTCCCGGTGGAGAATACCACCGTCAGTATAACTGTAACCATTCTCGCGTTCGGTCGGTCCGCTCGCAAGCCAAGCGTTGCCCAGCGCGACCCCTCGTCGAAGACCACCACCCGCCGCCCGCGGGCGTCCCGGGTGTCCTTCAGCAGCCGGTAGCCGCGTGATTCCAACTCCCGGCGATAGTGCGAGACCACCGCGTCGGCGGCCGCGAAAACCTCGTAGCGGGCCTGCTGCTCCGTCTCGTCGCCCCGCACGCGCTGAAACGACGTCACCCGCCGAGCCCCCGGCGCCGGGGGGATGCCGCGCGGGTCGGCGTCCCGGGGGACCAGGCCGACCGCTCCCAGCGGGTCGTTCGCGTCCTCGATACCCGCCGGCCGCGTGCCCGGGCCAGGAAGAATTGTGCCGGGTCGCGCGGGCGCGCCGGCGAGCATCCAGGCCTCCACAACCCGTCCGGCGAGATAGACGCCCAGGGCCCCCAGGACCAGCAGCCCCATCGCCCCGAGCGCCCGAACGGCCTGTCGGCGGCGACGGAGCGCGTCCTCGGGCGGCGCGGCGGGGGCGGACGAGCTTTTTCTCTGGCAGGGCATGCGACCTTTATGTACCGGACCTCGGTCCGCGCCGCCAGAGCGTAGAACGCCGAGGGCGGGCCGCGGGGCGCACCGGGCTCCGCCCGGGCGAGCGCCCGGCAACGGGTCCGAGCAACTCCCGCTTTGCCCCGTCCATTGCCCCCTGCTCCGCGAGCGGCGCCTCGGGTCGCTCACCACCCATGGTGGTACAGGCCCCGGACCCTGGCGGCGAGGCCCTCCCCCGGCGGATTGACGCCGTTGAGCACGTCCTCCAGGCTTGTCAGGAACATCTCGCGTGTGACGTGGCGGCAGTTGGCCTGGTTCCGCCGCCACTCGACGCCGTCGCGGATGTGCCCGGAGCGGATCGCGCCGCTGTACTTGCGGAACGCCTCGACGTCGGTGTCGAACTCCGCCCGCACCGTCGCGCGGCGGGCGTGGGCGAAGCGCCCTCGGTCCGGCAGCGGGTTCAGCAGCAGGTAGTCGGCGAAGGAGCCGGCGAAGGCGCTCTGCTCGGCCGCGGCGTCGATCAGCCGCTCGAACTCGTCGCGGTGCCCCCCCCCGCCGCCGACGCTGATCCACCGCGCCTCGCCCTCGAAGAACATCGCGTTGAGGCCCGGGTGGTTGGGGTCGTCGATGAGGTCGGGGTCCTGGGCGTCGAAGCCCTCCGGCCAGTACCAGTGACGGTAGACGTTCCGCCAGGCCACGTAGCGGGCCGAGGCCCTTACGTGCTGCTGGTTGACCATGGCCCAGCCGAGGAACATGGTCAGCACGACCACGGTAGCCAGCAGCGGGATGCACATGGCCGCCTCGACCAGCGCCGTGCCGCGCCGTCGTCGCTCCCGCCGTCGTGTTGTCGTCATGCTTGGCATGCGTGGCTCTCGCGGATGCGTCAGTGCGTAAGGTATGCGGCGGCGAAGTCGGCGTCGAAGGCCGAGAGGTACTGGTAGGCCGTCTCGACCTCGGAGACCTCGACGGCCTCGACGGTAGCCGCCTCGGCGACGCCTTGCTGGAGCCTGGCCGTCCAGCTCAGCGTGTCGGTCTCGGGCCCGAGGCGGGTGACGGGTGCGAGCTGCACCCGCCAGTCCTGCGTCCAGAGCCCGAAGCTCTCGTGGTTGAAGATTTTCGCCTGGGCGACAGTCAACGAGCCCAGGATCGGGTTGACGTGCGTGAACCGCTGGCGCCAGACCGGGGCGTTCATCCGGCGCCGGGCGACGCCGAGCATCATGAACCGATGCCGCCGCCAGCCGACGTCCGGGTCGTTGCCGCCGTAGTCGCCCTCGGACGTGTCCAGCAGGACCGGGGCGGGCACGTGGTCGTAGGCGTCCCAGTTGCAGGGGTTGGAGATCTCGACCATCCCGCCGATGTCGATGCCGCCGAAGATGTACCAGGCGTACATGTACACCGGGTGCCATACGACCTCCCCGTCCGGGTCGCCCGGCGGGATCGTCACCAGCGGGATGCCCAGCTCGCTGTCCTGCGTGGTCTCGTAGACGTAGGCGTCCTTCCAGACGTAGTTCGAGACCATCGGCAGGTTCCAGTCGTTGGGGTCCTGCCAGCCGTTCATCCACATCGCGATCGGGTAGTCCCCGTTCGTGCGGAACGTCCCCGGCGTCATGAAGCTGCCCGAGCCCTCCGGGAACTTCGAGGCGATCTCCACCAGGTAGCACATCGTGTAGGCCACGTCGTTGTCGGGGTTGTCGCCGATCGCCTTGGCCGCCGGGTAGGACGGCACCCAGACGGGGTAGTGGATCTCCTTGGTCATCGTCGCCTCGCCGGCGCCGCCGTCCGGCGGGAACATGTACCCGCGTTTGATGTCCGCGATCCGCGAGACGTACTCGTAGTAATACGTGTCGCGAAGCCGCCCCGGGTCCTGGTGCGTCCCCCGGGCCCAGTGATGCAGGTACCGCTTGGCCCATTCGTACGGGCCGTACGTCCGATAGCCGACCAGCTCGTGGTACCCGATCGCCCGGTAGTGGTCCGGGCGGCCCCTGTCATTGCGGCTTCGGGCCGACCGGCCGACGCGGCGGGCGTTGACGTTCACGTTGCCGTGGCTGCCCCGCGTCCGCCCCGCGCCGGGCGTGCCGGGAATGAACTCCCGCCCGGTCTGGATGAACGTGCGGAAGTAGTCCCGCCAGCGGTGCAGGCGGGCCCACGGGCCGAGGCGGTGCGGGTAGGCGTGGTCGGGGATCGCCCCGCCGTTGCCGCCGGACCACTCCATGCTCGCCGTCTCGCTGCGGACCTCGCAGATGCCCTCGATCGTCGGCTGGAAATCGTTGTAGTGCCCCATCCGCGCGGGCATCTCGGGGGCGACCGGCACGATGAACGACGCCGTCGCGCCGTTCCGCCGGCCCATCCGGGATGCACGCTCCTGGGCCAGCACGCCGCAGGTCTGCACGGCCGCCCGGGAGAACTCCTCCATCGTCATCGCCGCCCGCCAGAGCTGCCCGTGCGGCGGCGCGCCGGGCGTGCCCTGCCTCGCCCAGTGCGTGATGGTCTCCATGTCGAAATCGGCATTGAGGGCGGCCTGGTAGGGCTCGAGGATGTCCCGCTGGGTCTCCATGCGCCCGCGGAGGTTCTCGACGCCCTCGCGGAGATACGTCTCGGTGCGGCTGGTGATATGGGGGTCGATGCGCCCCTGTCGACCGATGCCGGCCAGGGCCTCCTCCCACGCCTTGACCTCCTCGTAGGCCATCTTGCTCGCCAACGGCTGGGTGTCCAGGATCGGCACCAGCGAGAGCATCTTCGCCGTGCCGACGTTGTTCATCGCCACGACGTTCATGTTGCGGGCCATCCAGGTCGCGCCCGTGATGGCCGCGGAGTCCGCGGCGCCCTGGAGCTCCAGCCGCCGGTTGACCTGGTCGCCGACGTTGTAGGCGTAGAAGACCAGCCCGGCCAGCAGCGTGATGGCGATGATGGTGAGGATCAGCACCTGCCCGCGCCGGCGCGGGTCGCCTCGCCCCCGTCGTGCTGTCCACTGGCTTGTCATCGCCGATCCGATCCCGCACTGCACGTGCGGAGAGTTCTCGATCCCAGATGCCGGATCTCAGAGATCAGGACCTCGCAGATCAGAATGCCAGACACCTGCCGTCTGCCACCTGATACCTGCAATCTGACATCTGCTGTTCGGCATCGTCCTTTCCAAACACGGCTCCGCTGCTCAGCAGCCCGGCTTCGCACCCGCCGGGCGGGGGCAACGGCTTATCCTGCGTCGTCCTTGAGGGCCTGCTCGGCGCGAGCGATCAGGCCGCGGACCTCCTCGGTGTCCTTGAAGCTCTTGGCGAGGTTGAAGTAGCCCAGGGCGCCCTTGTAGTCGCCCTGCTGGAGGGCCTCGGTGCCCCGGCTGAGGTTCTCGCGGTATCGCGTCTCGAGGACCGCGTCGTTGACCTCCGGCGTGCTGCGGATCTTCTTGGCCTCGCCGAAGATATCACGGGCCTTGACCCACTGCTCCCGCTTGAGCGCGTCGCGTCCCTCGCCCATCAGCTTCTCGTACTGCCGGTCCGCCGCCATCGCCGCCAGGCGCGCGTCGATCAACGCCGCCGAAGACGGCTTGCTCGCACGCGCCTCCTGGTAGGCCTTGGCCGCCGCGTCGTAGTCCTTGTCTGCCCGAAGCTTGTCGGCCGCACTGAGCTTGATGCGGAAACGGCACTCGACCATCTTGGCCGCCAGCGAATCGTCCATGCTCAACTGCGAGGCCTTCTCGTACTCCTTCAGCGCGTCGGCCCACTGGGCGCTGGCGAAGTGGGCATCGCCGGCGGAGATCAGCGACGCCCGCTCCTCGGCCTTGCTGAGCATGGCCAGCTCGTCGCGGGCTTCCTTGTTGTCCCTGAACTCGATGGACTTCTGGAACCACTTGCGGGCCTCTTCGATCTGCCCGCTGGCCTTGTACTGGCGCCCGCGGTTCAGCGCGTCCTCGGCCTGGATGGTCGCGATCTCCGCGGCGACCTCGTCGCTGGGGCGGATCCGCTGGAGGCTGCGAAGCGCCAGCAGCAGCGACCGCTTGTCCCCCCCCGCGCGGGCCTTGTCCACCGCCGCGATCGCCTCGCTCAGCGTCCGCGTGCTGGTCAGCGCCTTGAGCCGCTCCGTGACGTTCTGGCGGACCTCGGCCGCCTCGTCGTCCGGCAGGATCTTCGCCTGGTCGCTCTGGAGCAGCTCCTGGATCTGCTGGAAGGCCCGCTCGGCCTGGAGGAACTCATTCTGTGCGGCGAGGTCCGCGGCGATCTGGCGCTGCTGGGCGACCTGCTCGCGGAACTCGGTGAGGTCGACCTCGCGGAGGAACTCGGCGATCTTCTCCTTGTGCTCGGCGGTCAGCCCCTCGGTCTTGGCCAGCAGGTTCGCGACGATCCGGGCCTCGTCGTAGCGCTTGTCGGCGAACTCCTCGCGCGCCCGCTTCATGTGCTCGCGGAACTTCCTGGTCGCGGTGTAGAAGCGGCGGTGACTGTGGATGTAGTGCATGCTCTCCCGCGTCCAGCGGACCAGGTCCTCGCGGGACCGCTGGATCCGCCTGAGCTGCTCGGAGGCCTGATTCTCGCTGGCGACGGCCTCTTCCCAGTCCCCGTCGAACGAGGCCATGTACGCCTCGGCCAGCGGGTGGAAAACCGACGCCTTCCACGCCCACGAGGAAGACGGGTACCGCGTCTGCACGTCCTGGAAGCCCTTGGCCGCCGCCTCGAACTTCTCGCGCTCTTCCTCCTTCAGCGCCTCGTCCAGCGTGCCCTTGGCCTTTTTGTAGGCCGCATCCGCCGCCCGGGCGCTGGCCTCGCGCATCTGACGCTGCTGGAGCAGATGGTTTACCCCCGCGCCCACGATCCCCAGGAACCCCAGCGCCGCCAGCACGATCGCGGCAATCTTGAGGGCCTTCTTCCCGCGACGCGCCTCCGGCACCGGGGCCGTCGCGGCCGTGTCTTCCGTGACCTCCAGCTCGTCCCCGGCGTCGGGGGGCACGAGGTGGGCGCCGCTGTCCTCGGCGTCGAGCGTCGTCGCGGCGGGCTTCTCGGGCTTGGTCGCGGCCGTCGCGGCCGCGGCTGGACGCGGCGGATGGCGCCGCACGCCCCGCCCGCCGCCCTTGGCACGGGGGGAGAAGGACATCTTGATGGCCCGGCCGAGCTGCTCCATATTCTCGTACCGCTCGTGGATGTCCTTGGCCATCATCTTGGCGACGATCTGCGCCAGCGGCGCCGGGACGGAGGGGTTGACCTGCGTCAGCAGCGGGGCCTCGACATTCGCATTGCCGTGCCACTTCATCCACCGCAGCGCCTCGCTGTGCTTGTCGCGGACGACATCGGCAAAGATTTCGCTGAACTTCGGCCGGCCCAGCAGCAGCTCGTAGGCGATGAAGCCCAGCGAATACATGTCGGCCCGGCCGTCCACGCGCTCGCCCTCGAAGAGTTCGGGGGCCATGTACTTCGTCGTGCCCAGCAGCATGGACGTCTGCCCCGAGATGCTCGCGGCGACCCCGAAGTCGGTGATCTTCGGGCGCAGGCCCTGACAGATGATGATGTTCGAGGGCTTGAGGTCCCGGTGGATGATCCCGGCGTTGTGGACGGCGTCCAGCGCGGCCGCCAGACGCCATATGATCTGGAGGACCGCCTTGGGCTGGGTTGGCCCGTCGGTGTCCTGGAGGACGGCCTCGAGGCTGGGCCCGGAGAGGAACTCCATGACGATGAACAGGCCCTTCTCGTCCTCGATCAGCTCGTGGATCGTGACGATGGCCTCCTCCTCGCCCCCGAGGCGCGCGAGGATCTGGGCCTCCTTGCGGAAGCGTTCGAGGAACTTCTCGTCGCCGGCGAGGTGGGTGGAGATCTGCTTGACCGCCACCGGGCGGTCGAGGAAGTGGTCGTGGCACTTGTAGACGACGGCCTGGCCGCCCATGCCGATCCGCTCGACCACCTCGTACTTGCCGACTTTCGCGCCCTTCGGCAGCCCCACGTTGCCGCCGGCCTGTGTTGCCTGTTCGTTGGCCATCTACTGCTTCCTGATTCGGGCCGGACGCCCTTCCGGCCGCGGCCGCGGACTATCTGGCGTCCCGCGGGAATTCTTCGATGTCTACGTAATCCTGCACACCCTCGTTCGGCATGGTGCACAGGGCCGTCACCTCCGTGCCGTACTCCCCGTCGCCGAAATCCAGTTGCACGCCGCCCGGCAGCAGCGCGAAGATCCTCGAGACGGTCGGCATCGCCAGGTACAGGGTATGCCGCACCGTCACGTGCAGGTCCTCGTGGTCCTCGTAAAGCCCGTCCTCGTCCTCGTCGTCCGGCATCGGCGGGCTCACCGTCACCTCCGTGTGATCCGTCGCGTACTGCCACCGACGCTCCAGGCGGTCGTCCACCCACTTCGGCACCGGCGCGCCGCGGACGGACAGGAACCCGCGAAGCCCCTCGGCCAGCCTGCCCCCGGCCGAGGCCACATCCTCGCTGCCGCAGGAGACCGGCATGACCGCGTAGATCGCCGCCTGGCGGATCCGCTGGAGCTTGCCGGAGTCCCCGCCGTCGAGCGCCATGCCGTTGCGGGGCTCGTCCTCGCCGTAGTCCAGCGGGACGGTCACCGAGGCCGTCCGCGCCGCACAGAACGCCGCGTAGTGGACGCACAGGTTGCCCGCCATCAGCAGGGACGTCTGGGCCATCAGCAGCGAAAGCAGCAGCAGAATCGGCAGGACCATCGCGAACTCGATCATCGCCGCGCCGTCCTGTGCCCCCGGACGCACCCGCCGGGCACGCCCCAGACGCCACAGCAAGGCGCCCAGGAAGACTGTCCCGGCGCCGCAGACGCCCAGAACGACCAGGCAGATCAGCCACAGGCGGCTGGTGACCGCGGCCGTCAGCCAGGGCGGCCCCAGCGCGGCCGGCGCGAAGATCGCCCCGGCCGCGAGGGCCAGGAGGATGGCCGCCGGGACGACCCGGCGCCGCGCGCCCGAGGCGTCTCGGCCGTCGCGTTGGTTCTGGCCATCTCTCATTCGTTCACCATCCCACCAGGAACCGTTTGGCCACGGGCCCGCGGAGGATCGCATCGGCCAGCACCAGGGCCGCGCCGATGCACATCGCCAGGCCCAGCGGCACGCGTGGGCTGTCCTCGGTGGCCGGGTCCACCGGCCCGCCGGGGGTCATCAGCAGCACGACGAACCGCCCGATGCGGCGGAGCGTTCGCCCGAGGACGCCGCGGTAGATCGCGATGCCCAAAGCCATCACCGCCCCGACCGCCAGGCCGTACAGCAGCGCCGTCAGCGTGAACCGCCAGCCGGCCAGGGCGCCGACGGCGCCCATGACCTTGGCGTCCCCGCCGCCGATGCCCCCGGCCATCCAGGCGAGCATCAGCGGGAGGAAGCCGACGGCCAGTCCCGCGGCGGCCGGGCCCAGGCCCAGTGCCCAGGGCACGTCGCCGAACAGCCCGCCGGCGACGGTGTGCCCGACGAGCCCGATGGCCGCGCCGGGGTACGTGATCCAGTTGGGGATCGTCCCGGAGCGGACGTCCGTCACGGAGGCGGCCAGGAGCGTCCCGGCCAACACGCAGACGGACCACCAGCCCCACCACGGGGCGCTCTCAAGGCCCATGGGCACTCCTCAGCATCGCGGTCGCTCGGCGCCGCCCGCGCGGGTCGCCTGTCAGTGACCCAGCGTGCCCGGGTCGGTCTCGCCGCCGCTGAGCGTGTTGGTGTCCTTGATCTCGCCCCAGGCCCGGCCGGCCCAGGCGCCGATGTCTTTCCAGAACCAGATGATGACCGCCAGCAGCGGCAGCGCCACGGCGGCGACGATGAGGACGTACTCGACCATGTCGGCGCCCTGCTCGTCGTTGTGCAATGCTTTCAACCACTTCTTCATGGATGCACCTGTGCGGTCAGCGTTCGTTGTCACCCGCTCGCCGCCCGTGCTGACCTTACGGGAACGGCAGCAGTTCGAGAAACGTCACCATACGGTAGTGCTCGGCGAGGATGTCCACAAGCCAGCCGAAGACGATCACCGCCGGCAGGCCCACCACGGCCAGCAGCAGCGCCCACTCGATGGTGGTCTGCCCGGCCTCGTCGGCATGCCAGCGTGCCAGCCTGTCCATCCATTGCTTCATGTGTCTTTCTTGTAACTACTTATCGGAACCGAAGATCTTCTTCGTTAGGTTCCTGCGGTTCTTGAGAAGGTGCATCTTCGGCTCGTGTCCGAACGCCGATTTCGCGCCCGTCCAGACCAGCCCCCCCTGGCGGACCGGTGCGGCGGTCTCGCCCGGCTCGCCCTCGGCCTCGCCCGGCGACGGCGGCGGGCCTTCTTCGTCCTCAGCCAGTTCGTAAACGAACATGTCCTGAAGCCGGTAGTGTCCGTCGTCGGCCAGCGGGACCACCTCGGCGATCTGCGTCAGCCCGCGACGCCCGTCGGTGAACCGCGTCATCTGGACGATCACGTCGATGGCCGAGCTGATCTGCGCCCGCAACGCGTGCAGGGGCAGCTCGATCTTGCTCATCATCGCCAGCGTCTCCAGGCGGTTCAGCGCGTCCATGGCCATGTTCGCGTGCAGCGTGGACATGCTGCCGGCGTGGCCGGAGGTCATTGCCTGGATGATGTCGAGGGCCTCGCCGCCGCGGCATTCGCCGATGATGATCCGGTCCGGGCGGAGGCGCAGGGAGGAGCGGAAGAGCTGGCGGATGCCGACCTCGCCGCGGCCCCAGCGGTCCGGCGGGCGGGACTCCAGCGAGATCACGTGATCCTGCTGGAGCTCCAGCTCGGCGGAATCCTCGATGACGACGATCCGCTGATGGTTCGGGATGAACCCGCTTAAAACGTTTAGCAGGCAGGTCTTACCACTGCTGGTGCCGCCGGAGACCAGCACGTTCTTCTCGGCCAGCACGCACATCTCGAGGTACTCGCGGGCCTCTTCGGTCCACGAGCCCAACTCGGTGAGGTGACTGGCCTCGAACATGACCTTCGCGAACTTGCGGATCGTCATCACCGTGCCATTGCGGCACAGCGGGTGGAGGATCACGTGGACTCTGCTGCCGTCGGGCAGGCGCGAGTCGATCAGCGGGTTGTCCAGGCTGACCCGCTTGCCGGTGTACTGGAGGACGTTGTTGACCGCGGCGATCAGCGCGTCGGTGTTCTCGAAGCTCGCGTCGGTAAGGGTGAGCTGGCCCTTCTTCTCGACGTAGATCTCGTCGTGGGCGTTGATCATGATCTCGGCCACGGACGGGTCGTTCATGAACGGGAGGATGGGCGCGAGGAAATGCTCGACCGTAGCGGCGAATATGTTGGTCTTGCCCATGTTCCGTCCTCACAGACATCGCGCACGGACCGCGCGCCGCGTTCACAGTATGTCTAACGCGTGCGCCCGGTGCCTGTGGCGACAAAAGCCTTCGGCTCCGCTATATATTGTATCGCCCACGCCGGGGGCGCTACAACCCACATTCGCGGCGCGCCATGTCTGCCGGGCGGTTCACTTCCCGAGGAGGGGTTGCAGGGGCGCCCCCGGCGCCGTACAATCCATCCTCCTTGGAGAGGTGCCAGAGCGGCTGATCGGGCCGGTCTCGAAAACCGGTGAACCTTCGGGTTCCGTGGGTTCGAATCCCACCCTCTCCGATGCTCACCAGACGCCGGGCGCCGGACATCGCTCCGGCGTCTTCCGTTGCGCCCC
>CAYLPJ010000023.1:12226-80956 GCA_964385465.1 uncultured Planctomycetaceae bacterium | reverse complement strand
GTTGCCGCCGCACTCCACATTTGGCGGCGACGGCCGTGGAGTGCGATGGCCGGCGGGCCGTTTCGACGGAGGGCGCGGGGCGGCTTCGATGGCCGGCGTTGCCACGCTTGCCGCGACGTGGCGGGTGTGTCGGCCAACGCCGTCGGCGAAGAAAAGCGGCGTCGTTGCCGCCGCAGTCCATAGTTGGCGGCGGGGGCCGTGGAGTGCGATGGCCGGGGCGCCGTTTCGACGGAGGGCGCGGGGCGGCTTCAAGGGCCGGTGTCTGCACGCTTGTGGCGGGGTGTCCTCGCGATGGCCGCTCTCGGGGGCGCGGGGGTCTGGCTAGCGCAGCCGGAATCCTTCGAAGGGGCGGGTGGTCGGTTCGGGTGCGGTGTTGGCGTCGGCGGTTGGCGGCGGGGTGAGGCGGAAGGTCGGGGCGTCGGTGTCGGGGGCGGGGAAGCGGGCGTCCTCGATGCGCTGGCGCCACCGGAGGACCTCCGGCGAGGGGGTCGCGGCGGCGGCGCGGTCGATGTACTTCATCGCCAGGGCGTGCCGGTCCTCGAGGTAGTAGCACCGGGCGGCCTTGAAGGCGGCGCGGGGGTCCGGGCGGGGGGCGTCGGCGGCGGCGGCGTAGGCCTCGGCGGCCTCGACGCGGCGTTTGCGGAGTACGAGCACATCTCCGAGGGCCACCCGCAGCGCCGGTGCGTCGGCGAGGTCGAGGGCCTGGCGTAGCGTGGCCTCGGCGGCGGTCAGGCGCCCGGCGTTCTTCTGGGCCTCGGCCAGCAGGGCCAGCAGCTTCGGGCCGGGCCGGTGAGATCGCGCGGCGGCCGAGAGGACCTCGATCGCCCGCCCGTAGTCCTCCTGCGTCATCGCGGCCATGCCCAGGGCCAGCATGGCGGCCGGCTGGCGGTGCCCGGCCTTGTAGGCCCGCTCCAGCCATGGTCGGGCCTGGTCGGCCCGGCCGAGCGAGAGCAGCCTTCCGCCCCACCCGGCCCACATCTCGGCGGTGGCGTCGGGTCGTTGTACGGCGCGTCGGAGGTAGTCGTCGGCGGCGGGGTCGTTGCGGGCGGCGAGCAGCTCGCCCTTGATCCAGAGCCCCTCGGGGGCCTGGGGTGCCAGGCGGAGCAGCTCGTCGACGGTGGCCTCGGCCTCGGCGGTCTGGCCCATGCGGAGCTGGGCGGTAGCCAGCAGCGGGCGGACGACGATGTCGCGGGGGTCGATCCTGCGGATGTAGGCCCTGGCGAGGTCGGCGGCGTTCTTGTAGGCGGCCAGTCTGGCGATGCGTTCGGCGTCGGAGCCGACGGCCAGCGCGTCGGCGCGGGCGATGAGGTCCTCGATCTGCTCGCGGCGCCGCTGGGGCTCGCTGAGCCCGGGCTCGGCGTCGGGGACGTCCTCGCCCTCGCCGGGCGGATAGGCCGCCACGATGACGGTCCCGACCACCACGGCCGCGACGGCCAGCAGCAGCAACCCGGTCACCGCCCGGCTGCCCTTCCGCTGCGACGGGGCCTCGGATTTCTTATGTTGCGTTTTCATAGGAGGAGTTCAGCGGGGGACAGACGCGGACGAACGCCGATACGGCCCTCGTGAGGAGATCAGCAGGTAGGCACAGGATGCAGGAGATGACTGAAGAGACATCCCCTCCTTGCTGCCGGTCCCGGGGCGCTGTGCCGGCATCCCTTGGATCGCCTGCGTTCCTGCTCGAGCATCTGTTTCTTCTTGGCTTCTCCTGGCTCATCCCTGCCGGACCTCCGGGCCGAGGAGGTCCTCGACGCCGGCGCGGATGTCGGGTTGGCGCATGAGGGTCTCGCCGACGAGGACGCCCCGGATGCCGGCGGCGGCGAGGCGGTGCACGTCGTCATAGGTCTTGATGCCGGATTCGCTTACGATGGGCACGCCGGGCTCGACCAGCGAGGCCAGCCGAAGCGTCGTCTCGATGTCCACCCGGAAGGTGGTCAGGTCGCGGTTGTTGATCCCCAGCAGCCCGTAGCCGCGGTGGGGAAACCCGATCGCCGAGCGAAGATGGACGACCTCGTCGGCGTTGTGGACCTCGACGAGGGCGGTCATCTTCAGCTCGGCCGCGAGGATCATCAGGTCCAGCATCTCGCCGGGGGTCAGCGCGGCGGCGATCAGCAGCACGGCGTCGGCCCCGGCGGCGCGGGCCTCGTAGACCTGGGCGGGATGGACGATGAAGTCCTTGCGGAGGACGGGCAGGTCGACGGCCTCGCGGACGGTGCGGAGGTATTCCAGGCTGCCCTGGAAGTACTGCTCGTCGGTGAGGACGCTGACGGCGGAGGCCCCTCCGGCGGCGTACTTTGCGGCGATGGCGGCGGGGTCGAAGTCCTCCCGGATGACCCCTGCGGAGGGGGAGGCCTTCTTGACTTCGGCGATGAGGTTGATGGCCCGGCGGGGCTTGCGGGTGATGGCGGCGTTGAAGTTGCGGACGTCCGGCGCGTCGTCGGCGGCGGCGCGGAGGTCCTCCAACGCGGTGCGCTCCAGCAGCGCGGCGACCTCCCGCCGCTTGGTCTCCAGAATGGTGTCGAGGATGTTCGGGGGCATCGGGTGAACCGGTTTCGCGGTTGACTTCGCCGCGCCGGCAAGGTAACCGGAGAGCCGCGACAGTGTCAAACGCTTTGTAACGCCTTGTGAGGAACGCGCGTGCAGCCCGCCGGCCCCGAAACCCAGCCGACCTCCGCCGCCCAGGCGATGCTGGCCCTGCTGGCCGTCGGGGCGTGCGTGCTGGCGGTGTGGCTGATCCGTGCGGTCGCCCGCCCGGCGGCGGTGTCGCTGCGGCGGACGCCCGGGCGCCCGAACCGCCTGAACCCCCTTCACGTGGTGGGGGTTCTGCTGGCGATGTGGCTGACGTCGATGGCGGTGGGGACTGGGCTGGGGCTGGCCGAGCCGACCCCCGCGACCGCGCCGGCGACCGGCCCGGCGGCGGCGACGGCGCCGGCGACCGGGCCTTCGCCGCAGGCGGTCCGGGCACGCTATGGTGTTGCGGCGGCGGCAGTTGCGGCGGCGGTGTGGGCGGCCGCGGGCCTGGCGGTCGCGGCGAGGACGTTCCGCCACGGGCTCGCCCGGGGGCTGGGGCTCTCCGGGCGGCGGTGGCTGACCGACTCCCTGCGGGGGCTGATCGGCTACCTGGCCATCCTGCCGGTCTGCGTGGGCGGGCACGAACTGATGGTCCGGCTGTTCGAGCAGCTCGGCTGGGAGACCGGTTACCACCCGGTATTGCTGCACTTAGCCGATTTCCCGCCGGCGTGGAAGGCCTTGGCGCTCTTCTCGGTGGTCGTCCTGGCGCCGCTCAGCGAGGAAGTGTTCTTCCGCGGGCTCGTCCAGTCCATGGTCCGCCAGTACACCGACAGCCCCCTGGCCGCCATCGCCGTCGCGGCCGCGCTGTTCGGGGCGGTGCACGGCAACCAGCCGCAGGCGATCCCCAGCCTGATCGCCCTGGCGGTCGCGCTGGGCTACACCTACGAACGCACCGGCCGGCTGTGGGCGCCCATCGCCATCCACGCGCTCTTCAACGCCGTCAACGTGACGGTCTTCACCGCCTCGTGACATGCCCCCCGCCGGCGCCGGCCGGCGGTGCGTAGGCTCAGCCCTTGCCGAGTTCGTAGAAGCCGTGCCCGATGTCGCGGAGCTTGCCCTGCCGGCAGAGCTCCTGCCAGACCTCCCCGGGCCACTCGGCCGGCGGCTCGATGGCGGCGTAGTCGGCGTGGCTTCCCTTGGACAGCGGTCCGCGCCCGAGCTGGGATTCGTCGTCGAGCTTCGTTACCGCCAGGCGTTTGCGGAAGGCCTTGAGTGCCCGGCGGCAGGTCTCGGGGTCGGGGGCGTCGGCGTCCGGGGCGGGCTCGCCGCCGGGGGCGCCGAGCCCCTCGAGCAGTTCGGCCAGGCCGTCCACGTTCCGCATGCCGACAATCCCGCCGACGCGTCCGCTGGGCAGGTCGGTCTTCTGGAGCAGGCGGTAGACCTGCTTCCACTCGGCGGTGGCGCGGCGTGGGTCGTCGTACTCGCGGATCGCCGCCAGCAGTTCGTCCAGCTTCGCCAGGTCGTTCGGTTCCAGGGCCATCGCAGGGGTCCTCGCTGAATGCAGTATGGGGAGATTGTACCCGCCGGGTGCGGCGGTTGGCACGGGCGTTTGCCCGGGCGGGAGCACTTTCCCCGCCCGGGGCGGTTGAAAGGGGAGAGCGAGCAACGCACGTCAGAGGCCACGCCCAGGAGAACGCACATGGCACGCCGGGTGAATCGTCGGGCATTTCTCAAGAACGTCGCGACCGCGGGAGCGGGGGTGGCGATCCTTCGCGGGTCGGCCTTCGGCGGGCCGAAGTCGCCGAACGATCGGCTGAACATCGCGATCATCGGCTGCGGGGGCCGGGGGCGGTCCAACACCAACGGGGTGCGCGGGGAGAACATCGTCGCGCTGTGCGACGTGAACGCCAAGAACCTTGGCAAGGCGGCGGAGAAGTTCCCCGACGCCAGGACCTACGTGGACTGGCGGAAGTGTGTGGACCAGAAGGACCTCGACGCGGTGGTCTGCTCGACGACGGACCACACGCACGCGTTCGTGAGCACCTGGGCGATGAACCGCGGGCTGAGCGTCTACTGCGAGAAGCCGCTGGCCAACAGCGTGCACGAGGCGCGGACGGTCCGCGAGACGTACCTGAAAAACAAGGGCAAGCTGGCGACGCAGATGGGCACGCAGATCCACGCCTCGGACAACTACCGGCGGATGGTGGAGATGGTCCGCCGGGGGGCGATCGGCACGCCGCAGCGGGCGCACGTCTGGTGCAGCCGCATGCCCAAGGGCGGAAACTACCTTCCCGCCGCCGGCGACCCGCCGGAGCACATCGACTGGGACCTCTGGCTGGGCCCCTCGCCGGAGCACCCCTACAACGCCGGCTACCTCGGGGGGTGCCTGGCCTGGAACCGCTTCTGGGACTTCGGCAGCGGGCAGATCGGCGACATGGGCAGCCACATGATGGACATGGCCTACTGGGCCCTGGACCTGCGCTTCCCCACGAGTTGCAAGGCCACCGGCAGCGAGAAGTCCGACGCGACGCTTCCCACCTGGCTGCAGGCCGAATGGGAACACCCCGCCAACGACTGGCGCCCGGCGGTGAAGGTCACCTGGCACGACGGCGGGAAGAAGCCGGGCATGCCGATGAAGATCTTCGACCGCGACAAGCTCTTCAAGGGCGTGATCTTCCGCGGGGACAAGGGCTGGCTGATGTGCGACTACGGCTGGCGGATCCTCCGCGCCAACGGCGACCTGACGTACTTCGACAAGCCCGAGGACGACGAGCTCATCCCGCCCTCCCCGGGGCATCACGCCGAGTGGATCGAGGGCGCCAAGACCGGCTCGCAGACGCTGTGCAACTTCGACTATTCCGGGGCGCTGATCGAGAACAACCTGCTGGCCCTGGTGGCCTACCGCGCGGGCAAGCCGCTGGAGTGGGACGCCGAGAAGCTCCAGGCCACCAACTGCCCCGAGGCCGGCCAATACGTCACCAAGACGTACCGCGAGGGCTGGAAGCTCAACGGCTGAGCCGGCCCCAGATAAGTCATGTTGCGTTCCTGCTGGTCCGCGGCCCCGCCTGGCCGCGTTGGCCTACATCGGCGATGCGACGGCATCGCCTGCTTCGAGCAATGGATCAAGGAAGGCAAGAACGCGGCGAAGTGGAAGCGGCTGAGTTGCCAGGACTTCGTGGACAACCAGGTGGGGTTGCAACTGTTCGCCCTGGCGCACAACGTGGGCCACTTCTTGCGACGGCTGGCGCTGCCGCGGTCGGTGAAGCACGGGTCGCTGACGACGTTGCGGGAGAAGCTGATCAAGGTCGGGGCGAAGGTGGTGGCACACTCCCGGTATGTCTTCTTCCAGATGGAGGAGGCGGCCGTGCCCAAGCGGCTCTTCCGGGCGATCCTGGAGCGCATTCGGCGGCTGCGTCTACCTGAGACGGTGCCGCGATGACTGAAACGACGGACGAGACAACCGGCGGGCGCGGAGACGACGGGGACGGTGTGCCCGGATCGACGGCAAAGGGCTGCTTGCCGGCCGATTCTCCTCGTGATACCGGCCGCGGTCAGCAGGGCATGCTCTTCGCCGAGCACAAACCACGCTTGCCGATCTCGCGATCGGTGATAGGCTCGTCAGAGAGGCCGACGGCGGTCGTCGGCAGCGAACCATACGGAAAATCTCGGATAATCGGGGCCACAATGGTCTCTGTCCAGTCTGGGAATTTCGGCCAGGCCTACTTCAGCAATCAGTTGGCAGGAGGAAGTCCATGATCTGTTTTCGTTGTCCTCACTGCGGCGTGGAGATGGAGAGTCCAGATTCTCTGGCGGGTCAGACCGAGACATGTCCGTCCTGCCAGGGCGAATGCCTGATACCGCCGGCGGCGGAGCAGAGCCCGCGGGCACACCCGTCCGCACTGTCCGAGAGCGGCCCAGCCGCAACCGGGGCCGCGGGCACGACCGCCGCGGCTGCGGTCAAGTCGGGTGGGGGCAAAATCATCGCCATCGCGGCAGCGGCCGCCGTTCTCGTTGCCGGCGCGGCGGGCGCGTGGCTCCTACTGAAGCCGGGCGGCACGTCCGGGCCGTACGGAGTGGGCACACCGGCAGGGCCGACAGACGAGTTCTGCGGCACATGGAAGTGCGTTCGAACGACGCCTGGCATGGAGCTGTTCACGGATGCCCACAATGCCTACAAGCAGCCCGTCACGATCGAGAAGCTCGCCGCCGCAATCGACCGGCCGGACAGCGACGCCCTGAAGAACCTCTACGTAGTTCGCACACGGAATAGCCGTGGCTTGCAGGCGGACATCTCCGAGAGAGACAAGGACGGCATCCACTGGCCCAACCCCATCACGCAAGGCCCCGAGGTATTCACGATGGACGGCGACCAGCTGAAGCTCAGCTGGACGCTGCCGGCCACCAAGCCGATCGAGGCGTGGTACGAGCGCGTGGAGGACGCGGCCATCCTCAGCGGCACGGGAGCGGCCAGGAATGCCTCGGTCCAGCGCGCATACGTAACGGCGATGCGCCAGGTCGAGTCCGACAGGCTCTACAAGGAGCACCTGCAGCACCGGGCGATCCGGCGCGCGACAGCCGGCAAGAGCTTCAAGGACAAGGCCGCCATCCCCTATCACCCCGAGGCGATGTGGGAGCAGCTCCAGGCCGAGCTCCTGCACGCCGGGGAGTTGGTCGTGCCGGGCTCGGACCCGCCCATCCTCCTGCCCGCCAACGCGTACGAGCGAACGCTCGACGAGTTGCTCCATGTCGCGCCCGACTACTCGAAGAAGGTCGGCGACCTGATCAAGCGCAGCATCGCCGAGCGGCTCGCCGCCGCGGGCAAGGACTCCCACAGGCGAGCGGCCGAGGAAATCGTCCGGACCGGACGCGAGCACATCCTCAATCTCGACCTTGCCAAGTTCGATGCCGTGGTCAGAGACGTCATTCGTCGCCAGAATGACACGGGGGTCGCGAACCGTCTGGCCGGGCAATTGCGCCGCTACGACCCCAAGACGGCGGAGTCCCTGGCGGTCGACCTGCGGAAGCACGCGGCCGCGAACAAGATCGACGCCACGCCGTGGGCCCGGCACCAGTACGGCAAGCCCAGCACGGACTGGGACAAGCTGCTGGCCAGACAGTTGGTCCCGGTCGTTGCCGAGACGCTGTCCAAGAGCCCGGCGGAGAAGCTCAACGCCCGCCACGGAATGACGCGGCTGCCGATGCGGACGTGCCTGTTCCTGCTGATCGCCCCGCTGTTCGAGGCCGAGAACCTCACCGCCCAGGACGTCGAGACGTTCAAGACGCACTTCGACGCCCACGCGGAGTTCATCTGCGGCGGAGGCTGGCAGGGCAGCCGGAGCTTCGCGAGGAAAGTGGAGGCCGGTGCCAAGTGGGGCGCTTTGGTGGCCGCGGCGATGCGGCACACGGACAAGCTCATGCCCCTGGTCCGCAGTGCTGTTCCCCGCAACAGCGAGCTGGCGTACCTGCTGCTCCAGTACCGCACGTCGACCCCCGGCATGAGCCAGACCGGCATGGCCATCCAGGAAGCGATGTTCGGCGACCGCGTCAAGTCCAAGCCCGCCGCGGGTGACGAGGAAGGGTCCAGAGCCGCCTACGACCACTTCTGCAAGCTGGTGTGCGACCACGCGAAGGAGTTCGGCGTCAAGACGAAGACATCGGGTACGCGACGAAAGGACTTCATGGCGTACATGGAGCGGACCTGGCCCTTCGCCCCGGCGGACCTGATGCTCCAGATGGTCCTCAAGAGCAAGCCCCCGCTGAAGGAACGCGACGACTTGGCCTTCGCGGTGGCGTGGTCGGCCGAGATGATGCGCAACAGCACGAGCATGATGCTGTTCGGCGACTATGGCCTTAAGAACTATCTGGCGGCGCACCCTAAGGGCGCCTACGCCGGACTCGCCAACCAGTGGCTGGCGGCCCAGTAGGACACCCCGGCCGGGCCGCAGGGCGGACCATGGGAGAACCCCGCAGATGAGACTCGCTCCCGTCGTGGCAGCAGCGGGCATGGGTGCGGCCGCGATCGCGGTCGTTACCATCTCGATGACGCGGACGCCGTCGCCCTCCGACACGTCCGGCAAACCCATACCGCTCGTGTTCCAGCACGACGCGGAGGCCCGCAAGCTGCTGACGCCGCACTTCGTGGTCGACTACTCAGGTGTTCCGCCGGACGAAACGATGGCCAGAGCCCTGCAGGACCGCCAGACCGTTCGATGGCCCGCGCCAGGCATCGTCATCCAGGACGCGTGCGACAGCATTCCCGACGTGGCGGAGTATATCGGCACGTTCCTTGAGATCGCCTTCAAGGAGTGGTGCATCGACGGCCCATATCCGAGCCCCACGCCGGACGGCGAGCGGTACACCGTGTACGTCGACGACAGGGACACACCGGAGTACGAGGCCGGCAAGGGCATTGTTTTCGCCGTCGGCCGGTTCAATGCCGACGTCCCGGCCAGCAGATCACTGTCGGAGCAGATCACGCTCGGGGGGGACTGCTTCCATGAGTTCTTCCACGCGATCCAGTGGACGCTCGTAGCGCTCCCCTCCCCGAGCAGTGATGTGCTGGGGATCGGGCCCGGCTGGCTCTACGAGGGCACGGCCACGTACTACGAAGGCCTTCTCTGCATGAGGTATCTCAAGGCCTCGAACTCTCGCGTCGGGCTCTCCTGCCAGAGCTGCTTCTCAGAGCCCGGGCTCCACGTCTTCAATCAAGGCCAGTGGGAAGCGCCGCGAGTGCCCGTCCTGGGTGTTCCGCTTCCGTTCCAGGTCCGCCGACGCGGTTACGGGACGGCACTGCTCTGGAGCTACCTCCAGTCGGTCAACCCGCGTGGCGGGGACCTGCCGTTCGAGTTCTTCAGCGCCAAGGGCCAGGGCCTTGGCCTGGAGGCCTTTGCCGACAAGGTCGACAGGACGTACAGCCTATCGCTCCCCGACCTGTTCCGAGACTACGCGGCCGCAAACTTCTACTTCGCCCGGCGCGCCGTGCCTGCCCCCCACGCCGCCCACTTGGGTCTGGAGCCTGTCTTCACCGAGCAACACCTGGCGTTCCTGGCGGCCAGAGAGCCTGGCGACTACGGTCCGGGGCTTGGGGGCTGGAGCGAAACGTCCATCGACGCCTACGGGGCCCTCTACATCGAGATCGCCGACACCTGGACCGGCGGGGTTACAATCTCGGTCGAAGAGGAAGGTCGGCGCAATGAATTCTGCTTTGATGTCTATCCCGGATCAGCCTCGTCGCCCCACCGCGTCCCGAAGCGGGCAGCCCGTCTCCGGCAGAACGGCGACAACGTGGACCTGCCCGCCGGCAGGGCCAGGAGGGCTGTCATCGTCGCGACTCGCGTGGACAGCCACAGTCGATCGGCGCACGACAGGTTCCGCCTGAAGCTCGAGCGTAACGACTTGACGGCCGAGGGCCCGGCGGCGCTGCACATCAGACGTTTCACGCACCACGTGGACGACCCCGACGGCCCTCTGCCGACGCACTTCCTGATGCTCCAGGTGGAGAACACCGGCGGCGAGGCCGCATGGATCCGCACGTTCGCGGACAGCAAGCACGTGGACGTCGACCCGGGGCTGGCCGCCCGCCGCCGGGCAGCCGGCGCGGCACTTGGACCCTACCATCTCGGCCTGGAATGGAAGCTGGGCAGCGAGAGGGAATGGCACCTTGCACCCATGGGCTGGACGATCTCGCCTCGCGAGAGGGGCGACCGGCCCTTCGAGAAGAAGGCCCTCGCCAAGGGCGGCCAGACGCGTACCTTCATCGACGCTCCCACGCCCAGCCAGATGCGCAGCTACGCCTTCCGTGCGTTCCTGATCGACCCCGCCGGCACGCGCGTCGACCAGCGGGACCTGGACCCCACCCCGCGCCCTATGCCGGCCACGCCGGCCCGGAGGTGACCATGCCAGACGTCACTGGATCCGCCGCAACTCTCGGGACGTCAAGCCTCCTGGCCCTCGCTGCAGCGGCCGCGACGGCCGTGTGCGGGTGCTCCGAAACGAGGGATCCCCCCACGAGTCCGACATCCGCCAGGGCGGACCTTCACATCGTCTCGGCCAGCGGCAAGCGGGTCGGCAAGAATATGGGGAACCAGCCGATGCTCGAGGTGCGCGTCGCGATCCGCAACGGCGACAGCAGGCCGGTGAAACTGTTCATCCTGGAGGGCAACGGGATGAAGTACGGGCCGACGGAGCTGGACAGGGCGCGGATCCGCCTGGAGCGGGAGGAGAACCCGGGCATGGTCGTTCCCCACGGCCTGGGGCTCGAGCAACGGCTTGACGAGGCTGGCGAGTGGCGAGCCGCGTCGACAGTGTGGACCCCCGAAGACGAGCCGCCCAAGCGCATCGCCACAATGCACACCGCCGAGGTCGCCCTGGCGCCCGGCCAGACGCGCGTGTTCCTTGCCCGTGTGCTCGCACCCGAGGACCCCTTCGGTGCCAGGTTCTTCCGCACGTTCCTGGTGGACCCCAACTGCATCCGCTTCGACGAGATGCAGGTCAGCTACTGATCGCTTCGGTCGCAGGGGGCATTCCGCCAAAGGCCGCGATTGGCGTTGAGCGCCTTGAACTTCGGCGCGAGGACCATGACCCGGTGGAGCTTGGTGGTCGGCACGAGCTCGGTGTCGGTCTCGGTCAAGATGTCATGACGGCATTCTACTTTGAGACCGCTTAGGCGGGCGGGCGTCGCCGCGCCCCTCGCCGTCAGTGCGTCGCCAGCCAGCGGGCAAGCAGCTCGATGCGGCGGCAGAAGACGCGCGGCTCGATGACGCGGCGGGTCGGGTCGTTTCCGCCGTGGTACTCCAGCCGCCCGTCGGTGACCCACGCGCCGCGGTCGTCCAGCGAGCGGAGCGCCGAGCGGACCGCGCCGTCCGACGGGCGCGAGGGCTTGCCGCTGACGCGCTTCGGCGGCTGCCACTTCGCCGCCTTGAGCCGCCGATACCGCCGCTCGATCCGGTCGATGTTGGAGCCGACCTTGAACGCGTAGTGGTCGGGCAGGTCCGAGTCGTCGTAGGTGAGCTTGTAGTCCTTCGTGAAGTACAGCGGGCGGTTGGTCCGCAGCTCGTAGAACCGCGCCAGCCGGCCGTCGGGGAGCTTGGACCGCTTGAAGTACGCGATCGCCGGGGCCACCGCGTCGAGGTACTTCCGCTGGCCCGTCCGCTCGTAGAGCTCCAGCAGCGTGAGCATCACGCCCTGGCTCTCGCCGCCGGTGACGGCCGGGGGCTCGAACTTCCGCGCCCAGCACGGCTGCATGTCGAAGTCGTACTGCTGGGCCCACGCCGGCTGGGGCTCGGGCATCCGGGCCAGCAGGAGGAAGTCGCCTCCGGCCAGCGCGGCCTTGCGGTAGCGGCCCTCGCCGTAGACCTCCGCCGCCAGCAGCAGCGTGCGGATGACGTCCCGCATGAGGTTGTCGTTGATGGTGTACAGCGTCCAGTGGGCCTTGATCCGCGTGGCTTGGCCCTTCGGCGGGTAGGCGGCCGGCTTGACCGGCAGCTCCGGCGCCGGGCCGTCCCAGACGTGAGGCCAGCCGCCGTTGGGGAACTGGGCGGCGAGCAGGTGCGTGAGCCCGTACCGGACGGCCTCGCCGAGCGGCTCGTCCTCGAAGCCGGTCGCCCGGTCCAGCCGCATGAGCAGCCGCAGGGCGGACTGCGTCTGGTCGTCGTCCAGCGAGCTGTACCGCCGGGCCTTCTTCGCCGGCGGGCCGTCGACGCGGTAGGCGTAGCGGCGCCGGCGCTGCGGATCCAGCTCGATGCGGGCGATCCATCCGCCGGTGTGCATCTGCCCTCGCAGCAGCACGGCCCCGGCGGCGCGGGCGGCGTCCAGGCAGGCCTCGTCGCCGGTGAGCTCGTGGGCGGAAAGGAACGCCTCGCCCACGGTGGGCGTCGCGGGCGGCTGGACCCAGACCGTCCGCATCCCGACCTTGCCCTCGCCCTCCCGCTTGCTCAGGTCCGCGCTGTACCGCCAGACGTAGCCGCCCTCGACGGCCACCTCCCGGCTGAAGAACTGCACCGCCTTCTCGAAGGCGGCGCGGACGTCGGCCTTGCGGAGCTTTTCGGCCGCGGGGCAGGCGGCGGTCAGGCCCAGCAGCATCACGGCGAGCACGGTTCGCATGGCGGTCTCCTTCACGGCGCGGGGCCATCTCGCAGGACGACGAGCTCGTCCATGCATCGGGCGTCGGCGGGCGGTCGGCCGAAATCGGGAATCTCCAGCCGCTCGCCCTCGCGGCGGCAGGACTCGTGGGCGACGATCCCCGGGGCCGTGAACCGCGCCGCCAGCCAGACGTGGTTCGGCGGCAGCAGGCCCGTGCGGATCGCCTCGACGAAGTCGTGGACGAGGAACTGATGGGACCCGCAGTGCCCGTTGCGCAGCCCGACGAACTCCTTCGGCAACCGCTCGACCGGGTGCACGCAACTGACGCCCAGGTGCCGCCGCCCGAGATACTCCCGCGGCAGGTCGCCGAGGTTCGCCTCGGTGATCTCCACGCCGTCCAGCCGGTGGATGCGGGTGACGTCTTCCTTCTTCTTGAACGACCAGTGCTGGGCGTTTGCGTAGTCGTAGCTGCCGTCGGGCTTGTGCGGGTCCTTCTCGAAGCCGATCTCCGTCCACACGCCGATGCTCTGGGCGGTGTCCTCCGCCTCGGACTCCGTCCCGTCGATCTGCTGCCGGACGCTCACCTCCCCGCGGTGCGGGTTCACCTGCTCCTCGTACGCCCCCCGCGTGCCGATAATGCTCTGGCGGCTCTCCCCCGCGGCCGTGCGACGGAACTCGTTGATCCGTGCCATGCCCCCGTCGGCGGTGCGGAACAGGGCGGACTGGTTGGAGAAGTCGTTGTCGAACGCGCTGAGCTGGCGGTCGAAGATGCCGTCCTCGTGATCGTCGGCGCGGCCGAAGCAGCTCGTGCGGGTGAATCGGCCGAAGGTCACGCCGAGGACGTGGCTGACCGAGTGGGTGGGGTACCACATGGGGGGAACGGAGGCGAAGCGTTTCCAGTCGGGGCCGTTGGCGTCGTAGAAGGGCAGGTAGAACCAGTGGGCCATGTTGTGGTGGTACTGCCCCTCGCCGTAGACGAACTCGCCGAAGTCCCCGGCGGCGAACTTCCGGCGGCACCAGATGGTCTGCGGGCGGTAGAAGCTCGTCTCGCCCATCGCGTAGACCAGGCCGGTCCGCTCGACGGCCTCGACGAGCGCGCCGAGCTCTTCGAGCGTCACCGCCGCGGGTACGGCGGAGTAGACGTGCTTCCCGGCGTCGAGAGCCTGGACGGCCAGCGGCCCGTGCGTCCACCGCTGGGTGAAGATGGCGATGGCGTCGACGTCGGTCTTGACCAGCTCGTCCATGGACTCGACGGTTCGCTCGATCCCGTGCTCTTCGGCGACCTCGGCCAGCCGGTCGGCCCGCAGCTCGGCCAGGACGACCTCCTCGACGAACGGGTGGGCCTTGAACAGCGGCACAAAATGCCGCCCGAAGAACCCCATCCCGCACAACCCGACCTTGATGCCCATCGGCCACGTGCTCCTTTCCTCGGCGAGGCCCGACACGGGTGCCCGCGCGCGGTGCATCCTAGCATACGCCGGCGACGGCGTCACGGCGGGGGCGGGCTCTCCATGGAAGCGGCTCGCGAACCGGGGCGATCCGGACGATGAAAAGCAGCAGCGCGGCGCTCCCGCGGGCGGGGAGCGGGTTGTGTCGGCCGTGCGGAAACTGGGACAATGCGTCCGTGACCCGCCGAGGGACGACAGCAGCGGCCCACGGAGAACAGACGTGACGAAGCAAGCGAAGCCGAGACTTGTCCGTGCGGCCACGGGCGGCCTGTCCGCAAGGGCGACGGTCGTGCTGGTCATGGGCGTCTACTGCGCCTCGGGGATGTGCTCGCTGATGGACGAGGTCGTATGGGCCCGCCTGCTCAAGCTGACGCTGGGCAACACGGTGTATGCCTCCAGCGTGGTCGTTTCCGTCTTCATGGGCGGACTGGCGCTGGGGGCCATCCTGATGGGGCGCTACGCCGACCGCCTCCGCAACCGGCTTCGCGCCTACGCGATGATCGAAGCGACCATCACGGTCGTCGCCCTGCTGATCCCCGGCGCCCTGCGTCTGGCCGACGGGGCCTACCGGTGGTTCTACCTGGCGGCGGACCCCACGCCTGGAGTACTCCTGGCCGCCCAGGTCACCATCTCGGGGGCCATCTTGCTGATCCCCTCCATGCTCATGGGCACCACGCTGCCGCTGCTGGCGCGGTTCGTGACGGCCCTGGAGGGCGAAGCCGGACGGCTGGTCGGCAGGCTCTACGCCCTCAACACCCTCGGGGCGGCCATGGGGTGTTACCTCGCCGGATTCGTGCTGCTGCGCTGGCTGGGCGTGATGGGCACGCTGTACGCCGCGGCCGGACTGAATCTGCTTGTGGCGTTGGGAGGGCTGGCGCTGTCGCGGCATCAGGCGGCCGAGCCGGCGTCGTTGGCACCACCGGCGCCACCGAAGCCGCCGGGGCAGGCGGGCGGCTCTTCCGGCGCGGGCTTCGCCCTGCTGGTGACGGCGTTCTTCGTCAGCGGCCTGGTCAGCATCGGCTACGAGATCCTCTGGATGCGCAGCGTGGTCTTCCTGATGGGCGGAACGACATACGTTTTCGCCGGCGTGCTGACGGTCTACCTGCTGGGCAACGTCCTCGGGGCGGGCCTTGGCAGCCTGGTCGCACGCCGCCTGCGAAACCCGGGCATGGTTTTCGGGCTCTCGCTGGCCGTCCTGGGTCTGACCGGCCCGGTATACCTGCCCTGGCTGGCCGCCTGGGCGGGGTGGCACCCGGGCATGGACGCCAGCGCCCACGGCACCCTCGCGGCGATGACGCAACCGCTGGTTCACGGCCTGGCGCTGCTGGCCGCGCCGACATTGCTGATGGGCTTCGCCTTCCCGATCGGGCTCCAGGCCTGGGCGCGGCACGTGCACCTGGTCGGGCGGTCCACCGGCACGGCATACGGCGCCAACACGATCGGTGCCGTCCTCGGCGGGCTGGTCACCGGCTTCGTCCTGGTGCCCCTGCTGGGCGTCCAGGGCGGGCTGATGGTGCTGGGGCTGACCGCGTGCTGCGTCGGCGCCGCGGCCGCGGCGGCGCTGGCACCGGGCCGGCGGCTGCTGCGATGGCTGGGCCTTGTGCCCCTCGGCGGCGCGGCGGCAGCGGCGGTCCTCCTGCCCGGGGGGCTGTTCCGCCGGATCGTGGACGCCCGCGTCCGCGCGCTGAACCCGATGCTGGCGCTGGTGGCCATGCACGAGGGCGTGAACACGACGATCTCGCTGCACCGGCACCTGGGCAACATGTCGCTGGACATGCACGCCGCAGGACACAGCATCGCCGGCGACGCCTACGCCTACCGCGGCGACCAGAAAGCCCTGGGGCACTTCGGCATGCTGCTCAACAGCAAGGCCGAACGCGTGCTGTCGGTCGGCTTTGGCTCCGGGGAGACCACGCGGTGCTTGTCCCTTCACGACCCGCGGGAGCTGGACTGCGTGGAGATCGCCCCGGAAGTCGTGGACATCGCCCTGGAGCACTTCGAGCACATCAACCTCGGCGACCGCCTGGGCGAGAAGGTGGACATGATCTACATGGACGCCAAGAACTACCTCCACCTGACCGACGCGCGTTACGACGTCATCGTCAACGACTCGATCCATCCCCGCGAGTTCGCCGACAACGCCTCCCTGTATACGCTGGAGTACTTCCAGGCCGCCCGGGAACGCCTGACCGAAGGAGGGCTGATGGTCAGTTGGGTGCCCACCTACCAGATGCCCCCGGCCGTATTCCGCAGCCTCTACGCCACGGCCGTCGAGGCCTTTCCGCACGTGTCGATCTGGTACCTCGTGACCAACCCCGCACCCCTGGTGCTGATCGTGTGTTCCGAGACGCCCCAGCGGCCCGACCCGGCGCACATCGAGCGCTGCCTGGCCGACCCGGACATCCGCGAGAGCCTCCGCCCGATCAACATCGAGTCGGTCTGGCATCTGCTGAGCTGCTTCGTCGCCGACGAGACGCAGCTCCGCGCCCTCACCGCCGGGGCGCCGGTCAACAGCGACTATCGCCCCTTCGTCGAGTTCGCCACCCAGGCCAACATACCCCAGACCGAGATACTCCGCCGGTTCGTCCTCGGCATCCGCATGCCCTCCCCCGCCGGCATCGTCCGCTGGGATGCCCTCCCGCCGCAGCGACGCGACGACGCGCGCAGGCGGCTGGAACGCGCCTACCGCGCTGCCGACAGCATCGTCCAGGCCATCGCCGCCGAGAACATCCTCGACAAGTTCCGCGCACTGTCTGCGGGCCTGCGCCGATTCCCCGACGAGCCCATGCTGCGGACCAACTGGCAGCAGCTCCAGAGGAATGCCGCCACGCAGACGGACCTGCTGCTTTCGCAGGGCAAGCAGGACCGGGCGCTGACCTTCGCCGACGCCCTGCTGGACATCGACGCCAACTGCGGGTTGGGATGGCTCATCCGCTCGCGAGTCAGCGGGCTCCGCAAGCAGTTCTCCCAAGCCCTCGTCCACGCCCGTCGGGCTGTCGAACGCGATCCCGACAACGCCGCCGCCCATGCGGACGTCGCCCGGCTGCTGGCGATGTCCGGCCGACATGACCAGGCCCTGATCGCGTGCAACCAAGCCCTGCATCTCGACGAGCGCAACATCCAGGCACTGCTGGTGGCCGCGCGAATCCGCATGACTCCCGGCACCTTGTTCTACGCCCCCGACGAGGCGGTGCGGCTGGCTCGACGGGCATGCAGCCTTCGCGCCTGGCGGGACCCGCGGCACCTGCTGGCGCTGTCGCGAGCCTACGCCCTGGCCGGGAAGAACCACGAGGCCCTCGACGTCGCCGGCAAGGCCCGGGCGCTGGCCGCGCAGCTCCAACAGGCCGCGCTCGTCGCGCTGGCCGAAAAGGACATGCGCAAACTCGCCGCCAAGGTCCAGCAGTAGCGGAACGGCGCAAGGAGGGGTCGCCGGCGCCGACAAAGCGCGGCGGTCGGGTCCGGTAAGGTCACGGCCGTCGGGGGCGCACCGGGCGGTGCGCGAAGGGCGCAGCAGGCCGTGTCGGCAGCGCGGCGGGAGGCGGCGTCAGCCGGTTGGCGAGTGGGTTCGGCCCGGGGCGACGGGGCGGACGGTGCAGAGGGTGTCGACCTCCCGGCCGAGGCCGTGATCGTCCGCGACGTAGCGGATGCTGTAGGACGGCGCGGAGGCGACGCGGAGCAGTTCGTCGTGCAGCCCGCGAGCCCGTCGGAGGGCGGCGGCGCGGTCCAGCGAGTGGATTCCGGACACGGTGGTTCCCTTTCCTGCCTCGGACCCCGCCCCAGGCCCCGGCGCACACGCAGCCGCTGTCGGGCCTGGAGGGCGGTCCCCCTATAGATCGGAAACCTCCGACGGTTCATTCACCAAAATCTCCGGGTTTTCACCGCCGCTTCAGCCCCACCGCCATCCCCGCGATCCCGCTGGCCGACGAGGGCAGATACCCGGTGACGAACCGCCGCAAACTGGTCACCTGACGCCACAGCCATGCCGAAGCCGAGTCGTAGCAGCCCTCCATCGCCGCCCAGTCCACGTCGATCAGCCCGGCGTACTGGAGGCCGAACAACAGCAGCAGGACCAGCCCGATGGCGACGATCGAGATCTTGAAGAACGCCCGCAGCGCGTAGGCGACGCAGAAGCCCACGAAGAAGCTGAACCCCAGGCGGAACAGGACCGGGCGCCAGTCGCCCTCGCCCGCCGGCGCCTCGGCGGTGTCGGAGGTCTCCGACGTGCCGGTCGGCACAAAACCCTTCGGCTGGACGGGCGCCCGCTTCCGCGTCGCGGGCGCGGCGGCCTCGCCGAACGACCCGGCCGCGTAGACCGCCAGGCCGACGAGGGTGAGGGCGACGGAGATGCCGACGGCGATCTTCTGCCACCCGGCAAGCCGCCTGGTCTCCCCCCGGTCAAGGGACTGCTGCTGCCTGTCGCCCGGGGCGTCGGACGGGTTGCGGTCTTCGGGCACGGCGGTTCTCCACGCGACGAGATCGGCGAATGTCTCGGGGCATTGTACACCACCTGCCCCCCGGCGGCGCGGGCGGGTTCGCTTGCGGAGGCACCGCGGGTCGGGTAGGCTCCGGCGTGGACGTCGACGCCGATCGACCGCGAAGAAGGAGCCCACGATGAAGTACGCGTTTATGACGTTCTCCACCCCCGAGCTGGACCTCGACGCCGTGCTGGCCCTGGCGGCGGAGCTGGGCTACGACGGCGTCGAGCCGCGGCTGGACGCCGGGCACGCCCACGGCGTGGAGGTCGCCGCCGACGCCGCCGAGAGGCAGCGCATCGCCGACGCCTTCCGACGCGGCGGCGTCGCGCCGGCCTGCCTGGCCACCTCCTGCCGCCTCGCCTCGCCCGACGAGACCGAGAGGATGATCGCCGACGCCCACGAGCGGATCGACCTTGCCGGCGACGTCGGGGCCGGCTGCCTCCGCGTCTTCGGCGGGCAGATCGGCGAGGACTCCCGCGAGGCCGCCATCGACCGGATGACCGCCTCGATGTCCGCCCTGGCCGACCACGCCGGCGAGCGCGGCGTCCGCCTGGCCTTCGAGACGCACGACGCCTGGTGCGATCCGCGGCACGTGGCGGAGGTGCTCGAGCGCGTGAACCACCCCGCCGTCGGCGCCAACTGGGACATCCTTCATCCGCTGCGCCACGGCCTGGCGACCATCGACGAATCCTTCGAGCTGCTCAAGCCGTGGATCGCCCACCTGCACATCCACGACGGTCGGGCCGTCGACGACCGGCTCGAGATGCTGCCGATCGGCACCGGCGACGTGGACCACCGCCGCACGATCGAGCTGCTCAAGACGATCGACTTCGACGGCTTCCTCAGCGGCGAATGGATCAACTGGGAGCCGCACGAGACCCACCTGCCGCGCGAGATCGACACGCTCCGCAAGCTGGAGGCCCGGATCGATGCGTAACGCCGCCCCGCCGCTTGCCGCCCTCGCGATCCTCCTGGCCGCCGCCGGCCTGGCCCGGGCCAGACCTCCCGCCGTGAACGACGCCCCCGCCGGACCCGGCGAGTGGGGGTTCCGCCCGTCGCAGGCCCACCCCACGGCCACCAACCCGCCGGGCTTCGTCTGGCGGCCTCAGAAGCAGGCGGCGGCCTACGAGATGCAGGTCGCCCGGGACCCGGGCTTCACCGACGTGGTCCTCGCCGCAAGGGGCATCGCCTACAACTGCTACTGCCCGCCGAAGCTTCTCCCGCCCGGCGAGAAGCTGCTCTGGCGATTCCGGTTCGTCGACGGCAAGGGCGGGCCGTCGGCGTGGAGCGGGGCGCGGGCGTTCACCATCCCGCCGCAGGCGGCGGAGATGCCCATGCCACCCCGGGCGAAGCTCCTGGGCCGCGTCCCCAAGTCCCACCCGCGGCTCCTGCTGCGCCCCGAGGACCTGCCTGGCCTCCGCAAGCTCGCCTCCGGGCCGCTGAAGGACCGCCGCGACCGCCTCGTCGCCGAGTGCGAAAAGCTGCTCAAGAACCCCCCGCCCACCGACGAGCCCCGCAAGTACCCCAAGGGCATGAAGCCAGGCAGCGACCCCTGGCGGAAGATCTGGTGGGGAAACCGCCGGTACACCATCCGCGTGCTCCACGGCGCGGCCACGCTGGCGTTCACCCGGCTGATCACCGGCGAGGACACGTACGGCCGGGAGGCCAGACGCCTGCTGCTGGCGGCGGCGAGCTGGGACCCGAAGGGCTCGACGGGCTACCGCTACAACGACGAAGCGGGCATGCCCTACAACTACTACTTCTCGCGGACGTACAGCTTCGTCCACGACCTGCTCACCGAGGCCGAGCGCGCCCGCTGCCGGAAGGTGATGGCGGTGCGCGGCAAGGAGATGTACGACCACCTGGTCCGGCATCACATCTGGAAGCCGTACGGCAGCCATCGCAACCGGGCGTGGCACTTCCTGGGGGAGGTGGGGATCGCGTTTCTGGACGAGCTTCCGGACGCCCGCGAGTGGGTGTGGTTCGCGATGAACGTGTTCTACAACGTCTACCCCGTCTGGTCGGACGCCGACGGCGGGTGGCACGAGGGCGTCTCCTACTGGCGGAGCTACATCCGCCGGTTCACCTGGTGGGCGAGGGCGATGAAGTCCGCGATGGGCGTGGACGCCTTCGACAAGCCGTATTTCTCGAAGGTGGGGTACTACCCGATGTATCTCCAGCCGCCGGGGACGCGCGGGGGAGGCTTCGGCGACCTCTGCGCCGGCAAGCGGGCCGAGCACAACCGCACGCTGATGACCATCCTCGCCGCCCAGGCCCGGAACCCCCACTGGCGCTGGTACGTCGAGGCCATCGGCGGGCCCGCCTCCGAGGGCGGGTACATGGGCTTCCTCCGAGGCGCCCTGCCGGCCGTCACGCCCCGCAAACCCACCGCGCTGCCCGCCAGCCGCTGCTTCCGCGGAACGGGGCAGGCGATGCTGAACACCTCGATCCTCGACGCCGGGGACAACGTGGAGGTGGTCTTCAAGTCCAGCCCGTTCGGCACGCAGAGCCACGGGTACGAGTCCAACAACTCGTTGCTCCTCTACGCCTACGGGCGGCGGCTGCTGATCCGCACGGGCCGGCGGGATTCCTACGGCAGCGCCCACCACCGCCGGTGGATGTGGCAGACGAAATCGACCAACTGCGTGACCGTCGGCGGCGTCGGGCAGGTGCCGCATTCCCAGGCCGCGGCCGGGCGGATCGTGGCCTTCCACGACGACGAGCGGCTGGGGTACGTCTGCGGCGAGGCGGCGGGGGCGTACCCCAAGGGCACGCTGAAGAGCTTCCGCCGCCACGTGCTGATGCTGAAGCCCTACGCGGTGGTGGTTCTCGACCGGCTGATCGCGCCCAAGCCGACCACCTTCCAGTGGTTCCTGCACTCGCCGACGGAGATGAGCGCCGAGCGCCAGGACGACATCCGCGTCGTCAACGATCACGCCGCCGTCCGCGCCGCCATCCTCGCCCCCGCCGGGCTGAAGCTCTCGCTGACCGACCGGTTCGACCCGCCCCCGCGAAAACGGATCAAGCTGACCGAGTGGCACCTGACGGCCGAGACGACCGCCCCGGCGGCGGAGGTCGCGTTCGTGACCGTCCTGCTGCCCCACCGCGGCCAGGCCGAGCCGGCACAGGCCGCGCTGGTCGACGCCGACGGCGGCCGGGGCGTCCGCATCGCCGGCCCGGCCGGCGGGGCCACCGTGCTGCTGCGGACGGCGGCCGGCGGGCCGGTCGCCGCGGGCGAGCTCTCGACCGAGGCCGACGTCGCCGCCCTGCTGACCGACCGGGCGGGCAAGCCGACGGGCCATCTCCTCGTCCGCGGCGCGAAGGTCCGCACGGGCAGAGGCCCCTGGAAGTAGCGACCGCCCTGCGGTACAGAACGAGGAACCATACACAGGGAGACGAATCATGATGGCGACGAAATCGACGTTCGCGGTGTTCTTCGGCAACCGGGGGTTCTTTCCGGCCTCGCTCCAGGCGGCGGCGCGGCGGGAGGCGAAGCGCGTCCTGAAGAAGCTCGGCCACGAGGTCCTGATGCTGGACACGCGGGCGACGCGTCACGGCGCCGTGGAGACGCCGGAGGAGGGCGCCCGGTACGCCCGGTTCCTCCGCGAGCACGCCGGGCAGTACCAGGGCGTGATCCTCTGTTTGCCGAACTTCGGCGACGAGACCGGCGCGATCGCGGCGTTGAAGGACGCCGGCGTGCCGATCCTCATCCAGGCCTATCCCGACGAGCTGGACCAGATGGCCCCGGAGGTCCGCCGGGACTCCTTCTGCGGCAAGTTCTCGATCATGGACGTCTTCTGCCAGTACGGGCTGAAGTTCACCGCGCTGAAGCCGCACACGGTGCACCCGGGAAGCGACACGTTCGCCGCCAACGTGGACACCTTCGACCGCATGTGCCGCGTCGTCGCGGGGCTCAAGGAGATGACCGTCGGCGCCGTCGGCGCGCGGACGACGGCGTTCAAGACCGTCCGCATCGACGAGATCGCCCTCCAGCGGCACGGCATCACGATGGAGACGTACGACCTCTCGGACGTCTTCGCCCGCATGGACGCCCTCAAGGCCACCGACCGGGCCCTGAAGGCCAAGCAGTCCGCCCTGAGCAAGTACACCTCCTGGAAGGGCGTGCCCAAGAAGGCCCTGGAGAAGATCGCCCGCCTGGGCGTCGTGCTGGACAAGCTCGTCGACGAGTGCGGGCTCGACGCCATCGCCGTCCGCTGCTGGCTGGAGATGCAGCAGCAGTTGGGCATCTCCCCCTGCGTGCTGCTCAGCGAGATGAACAACCGCGGCATGTCGGCCGCGTGCGAGGTCGACGTCGGCAACGCCGTGGCGATGCGCGCCCTCTCGCTGGCCAGCGGCCAGCCGCCGACGTGCCTGGACTGGAACAACAACTACGCCGACGAGCCCGACAAGTGCATCCTCTTCCACTGCGGCCCGGTGCCCCAGAGCCTGATGACCTGCAAGGGGCAGATCACCGACCACGCGATCCTCGCCAACGCGGTGGGCAAGGGCTGCGGCTTCGGCTGCAACACCGGGCGGATCGCCGCGACGGACTTCACCTACTCGAGCATGCTCACCGAGGCCGGGCGGCTGCGGTGGTACCTCGGCAGCGGGCGGTTCACCGAGGACCCGATCCCCGAGAACTTCTTCGGCTGCGCCGGCGTCGCGGAGATCCCCCACCTCCAGGACGCCCTCCAGACCATCGGCTATGCCGGGTTCCGCCACCATGTCAGCGTCACGCCGGGCAGCATCGTCCAACCGCTCGCCGAGGCGTTCGAGAAGTACCTCGGCTACGAGGTGCTGCGCGTATGAGCCTGCTCGGCCTCGACGTCGGCTCCAGCGTGTGCAAGGCGGCCGCGTTCGCCGCCGACGGCCGATGCCTCGCCGAGGCCGCCCGCGGGCTGACCACCCGCACGCCGGCGCCGGGACGGTTCGAGATGAACGCCGCCGAGGTCTTCGCCGGCGTGCTGGAGGCCGTCGCCGAGGCCGCCGGGCTCGCCCGCGCCGCCGGCGACCCCGTAACCGCCATCGGCGTCAGCTCCATGGGCGAGGCCGCCGTGCCCGTCTCGACCGACCGCGAGGTCCTCGGCCCGGCGATCCTGATGGCCGACCATCGCGGCGGGGAGTACGTCGAACGCTTCTCCGGGACGATCGGGCAGGAGGCGTTCTACGCGATCAACCCGAACATCCTTGCGCCCAGCTACACGATGCCCAAGCTCTGCTGGCTCCGCGACCACGAGCCCGGGCTCTACCGGCGGACGGACCGCTTCCTGCACTTCGCCGACCTGGTCGTCTTCCTCCTCGGCGGGCGCGCCGTCACCAACTACTCCCACGCCAACCGCACGCTGCTGTTCGACCTCCGCGCCGAGGACTGGTCCGACGAGCTGCTCGACCTCGCCGGCCTCGACCGCGAAAAGCTCGCCCCCTGCGTGCCCTCCGGCACCGTCGCCGGGTCCGTCACGCCCGAGCTGGCCGAACGGCTCGGGCTCCCCGCAGACGTCGCCCTCGTCGTCGGCGGGCACGACCAGTGCCTCAATGCGCTCGGCGGGGGGCTGGTCTCCAGCGGCCGGGCCGTCTGCGGGATCGGCACCTACGAGTGCATCACGCCCGTCTACGGCCGCGCGCCCGACGACGCGGGCTTCCTGCTCGCCCACGGGCTGAACGTCGAGCACCACGTGCTGGACGGGCTGTACGTCTCGTTCCTGTACAACGCCGGCGGGGCGCTGGTGAAGTGGTTCGTGGAGACCTTCGCCGCCGCCGACCGCGACCGGCTCGGCCCCGGGGGGGACATCCACGGCCTGCTGGCCGGCGAGATGCCCTCCGAGCCGACCGCCCTGCTGGCGCTGCCGCACTTCGAGATGACCGGGCCGCCGCATTTCACGGCCGACTCGGCCGGGGCGTTCGTGGGCCTGCACACCTCGACGACGCGCGGGGAGATGTTCAAGAGCCTGCTGGAGAGCGAGACGTTCTACTTCGTCGACGGCGTGCGGGCGCTGGGCGAGCTGGGCGTGGACGTCTCGGAGTTCGTCGCCACCGGGGGCGGGGCGCGGTCGGACGCGTGGCTCCAGATCAAGGCGGACATCTTCGGCGTGCCCTTCGTCCGCCCGGAGGTCACCGAGGCCTCCACGCTGGGCGCGGCCCTGCTGGCGGGCCTGGCGACGGGCGTCTTGGCCTCTCCCGGCGAGGCCGCCGGGCGGTTCGTCCGCCCCGACCGCACCTTCGAGCCGGACGCATCCCGCCACGCGATCTACCAGGACCGCCTCGCCGACTACCGCCGCCTCTACCCCGCGCTGAAGGACCTGCTGGCAGACCAGGCTCACCCCACGTGCTGAAGGTAGCCGCGCGCCGTGGCGAACCAGCCCGCCCCCCAGCGGGCCTGGCCGTGAAGCAGCAGCGTCGCCAGGCCCACGGGCGTCAGGCCCTCGCCGTGGTGGTCCAGGTAGCGCAGCACGGCGGCGTCGTGCTCGCGGATGCACACCAGGTCGGTGTGCTCGAAGGCGTCCCGGGCGGCCGAGGCCGACGCGCGAAGCTCGTCGAACGTCACCTTCACCCGGGCGTCGAAGATCAGCTCCGGCTGCACGATGCCCTTGTCCCGCACCAGGCCCAGGCACGTCATCGGCCGCAGCGACTCGCGGGCGATGCCCAACTCCTGGCCGAGCTCGTCGGCCATCTGGGCGAAAAGGTCCGGCAGGGAGCCCGGCGGGTCGCGCAACTCGACCATCCCGCCGATCGGGTGCACCCGCCCGGCGTGGAAGAACACCTGCTCGCTCCGCCGGCCGAGCACGACGCAGCCGTCGGCGGTGGTCACGGCCGCGGAGATGCCCAGCGGGTCGGCGAGGACCTCCGTCCCGTGGAGGTACCGCAGCGAGGCGTTTGTGAGGTTCGTGCCGACGAACTCGCGATAGCTGACCTGCCCGAGCACGAGATCGAGCGCCTGGTCGCGCAGGTCGCAGGCGATCAGCCTGGCAACGCGTCCGTCGTGCAGCCGCGTGCCGTCGCGCCGCGCCCGCTCGGTCTGCTCGCGCCAGGCCTCGTCGATGGCCCGCTCGACGTCGGGGTTCGTCCGCCGCGCGGCGTCGGAGAGCCGCACGCGAACCTGTCCGGGGGCGAAGCTGCCGACGAGGTCCAGGAAGAACGTCCCGCAGTCGTGGCAGCCGTTGGCGGTCTTGCCGGACCAGGGCGTCACGTCGCGCCCCCCAGCCAGTCGGCCAGCGCTTCGGCGAAGTAGGTGATGACCACGTCGGCGCCGGCGCGGCGGATGGCGGTGGTCACCTCGACGGCGGCGGCGGCCTCGTCCAGCCAGCCCGCCGCGGCGGCGGCCTTGATCGACGCGAACTCCCCGCTGACGTGATAGGCCGCCAGCGGCGCGTCGAACCGCCGGCGGACCTCGGCGATCACGTCCAGGTACGTCGCCGCCGGCTTGACCATGAGCATGTCGGCGCCCTCGGCGAGGTCCAGCTCGGCCTCGGCGAAGGCCTGGCGGCAGGCGCGGTAGTCCATCTGGTAGCTGCGGCGGTCGCCGAAGCCCGGCGGGCTCTCGGCCGCGTCGCGGAACGGGCCGTACATCCCCGAGGCGAACTTCACCGCGTAGCTGAGGATGGCCGTCTCGGAGAACCCCTCGGCGTCCAGCGCCTGGCGGATGGCGCCGACCTGCCCGTCCATCATGGCGCTGGGGGCGACGACGCCGGCGCCGCATCGCGCGTGCGAGACGGCCGTGCGGGCCAGCGAGGCCAGCGTCGCGTCGTTGTCCACGTCGCGTCGGCCTCCGCCTGCCCCCGTCAGCGTGCCGCAGTGGCCGTGGTCGGTGTACTCGCAGAGGCAGACATCGGTGACGACCAGCAGGTCGGGCAGGTCCTCGGCGAGTCGGCGGGCGAGGCGCTGGACGGGCGCGTCGTCGTCCCATGCCCGCGAGCCGACGGCGTCCTTGCTCTCGGGGATGCCGAACAGCAGCACGGCGCCGATGCCCTTGTCCGCCCATCGCCGGGCGGTCTCGACGGCGGTATCCACGGAAAGCTGAAACTGCCCGGGCATCGAGGGGATCTCGCGGCGGACGCCCTCGCCGGCGCGGACGAACAGCGGCGCGATCAGGTCGCCCACGTCCAGCCGGACCTCCGCGAGCATGTCGCGCAGGGCCCCACGAGTGCGAAGCCGACGCATCCGGGTTGTCGGGAAGCTCCTTCCCACGGGTCGGCACCCTTCTCCCTTGCCTCCCGGCGGGGCCGATCCCGCCGGGCCCCATATCATACCCGTCCGCCCCCGCCGGCGGGCGCGAAAAAGTCCTGCACGCGAACCGGCGACCCGGTACGATAGACATGGCAGCCCGGGGCGCCGCGGCGAATGCGTCCTCATACCATCGATCATTCCGGCGGCGCGTGTGGGTTGCCTTCGTGGGCCTTGCCGACCTGTGGGAGGTTCGTCATGAAACGACGAACGCTGGCTGGATGGTTGTGTCTTGGGATGCTCGTACTGGGGACGGCCGCAAGGGAAGGGGGCGCCGCGCGACGAAACGTCGCCCCCGACGTCGCCCTCGCCCGAAAGGCCGGGGACTACTCCGTCCAGGCGTCTCTCGGGGCCGTGCTGACCGACTTCGCCATGCAGGCCGGAGTGACCGTTCGCGCCGACTGGGCCGCGCTGGAAGCCGCCGGCGTGCCGCGCGGCAAGCGCGTTGCCCTCAGCCTCTCCGGCGTCACCTGGAAGCAGGTGCTGGAGGTGATCCTCTCCCGCGTCGGCCGCCCGGGCAAGCCGCTGGGCTGGCGGATCGACGAGGGCGAGCTGCTCGTCTCGACGCAGAAGGACATTCTCCGCCGTCGGGACCGGACGAACCGGTCACTGAGCAAGCTGCTGGCGGCGCCCCGCACGAAGCGTGGCCGCGGGAAGGCCTCGCGTCGCGGCCCGGGGCGGGGGCTGCTCTCGGGCGTTCACTTCGACAACGCGCCGCTGCGGGACGTGCTGAAGTTCTACGGCGACGTGACGGGCCTGAACCTCCACATCAACTGGCGGGCGATGGAGACCGCGGGCATCCGCCCGGACTTCCCGGTCTCGCTGAACCTCAAGCGGATCTCGATCGGCACGGCGTTGGACCTGACGTTCCGCCAGGTCAACGCCGACCGGGACAAGCTCTCGAGCATCTACTGGGTGGTGCACAAGGGCGTGGTGCTGGTCTCGACCGGCAGCGACCTGAACCGCGAGTTGATCACGCGGGTGATCGACGCCGGCGGCGTGCTGCTGGTCCAGCCGGACGTGCCCGGCCCGCGGATCGACATGGAGGAGGCCACCGCGCGGACGCCCGGGGGCAGCGGCGACGGGACGGGGACGATCTTCGACCCCGTGGACGACACGCCCGACGACCAGCCGAAGAGCTACGCCGAGCAGAAGAAGGCCCACAGCGAGAAGGTGATCGAGACGGTCAAGACGATGATCGGCCCGGAGATGTGGGCCCCCCACGGCAAGGGGACGATCCGGGTGCTGAACAACAAGCTCGTGATTTCCCAGACGCTGCTGGGCTTCAAGCTGCTCGAGAAGTCGCTGCGGTAACGGTGGCGCGACCTCGCCGCACCGGACGAAAGACGACAGGCCCCCTCACGTGCCGCCCGGCGCAGGGGGCCTGTTGTCTTTGCGGATGCAGCCGGGGATTCGGCGTCTCGCCGCGCCGGGCGGAATTGCCGTTGGCAACCTGTTGACAGCCCGGCGCCTCGTCCCTACCATATTACGACTTGGCGCCGGTCGGGGAGCTGGCTTCCCCTTGAAGGAGACCGTTCCATGTCCGATGAGCTGTCGGGAAAGAAGATCCTCCTGGTCGATGACGACAGGGACATCCTGACGACGATGCAGACGGCGCTGGAGGATCTCGGCCCGGAGATCCTGATGGCCACCGACGGCAACGAGGCGTTGACGCTGGCCAGGGACGAAGAGCCGGACCTGGTGGTGCTGGACATGATGCTGCCCAAGCGGAGCGGCTTCCTGGTGATGGAGAAGCTCAAGCAGGGCCGCAAGCGTACGGACCCCCCGCGGGTGATCATGGTGACGGCGAACCAGGGCAGCCGGCACAAGATGTATGCCCAGAGCCTCGGCGTGGACGAGTATCTGAACAAGCCGTTCCGGATGGAGAAGCTGGTCGAGGCGACCCGGCGGCTGCTGGGCTGACCGAAGGCCTTCGACGGAACACGAAAACGCAAAAAGGCTTGCGTTTTTGCCGGAAGGCGTGTAGAAGCGTCGCCGATCGCACGAGAAGAAACAGGTAGAAGGCAAGAGCAGAGTTCTCAGGCAAAGAAAGGCACCAGGTTTGGTTCGTCGTCCGGTGGGCACGTGGCCTCGCGACGTCCAGGTACGTTGACGCATGAGCATTTCACAGGAAACGAAAAAGCGGATTGTTGAAGAGAATCGCCTTCACGAAGGCGATACGGGGTCGGCAGAGGTTCAGATCGCGCTGTTGACATCGCGCATCAACCACCTCTCGGACCACCTGAAGGCCCACAAGAAGGACCACTCGTCCCGACGGGGGCTTCTTCGCATGGTGGGCAAGAGAAACAGTCTGCTGAAGTACCTCTCCAGCAACGCGCCGGACCGCTACCGCCAGATCATCGCTCGTCTCGGGCTGCGCAAGTAGCTCGCGAGCGGTTTCGCGCACACCGGCCGGCGCCACCCGGGCACCCTTGCGGGGCAACAGAGCATCCGCGCAGGGACCGCCGCGGCCGCGGCGATCACGGGAGCACCATGGCACGCCTCCATTCGTCCGACGCGGACAGGCCACGTTCGGACATCCCTGCGCCTGACGGACAGAGGAAGGAAGAAAGAACGACATGAGCATTCGAGTGGAACGAGAGATCGCCGGGCGCACCCTCAGCATCGAGACCGGCGACGTGGCGAAACAGGCCCTCGGGGCGGTATGGGTCCGATACGGCGATACGGTCGTGCTGACCACGGTCCTCAGCGACAAGCCGACGCGGGAACTGGACTTCTTCCCGCTCTTCGTCGACTACCGCGAGGCGCAGTACTCCGCCGGAAAAATCCCCGGCGGCTTCTTCAAACGCGAGGGCAGGCCCTCGACCAAGGAAGTCCTCACCTGCCGGATGATCGACCGGCCCATCCGGCCGCTGTTCCCCAAGGACTTCATGAACGAGGTCCAGATCCAGTCGATGGTCCTCTCCACCGACAACCAGAACGATCCCGACCTGCTGGCCATCATCGGCGCCTCGGCCTCGCTGGCCGTCAGCGGCGCGCCGTTCAAGGGCCCCATCGGCGCGGCGAAGGTCGGCTACCACGACGGCGAGTTCATCATGAACCCGACCTATGACGACCTCGAGGAGAGCGAGATGCTCCTGCTGGTCGCCGGGCCGGAAAACGCCCCGAACATGCTGGAGATGGAAGGCAGCGAGGTCCCCGAGGATATCGTCGCCGACGGCATCGAGATGGGCTTCGACATCTGCAAGGCCGTCATCGAGATGATCAACGAGCTGGCCGGGCAGGTCGATCCCCAGCCCCTCGAGTACGAGCCCAAGGCCGTCCCCGAGGACCTGATGGAGAAGATCGAGGCCACCTACGGCGACCGCATGCGCGAGGCCAAGCAGATCACCGCGAAGATGGAGCGGGGCGACGCCCTCTCGGCGATCCGCGACGAGGCCCTCGCCGAGCTGAGCCCCGAGGACGTCGAGGAGCCCCCCTACACCCCCTGGCAGGTCAAGGAGGCGTTCTTCCGCGTCGAGGGCAAGATCCAGCGGCGGATCATCCTGGAAGGCACGCGGCCCGACGGGCGGAAGCTCGACGAGGTCCGCCCGCTGGACGTCCGCGTCGGCGTGCTGCCCCGCACCCACGGCTCGGCGATCTTCGCCCGCGGGGAGACGATGGCCCTGGCGACGGCGACGCTGGGCACGCCGCGGGACGAGCAGATCATCGACGGCCTGCTGGACGAGTACAAGAAGGCCTTCATGCTGCACTACAACTTCCCGCCGTTCTGCGTGGGCGAGATTCGCCCGATCCGCGGGCCCGGGCGGCGCGAGATCGGCCACGGGGCCCTCGCGGAGAAGGCCCTCGAGCCGGTGATGCCCGACCGGGACGATTTCCCCTATACGGTGCGGATCGTCGCGGACATGCTGGAGTCCAACGGCTCGACGTCGATGGCGACGGTCTGCGGCGGGACGATGGCGCTGATGGACGCGGGCATCCCGATCGCCCGCCCGGTGGCGGGGATCAGCATCGGCATGGTCGGCGAGGCCGACCAGTACGTCCTGCTGACCGACATCATGGGCGAGGAGGACTTCCACGGCGACATGGACTTCAAGGTCGCCGGGACCTCCGAGGGCATCACGGGCATCCAGTTGGACATGAAGGCCCCGGGCATCCCGCACGACCGGATGCGCCAGACCCTCCAGCAGGCCCGCGAGGCCCGGATGGTCATCCTCGAGAAGATGACCTCCGTGCTCCCCGAGCCGCGCGAGGAGCTCAGCAGCTTCGCCCCGCGGATGCTCGTGGTGCAGATCTCCCCCGACAAGATCGGCAAGATCATCGGCCCCGGGGGCAAGACCATCAACCGCATCCAGGACGAGACCGGCGCGTCGATCGACGTCGAGGACGACGGGCACGTCTACATCGCCAGCACCGACGCCGCAGGCGCCGAGGCCGCCAAGGCCGAGATCGAAGGCTTGACGGCCGAGGCAGAAGTCGGGAAGATATACACAGGGAATGTTGTGTCGATAACCGATTTCGGTGCCTTCATCGAGATCCTCCCCGGCCAGGACGGCCTGTGCCACGTCAGCGAGCTCAGCCGCGAATACGTCAAGAATGTCTCCGATGTCGTCAGCGTGGGCGATTCGCTCGAGGTCAAGGTCATCAACGTCGACGACCAGGGGCGGATCAAGCTGTCCCGCAAGGTCCTGATGGCCGGCGACGATGACGAGGAAGGCGGCGACGGCGGCCAGGGGCGCTCCGGCGGCGGGGACCGCCCGAGCAAGAAGCGGCGCCGCCGCAAACGCCGTTCGTCGGACGATTCGAAACGTTCCGGCGATCAGGACAGTTAACAGACAAGAGGCCGGGCCGTCCGGCCGAGCGGCGCGCGGTGGGCGCGTCTCGGCCGGGCGGCAGGCCCGATCAAACGGCTTTCGTGGGGCGCGGGGCCTGTGGAGTTGGTCGCGGGGCGGCATCGGTCGCCGTCGCGTGCGGACGGGCTCGGCGTCGGACGTGGGTGGGCCGCGCGGCCGATTGCGCGGCTCGAACCGGGTACGGTACTTCCGCTGCTCGTTTCGTTCGGGGCGAGCGGATGCCACCAGTGCCCGCCGGCACGGCAGGACCGCTCGCCGCCGGCGGGGACGGGCAGGAAGGAGGTCACCCTCATGCCCACCGGAAAGGTCAAGTGGTTTGACCCGAAGAAGGGGTACGGCTTCATCATTGGCGATCAGGGCCAGGACGTCTTCGTCCACTACACCTCGATCAACGGCGACGGCTTCCGCGCACTCAAGGACGGCGAGACCGTCGACTACGAGCTGGTCAAGGGCGACAAGGGCTACCAGGCCCGCAACGTCATCCGCCCCGACGGCGGCGGGCAGGCCGGCGCCGCGCCGAACGCCTGAGCCCGCGCCCCGACAGGACGCCGGCGAGGACGGCGGGTCCCTGCCCGGACGCCTCGAGGGTTGCGAATGCCGATCCTCTGGATAGCTCTCGGCGTGGCCGTCGGGGCCCCGCTGGGCGCGGTGGCGGCCTACCTGGCAGCCCGCCGGACCTGGCGGAACGCCCGCCGTCTCTCGGCACGGGCCAAGGGATACGACCATCTCAGCGAGCTCGGACGCCTGGCCGGCGGCCTGGCCCACGAGATCAAGAACCCCCTCTCCACCATCAACCTCAACCTTCGCCTGCTCAATGAAGACCTGCCCGACCGCGACGACGAGCACCACCGGCGGTGGCGGCGGCGCCTCGAGGCCGTCCAGAAGGAGGCCGGGCGCCTCAAGACCATCCTCGACGACTTCCTCCGCTACGCCGGGCGGCTGGAGCTGACGCGAGTCCGGGTCGACCTGCGGCAGGTGGTCTCGGAGCTTGTGGACTTCTTCGCCCCCCAGGCCGACGCCGGCGGGGTCGTGCTCCGCTCGAGCTTCGGCGAGGTCCCCGTGCCCTGCCGCGTCGATGAGAAGCTCATCAAGCAGGCCCTGCTGAACCTCATGATCAATGCCGTCCAGGCCATGGACGCCGGCGGGGAGCTGCTGCTGAAGGTCGGCGTCCAGGGCGAACGCGGCTTCGTCGAGGTCATCGACACCGGGCCGGGCATCCCGCCCGAAGAGGCCGGCAAGGTCTTCCAGGTCTACTACTCCAGCAAGGCGCAGGGCACCGGCCTGGGACTGCCCACCACCCGCCGCATCCTCCAGGAGCACGGCGGGTCCATCCGCATGGACACCGAGCCCGGCAAGGGCACGCGATTCATCATCGCCCTGCCCCTGGACACGCAGCCGCAGCCGGCCGAAACCGCACCCGACGCCGCCGGCGAGCCCGTCCCGGAGGAGAAGCGGGATGCGCCATCGCCCGTGTAAGCTGTGTCCGATATATCGCTCCGCGGCCCGAGCGCGGGCTGGTTCGTGGCTGGCAAGGACGCCGAAGCAGGCGATTCCGCCGGGAATCGCCGATGCAGGCGGACGCCGCCAGACGCGATCCAGCACCCTCGATGCCCGGATTGGATATATCAGACACAGCCTGGCCGTCGCGCATGCTCGACGCGCCGCGGCGGCCCGCGGCCGGCGCGGACCTCGCGCCGCGCGAGCCGGGCTGCACTGCCCATCCGCCGCTGAGACCGGCCCATGACCCCCGACGACGACATCCCCTACGCCGAGACCTTCGCCCCCCGCCACGCCGTCGGCCGCGAGGTCGAACTCGGCCCCGCCGTCGAGCGCTCGCTCGCCCTGCTGCCGACAACCGGGCCGCTGACGGTGCTCATCAACGATCCCCAGCGTCACACGGCCAGCGGGGCCGTGCTGGCCGAAGCCGTCGCCCGCGTCGCCACCGCGCGCCTGCGGATCGTCATCGCCTCCGGCTCCCACCGCACGCCCCCGGCGGCGCGGGACGCGTTCGAGCGGGCCCTCTTCGCCGGCCCCCCACCGGCGGCGGTGGCCTGGCACGACGGTCGTGCCGGCGACCTGCGGCCCGTCGGGCCCGCCGGACGGTGGCGCGCCCATCCGTGGCTGGCCCAGGCCGACGGCGTCCTGGCGATCGGCAGCGTCGAGCCGCACTACTTCGCCGGATTCACCGGCGCGCACAAGACCGCGACGGTCGGCGTGGCCGCCTGCGAGGACATCGAGGCCAACCACGCCGCCGCCCTCTCGCCGGCCTGCCGACCGGGACGCATCGAGGGCAATCCCGTCGCCGAGGGCGTGCTGGCGATGCTGGCGGACCTCGAGGCCGACCGGCCCGTCGCGGCCGTCAACCTCGTCCAGGCCGGGCGGACCATCCTCGCCGCCGCCGGCGACTCGCCGCGGGACGCCCTGGACGCCGCCATCGAACCCGCGACCGTCGCCTTTCTCCGCCGCAGCTCCCCGGCCGACGCCGTCGTCGCCGAGGTCGCCGGGCCGCTGGGGCGGAGCTTCTACCAGGCCGACAAGGGCATCAAGAACAACGAGTGGGCGGTGCGCGACGGCGGGTGCCTGATCCTCGTCGCCCCCTGCCCCGACGGGCTCGGGCAGGACCACTTCGCACGCCTGCTCGCCGACGCCCCCACACACGCCGACGCCCTCGAGATCGTCCGCCGGCGGGGCTACCGGCTCGGGGACCACAAGGCCGTGCGCCTGCGCCACCTGACCGACCCCGCCGCCCGGGGCGTTCGCGCCGCCGTCGTCAGCGAGGGCCTCGCCGCCGACCACGCCGACCTGCTGGGGCTGAGCAAGGCCCCCTCCGCGGCGGCCGCCCTGGCCGACGCCGGCATCGATCCCGCTGCCCGCCGCGTCCTCCGCATCCGCGATGCGGGCAACCTCGCCGTTCTCCCCGACCGCGACTGACGGTACAATGGCGCCCGCCATGAACCGCACCGCACCTGCCGCCGTCCTGTTCGCCGTTCTCGCCCTCGCCGGTGTCGCCGAGGCCGGCCCGGACGCCAACGAAACCTTCGCGGGCTGGCACCTCGGTCAGGGCCGGTGGACACGCCGCGCCGGCGCGCTCGCCCAGACCTCCCGCGACGCCGACTGCCGCGCCTTCGCCCCCTCCGCAACATGGGGCGACTACACGCTGGAGGTCCTCGCCCGAAAGACCGGCGGAAGCGAGGGGTTTCTCCTGCTGTTCCGCGTCCGCGACCGCGAGCACTTCTACTGGTGGAACGTCGCCGGATGGGGCAACAGCCGCCACGCCATCGAGACCCGCCCCCGCCGCGTGCTGCCCGGCGCCCGGGCCGGCGGCATCCGCACCGGGCGGTGGTACCGCCTGCGCGTCACCGTCGCCGGCGACCGCATCCGCTGCTGGCTGGATGACGAGTTGATCCACGACGTCCGCGACAAGACCTTCGCCGCCGGCGGGGTCGGGCTGGGCTCGTGGATGACGGCCGTGGAGTACCGCGACCTCCGCGTGACCGCCCCCGACGGGCGGGTGCTGTACGCCCAGCTCGCCCCGGGCCCGGCCCCGCAGCCGCCGGCGCCGCCAACGCCCGCCGAGCTCGCCCGCGCCCGCCGCGCCGAGGCCGCACGGTTCCGCCGGCTGGCCCGCCGCTGCCCGCCGGTGGCCTACATCGCCCGCCAGCCGGGGGGCCGACGCGGCACCAACGCGACGATGCACGCCCGCCGCACGGGGGTCGGCTCGGCCATCCGGGTGTTCGACCCCGCCGAGCCGAACGTCCCGCCGCGGACGATCTTCGAGGACCGCGAGGGGTTCATCTTCGACATGACGCCGACCCTCGACGGCCGGCGGCTGCTGTTCTCCCGCAAGCGGGACGCCGCCGGCGGCTCGGACCCGCTGAGCATCTACGAGATCGGCGCCGACGGCACGGGCCTTCGCCGCCTGACCCGCGGGCGCTACCACGACTTCGCACCCGTCCAGTTGCCCGACGGGCGGATCGCCTTCACCAGCACGCGATGCGAGGCGTACTCGATGTGCCAGGACTACCTCGCCTGCGCCCTGTACGTCATGGACGCCGACGGCGGGGACATCCGCCGCGTCGAGTACAACACGCTCTGCGACCTGACGCCGTGGGTCCTCCACGACGGCAGCCTGCTGTTCACCCGCTGGGAGTACCAGGACAAGAACATCTTCTGCACCGAGGGGCTGTGGACGATCTACCCCGACGGCACGCGGCTTCTGTTGTATTACGGCAATACCCTGACGATCCCCAACGCGATCTACGGGGCCAGGCAGGTGCCCGGGCGCGACCGCGTGGTGTGCGTCATGGCCGCCCACCACCATCCGCCGATCGGCGGGATCGCGGTGATCGACCGCGGCGTCGGCCTCGAGAACCCCGCCGCCATGCGGACGCTCACGCCGGACGTCCCCTACCGCCCCACCGTCGGGCGGACGTGGAAGGACACCAACTGGGGCCCCGGCGACCGCTTCTACCGGTGGGCATACACGGACCCCTGGCCCTTGGCCGAGGACCTGTTCCTCGTCAGCTACGGCGGCGGGCCCGACGGGCCGCACCGCTTCGACCTGTACCTCCTCGACGACCGCGGGCGGAAGGCCCGGCTGCACCGCGACAGCGAGGCCTCCTGCTACAGCCCCGTCGCCCTCGCCCCGCGGCGCCCCCGCCCGCACCGCCTGCCAGGCAGCCCGCCGGCCAGGCCCGCCGGCGAGGGGCGGTTCTTCGTCCAGGACGTCTACCAGGGGCTGCTGGGCAAGGGCGTCCGGCGCGGGGACGTCGCGGCCATTCGCGTCTGCGGGCAGCAGCCCAAGAAGTACAACACCGAGGGCCCCCGGTTCCACGACCACTACCCCGTGGTCGGCTTCGGCTCCTACTACACGAAGATCTGCTACGGCGAGGCGCCGGTCTCGCCGGACGGCTCGGCGTACTTCATCGCACCGGCCGGCGTGGAACTGTACTTCGAGGCCGTCGACGACGCCGGACGCGAGATCCGCCGGATGGGCACGGTCACCCAGTTGGCCGACGGCGAGCGGCAGAGCTGCATCGGCTGCCACGAATCGCGGTTCCAGGTGGTGGGCAACGCCGCGGCCGGGATGAAGCGCCTCTCCCGCCCGCCGGACCGCCTCGATCCCCCGCCGTGGGGCACGCGACCGATCGACTTCATCCGCGACGTCCAGCCGGTGTTCGACCGCCACTGCGTCCGCTGCCACGCCGGGCGGGCGCCCAAGGCCGGGCTGGACTTCTCCGCCGGGCGCACGCGGCTGTTCAACATGGCCTACCGGACGTGCATCGACCGCGGGCTGGTGGACTTCCACTACATCAACACGGGCCCGACGGGCAACTTCCCGCCGCTGGCCAGCGGGTCGCGGGTCAGCAAGCTCGTGAAGGTCCTCGAGTCCCGGCGATGCATGGCGCGGATGTCCGACGACGACCGGCGACGCATCTACCTGTGGATCGACCTGAACTGCAACTACTACGGCACGTGGGACATGTCCCGCCCACACAGCCTCGGCGGGCGAGACGCGTGGGTCCAGCCCGGAACGGGGCGCCGCCGATGGGTGCCCGCAACCTGGTTCACCGACCTGCAGGCCACGCTCGACGAGGCCGGCTGCCGCCACTGCCACGCCCCCTATCGCCCCGGCCGGCAGAAGGGGTACTTCCCCGAGACCATCGTCCGCCACACGTGGATCAACCTCACGCGCCCCGAGCACAGCCGGCTGCTCAACGCCCACCTGGCCAAGGCCGCCGGCGGAATGGGCCTCTCGCGGGAGAAGAAGGGGCGTCGGCCGGCGGTCTTCGCCGACACGGCCGACCCGCTCTACCGCGCCATCCTGCGCCACCTCCGCGCCGCCAAGGCCGCCCTCGAGGCCCGCCCCCGGATGGACATGCCCGGGGGCAAGCCCATTCCACAGCAGCGCGACTTCGGACGGACGTTCTGAGCCGCGGTTCCCCTTCGATCGCCGCGCCGGATTGACAGGCCTCGGGCGCGCCGCTAGGCTCATCGGGATATGAACGTGGCGAAGGAAGCGGACAACGCGACGGCGACGATCCTGATCGTCGAGGACGAGGTAGCCCACGCCGAGGCCATCGAGGAGGGGCTTTCCCGACTCGGGCACGAGTGCACGCAGGCCCACGACCTGCCCGCCGCCCTGGCGAGGCTGAAGGGCAAGCGGTTCGACATCGTCGTCACCGACCTGGTCCTGGGCTCGCAGCGCGAGGGCGGGCTGGAGGTCCTCCGCACCGCCAAGGAGCACTCCCCCGGCGCGAAGGTCATCCTCATCACGGCCCACTCGTCCGTGGAGACCTGCCGCCAGGCCCTCCAGGACGGGGCGTTCGACTACATCGAGAAGCCCCTGGACCTCGACGAGTTCCGCATCGTCGTCTCCCGGGCGGCCGAGTTGACCGCCCAGCGGCGAACCATCCGCGAGCTCCGCCAGCGCGTCGATGAGAAGTACGGCTTCGAGAACATCGTCGGGCACTCGCCCAGCGTGCTGAAGATCCTCGACACCGTCCGGCGCGTCGCCCCCACCGACCTGCCCGTCCTGCTGCTGGGCGAGTCGGGTACGGGCAAGGACCTGCTGGCCAACGCCATCCACGCCAACAGCAACCGCGCGGGCAAACGGTTCGTGGCCATCAACTGCGCGGGGCTCAGCGAGACGCTGCTGGAGGACGAGTTGTTCGGGCACGTCAAGGGCGCCTTCACGGGCGCCGCCGGCGACCGCCCGGGGCGGTTCGAGCACGCCGACGGCGGGACGCTGTTCCTCGACGAGGTCGGGGACATGCCGCTGGCGATGCAGGCGAAGCTGCTCCGCGTGCTGGAGAACGGCGAGGTGGTCCGCGTGGGCTCCAACGAGCCGATCAAGGTGAACGTCCGCCTGCTGAGCGCGACGAACACGGACCTCGGCGCGCGGGTGGCCGAGAAGGAGTTCCGCGAGGACCTGTACTTCCGCATCAAGGGCGTGACGATCGACGTCCCTCCGCTCCGCCAGCACCGCGAGGACATCCCGGTGCTGATCGACCACTTCATCCGCGTGACCAACGAGGCCCACGGCACGAACGTCAAGGGCGTCACCCCCGAGGCCAGGCGCGTGCTGATGGCCTACCCCTGGCCGGGCAACGTCCGGCAGTTGCGCAACGTCGTCGAGAACATGGTCGTCCTGTCGCCCGGAGAGAAGCTCGGCGTCGACGACCTGCCCGACGAGATCCACCAGGCCCCCGAGCAGATGGCCAACGCCCAGCTCGGCCAGCTCGCCGGCATCAGCATCGAGGAGGCCGAGAAGGAGCTTATCCGCAACACGCTGAAGATGGTCGGCGGCAACCGCGAGCAGGCCGCCGGCATCCTCGGCATCGGCGAACGCACGCTGTACCGGAAGATCAAGGAATACGGGCTGAAGGAATAGACCCCGATGCCCGACATCCGCGTCCTTCCCGTCCATCTCGTCAACAAGATCGCCGCCGGTGAGGTGGTCGAGAGGCCGGCGAGCGTCGTCAAGGAGCTCGTCGAAAACGCCCTCGATGCCGGCGCCGAACGCATCGACGTCGCCGTCGAGGACGGAGGGAAGAAGCTCATCCAGGTCGCCGACGACGGCAAGGGAATGTCCGCCGAGGACCTCGCCCTCGCCTTCAGCCCGCACGCGACCAGCAAGCTCGCCGACGAGGAGGACCTCTACCGCATCGGCACGATGGGCTTCCGCGGCGAGGCCCTCGCGTCCGTCGCGTCGATCTCCCACGCACGCATCCGCACACGCCGACGCGAGGACGACGCCGGCTGGCAGATCGAGGCCTCCGGCGAGACCGTCGGCGAGCCCGCCCCCGCCGCGGCCGCGCCGGGAACCACCGTCATCGTCCGCGACCTGTTCTTCAACACGCCGGCGCGGCGGAAGTTCATGCGGACGGCGAACACCGAGTTCGGGCACGTCGTCGAGCAGCTCACACGCCTTGCCCTGCCCCGCCCGCCGGTGGCGTTCACGCTGACCCACAACGGGCGCGAGGCACGAAACCTGCCCGCCGCCGAGACCACCGCACGCCGCGCCGCCGACCTCTTCGGCGACGAACTGGCCGACCAGCTCCTGCCGATCGTCCGCCGGCGCGGCGAGATCGAGGTCGCCGGGCTCCTGGGCCGGCCCGCCGCGGCCAGGGGCAGCTCGAAGTGGCAGTACGTCTTCCTCAACGGCCGGTACGTCCGCGACCGGCTTCTCAGCCACGCCATCCGCGAGGCCTTCCGCGGTCGCGTCGACCCCAGCCGCTGGCCGGTAGCCATGGTGTTCGTCGAGATGGACCCCGCCGAGGTGGACGTCAACGTCCACCCGACGAAGGTCGAGGTCCGCTTCCGCAACGGCCAGCGGGTCCACGGCGAGGTCCTCGCCGCCCTGAGCGAGACGCTCAACCGCGCGGAACTGAACCCCACCGCGACGGTCAGCTCGGCCGAGCCGATGCCGCCCGGCGCCGTCCCCCCGACCGGCGAACGCGCCGAGCCGGCCGACGGCGAAGGCGAGGGGGAGTCCGGCGAGCCGGACGCCGACGCCCGCCGGGAGAGCCTGCGCCAGGCGCTGGCGGACTTCTTCAAGTCCGCCCCGCCGACCCAGCCGCGACTGAACTTCCGGGAGGGCCAGGGCGGCTCGCCCGAGGGCGAGGGCGGGGTGACTGCCGGCGGCGGCGCGCAATCGCCCCCCGCCCGGACAGAGCCCCGGCATCTCCCCCCCACGCCGCCGGGCCCCGAGGGCCAACCCGCCCGTGCTGACCGCGGCGGAGCCGAGACGGATCGCAGCGCCGGCGCCGAGACCTCGCCCCCCACCGATGTCCGGGCCCACGCCGGCCTGACCGCCCCGCGCCCGGCCGCGTCGGCCATGCCGCCGACGCTCCAGGTCCACAACGCTTACATCGTCCGGCAGACCGAAGACGGTCTGGCGATCATCGACCAGCACGCCCTGCACGAGCGCATCCTGTACAACGACCTCCGCGCCCGCCTCGCCGAGGGGCGCCTTGCCGGCCAGCGGCTGCTGATCCCCGCGACGATCAAGGTCACCTCCGCCGAGGCCGCCACGCTGGAGGCCTGCGGCGACCTGCTGGGGCGCCTGGGCATCGAGGTCGAGCCCTTCGGGCCCGAGACGGTCGCTGTCCAGCAGTTCCCCGTCCTGCTCGTCCAGCGCGGCGTCGGGCCCGAGGGGTTCCTCCGCCAACTCCTCGACGAGCTCAGCGAGGACGAGATGGCCGACTCCGAACGCCTGCTCGAGAGCGTCCTGGCGGTGATGGCGTGCAAGGCGGCCGTCAAGGCCGGCGACCCCCTCACGCCCGCCGAGGTCGACGCCCTCCTCGCTCGCGCCGAGGGCATCGACAAGGCCTCCGCCTGCCCCCACGGCCGACCCACGACGCTGCGCATGACCCTCGGCGACCTGGAGAAGCAGTTCCGGCGCACATGAGGCGGAGACGAAGCATTGTCTGGTATGGAGTGGTGGGTATTGGGCGGCGCTTCGCGTCTGCGAACGCCCCGCGCGGCGACAGCGGGCTTTCGTCTCGCCGTCAACCGGCGCGCTCGCTGCCGCGACAGCTCCTGCTGATACCCGCCGCCCACTACCTGACAGCGTCTTACGGAAAGGGACCCGCATGGATACCCCCGCGTTGATCGCCTGCTGCCTGCTGCCGGCGGCCGGGTGCGCGGCCGATAGCACGACGGACTTCTGGGCGCGGCGCCTGCTGCACCGGTCCGGGGTGACAGGCAAGGCCCGGCTGGCGATGGCGGGTACGGCGCAGGACCTTCTCGCCTCCGGGCGGATCGACGCCCATCGCCGCGTCGCGGTCGACGACGGCGTGGAGTTGGACGTCTGGCTGCTCCGCTCCCGCCGCCCGGACGGCGACTGCAACGGGACGGTGCTGATCCTTCACGGCCTGTGGGACAGCAAGGCCCACTTCCTCGCCCTCGGCGAGCGGCTGGCGGAGATGGGCTACGACGTCGTGCTCCCGGACCTCCGCGCCCACGGGCGCAGCACCGGCGAGAACGTCACCTACGGCGCCCGCGAGAAGCACGATTGCCGCACGCTGCTGGCCAGGCTCCGAGCCGCCGGCGACGCACGGGAACCGTTCTACGCCTTCGGCGTGTCCATGGGGGCGGCCACCGCCGTGCTCTACGCCGCCACCGATCCCGCCTGCCGCGGCGTCGTGGCGGTGGCCCCCTACCGCGACGCCCGCGCCGTCTGCCGCCGCGTCGTCCCGCTGATGGGCGACGCCCAGTACGACGCCCTCTGGGCCCGCGCCGCGGAGCTGGCGGACTTCGACCCCGTCGAGGCCTGCACCGCCGCCGCCGCGGCAAAGCTCGAATGCCCCCTCACCGTCGTCCACGGACGCGCCGACTGGCTGGTGCCCTTCTCCCACGGCCGGGCCGTCTACGAGGCCGCCCCCGAGCCGAAACGGTTCATCGAGGTCCCGTGGGCGGGGCATTTCTCCATCCTGCTCGCCCGCCGCAACTGGTTCGCCGACCGCATCGCGGAACTGCGGCAAGGCGCAGGGGCACACCCGCGCGGATCGCACACGCCGGGCTCTTCGCGCTAGAACCAGCAACGCTTCGCACCCCTCCCTTGCATCCGGCGGCGGGGCGCCTATGCTAGGGAGCAACGATTCCCGGCCCCGGTGAGGCCGGGGGCGGTTCTCGGGAGACCAGGCCATGACTAGGACCTCGCTGGTGCTGTTGGCTTTGGCAGGGGTTGGTGCGTGTGTCGGCTGCGAGCGGGACTTCTACGCCCGCCGGATCGTCGAGTACGACACGACCCCCGGCAGGCTGCTGCTGGACCTGACCGGCACGGGGCACGACCTCGCCCAGACCGGACGCATCGACCTCCACAGGGAGATCACCGGCGCCAACGGCACGCCGATCGACGTCTGGGTGCTGTCGGCCCATCCCACCGCCACCGCCGAGGGCACGCGCGGCACGGCGGTGCTGCTGCACGGCATCACCGAGAGCAAGGCCGCCTACCTCGGAGCCGCCGAGCAGCTCTCCCGCAAGGGCTACGACGTGGTCCTGCCCGACCTTCGCGCCCACGGCCGGAGCGGCGGGGAGTACGTTACCTACGGCGCGCTGGAGAGCCGGGACGTCAAGGCGGTCATGGACCTGCTGATCGGCGCGGGGACGGTGGACGAGAAGGTGGTGGTCTTCGGCACGACGCTGGGCGCGACGACAGCGATCCAGTACGCGGCGATCGACCAGCGTGTCCAGGGCGTGCTGGCGCTGACGCCGTACAAGGACGCCGCCGCCATCGCCCGCCGGCGGATCGCCCTCTCGGCGCCGGCGATGGGGATCGAGGACTTCCAGACCGTCCTCGACCGCGCCGGGGAGATCGCCGAGTTCAACCCGGCCGAAGCCTCGAGCGTCGAGGCCGCACGCGTCATGGCCGCGCCGCTGCACCTCGTCCACGGCCTGCTGGACGTCTGGGTGCCCCTGGAGCACAGCAAAGCCATCTACAAGGCTGCCCCCGGGCCGAAAAAGCTCACCGTGGTCACCCCCGGCCCCGAGCAGGTCGCCCTCGCGGTCGCCATGGAAAGCTGGATCGCCGAGAAGCTCGACCAACTCGCACGCGTCGGCCTGCCCGCCGAGGAGTAGCCCCCCCGCCGTCCGCGCCCGTCGGTCGGCGTCCGCGGCCGGGCGCGCGTGTCAGGCCGGCTCGTCATTCGGCACCCGCTCATGGTGTGAGCCCGCCGCTTCCGCCGCGGGCTGACACGCGACAAGAAGCCCGGGGCCGACGGTCCGTCAGGCAATGCCCCGAGGCCCCCGGTTCAGGCCGAAAGGAGTCCATCGTGAGACAACTGCCGATGTGCGCCGCCATCCTCGCGGCCCTGGCCGTGTCCGCAACCGCCGATGACCGCCCGCGCGGGCTGATCGTCCGGGTCGGAGTCGACGACGGCGATCGCCTGCTCGAACTGGCCGGCAAGGGACGGCTGGTCCACGCCCTGGACACCGATCCGGCGGCGGTGCTCGCGGCCCGCGAGCGGCTGCGCAAGGCGGGCGTATACGGGCGAGTGGCCGTCGACCGCTTCGACGGGCGGCACCTGCCCTACGCCGCCGCCCTGGTGAACACGCTGATCGCCGCCGAGCCCGGACCGCCGCGCGAGGAGATCCTCCGCGTGCTCGCGCCCGGCGGCACGGCCAGGCTGGGCGGCGATGACGACACCGAGACGCTCCGCAAGCCGCGTCCGGCGACCATCGACGCCTGGCCGCACGCGCTCTACGGGCCGGGGAACAACGCCGTCAGTTCGGACACGGCCGTGGGCCCCCCGCAGCGCCTTCACTGGGTGGCCGGGCCGACGAACGCGCGCCACCACGAGCGGCTGGCGAGCGTGAGCGTGGCGGTCTCCGCCGGCGGGCGGCTGCTGTCGATCGTCGACGAGGCCCCGACGGCGTCGGTCCTGCTGCCGCCCTCGTGGCGGCTGATCGCCCGCGACGCCTTCAGCGGCGTGGAACTGTGGCGCAGGCAGATCGCTTCGTGGGCATCGCACCTGACGCCCTTCCGCAGCGGCCCGGCGACGCTCAGCCGCCGCCTGGTCGCCGACGCCGGGACCGTGTACGTCACGCTCGCCGTCGACGGGCCCCTCACCGCCCTCGACGCCGCCACGGGCCGGACCCGCCGCACCTACGAGGGCACCGAGGGTACCGAGGAGATCCGCCTGGCCGACGGCGTGCTGTACCTGACCACCGCCGGTGGAGACGCCTCGGCCGACCGCCGGGGCGAGAAGCCGACCGGCGGCGGGGACATCCTGGCCGTGGACGCCGCCACGGGCGAGCGCCTCTGGCGGGCTCGCGACGCCGCGCCGATGCCGACCACGCCGGCTGTCGATGCCGGGCGCGTCTTCTACCAGGACGCCGACGCGGTGATCTGCCTGGAGGCGTCCACCGGCAAGCGGCTGTGGCGGACGCCCAGGCCGGTGGCGACGAAGCGCCCCGGCTGGTCGGCCCCGACGCTGGTGGCCACCGGCGGGGTCGTCCTCTCGGCCGACCGGCACGTGGACGACAAGCACCCCGCCCACGCCAAGGCCCGCAAGCGGTGGGCAGGCTGGCTCGTCGACCAGGGCCGCCCGGGCCAGTTGATCGCCTTCGACGCCGCCGACGGGCGCGAGCTCTGGCGCTGCCCCTGCGCCGAGGCCTACCACGCCCCGCCGGACGTCTTCGTCGTCGACGGGCTCGTCTGGGTCGGCACCAGCGCCAGCCGCACCGGCCCGGACTTCACCGAGGGCCGGGACCTGCGAACCGGCGAGGTCCGCCGGCGGATCGACCCGGGCGCGGCGTGGAAGACCACCATGCCCCACCACCGCTGCCATCGCAACCGCGTGGCCGGCGAGACGATCATCGCCGGGCGGACGGGCGTGGAGTTCATCGACCTGGCCGCCGGCGAGGCGAAGCGCCACCACTGGACGCGGGGCGTCTGCCAGTACGGCGTGGTGCCCGCCAACGGCCTGCTGTACGTTCCGCCGCACGCCTGCGCCTGCTACATCGAGGCCAAGCTGACCGGCTACCTGGCCCTGGCGCCGGCCGACGCCGAGGCCGTGCGCCGCGACGCGGCGGCGACCGACCCCGCCGCGGGCCGCGAGCCCGGCCCGGCCGCGGAGGCCCCGCTGGCAGACGCCGCCGAGGCCGGCGACTGGCCCACCTACCGTCACGACGCCGCACGCAGCGGCGCCTCCCCGACCCCGGTCGACGCCAACCTCGCCTGCGCCTGGCAGGTCCGCCTGCCCCCGCCGGTCACCGCCCCGGTGATCGCCGGCGGACGGGCCTTCGTGGCCGCCACGGACACCCACACGCTGCACGCCTTCGACGCGGCCACCGGCGAGGGGCTTTGGCACCACACGGCCGGGGGCAGGATCGACTCGCCCCCCACGGTGCACCGGGGCCGCGTGGTCTTCGGATCCCGCGACGGAACGGTCACCTGCCTGCGGGCCCGCGACGGCCGAGTGGCATGGCGATTCCGCCCCGGGCCGACCGACCGGCGGATCGTCGCGCGGGGGCAGATCGAGAGCGTCTGGCCGGTACACGGCAGCGTCCTGGTGGCGCCGGCCGACGGCGGGGACGGCGCGGTCGTCACCTTCGCCGCCGGGCGGAACAGCTTTCTCGACGGCGGCCTGCGGGTCATCCGCCTGGACCTGGCGACCGGGCGGCTTCTGACCGAGCGCCGGATCCTCACGCGCGACCCGGCCACGGGGGAACAGCCGGACGAGCCGCAGAGCTTCCACATGGCCGGCGCCCTGCCGGACGTCCTCGGCGGCGACGGTGAACGGCTGTACATGCGGAGGCGCGTCCTGGACCCGGTCACCCTGGCCGACAAACCTCCCCACCCCCACCTGTACAGCCCGGCGGGCTTCCTCAACGGGGACTGGTGGCACCGCACGTACTGGATCTACGGCACGCACTTCTACAGCGGGTACATCGGCTGGTATTTCGCCGGGCGGGAGACGCCGGCCGGGCGGCTGCTGATCGTCGACGACGCGAATGTCTACGGCTTCGGCTACCGCCCGGACTACTACCGCGGCTCGACGGGGCGGGAGTATCACCTCTTCGCGATGGCCCGCCCGGAACAGCCGCCCCAGCCGGGGCTGGACTACGACAAGGCCCGTCGGCGGTACCCGCCGCGGGGCAAGCGCGAGTTCCAGCCGACGTTCCGCTGGACGGCCCGCCCGCCGCTGCTGACCCGCGCGATGGTCCTCGCCGGACGGACGCTCTTCCTCGCCGGCCCGCCCGAGCAGGCGCTCCAGTCCGCCGAGGCCTACGCGGGCAAGTACGGAGGGCGCCTGCTGGCCGCCGACGCCCGGAACGGCAAGACGCTGGCGGAATACGAGCTCGATGGCATCGCCGCCCACGACAGCCTCGCCGCCGCCGCCGGCCGGCTGTACCTGACCACCACAGAAGGCCGGCTGCTGTGCCTGGCCGCTGCCGCCGGCCCGCCGGGACGGGACGGCCCCATTCGCCCCATGTCCGCCAGCCGCCACCGCCCGGAGGACGCGGGCGAGCCCGGCCTCGCCGCACGCTGGCCCCTCGACGCCGGTTCCGGGCTGACCGCGTTCGACGTCGCCGGCAAGCGGCACGACGGGCGCGTCGCCGGCCAGTGGGTCCAGGGGGCGGACGGCTCGGCCGTCGCGACCAGCGGGCGCCCCGCGGCACTGACGCTGCCCGACGGCCCGCACCTGCATTTCGGCACGGGCGATTTCACCGTCGCCTTCGCCGTCCGCGTGGACGCCTTCGACGCGCGCCTCCTCGGCAAGGAGGACTTCCCCCGCCGCTGGTGGGTGGTCAACCTCCTGCCCGACGGACGGCTGGAGATGGTCCTCGGCGCCGGCCGCGGCGGCAAGAGCGTCCGCCCCACCTCCAAGACCGCCCTGACGCGCCAACGGTGGACGCACGTGGCCTTCGCCGTCGACCGGGACGGGCGGGACGTCGTCTGCATGATCGACGGGCGCGTCGACAGTCGGACCCGAATCCCCGAGCAGCTCACCGAGCCGCTGAACGTCAAGGGCACGGACCTCCGCGTCCCGTCGTCCTACAAGCCCTTCCGCGGCGCCATCGACGACCTGCGCATCTACCACAAGGCGCTGACGGCGAAAGACGTCGCTCGGATCGCCACCGGTCTGGACTTGCCCCGGCCGGCGAAGTAGCATATGGGATTCTGGCGCGATGGCGTACCGCGCCGGCCCGGGCGACCCGGGGCGTGAGGCCCAGCGGATCGGACCCAAAACGAGTTGTATGACGTGAGCATCCGAACGTACATGCGGGCTGCGGGGGCCCTGGCCGTGATGGTCGCGGCGGTCGGCGGCTGTACGCCCGCCCGGTACGCCGAGCAGGCTGACCGCGACGCGTTCTCGACCGTCCGGGAGACCCACGAGTTCGCCTTCGGGACGGAGGCCACGTTCCGGGCGGCGTATGAATCCTACCGCCGCTCGGACGACGCGCCGGGTGAGGAGATCACGGTCGCCGGCGTCCGCATCCCGCTGGACGGCAACGACGTGCGGAGGCTCACGCTGGCGGAGTCGCTGCGGATCGCCTTCCACAACAGCCGCGACTACCAGACCCGCCGGGAAGAGCTCTACACGGCCGCGCTCGCCCTGGCCAACGCCCGCCGGGGCTGGGACTTCCCGCTGGTCGGGGGCACGATCGAGGGCGCGGCGGGCCGCGAGGTGGTCAACCGCGAGGGCGAGACGAACTCCGGCGAGCTGGCGCCGGAGCTGACGCTCACCCAGCAGCTCGTCCACGGCGGGGTGTTCACGCTGGGCGCGAGCGTCGAGCTGCTCAGCGACATGCTGGGCTGGCAATCCACGACGCTGGGTTCGCTGCTGTCGGCGAACTTCACCCAGCCGCTGCTCCAGGGCGGCTGGCGCGGGCTGGCCTACGAGGAGCAATACCGCCTGGAGCGGGATTTCGTCTTCAGCGTGCTGGAGTTCGAGCGGTTCACCCAGGAGTTCGCCGTCGCCACGCTGGCCGACTACTACAACGTCCTCCAGCAGCGCGACCAGTTGGCGAACACCCGCGAGAACATCAACCGGCTGAAGGACACGCTGGCGCTGACGAAGACGCTCGTCGCCGGCGGGCTGAAGTCGCGGATCGAGGAAGACCAGGCCGAGCAGAACCTCCTCCAGGCCCAGGTCCGCTACCAGCAGGACCTCCAGCGCTACGAGGACACGCTGGACCGCTTCAAGCTGTCGCTGGGCCTGCCCATCGCCTCGCGGGTGGAGGGCAACTACCCCGAGGCGCTCGTCGAGCTCAACCGCGGGGGCCCCCGTCCGGTGCCCGTGGCCGAGGCCGACGCGCTGGGCATCGCCATGCGGACGCGCCCCGACGTGCTGCGGAGCTTCGCGTCGGTGCGGGACGCCGACCGGGACGTGGTGATCGCCGCCGACGCGTTCCTGCCCATCCTGGACGTGACGCTGGGCATCTCGGCGGCGGGCACCGAGCCCCGCCGGGCCGGGCGCATCCAGTTCCACCGGCACACGCGGTACGCGGCGCTGGGGTTCTCCTACGAGCTGGACCAGACGGACAACCGCGACGCCTACCGCCTGGCGATGATCGCCCGCGACAGGGCGGCCCGCGACCACCGGGAGTTCCTCGACGCCCTGGCGCTGGACATCCGGCGCAGCTACCGCGCGCTGGTGCAGTCGCGGCGGAGCTACCGGCTCCAGTTGCGGAACGTCGAAATCGCCAAACGCCGGTCCAAGCTGGCGGTCCTCCAGCAGAAGGAAGGCGAGGCCTCCGCCCGCGACGTGCTGGAGGCCGAAGAGGCCCTCCGCCAGGCACAGAACGGCGTGACCGACGCGCTGATCAGCTACACGACCACGCGGCTGGAGTTCCTCACGACGCTGGGGATGATCCGCGTGGACGACGAAGGGAATCTGCATGAGCGAAGCGAGCCTGTCCAATACGACCGCGTCGAGCGGCGATATCCCCACGCCGCCGGACGCTAGCCCCGTGCCCGCGGCGGGCCGGCGGCGGCGGAGGGCGCTCTGGGCGGTCGCGCTGCTCGTGCTGGCCGCCGGCGGCGCGGGCGCGTGGCTGGTGTGGGGCGGCGCGGCCGCGAGGGCGGCGCCGGAAGACCTGGGCCCGACCGCCGTGGTCTCCCGCGGCCCGCTGGTGGTTTCGGTCACCGAGAGCGGCGAGGTCGAGGCCGAGAAACGCAAGGTCATCTCCAACGAGCTCCAGTGGCCGGTCATCATCAAAACCGTGGTCGAGGAAGGCGAGCGCGTGGCCAAGGGGGACACGCTGATCGTCTTCGAGTGCAAGGAGCTGATAGACGCCATCGAGTCCAAGGAGATCACCGTCACCAACGCCGAGAACGCCTACACGCAGGCCCGCGAGGGGCTGGTCCTCAAGCGGAAGGAAGTCGCCAACAGCGTCCGCAAGGCCGAGCAGGCCCTGCTGGACGCCAACAGCGACCTCCAGCGGTACATCGAGGCGGCCGGGCCGACGAAGATCTCCGATGCCGACAGCAAGATCCACACCGCCCAGCGTGACCTGGCCCTCGCCGAGGACAAGCTGAACTTCAAGCTGAAGGTCAACGCCGACGACGAGCTGAAGAGCCCGTTCAGCAAGAACGACATCGAGGCCGAGCGGCTGAGCGTCGAGAAGCTCAAGCTGGCCCTCCAGAAGGCGATCAACGAGCGGGACATGCTCATCAAGTACGATCACCCGCAGGAAGTCCGCAAGCTGGAGATGGGCGTCGAGGACGCCCGGCTGGCGCTGGCGCGGGCGCAGCTCGAGGCCCGCAGCCAGATCCTCCAGTCCGAGGCCGACGAGACCGCCAAGAAGGCGACCTTCGAGATGCAGAGCCGCAAGCTCGGCGAGCTGAAGAAGGAGGCCGAGAAGCTCGTCGTCAAGGCCGACGAGGAGGGCCTGGTCGTCTACGACACAGGCGGGCGATGGTGGCGGGACAACAACGTGACCATCGAGGTCGGCGAGAAGATCAGCCCCCGCCAGCAGTTGATGATCATCCCGGACATGGGCACGCTCCAGATCGAGACGAAGGTCTTCGAGGCGATCATCGACCAGGTCACCGTCGGCCTGCCCGCCTACGTCCGCCTGGACTCCAAGCCCGACCTCACCCTTCCCGGACGACTGACCAAGGTCGGCGTGCTGCCCGACAGCCAGCACCGCTGGCTCAACCCCGGCGTAAAGGTCTTCAGCGTGATCGTCAACCTCGACGACCCCATCGACGGGCTCAAGCCGGGCATGACCTGCAAGGTCGAGATCGAACTGGCCCGCATGGAGGACGTGCTCTCGGTACCCATCGCCGCGGTGTTCACCGAGCAGGAGGAGACGTTCTGCTACCGCGTCGAGGACGGCCGCGTCCGCCGCTCGCCCGTTCGCGTCGGGCGGATGAACGACGCCCGCGTGCAGGTGCTCGAAGGCCTCGCCGCCGGCGACCGGGTCCTCCTGGCCCCGCCGGAAGGCACGGAACTCGACGCCCCCGACGCCGACGCCAACACGCCGGCCGAAAAGCCCAAGCACGGGCGCCGCGCCCGCCGCCCCCGCCCATCCGGGCAGGCCGGGTCCGGCTCTCGCGAATAAGGGGCTCGCCGTGGAGACGCTCGTCCGGCTGGAAGACCTGTGGCGCATCTACCGCGTCGGCTCGACGACGGTCGAGGCCCTGCGCGGGGTGTCGCTGACGATCCGCCGGGGCGAGTACGTCTCGATCATGGGCCCCAGCGGCTCGGGCAAGAGCACCATGCTCAACCTGCTCGGCTGCCTCGACCGCCCCAGCCGCGGGCGATACTGGCTGGGCGGGCAGGACGTCTCGGCCCTCAGCGACAACCAGCTCAGCCAGGTCCGCAACGAGCGGATCGGCTTCGTCTTCCAGAGCTTCAATCTCATCCAGCAGCTCACCGTGGTGCAGAACATCGAGGTCCCGCTGTTCTATCGCGGCCTGCGGCGGGCCGACCGCCACCCCCGCAGCCACGAGGTCGCCCGCCTCGTGGGCCTCGCCGACCGCGTGGGCCACCGCCCACGCGAGCTCTCCGGCGGCCAGCAGCAGCGCGTCGCCGTCGCGCGGGCGCTGGCGAGCGACCCGCTGATCCTCCTGGCCGACGAACCGACCGGCAACCTCGACAGCAACACCACCGCCGAGATCCTCGAGCTCTTCGACGCCCTTCACCGCCGGGGGCGGACGATCGTCGTGGTCACCCACGAGGACCACGTCGCCGACCACACCGAGCGCGTCATCACGCTGGCCGACGGGCGGGTCGCCAGCGACGAGCGCCGGGGCAAGCGGACCGGGCCGGGCGCGGCGCCGGCGGCGGCCGGGGGCGGCGCACCATGAGGGCGCTGCACAAGGTCGCCGACATCGTCGGCCTGGGCTTCCACAGCCTCGTCGTCCACCTCGGGCGGTCCGCCCTGACGGCGCTGGGGATCGTCTTCGCCGTCTGGTCGGTTATCGCCATGCTGGCGATCAACCGGGGCTTCAGCATCGAGGCCCAGCGGTCGCTGCGGGAGCTGGGCAGCGACAACATCATCATCCAGTCGCAGAAGCCGCCCAGCTCGGACGGCTCGGCGACCGGCAGCACGCGCGGGGCGCTGACCTACGGCCTGACCCACGTGGACGTCCGGCGGCTGAGGGACAACGTGCCCGGCGTGATCCGCTGCGCCGTCGTCCACCGCACGCAGAAGTATGCCCGCGTCGGGCCGAGAAACCTGCCCGTCTCCGTCATCGCCACCGAGCCGGTCTACGCCCGCGTGGCGCGGATCGAACTGATCGCCGGGCGGTTCCTCTCCGCCGCCGACGGGCTGCGCAGAAAGAGCGTCTGCCTCCTCACCGCCGACCTCGCCCAGCGACTCTTCGCCTACGCCGACCCCCTGGGCAAGACCGTGCGGCTGTCCAACGAGCCCTTCCGCGTCATCGGCATCCTCGCCCGCCTGCCCCAGGCGCTCAGCGGCGGGCGGGCCGACAAGGGCCGACACGTCATCATCCCCCTGGCCACGGACCTCAACCGCTTCGGCGAGTACACCGTGATGCGGACCAAGGGCAGCCGCACCTACGAGAAGGTCGAGGTCAGCCAGGCGATCCTCCAGATGGCCGACGACAAGGCGGTCGTCCGCGGCGCGCGCGTGGCCCGCAGCCTGCTGCGGCGGCACCACGAGGAGCAGGACTACGACGTCACCGTCCCGCAGGAGCTGCTGGAGCAGCTCCAGAAGCAGCGGCGGCTGTGGAACATCATGTTCCTGACCATCGCGTCGATCTCCCTGGTCGTCGGCGGGATCGGGATCATGAACATCATGCTGGCCAGCGTGACCGAGCGGACGCGCGAGATCGGCATCCGGCGGGCGCTCGGCGCCAAGCGCCGCGACATCGTCACGCAGTTCCTCGTCGAGTCGGTCACCCTGACCACCGTCGGCGGGGCGATCGGCATCGGCATCGGCGTGCTCGTGCCCCTCGTCGTCGAGGCCGTCCTCGAGCTCCAGACCGAGATCACCGCCGTGATGCTCCTGCTCCCGCTGGGCATGGCCGTCGGGGTCGGCATCGTCGCCGGCCTCTACCCCGCCGCCCGCGCCGCCCGCCTGGACCCGATCGCCGCGCTTCGACACGAGTAGCCCCGGCCCGGGCGGGATTGGCGTTGATGCGTGCGCCGTTATGGGTTATCAGGCAGTAGCGGTTCGCGGGAGCTTCGCGCCCACGATCGCTGCCGGCGCCCGCCGGCGAAGTCCCTCGGCTACGCCGGGGACCCCCGCGGACGCCACAGTTCCCGCGGACAGCCGCTACCCACGGACGAATACCTCAGGAGTTGACCCATGGACAGCCGCGAACGCGTTCTGACGGCCCTGGATCACCGCGAGCCGGACCGGGTGCCCTACGACCTGGCCTCCACGCAGGTAAGCGGGATCGCGGTCAAGGCATACGAAAACCTGCGGGAGCATCTCGCCCTGCCGCCGGCCGAGCCGCAGGTCTGCGACATGATCCAGCAGATCTGCATCCCGCACGACGACGTGTTCGACCGCCTCGACGTCGACACCCGCGGGCTGTTCCCGCTGACGCATTCGAACATGCACCTGCCCATGGGCGGGCAGACCTGGCGCAAGCACCACGAAGACGCCGGCGAGGCGTGGCACTACCGCGACGAGTGGGGCTGCCTCCAGAGCTTCCCCAAGGCCGACGGCCTCTACTACACCATCGTCGAGAGCCCCCTGCCGGCCATGGACGTCACCGTCGAGCAGGTCGAGGCCCTCCCCCTGCCGGCCGGCGACGAGCCCTGGCGACTGGACGGCCTCCGCGAGCAGGCGATGGCGTATCGCCGGCAGGGCAAGCCCGTCGTCCTGCGGAGCCTCTGTGCCGGCCTGGTCGAGATGGCCGAACGCACCCGCGGGATGGAGAATTTCCTGGTCGACCTGATGGTCAACACCGACGCCGCCGATGCGCTGCTCCAGCGGTTCCTGGACATCAAGCTGGCGTTCTGGTCGAAGGCCCTGCCCGAGCTGGCGGATGTCGTCGACGTGGTCATGGAGGCCGACGACTACGGCACGCAGCAGTCGCAGCTCGTCTCGCCGGAGACGTTCCGCCAGCGGGTCAAGCCCAGGCTCGCAGAGCTCATCGCACACATCAGGGGCCTCGCCCCCGAGGCGAAGGTGCTGTTCCACTCCTGCGGCTCGGTCCGGCCGATCATCCCGGACTTCATCGAGGTGGGCATCGACATCCTCAACCCGGTCCACATCACGGCCACGGGGATGGAGCCGGCGGCGCTGAAGCGCGATTTCGGCTCGGAGCTGAGCTTCTGGGGCGGCGGGGTCGAGACGCAGGGGGTGCTGCCTCGGGGCACGCCGGAAGAGGTGCGGGAGAACGTCCGGCGGAACGTCGAGGCGCTCGCCCCCGGCGGCGGCTGGGTGTTCAACACCATCCACAACATCCAGGCGGACGTGCCGCCGGAGAACATCGTCGCGATGCGGGAGGCGCTGGCGGAGTACGGGGCGTACTCGTAACCAGTCACTCGTTACCAGCCAGCAGCTATCAGTCACCAGGGGACCAGGGCCGAGCGCGGCGGCGCGTTTCCCGCCGGGGGGAGGAACTGGTCGGTCCCGGGCCTCACACAGCGCAGGGCGTGTGTCTGGAAGGGCACCGATTCGGCGTACCGGCAGAGGGGCGCGTTTTCGAAGCTCATACGCTGCGCCCCGCGGCCCTCTTGGAAGGGCCGACTGGCGCACAAGACTCACATACAGGGACTTACGCCGGCTGAAGCTCCTTCTGGCGCTTGTCGAGCTGGCTGCGCAGGCGCGAGAGGACGGCCGAGTGCATCTGGCTGACGCGGCTCTCGGAGAGATCGAGCGTCTCGCCGATTTCCCGCATGGTCATCTCCTCGAAATAGTAGAGGAGGATGATGAGCCGCTCGGCGCGGCTGAGCCCGCGTGTGACCAGGTCGCGTACGTCCTTGCGCTGGACGGCGCGGAAGGGGTCGTCGCTCCGCTTGTCCTCGAGGACGTCGATCTCGCGGACGTCCTTGCTGGAGTCGGTCTCGAACCACTTGCGGCTCAGCGAGACCAGCCCGACGGCGTGGGCGTCGCGCTGGAGCTTGCGGAACTCGGTCATGGAAAGCCTCATCGTCTTGGCGAGTTCCTTGTCGGTTGGCCGGCGCCCGAACTCGGCCTCGAGGCGGTTGACGGCCTCCTTGAGCTTGTGGGCCCGGCTTCGGACGAGCCGCGGCACCCAGTCCATGGACCGGAGCTCGTCGAGGATGGCCCCGCGGACCCGCGGCGCACAGTAGGTCTCGAACTTGACGCCGCGTCCGAGGTCGAAGGCGTTGACCGCATCGACGAGCCCGAAGATGCCCGCCGAGATGAGGTCGTCGACGTCGACCTCGTCGGGCAGCTTGGCGTGGAGGCGCTCGGCGGCGTACTTGACGATCGGTAAATAATTCTCAATCAACGCGTTGCGCGTCAGATCGTCCTTGTCCGCCTGGAACTTCTTCCACAGGGCGGTCAGCTCTTCCTGGGTCGCTTTCGTGCGTCGGGTTGCCATAGTGGGCTCGCTCCTTCTTGTCCGCTCAGGCCGTCAAGACTGTCGAAATGACGGGTGCGTTTCGGCTGCGATGGGATCCGCCGGCCGTCGGCCGGGGGGCGGTCTGTCAAGACCCCTTCCGTGGGGCTGTTGCCTGTCCGTTCCCCATGATGTCGGATTAACACCCTAGTCTCTTTGATCTTTTTATACCTTTTATATCGCTTATACCCGCTAGATACCTTTGCCTTCTTATCTTGCCTTGTTTATCATGACCTCATGCGAACCAGTTGGCAACCCTTCGGAAGAAGCCTTCCTTCTGTCCCACAAGGGCGTTGCCCGTCCGCAGCTTGGTCGCCAGGGCGGCCAGGCAGCGGCTGGCGGGCGTCCGCGGATAGGCCAGGACGAACGGCTCGCGCCGCTTGACGGCCTCGCGGACGCGGGCATCGCTGAGGACGTACCCGGCGTCGAAGACCCGCGCCCCGAGGAACTGCCGCCCCACCGTGGCGATCCGCTGGTAGGTCGTCCGCGCCTCGTGGCGCCCCGACGCCATGTTCACCAGCAGGCTGACGTGCCCCTGGTAATTGCGCCGCTTGACGGCCTTGATGACCGCGTAGCCGTCGGTGACGGCCGTCGGCTCGGGGGTGGTGACCACCATCACGTGGTCGGCGGCGTTGGCAAAGCCGAGCACGATCGGGCCGATCCCGGCAGAGCAGTCGACGAGGATCACGTCGTTGTCGCCTTCGAGGGCCGACAGTTGGCCCAGCAGCTTGGCGCGTTCGAAGTCGGACAGGTCCGCCAGGCCCGCGATGCCGCTCGCCCCGGGGACGAGCTGGACGCCGCTGGACAGGTCGATGACCGTTTCCTCCAACGTCCGCGTCCCGGCGATCACGTGCGAGAGGTTCGCCCGCACCGTCACGTTGGCCAGCACATCGAGGTTCGCCAGCCCCAGGTCGGCGTCGACGAGCGCCACCCGGTGCCCGGCGGCCGACAGCAGGATGCCCAGGTTCAGCGCGACATTGCTCTTGCCCACTCCACCCTTGCCGGAGGTGACCGCGATCGTCCGCGTGCCGCGCGCCTGGCGCATGAGCTGGCGGAGCTTGCTGGCCTGGTCGTCAGTCGACATGGCGCGGCCCTCCGAGCTCGCCGGCGAGGATGCACTCGGCCAGGGCGGCCGGGTCGGCGCGGGTGATGTCGTCGGGCACGTCCTGCCCGGTGGTAACGTAGCTCAACGGGTGCTCGGTGCTGGTGGCGTTGACGAACACGCCGAACGTCGCCGCCTCGTCCAGCTTCGAGACGATCAGCCGGTTGGCTCCGAGTGGCCAGAACTGCTCGATGATCCGCCGCGTGCACGGTCGGCTGTTCGTCGCCGAGACGACGAGGTGCGTCTCGTCCGGCCTCGCCGCCCGCAGGAAGCCGCGGAGCTGGCTGAGGCGCAGGCGGTTGTTCTGGCTCCGCCCGGCGGTGTCGATGAGCACCACGTCCCGGTCGCTGAAGGCGTCCAGCGCCGAATGCAGCTCGCCGGCCGACAGCACCGCGCGCAGCGGCACCTCGATGATGTCCGCGTACGTGCGAAGCTGGTCCACCGCCGCGATGCGGTAGGTGTCGATGGTGATCAACGCCACCTTCCTCCCGCCGCTCAGCCGGTGGCTGGCGGCGAGCTTGGCGATGGTCGTCGTCTTGCCCACCCCGGTGGGCCCGATCAGCGCGATGACCCGCGGCCTGCCCGTGGGCGCGCGGCCGTCAGCGCGGCGGGCGTCGGGCGGCTCGCCTGGCGCGACGTGGATCCGCCCGGCGAGGGTCTCTGCCAGGCGGGCGCGAACGGCGTCGGCGTCGGCGAGCTGCTCGCCGGTCAGCCCCATGCCCACCTCGCGAAGGATGTCTTCGGCGGCGTCGGAGGAAACGTCCTGTTCGACAAGGTGCTCCTTCAGCGGGCGCAGGGGCGCCGGAACGGGCCCCTCCGCGTCCGCCGCCTTCCCGGGCCGGTCCAGCAACTCGCGCATCATCCGCTCCAGGCCTTCCAGGCGGTCGCCGAGGGCGCCTTCGGACCGCCACGCGGGGCGCTCGCTCGCGTCGGCACCGGCGTCGGCCGGGGGGTCCTCCAACGCGACGGCCGCGCTGCCGCCCTGCTCGGCGGCCTCGGCGTCCTTCCCGCCCTGCTGCCCGGCGGGGCTGGACAGGTACTCCCCCGGCCCCAGCCGCGGGGGCACGTTGAGGTTGGGCGAGGCGGTGATCTCCCACATGCATCGCCGCCAGAAGCGGAGCAGCCCGCCGCGGCGGACGTTTCGCGTGTGGACGATGACGGCGTCGCGCCCCAGGTCGCGCTTTACCGCCGCGAGGGCCTCGGCCATCGTGTGGGCCTGGTACGTTTTGAGGGTCATGATCCGGTTCTCGCAGTCTGAACGGGTTGCACGTCAACCGATTCGATCTCGTTGTAGGCCAGCACGGCGGCGTTGGGCACGGCGCCCGCCATCGCCCTTCGCACGGCGGGGCGGACCTCCGGGCTGCACACCACCACCGGCGGGCGCCCTTGCGTGCGGAGTTCGGCCAGCGGCTCGTCGAGCGCGTCGGCGAGCCGGCGGGCCATGTCGCCGTCGGCCCGCAGGTCCGGCCGGTCGGCGTCGGCAAGGCGGCGCAGGGCATCCTCGGCCTCGGCGTCCAGGCAGACGCACCACAGCCGGCCGTCCTCGTCGCAGTATTGCTGGCTGAGCGTCCGTCCCAGGCGGGCGCGGACGGCCTCGGTCAGCCGGGCGACGTCGTCGGTCCGCTCGGCGGCTTCGCAGAGGGCCTCCAGGATCGCCTCCATGTCGCGGATGGGCACCCGTTCCGCCAGCAGCCGGGCGAGCACCTTCCGCACGCGCCCGACATCCAGCCGGGCGGTCACGTCATCGACAAGCTGGGCGGCCGAGCCGCGGAGCCCGTCGAGAATCTCCGCCACGCGCTGGCGCGACAGCAGTTCGTGAGCGTGCCTGCGGACCACCTCCGCCAGGTGCGTCGCCAGCACGCTCGCGGGCTCGACCACCGTGTAGTTCATCCGCTCGGCATGCTCGCGCTGGGCGGAGCTGACCCACACGGCCGGGCTTCCGAACGCCGGCTCGACGGCCTCCCGCCCGAGCACCTTGCCCGTGGTCTTCGACCCTCCGACGGCAAGGAGCTGGTTGGGGTACAGCCGCCCCGAGGCCACTTTCGCGCCGCGCACCCGGATGACATATCCGCGTGCGTCCAGGGCGAGATTATCGCGGATGCGAACCGGCGGTGCAACAAGGCCCATTTCCCGGGCGATCCGACGGCGAAGGGCCGTGATCCGGTCGCTCAGGTCCCCTCCCGCCGACGCGTCCACCAGGCGGACCAGGCCATAGCCCAGCTCCACGCTCAGCGGCTCGACGGCCAGAACGTGCTCGATCTCACGCCCGCCCGTGGGCGAGGGCGCGGCCTCGACGGCGGCAGGAGGCTCGGCGGGGTCGCCCTCGGCATTGCCGGCCGCTCGCGAACGGTGCAGCAGCACGGCCAGGCCCACGCAGCCGACGCCCAGCAGCAGCAGGGGCGCCTTGGGCAGGTCCGTCAGGGCCAGGGCGGCCAGGAAGGCGGCGGTGATGACCAGCACGACCGGGCGCCCCGTGAGCTGGCTGACGACCTCCTCGCCGAGGTCCGTCCGCGCCGTCGAGCGCGTGACGATCAGCGCCGCGGAGATCGAGACCAGAAAGGCCGGCACCTGGGCGGCAAGGCCGTCGCCGATCGTCAGCCGCGCAAACAGCGAGGTGGTTTCGCCGAAGGACCATCCGTACTGCACGAGCCCGACGTAAAGCCCGCCGAGGAAGTTGATCAGGGTGATCAGGGCGGCGGCGACGGCGTCGCCGCGGAGGAACTTGCTTGCCCCGTCCATCGCGCCGTAGAGGTCCGCCTCGCGCGTGATGCGGTCCCGGCGGCGCCGTGCGGCGGACTCGTCGATCATCCCCGAGGCCAGCTCGGAATCGATGGCGGCCTGCTTGCCCGGCATGGCGTCCAGGACGAACCGCGCGGCGACCTCGCTGATCCGGGCGGCGCCCTTGGTGACCACGACGAACTGGACCACCACGAGGATCACGAACAGGATCACCCCGACGGCCAGCGAACCGCGGGTGACGAACTCGCTGAAGGACCAGATCACCTGCCCCGCCGCGGTGGCCGCGGCGGCCGGGGGGCGCCCGCCCGCCCCGGCGGTCAGGATCAGCCGCGTCGTGGCCACGTTGAGCACGAGGCGGAACAGCGTCGCGCCCAGCAGGATCGACGGGAAGACGCTGAACTCCAGCGGACTGGGCACGCTGATCGCCGTCAGCAGCACGACCGCGCCGAGCGTGATGTTCGCCGCCAGCAGCACGTCCACCATCGCCGGAGGCAGCGGCACCAGGACGACGAACAGCAGCATCGCCGCGCCGACCGGCAGAACCAGCCCGCGGTACCGACCGGCCGTGCGGGCCAGGTCGCGGAATGTCGCGGTTCGATCAGGCATCGACGGTCCTCGCGTCGGGGCGTCCGGATCGTTCGCCGCCGGTACGGTTCCGGCCGCGGGGGCGCCAGGCGGGCTCCAGCTCGCGCATGTCACGCAGCCACTCGCGGCGGGTCATTCGCAGGTCCCGGCGGTGCTGCCAGTACTGCCACGCGTAGTCGATCAGCCCCAGCGCCAGCATGGCCACCGCCACCCGAACGGCCAGGGCCCATGCCGCCGATCCGACCCGGGCAGCGAGGGCCTCGGGGCCGAGCCCGGCCGACGCGGCCAGGCGCCCCAGCGCCGGGCGGATCGCCCACCAGCCGGCCGCGGCGACGACGGCGAGCTTGGCAAGCGTCATCCCGCAGCGCACGACTGTCCGCGGGGAGAGCAGCCTTCGCAGCCCGGCGGCCAGGCCGACGCGCTCCAGGTCGGGGCGGATGCGCTCGGCCGATACGGTCCCGCCGCTCTGCACCGCGCCGACGGCGACGGCGGCAATGCCCGCCAGGACCAGCAGCAACCCGCACCGGGCGACCGCGGGCCAGGCGGCCGAGAGGACCAGCGGCGCCAGCGAGGCCGGCCCGTCGGCCGGCGGCGCGGCGGAGGCGTCCAGGAACGTCCGCACCAGCCGGGTGAGGTCGTCCAGCAGCCCGGGGGCGAGGAGGGCAAGCCCGGCCAGCGCGGCCAGGCCGGCGGCGGCGCCGGTGAGTTCGGCGCTTCGGGGGATCCGGCCATGTCTGCGGGCCTCGCGCAGGCGCTGCGGCGTGGGCTGCTCGGTGCGTTCGGCGGTGTCGGTTCTGTTCTCGGCCATGGCTATCTCACTGCCACGATGAGGCCCTGCACGGTTCGATCGAGCTGCCCGGCGGCGACGTCCAGCAGCGGCCAAGCCGCGCCGGCGCCGGCGGCGATGGCGGCCAGCCCCAGCAGCGCACGGACGGGCAGGCCGACGGTCAACAGCGAGATCTGGGGCACGGCGCGCTGGAGCAGGCCCATCGCCACGGTGGCCAGCAGCAGCGCGATCAGCACCGGCGCGGCGAGCTTCAGCGCGAGCACGAAGCCCGCGGCGAGCATCCCCACGGCGGCCGGCAGCAGCTCGGCGCCGAACGCCGCACCCAGCGGAGGAACGGTCCGGAAGCTGCCCAGCAGCCCGCCGATCAGCGCCCGGTGCCCGCCGACGCCGAAGAACGCCACCACCGCCAGCAGGTGGTACAGCCCCGCGATCGAGCCGCGGGCCGTTCCGCCCGTCGGGTTGGCCACGCTGCCCAGCGCCAGGCCCATCTGCGTGGCCACGTGGTACGCGCCCAACTCCACCCCGGCCAGCAGGGCCGCGGCGAGGTAGCCGATCGCCCACCCGAGGACCAGTTCGCCGCCCAGGCCGAGCACCAGCGCCCCGCCGGAGCCCGGCAGCGGCATCGGCTCGGCCAGGCGGGCCACCACCGCCAGGGCCATCGCCGCCGCGATCCCCACGCGGAGCTTGACCGGCACGGCGGGGTGCGCCAGCGGCGGTGCCACCAGGGCCATGCCCGCCAGGCGCGCGGCCACGGCGAGCAGCGTGGGCGCCCAGGTCGCGATGGCGTTCATGTCGGTCATGCGGTGTCCATCCGGTTACGGCAGCGTGCCGAACATCTCGCGGCCGAACTGAACCAGGCGGGAGAGCATCCACGGCCCGGCGAGCGCAACGGCGATGAGGACGGCGATGATCTTCGGTACGAAGCTGAGGGTGTGCTCCTGGACCTGGGTGACGGCCTGGAGGAGGCTGACGATCAGCCCGACGACCAGGGCGGTAGCCAGCACCGGCGTGCCCACGACGAGGGTGATCGTCACGGCACGGCGTGCGAGGTCGATGGCTTCGTATTCGTTCACGGCGTTTCTCCGGCTATCCGAAACTGGCCAGCAGCGTGCCCACCACCAGGTGCCATCCGTCGGCGAGGACGAACAGCAGCAGCTTGAACGGCAGGGAGATCAGCACGGGCGGCAGCATGAGCATGCCCATGGAGATCAGCACGGCCCCGACGAGCATGTCGACGATCAGGAACGGCAGGTAGATGCGGAAGCCCATCAGGAAGGCGATCTTCAACTCGCTGACGACGAAGGACGGGATCAGCGCCACGGTGGGCACGTCGGACCAGGTCAGGTCCGCCCGGGCGGCGGCGGCCTCGTCGAGGAAGAGGTACACGTCGTCGGTGTTCCCGCCGGCCTCGATCTGCCCGATCATGAACTCGCGCACGCGGGTCTCGCCGGCGGCGAGCGCCTCGTCCCGCCCCAGCCGGCCGGCAAGGTACGGCGAGACCGCCCCGCCGTGCACGTCGCGGATCACCGGGGCCATCACCGCGAGGCTCATCAGCAGCGCCAGGCCGAACAGCACCTGGTTGGGCGGCACCTGCTGGGCGGCGAGGGCCTGGCGGAGCAGGCCCAGGACGACCACGATCCGCGTGAAGCTGCTGACCATGACCAGCACGGCCGGGGCGACGGTCAGGACGGTGATGGCCGTCAGCCATTGAAGCGTCGCCGCCATGCCGCTGCGGCTGGACACGTCGGGCAGCACGTCGGCCAGCGCGGCGGCGTTGGCGTCCGGCGCGTTGGCGTCGGCCGTGGTCGCAGCCGCGGAGGCGACGGGCGCCAGCAGCATCCCGCACAGGATGGCGACGGACGCTCTCATGACGCCCCCCCCTCGCCGCGGTCGGCGCTGTCGGTGTCGGCCCCACCGGCCCCGAGGCGGGCGAGCAGCTCGTCGGCTTCGGCGCGGTCGGTGACCTCCGCCAGCGCGGTCATGCCCTCCGGCCCGGAGCCCACCAGCACCAGCCGCCGCCCCAGCCGCACCAGGGCCAACTGCTGACGCGGCGAGAAGCTCGTCCGCGTGAGCACCTCGATCACCGCGCCTCGCCGGCCGAGGGACACGCCCGACCCACGCCCGCCGAAACGCCGCAGGGCGTAGCGGGCCGCGAAGATCAGCGCAATCACGATCCCCAGCGCCAACAGTGTCCGCATCCAGCCGTCGGCGGCATCGCCTTGCGACCGCGAGAGGCGGCGGCTCTCCACGTCGTCTCCCCGCGGCGCCAGCGGCCGGGCGCCGGGGCGCGTGGCCGAGGCCGCCCGTGTGGCCGCGCCGCCAGGTTGACCGTCTCGCCCGCCCGCGCAGGCCGCACCCCGCGGCAGCGCTATGAGAAACACTACCGCGGGGGCCAGCATCCAATGGCGTTGGCGACCGCTCATGGCTCTCGGTGTTCCTTCCCGCCGCCGGTCGGGGCGGGGGCATCGTGGCTCAGGCTTTCCAGGCGAACCGCCAGCCCGCCGTCCATCGTGCTCAGCGTTCCGTCGGCGACCCGCCGCGGCCCGGCGAAGACCGACACGGGCGCCTCGGCCGGGCGGTCGAGGTCTACCTCCGCGCCGACGTCCAGCGCCGCGGCGTCCTCGGCCGTCAGCCAGATGCGTCCCAGCTCGATTCGCAGGTTCTTTCGCATGGTTCGTTCAGGATGGTGTCCGGTCGGCGGCGCGTCGCGCCAGCCAGTCGGCCTCGTCGGCGGCGGCGCCGGGAGGCGCCTCGCCGACGCGCTGGACGAGCAGTTCGGCGGCCTTGCGCCGGCGGACGGCCTCGGCGAGCTCCGCCCGACAGCCGGCGAGGGCCTCCTCGGCGTCGGGCATGCGTGCCCGGTCCTCGTCGATGGCCAGCCGCAGGTCCTCGACGTGCTGGGCGTAATCCGGCGGCGGCGCGGCCGGCGTGGGGCCGGTGAGCCGCTTGCGGACGGCCTCGCTGCGGGCGGCGAGCATGGCGTCCAGTTCGCCGACCCGTCGGCGAAGTCCGTCGACCTCGGCGGCGGCGCGGTCGAAGCCGCGGCGGGCCAGTTCCTCCTGGCGGCGCCGCAGCCGCAGGAGCATTTCGGCACGATGGCGCTGTCGCGTGCTCACGATGTGGGTCTCCACGCGCACGCGGCGGCCGGGCGGGACTCGCCCGAGCTGCCGCGGACGGACTGAATGCGTCGGTGCAGGGCCAGCAGGGCCGCCCGCGTCTCGCCCGGGTCCGCCCGCTCGGCGCGGTCCTGGGCGAGGAACTCCCGCACGGCGGGGATCAACTCGATGGCGAGGTCGTACTCGCGGCTGGCGCCGGCCTGGTAGGCCCCGATGCTGACCATGTCCTCGACCTCGGCCCACGTAGCCAGCAGGCCGGCGACGGCCCGCGCGGCGGCGAGGTGCTCGTCGTCGGCGACGTCCAGCATCACGCGGCTGACGCTGCGGGGCACGTCCACGGCCGGGAAGTGCCCGCGATGCGCCAGCGGGCGGGACAGGTGGATGTGCCCGTCGGTGACGGCCCGGACGGCGTCGCCGACGGGATCGCCGGCGTCCTCGTCCTCGACCAGCACGGTGTAGAAGCCGGTGACGCTTCCCCGCTCGGCTCGCCCGCTGCGCTCCAGCAGGTGCGGCAGCATGTCGAAGACGCTGGGCGTGTAGCCGCGGGCGGCGGGCGGCTCGCCGGCGGCCAGGCCGATCTCCCGCTGGGCCATCGCCAGGCGGGTCAGCGAGTCCATCAGCAGCAACACGTCCTTGCCCTGGTCGCGGTAATACTCGGCCACGGCGGCGGCGACGGCCCCGCCCTGAACGCGAAGCAGCGGCGGCTGGTCGCTGGTGGAGACCACCACCACCGCCCGCCGCAGCCCTTCCTCCCCGAGGTCGCGCTCGATGAACTCCCGCACCTCGCGACCGCGCTCGCCGATCAGCGCGATCACCGAGACGTCGGCGGCCGTGTGGCGGGCGATCATGCCCAGCAGCACGCTCTTGCCCACCCCGCTGCCGGAGAAGATGCCCATCCGCTGCCCGCGGCCGATGGTCAGCATCGCGTCGATCGCGCGGACGCCGGTGGGCAGCGGCTCGGCGATCCGGCGTCGTGCCAGCGGGCCCATCGGCTCGGGCCAGATGGGCATGCGGCGGTCGATCCGCAGGCGTTCGCCCCCGTCGATGGGTCGCCCGAAGCCGTCCAGCACGCGTCCGAGCACGCCGGGGCCGATCCCGACGGCGGCGGGGTCCGGCGAGCAGACCACGCGGTCGCCGCGGCGGATGCCTCGCGTCGTGCCGATCGGCATCACCAGCGTCTCGTCGCCCGCGAAGCCCACCACGCGCGCGGGCACGGACCGCCCGGCGTGGATCACCCGGCAGCCGGCGCCGACGGCGGCGGCGAAGTCCGACACGCCGACCGTCAGCCCGCGGACCGCGTGCACCCGCCCGGCCACGCGAACCGGCTGGGTCGCCGCAAGGATCTGCCTGTAGGGCTCGAACGGGCTCATCGTTTCCTATTCGCTCCGTGCCATCGTCGTATCCGCCGCGTAGGGCAGCGGCGCGGGGATCGTCCGCCGAGGCGGCTCCCCTGCCGGGCGCGCCCGACAGGCGGCGGGCGCGTCCGCCTCGTAGCGCCCGGTCGCATCCGCGGGCGGGGCGTCGGCTGCGGCACAGCCGCACCCGCCGACGAGCGCCTCGACGATGCTGTCGATCTGCGTCTCGATGGTGGCGTCGACCTCGCCCTCGGCCGTCCGCAGGACGACGCCGCCGGCCGAGACGTCCTCGTCGGCGACCAGCCGCACCTCGCCGCTTCGCCCGAGGGCGTCGACGAGCCCGGGCAGGCAGCGGCGGAGCCCTTCTTCCTGCTCGGGGTTCACCCGGACGATCACGTCCCGCCGGGCGTCGACGTGGTCCAGGGCCTTGCGGAGGTTCGCCTCGGCCACCCCGGGATCGCGAGCGGCCACGCGGCCGACCACCTTCCTCGCGACCGCCAGGGCGAGGTCCAGCAGCTCGCAGCGGGCGTGGTGGATGAGCTGTCCGCGGGCCACGCTCAGCTCGCGGACGATGCCCTCGGCCAGGCTGGTCAGCCCGGCGGCCTCGTCGGCGAACTCCTTTCGCGCCTGCTCGAGCCCCTCGGTCCGGCCCTGCTCGATGCCCTCCTCACGCCCGCGATTGAAGGCCGTGTCGTACGCCTTGGCCGCCGCCTGCTCGGCGAGGGCGTCGGCGTTGGCGCGGGCCTCGGCGGTGATGCGTGCGGCCTCCTTGCGGGCGTCGAGGACGACGGCGCGGGCCTCGGCGGCGAGGTCGTCCAGGTTCGCCACCGCCTCGCGCGCGGTCGCCGGCGGGGCGGTACGTTTCGCTTTGATGATCCGCGCCATGGGCTACCTACCTGCCTTTCCGGGCTGTCGGGGATTGCTCACACCACCACCTCGCTCTCCTCGGGCGCCCGGGCGGGGACGTACCGCCCGGCCTCCTGCCGCCGCACGGCCGCGACGACACGCTCCTGGGCGGCCTCGACGTCGCTGAGGCGGACCGGGCCGATGCTCTCCATCTGCTCGCGGGTCCTCTCGGCGGCCGCCGGGGGCAGCGCGGCCAGGAGCTTCTCGGTCACCTCCCGCCCGGCGGTTCGTAGCGCGACGGCCAACTCGTCGCTTCCGAGCGAGCCGACCGCGGCGGCGAGCACCTCGCGGGGCAGCAGGGCCACGTCCTCGAAGACGAACATCCGCTGGCGGATGCAGTCGGCGAGGGCGGGCTCGTCCCCGCGAAGGGCGTCCAGGACGGCCTTCTCCGTCGCGTAGCCGGCATGATGGAGGATCCTGGCGACCTGCCCGGCCCCGCCGCGCCCGCCGCGACGCGCCAGCAGACCCCGCGCCACCTCCTCCAGCACTTCGCCGGCCACCGGGCACATCTCCGCGATCCGCCGGGAGACCTCGATCTGCCGCTCCGCCGACATTCCCGCCAACACGTCGGCCGCCAGCGAGGGCGTCATCTCGGCCAGGACCAGGGCGGCCGTCTGTGCATGCTCGCCGGTGAGCATCTCCCGCAACTCGTCGGCGGAGCAGCGCCGCAGCTCGGCCAGCGGGGACGGCGCGTCGCCCTGCTCGGGCGCCTCGGCCTCCACGCGCCGGTCCGATCTGTCGGGGCCGGCCCGACGCGTCCGCCTTGCCTCGACCGCCCGGCCGCGGGCGCGACGACGTACGACGCGATGCCGCGCCGCCGCCAGGCCGGCGAGCAATCCGCCGGCGGCGAACGCCAGCGACACCCCCGCGCGGGCGGGCAGCACGAAGGCCGCGCCTTCGGCGTCGGTCCTCGCAAGGACGGTCGCGGGGGCCTCGGGCGGCGAGGGATCCTGCGCCCCGCCGCCGGCTGCGACCGCGTCGTGGTGCCAGTCAACCAGGATCGCTCCGGCGGCTCCCGCGCCGAGTGCGTTGGCCACCGTGCGGCGGACCTTCGCCAGCGCCGACGGCGCGAAGGCGTCCAGCCGCGCATCGTTCGGCTCGGGCGTGCCCGGCTCGGCTGCCCGCCAGGCGGCCACCAGGTAGCTGCGAGGCACCGACACGCACACGCGGGCGGGCGTCTCGGCTGCCGGGTCGGGGTCGGCGGTGACGGAGACCGCCGCATCGGGTACGTATTCCAGGGCGGCGCGCAGGCGGCGGGTCCACCGGGCCTCGATCCGGTCGGCGCGGGCGGCGGGGTCTTCCGCGAGCGTTGCCGACGCGCCCGCGCGGTAGCTCCGCCCGGTGTCGTCGACGATCCGCACGTCCGCCGGGGCCAGCCCGGCAATGCTGCCGGCGACCAGGTCGGCGACGGCGGCGACGCACGCGGCGTCCATCCTCCGACCGGCCGCCAGGGATACCTTCACCGCCGCGGTGGGCGCCACGGCGGGCCGGCCGAGGCCGCGAGGCACGCCCGGCTCGAAGAGCACCACGGCGCGGCGGACGGCGGGGAACTGCCCGACCATCCGGGACAGCGCCTCCATCTTCCATGCCTGCCAGCGGCGGGCATTCTGGGATTCGGTCCGCCAGATGTCCCCGTCGGCGGCAAGCTCGTCGAAGGCGACGGGCTCGTGGGCGGTCAGCAGCCCCTCGGCCGCCAGCAGGCCGCGGAGGAGGTCGGCGCGGTCGGCGGGGACCAGCACGCGCCCGTCCTCGGCCCGGCAGGCGATGCCGTGCCTCTCGGCCAGGGCGGTCGCGGCGGCGAGTTCCTGCCCGTCCAGCCGACGGGCGCAGGCGGGCAGCCAGTCGCCCCGCCCGGCCATGCCGGCGAGCAGAAGCCATACCAGGCCGATGCCGACGGTCGCGACCAAGGCCGCGCCGGCGAGCTGCCCGCGCCACGACGTGCGGCGCACGCGTGATCTGGCTTTCGCGGCCCAACGTTTGACGAGGCTCATCGTGTCGGCCCTCCCTGGCCGGTGCCGTCGTCTCGAACCGTCCCGTCCCGGCTGCATCGTCGGCGTCCGTTGCCGTCGCTGCCGCCGGTGTCATCCGCCGCCTCCCGGCCGGGCCCTTGCGGGCGCGGCTCAGGAGCGGTCGGCGTCCACCTGCTCGAAGTGCGTTCGTATGGCCCGCATGGCCATGCCGCGGGCCTTCATCTCCGCCACGGCGTCGAGGCGTTCGAAGACGGATTCGTCGTAGAGGCGGTGCCCGCCCTCGGTCCACCGGGCCTCGTGGAGCAGGCCCATGGTCGTGTAGTTGTGCACCGTCTGGCGGCTGAGGCCGGAGTACGCCACGACCTCGCCGATGCGATACAGTTTCGGCGGCCTGGGGCGCCGACGCGTCAGCAGCCCGCGACGCCCGCCGCCGAAGTCCGCCCTGCCCGTGCCGCTCGACCCGACCCCGTCGCGTCCGCCGCGGTCGAGCCTGCCATCCCGCCCGCCCCGATCATCGGAGGCCGTCCGGTCCTCGGCGCGCCCACCGTCCACCTCGAACGCCGCAGAATCCGCTCCAACCCAAGACATGTCATCCATGAGGCACAACCTCTTGTATGTTTTACAAAACGTATAATAGGACGCTTCGAGCGGGTGTCAATCGTGAGCGGACGGAAAAACCCAAAAAATCTCAGGCCCCGCCGGTGGGCTCCATCCGCCCGAATCGGGGCCTTGGACCAATGCCAGCCCGCACGGGCACCATGGTGGTCCCTCCGTCCGCGCGCGGTGGGCCCCCACTACCAGCACGACGCGGTGACGATCTGCGTTCCCTCCGTCCGCACGCGGCGGGGCCGATCTAGGCCCGCCCCGCTGTCGGCAGATTGCGTTCCCTCCGTCCGCACGCGGTGGGCCCGATCAAGGCCTGCCCCGCTGTCGGTGAATTGCGGTCCCTCCATCCGCGCGCGGCCGGCCCGATCAAGGCCCGCCCCACTGTCGGTGAATTGCGTTCCCTCCGTCCGCACGCGGCGGGGCCCCACTACCAGCACGTCGCGGTGACGATCTGCGTGCCCTCCGTCCGCGCGCGGCCGGCCCGATCAAGGCCCGCCACGCTGTCGGTGAATTGCGTTCCCTCCGTCCGCACGCGGCGGGGCCCCACTACCAGCA
>CAYLPJ010000023.1:0-12126 GCA_964385465.1 uncultured Planctomycetaceae bacterium | reverse complement strand
CGACGCAGTGACGATCTGCGTTCCCTCCATCCGCGCGCGGCCGGCCCGATCAAGGCCCGCCACGCTGTCGGCGAATTGCCTTCCCTCCGTCCGCAGGCGGCGGCCCCCCCCGCGGTCACGGTCACCAGGGCCCGGGAGCGTTCCCTCCGTCGGCGCGCGGTGGGCCCGGGAGCCGGCTGGCGTCCTCAGACTTGCGCTCTCAGCACCGCCGCCGCGTTGGGCCGGCGGTACGCCGGCAGGGAGTCGTGCACCGCCATGCCCCCGGGCGCCGAGCACCGATTTTCGGAGACCCCCCCGCCCTTGCCGGGGAGCATGGTACAATCCCCGCGGGGTCGGTCCGGCCTCTTCGTCGAAAGGGAGAAGATATGCTCCAACGCATCTGGATGCCGCTCTGCCTGCTCGCCGCCGCACTGCCCGCCGCCGGCGGGGAGAAGACCGTCGAGACCGACTGGCTGGCCGTGCTGATGAACGGGCAGAAGATGGGCCACGGCCGACACGTCCGGACGGTCGAGGACGGCAAGGTCACAACGGTCCAGGAAGTGACGATGACGGTCCAGCGAATGGGCACGTCGCTGACGATCCGCCAGGTCGAGCAGTCGGTGGAGACCGCCGCCGGCGAGCCGCTCTCCTTCCGCCACGTCCAGGACATGGGCATCATGGCCCAGACGATCAGCGGGCGGATCGCGGGGGGCAAGCTGCACATGAAGACCTCCGGCGGGGCCGAGAGCACCCGCCCCTGGCCCGAGGGGGCCCTGTTGCCCGAGGGCCTCCGCCTGCACAACCGCAGCAAGGGGCTCAAGCCGGGCACGGAGTACACGGTCACGGCGTTCTCCCCGGCGATGCGGCGGGCGGTGGAGGTCGCCGTCTCCGTCGGCGAGAAGAAGCAGGTGGACCTGCTCGGGCGGGTGGTCACGCTGACGGAGGTCAAGACCGTCACCACCGGCCCGACCGGCGAGATCCACGGCACCAGCTATGTCGACGACGACTTCGACGCCCTGCGGACCATCGTCCCCATGCTGGGGATGAAGATGGAGATGGTCGCCTGCACCAGGCAGGTCGCCCTCTCCCCGGTCAAGCCGGTGGACTTCTTCCGAAACGTCCTGCTGGCCGCCCCGTCGCCGCTTCGCGGGCTCAAGACCGCCCGACGCGCCGTCTACCAACTCCGACCCACCGGCGACGGCGGGCGCCTGGATTTCCTCGAAACGCCCGCCCAGCGCGTCGTCCGCCGTGCGGACGGAAGCTTCCGCGTGACGGTCTCCCGGGTCGAGCCCCCCACCGACGCCCCCGTGCCCTACAAGGGCGACGACGCCGAGGCCCTCGCGGCCTTGAAGCCCACCCCGCATCTCCAGGCGGACGCCCGGGAGGTCGTCGCCCTGGCGAACAGGGCCGTCCGCGGCGCGAACGGCGCGGCCGACGCGGCCGGGCGGATCGAGAAGTTCGTCGCCGCGCACATCACGGCGAAGGACCTCTCGGTGGGGTATGCGACGGCGTTGGAGGTGGCCAAGAACCGCCAGGGCGACTGCACGGAGCACGCGGCGCTGGCGGCGGCCATGTGCCGGGCCGCCGGCCTGCCCGCCCAGGTGGTCACCGGGCTGGCCCACGTCGAGCGGTTCGGCAGCCGCCGCAACGTCTTCGTACCCCACGCATGGTTCCGGGCGTACGTCGGCGGGAAATGGATCGACTACGACGCCGCCCTCGGCGGCTTCGACGTCGGGCACATCGCCCTCTCGGCCGGCGACGGCGAGGCGGCGGAGTTCTTCGGCGTCGCCAACACGCTGGGGTACGTGAAGATGGTCTCGGCCACCGTGGAGAGGTAGCCCCCCTGGCCCCGGCCGCGCCCGCCACCGCCACCGAACGCCGCCGACACGCCCCCCCGCAGCGACGACATCACCGCCCTGGCCCTCTGCTGCCGCCCGGACGGCCGCGGGCGCGTCGTTCGGGCGTTGGTCCTTGACAGGTCGGATGGGAGGGCGTAGTTATGTGTGCTTACGCGCGGCGGGCCGTGGGCGGCCCGGACGCCGGAGCCGAGGCGCGTGGGAGCCATGGACGACAAGCCACCCCCGCAGAACCTCCTGAGATACGCCACGGTCGGTCTGGAGTTTTTCCTGACCTTCGTGCTGTTCCTGGCCGGCGGCTGGGCGCTGGACGGCGCCTTGGGCACGATGCCCGGCTTCACGGTGCTGGGAGGCATCGTCGGCTTCGGCGCGGCCTACTGGCGGATCACGAGGCAGGGCTGGGGCATCCTGAACTCCGGCAAGCACGGCCGGAACCGGCGCCCCCCGCCCGACGACGACGAATGAGATCGAGCTGTCCGGTCGAGGGTGCGATGGTTGGGACCGAGCCAATGCGGATCAGCCTGGCGGGGCTGCTGTGGCGGCTGCTGCCGGCGGGGCTGGTGCTGGGCCTGGCGGGCGCCTGGCCTACGTGGCACCTGGCCGGCGCCGGCGGGGTGCTGTCGCTGCTGTGCGCCGGCGGGCTGGTCCTGGCGGCGGTGCTGTTCAGCGGCCTGCTGGTGGTGGCCCTGGCGGCGGGCGGGCCGTCGCGGGCGGCGCTGGGCTTCGTGGCCTCGGGACTGGTCCGGCTGCTGCTGTGCGTGGGGATCGGCCTGGCGGTGATCCATGCCCTGCCGGTCTGCGCGATGACGTTTTTCATCTGGCTGGGCATCTACTACCTGGCGATGTTTCTGGCCGAGAGCGCCTGGCTGAGCCGGGCCCTTCACCGGGACGCCGAGCGCGTCTCGCTGGGCGAGATCCGCCGCCCCTGCCGTGCCGTGAGAGACCGTTATCGAATCCGTTGACCGTTGAGGAGCCCCCGTGACGCTCGCGTCGGCGAACCTGCTGAACCATGTGCTGGACTGCCCCTGGCCGCAGTTCACCTTCCGCGTGTTCGGCCTGCCCTTCACGGTCATGAGCGGGGCGATCATCTCGATCCTCCTGGCCGGGGGGCTGATCCTGGGCATCCTGCTGCCGATGGCGCGTCGGGTGTCGTACCTGCCCTCGGGCGGGCAGACGTTCCTGGAGGGGCTGGTGGTCTTCGTGCGGGACACGATCGCCCGCCCGGCGCTGTACGACAAGGCCGAGGACTACCTGCCGTTTCTGTGCACGGTCTTCGTGTACGTCTTCACGCTGAACCTGACCGGGCTGATCCCGATCGAGAGCATCTCGCTGATCCTGGGGATCAACGAGACGCACCGCATCGGCGGGACGCCCACCGCCGTGCCGACCGTCGGGGCGGCCCTGGCGTGCCTGGCCATGCTGGCGATCCTCATCAACGGCCTGCGCAGGGCGGCCCAGCGGTTCCACGAGCACCACGGCCTGGCCCTGCCGGCCTGCTACCTGCTCTCGCCGGTGCTGTGGTTCCTGTCGCTCTCGCCGGCGGTGCCCGGGATGGTCGGCAAGGTCATCCTCGTGCCGATGGCGATCCTGGAACTGGTCAGCGCGTTCGCCAAGTGCATGGCGCTGATGGTGCGTCTGTGCGCGAACATGCTGGCCGGTCACATGCTGCTGGCGGTGCTCATGATGCTGGCGCTGATGACGGTGCGCCCGATGTTCCTTGCCGATCCGGCCCAGCGGTCGTTCCACGGGATCTACGTCGTGGTCCTCTGCGCCGGCGGCGCGGTGGCGCTGACGCTGATGGAACTGCTGGTCGCGGGCATCCAGGCGTTCATCTTCACGATCATGACGGCGCTGTTCCTGGGCATGTACGTCGAGGCCGAACACTGAGAACACACCCGGGCGAGACGCCCGAAGAGGAGAGGATGCATGAGACGTCTCTGGAAGGTTGCATTGGTGCTGTGGGTTGTCGGCGCGCTGGCCGCGCCGCTGCTGGCGGCCGACGCCAACACGCCCGGCGAGTCCCCCGAGGCCCCCGAGCCGGCCGGCGACCCCTGGTCGCGCGCGGTCGCGGTGATCGGGGCGTGCTTCGGCGCGGCCCTGGCGGCGGCCGGCGGCGGCTACGGCGTGGCCAGGATCGGCGGGGCGTGCATCGAGTCGATCGCGCGCCAGCCGGAGGCGGCCCGGGACATGTTCGCCCCGATGGTCGTCGCCGCGGGCATGGTCGAGGTCGGCATGCTGTTCGCCATCGTGGTCTGCCTGCTTGCGATCGTGCTCCAATAGGTGCCGGGCGGCGTCCCGGCGGAGGCATGCGATGAGGCAGCGCACGCGCGGCGGCACGGCGAGGGCGATCCTGGCAGCGGCGGGGGTTCTCTGCGCCGCGGCCGCGACCGCGGCGGCCGAGGAGCCGGCCGGAAGCCCCTACGGCGATCTGGGCCAGGCGTTCATCGCCCTGGCGGTCTTCGCGGTGATCCTGGTGATCCTGGGCAAGTACGCGTGGAAGCCGGTGATCGGGCAGCTCCAGCGCCGGGAGGAGGAGATCGGCGCGCGGCTTCGCGACAGCGAGCGCCGCGAGCAGGAGGCCAAGGAGCTGGAGGCCGAGTATCGCGCCCGCCTGGACCGCGCCGAGACCGAGGCCAAGCAGGTGCTCGCCCAGAGCCTGGAGGAGGCGGCGAAGGCCCGCGAGGAGATGCTGGCGGCCGCCCGGGAGGAAGGCAGCCGGTCGATCGAGGCGGCGAAGGAAGAGATCGAGCAGTTCAAGCGTTCGGCGCTGGAGGACCTCCAGCAGTCGACGGCGAACCTGGCGGTGGAGATCGCCGGGGAGCTGCTTCACGAGGAGCTGAACCCGCCGAAGCAGAAGCAGTTGATGGAGCGGTCGCTGGCGCGCATCCGCTCCCGCGCCGAGAGCGAAGCCGGATGAACGCCCGCCGCAGCGAGCCCGAGTCGGTCATGGACCCGGCGAGTGAGTCCCTGGCGGGCGTCTACGCCGACGCGCTGCTGGCGCAGGTGCCCTCCGACGGGGAGGCCGAGGAGGTCGCCGACGAGCTGGACGCCATCGTCGAGCTGCTCGACGCCATCGACGGGTTCGAGGACCTGCTGACCGCGGCGCTGATCGGCCACGACGAGCGATGCGAGCTGCTCGAGCGGATCTTCCACGGGCGCGTCAGCGAGCCGGTCGAGGCCACCCTCCAGGTCATGGGCGCCGCCGGGCGGCTGGGCCTGCTGCGGACGCTGCGGCGCGTCTACCGCAGCCGCCTGCACCGCCGACAGGGCAAGCGGGAGGTGACGGTCACCACGGCCGTGGCGCTCGACGACGCCCAGCAGGCGCAGGTGCACGCCTCGCTGGCCGAGACGCTCGGCGCCGAGCCGGTGATCACCTGGCGGGTGGACGATGGCCTGCTCGGCGGGATGGTCGTCCGCGTGGGCGACCACGTCTACGACGCCTCGCTCCAGGCCGAACTGGGCCACCTCCAGCAGCGCCTCAGCCAGCAGGTCCGCCTCGACGTGCCCGTCGAGGGCGATCGGCAACACGATGACGCCCCGCCGCGACGGGGCGAGGGAAGTGTGACGTGAAGGTCAAGACAGACGAGATCGCCAGCGTCGTCCGCGAGGAGATCAGCCGCTACCGCGAGCAGCTCGCCCGCCGCGGTGCGGTGCGCCTCCGCAGCGGCGAGGCCACCGAGGCCATCCAGAAGGAGATCAGCCGCTACCGCAGCGAGCTCGGGGCCGCCCATGTCGGGCAGGTGCTCGAGGTCGGCGACGGGATCGCCCAGATCTACGGCCTTTCCGACGCCATGGCCGGCGAGATGCTCGAATTCGAGGGCGGGCAGATGGGGCAGGTCTTCAACCTCGAAACCAGTTCCGTCGGCGCGGTCGTCTACGGCTCCTGCGAGGCCATCAAGGCCGGGCAGGCCGTCCGCGGGACCGGCAAGCTGCTCTCGGTGCCCGTCGGCCGGGGCGTGCTCGGGCGGGTGATCGACCCGCTCGGCCGGGCGCTCGACGGCGGCGGGCAGATCGCCACCGCCCGCACCCGCCCGCTGGAGACGCCCGCGCCGGGCATCGCCGCCCGCCAGCCGGTCAACGAGCCTCTCCAGACGGGCATCAAGGCCGTCGACGCCATGGTGCCCATCGGGCGGGGGCAGCGGGAGCTGATCATCGGCGACCGCAAGACCGGCAAGACCGCCATCGCCATCGACACGATCATCAACCAGGCCGACACGGGCGTGATCTGCATCTACGTCGCCATCGGTCAGAAGGAGTCCACCGTCGCCGGCACGGTGGACGTGCTCCGCCGCCACAACGCGATGAAGCACACCGTCGTGGTCTCCGCCGCCAGCAGCGACTCGGCCCCGCTGCAGTACGTCGCCCCCTACGCCGGCTGCGCCCTCGCCGAGTACTTCATGGCCGAGCTGGGCAAGCCCACCCTCGTCGTCTACGACGACCTGACCAAGCACGCCGCGGCCTACCGGGAGATCTCCCTGCTGCTCCGCCGCCCCCCCGGGCGCGAGGCCTACCCCGGCGACGTGTTCTACCTGCACAGCCGCCTGCTGGAGCGGTCGGCGAAGCTGGCCGACCGGTACGTCCTCGCCCCGGCCGAGACGCCCGAGGCCTCCACCGACGTCCCCGACGGCGCGGACGTCTTCGTCGGCCCGCTCGGCCTGGAAGAGGCCCGGCGCCGCCACGCCGCCCTGCCGGACGCCCAGCGCGAGGCGACGAAGGTCCACCGCCTCGCCGACTCCGGCGGCTCGATGACCGCCCTGCCGATCTGCGAAACCCAGGAGGGCGAGGTCTCCGCCTACATCCCCACCAACCTGATCTCCATCACCGACGGGCAGATCTACCTGGAGCCGTCGCTGTTCTTCGCCGGCATCCGCCCGGCGATCAACGCCGGAATCAGCGTCAGCCGCGTCGGCTACAAGGCCGCCGTCAAGGGCATCAAGCAGGTCGCCGCCAGCCTGCGGCTGGACCTCGCCGCCTACCGCGAGCTGGTCGCCTACACCCAGGTGAGCATGTCCGTCGACGCCGCCACGCAGCAGCAGCTCGACCGCGGCGAGCGCCTGGTGCGCCTGCTGACCCAGCCGCAGTACCGGCCGATGAACGTCGTCCAGCAGATCATCGCCATCTACGCCGCCACGCACGGCTACCTCGACGAGATCGACGTCGGGAAGGTCGGCGAGTTCGAGGCCGACCTGCTGGAGCTGATCGACGCCGAGCACGTCGCCCTCCGCGACGAGCTGGCCGCCGACCCCCAGCTCACCGACGACCGCGAACGAAAGCTCCAGCGCATCTGCAACACCTGCAAGGAACGCTTCCTCGCACGCGCCCTGACCGGCGGCGTGCCCAAGCCGCCCGCCCCGCCGGGCTGACCCGCCGCCGACGCGAACCATGGCCAAGATCCGCAACATCCGCAAACGCTTCCGAGCCGTCGAGAGCATCCGCACGGTGACCAAGGCGATGCAGACCGTCGCGGCCGCGAGGTTCAAGGCGGCCTACGACCGCATCTCCTCGTTCGGCCCGTTCAGCCGGCACGTGCTGGAGACGGTCGCCGACGTGATCGAGCGATGCGAGACACAGAAGCTCCGCCACCCGCTGCTGGACGAGCCGCCCGAGCTCCGGCGCGACATCCTCCTGGTGCTGACCAGCAACCGCGGGCTGTGCGGGTCGTACAACGCCTCGGTGCTGAAGCTGGCCCAGCACAGGATCGGCCAGCTCGCCGACGCCGGCTACGAGGTCGAGCTGCACGTCGTGGGCACGCGCGGGCTGCGGTACCTGGGCTTCCGCGACGTGCACGTCGACAAGGCCTACGAGCACTTCGGCGACGTGCCCGAGTACGACGAGGTCGCCGCCCTCGCCGCCGACATGATGGACGCCTTCCTCGCCCGCCGCATCAGCGGGCTCGAGGTCGTCTACATGCAGTTCGTCTCCTCCGGCCAGCAGAAGCCCGCCGTCGCGCCCATCCTGCCTCTCAGCGGCCTGGCCCGACCGCCCGAGCAGCGCGGCGACCCGGCCCTGGAGATCCCCTGCGACCTCTGGCCGACCCCCGAGGCCATCCTCCGCCGGCTGCTGCCGGTCACCGTCCGCCTGAAACTCTACCAGTGCTTCCTCGACGCCGGCGCGGCCGAGCAGTTCATGCGCCGCGTCGCCATGCAGTCGGCCTCCGACAACGCCGACGACATGCTCCGCGACCTCCGCATGGTCGCCAATCGCCAGCGCCAGCAGCAGATCACCACCGAGCTGGCCGAGATCATGGGAGGCCGCGCAGGCCTCGAACAGACCTAAGGACCGCCCCATGCCCGCAACCGGTCGCATCGTCCAAGTCATCGGATCGACCTTCGACGCGGCGTTCCCAGAGGACCGCCTGCCGGAGATCTACCACGCCCTCGAGGTCCGCGCCCGCGACGGCGACTCGACGGCCGTCACCGGCGAGGTCCAGCAGCACCTCGGCGGCGGGCGGGTCCGCTGCGTGGCGCTGGGCAGCACGGAGGGGCTCGTCCGCGGCATGACCGTCACGGACACCGGCTCGCCGGTGCGGATGCCCGTCGGACCCAACGTCCTCGGGCGGGTGTTCAACGTCCTCGGCGAGCCCGTCGACGGCGGCGAGCCCGTCGAGACCGACGAGTACCGCCCCATCCACGCCGCCCCGCCGGAGTTCGACGCCCTCTCGCCCCAGAGCGAGCTGTTCGAGACCGGCATCAAGGTCATCGACCTGCTGGCCCCGTTCGTCCGCGGGGGAAAGACCGGCCTGTTCGGCGGGGCCGGGCTCGGCAAAACCATGATCATCCAGGAGCTCATCGCCCGGATCGCCACACGCCACGGGGGCTACAGCGTCTTCGCCGGCGTCGGCGAACGCACCCGCGAGGGCAACGACATGTGGCTGGAGATGCAGGAGGCCATGATCGGCGACACCGGCCAGCGGCTCATCGAGAAGACCGCCCTGGTCTTCGGGCAGATGAACGAGCCGCCCGGCGCCCGCCTCCGCGTCGCGCTCAGCGGCCTGGCCCTCGCGGAATACTTCCGCGACACCGGCGCCGAGACGCTGCTGTTCATCGACAACATCTTCCGCTTCTCCCAGGCCGGCAGCGAGGTCTCCGCCCTGCTGGGGCGGATGCCCTCCGCCGTCGGGTACCAGCCGACGCTCGCCACGGAGATGGGCGAGCTCCAGGAGCGGATCACCTCCACGCGCCAGGGCGCGATCACGTCGGTCCAGGCGGTGTACGTCCCGGCCGACGACATGACCGACCCGGCCCCCGCGACGGCGGTGACGCACCTCGACGCGTTCATCGTCCTGGAGCGCTCGATCGTGGAGAAGGGCATCTACCCGGCGATCGACCCGCTGGCGAGTTCCTCGCGGATCCTGGACCCGCAGTACGTCGGGCAGGAGCATTACGACACCGCCCGGCGGGTGCAGGAGATCCTCCAGCGCTACCGTGACCTCCAGGACATCATCGCGATCCTGGGCGTCGACGAGCTGTCCGAGAGCGACCGCCAGACCGTCGCCCGCGCGCGGCGGATCGAGCGGTTCCTCTCCCAGGCCTTCGTCGTCGCCGAGGTCTTCACCGGAAAGCCCGGGGACTACCTCCCCGTCGCCGAGACCATCCGGAGCTTCCGCGAGATCTGCGACGGCCAATGGGACCACCTGCCCGAGCAGGCGTTCATGTACGTCGGCACCGTCGAGGAGGCCGAAGCCAAGGCCGGCGCCGCGGCCCGATAGCCCGGCGACAACGAGCCACAAGACATCCGAGGCCGGAAGGGCCGGCCCCCCGATGCCCGACCCGGCATCCGCGATCTGCGGCCCGCGACCTGCAATGTGCGACCTGAGATCTGCCATCTGAAGCCTGAGACCTGCTATGTGCGCCCCGCGACCCGGGACCCGAAATCTGCCGTCCGCAACCGACCGGATGCCGCCATCCGCAACGCCCGAACCTGGCCGCGCGGGCATCCACCTGAAAGAGAGGCCGCGCCATGCTGCCTGACGAATTGACGGAACGACTGCTCGTCTTCACCGCACGCGTCGGACGCGTCGCGGACGTGCTGCCGGAGACCTGGTTCGGCCGGCAGATCGCCGCCGACCTCGCCCGCTGCTGCACCGACGCCGGGCCCAGCTACGAGGAGGCCGTCTCCACCCAGCGGCGAATCGAGTTCACCAGCCAACTGGACACCTGCCTCCGCGACCTGCGCCGGACACGCTACCTGCTGCGCCTGGTGGACAACACGGACATGGCCCCCGGGCACGAGCTGGGCGAGCTGATCGCCGAGTCCGCCGAGCTGTGCGGGATCATGGAGCAGTCGATCCAGACCGCCCGCGCCCAGGCCTGGAGGCACGGGCGCTTCAGCCAGTGGCGGGCGACGGACCTCCAGTTCACGATCTACGGCTTCCCGTTCGCGACGTTCGCCCTCGGCGCGCGACAGAACCCCCCCGCCGCCGATACCAGCGCCGGCAACGAAGGTAAGGGAGAGCCCGACGCCGGCGGGCCGCCCGGACCCGCCGCCACCTGACCGCCGAGCGGGCCGCCGGGAGAACACCACATGCCCTCACTCAACAGACCGTTCCGATGCGAGGTGATCACGCCCGAAGGCCGGGCCTTCGGCGGCGAGCTCACCAGCGCCACCTTCCCGGCCCCCGACGGGCTCGTCGGCGTCCTCGGCGGACGCGGGCCCCTGGTCATGCTCCTCGGCAGCGGACAGCTCACCGTCCGCGAGCTCAGCGGCGAGGAGGCCAGCTACTTCGTCGCCGGCGGCTTCGCACGCTTCATGGACAACGCCCTGACCCTCATGGCCGAGGAGTGCGACCCCGTCCCCGAGATCGACGCCGAGGATGCCTGGACACGCATCGAGGCCGCCCAGGACCTCCCCCAGGAAACCGAGACCCAGGCCCGAGCCCGCGACGAGGCCCTCCAACGCGCCCGCAACCGCTTCCGCCTCGCGCAGCTCTACCGACAGGAAATGGAGGAAGGATGACCCGCCGACGCCACCGGCGCCGTTCCCCGGAAACAGCACTCTTCCAACCAACCGATGCCTGATACCCCATAGCGATTCACAACGCCATGCCCCTGCCGCCAACCGCTCCCGCCCCCGTCATCCGCCTCGCCACGCGCCGAAGCGCCCTGGCGATGGCACAGACCGGAATGGTCGCCGGGAGCCTCCGCGCCGCCTGCCCGGGCTGCCTCGTCGAGCTGACGCCCATGTCCACCCGCGGCGACCGAACCGCCGGGCCCCTCGCCCCTGCCGGCGGGAAGGGGCTCTTCACCGCCGAACTCGAAGACGCCCTCCGCGAGGCACGCGTCCATGCCGCCGTCCACTCGGCCAAGGACCTGCCCGAGCACCTCGGCGAGGCGTTCACCATCGCCGCCGTGCCCCGCCGCGCCGACCCCCGCGACGCCCTCGTCAGCCGACACGGCCCGCTCGCCGACCTGCCCCCCGGGGCACGCGTGGGCACCGGAAGCCTGCGGCGGAAGGCCCAGCTTCTGACGCTGCGCGAAGACCTCGACGTCGTCGCCGTCCGCGGAAACGTCGAAACGCGGCTGGGCAAGGCGCTCGGCGAGCGGCCCGAGCTCGACGCCGTCGTCCTCGCCATGGCCGGGCTCATCCGCTCCGGCCTCGACGACGACCACGCCGGAAACATCCACCCCTTCCACGCCGCCGAACTCATCCCCGCCGCCGGGCAGGGCAGCCTGGCCGTCGAGGCCCTCGCCGACGACCACGCCACCTGTCAACGCCTCGCACGCATCGACCACGCACCCTCCCGCGCCGCCCTGACCGCCGAACGCGGTATCCTGCGATACCTCCAGGCAAACTGCCATAGCTGCGTGGCCGTGCACGTTGCCCCCGCCTGCCCGACCGATGCACGCCACAGCCCTGGAGCCGATGCCGGAAACAGCCCTCGCCGGGGCGCCGCCGAGACGGCCGGAGCCGACGACGCCCCCAGCACCGAACCGCCCTGGCTCGCCCGCGCCATGGTCGCCCGCCCGGACGCCACCGGCGTCCTCCGCGTCGAGGCCGCCGGCCCCACCCCCGCCGACGCCGCCGATGCCCTCCGCGCCGCCCTCGAACGCCACGAAGCGCCCGCCCGCCTGGCCGGCACGGCCTGACGGCAGTGGCCCGCGCCCACTCGCCCTGTGGCCGCGCGGACTCCCGAGCCCCCGCCCCCGCGGCAGCGTCTCCTCGCCCACGCCGGCCGCCTGCACGCTGACATCGTCGCGGCAAGCGTGCCCGCGCCGCCCCCCCGAAGCCGCCCCACGGGCCCCGTCGAACCGGCGCCCCGCCCGTCGCACTCCACGGCCATCGCCGCCAAATA
>CAYLPJ010000022.1:0-84292 GCA_964385465.1 uncultured Planctomycetaceae bacterium | reverse complement strand
GAGCAGCTCGGTGGCGAGGATCTCCTCCTCCCGCCAGACCATCAGGTCCTTGAGGCTGTGATCGGTGTGCCCGTCGCGGACCATGCGGTAGTGGATGCGGTCGACGTTGTCGACCACGGTGACGTACAGGTCGGCGTTCAGCTCGGCCATCTGGTCGTAGTCGAACGCGTAGAACAGCCCGTGCCGCCAGCGGAACGTGGCGTGGGTGTTGACCACGACGTTGGCGGACTTGCGGCAGGCGGCGAGGACGTCCTTGAACACGCTTCGGCGGAGGCTCTGGAGGCGTCCGAGGGGCAGGTCGAGGATGCGTCCGGCCCCGACGTCGGGGGCCTCGGCGTACATCATATCGCCGACGTGACAGAGGGCCAGGTCGCTCCCGCGGTCGCGAGCGGCGACGGCCATCTGCTCGAGGAACGGCTTCTTGTCCAGCCCGACCTGTCCGGTGACGACGATACGCATGGCGGGCACTGTAGCGTGCAGGCACCGCGGAGGCAACCGCCGGGCCCGCAGCGGCCGGCATTGGCCCCCGGCCGGTGGGGCGAGCCGACACACGACAACGGGCGCGCCCGGGCACTGGCTACCGGCTACTGGCCACGGCCTCCTGGATCGCCCACCGGCGTCCGGCTCGTCCGGGGCTTACTTGCCGGCGGGTGTGGCCTCGGCCTTGGCGGCCCCGGCCTTCTTGGGCGCCGGCTGGGCGAGGGCGCGGTTGATGGTGGCCTCGAGGTCGCCGCGTGCGTTGTTGGAGACGATCCGCCCGTCCTTGCCGATGACCCACACGCTGGGGATGCCCCGGACGCCGTAGCGGCGGGCGGTGGGGTCGTTCCAGAACTTCCCGCTGTAGGCATGGAGCCAGTTCAGCTCGCGGTTCTTGACGAACTGCTGGACCTGCTCCTTGGTGTCGGGCTTGTCGAGGCTGATGCCCAGGAACTCCACGCCCTTGTCCTTGTAGGTGGCGTAGACCTCCTTCATGTGCGGCAGCGAGGCCACGCAGGGCTGGCACCACGTGGCCCAGAAGTCCACGACGACGACCTTGCCCAGCAGGTCCTTCGGCAGCGTCAGCGTCTTGCCGTCCAGCAGCGTCACCTCGGCGACGAACGGGGGGTTGCGCCCCGCGCGGAGCAGGAAGGCGTTGACCGTCGGCTCGGTGGCGTAGTCGTCGCTGAGCTTGTCGAGGTACTGCGTCTCCAGCGTGTCCTGCTCGGACTGCTGGGCCATCTGCGTCGCGCGGATCAGCGACGGCGCCTCGGCGTCGGTGTCCACGTACCGGCTGACGTACGCCTTGATCCTCTTGGACGCGTCCTCGGCCGGCTTGCCGCCCGGCGGGGCGATGGCGTCCATCGTGACGAAGAAGTCGGCCGTCACCTTCGCCCCGGCCGGGGCGTCGGAGGCCTTGAGCTTCCTGGCGATCTCGAGCCGCTTGTCGTAGGCGGCGCTGCCCTTGGTGACGCGGGTGAGGAAGTCGGCGGCCATCAGCATCCGCACGTGCACGAGGTGCAGGTTGGGCGCCGCGGGATGCTGTGCCTCGATCTTCTCGCCGGCCTGGAGCACCTTGCCCATCTGCTGGGCGATCATCTTGACGTATTCCTGCTGCGACTTCGGCTGCTGGGTCAGCCGGAAGAGCTGGTCGAGCTGCTGGAGGGTCTGGTCGGGGATCTCGGCCGGCTGGGTGGCGGGCTTGTCGGCCGGGGCGGCAAGGCCGGCGGCGGCCGGTACGAGGGCGCAGAGGAAGCAGGCGACGAGGGTGGATTTGTGCGGCATGGTGGGCTCCTTGGCTAGGGAATCGACGTTGGGGCATTGTAGTGGGTGAAGGCGGGCGGGCCAAGGGAAACGCGCGGGGCGTTTCAGCCGGTGGGGGGGTCAGAAGCTGAGGTTGCGCCGGGGAGCGGCGGAGAAGGTGATCGTCCGCCAGGTGCCCCCTTCCTGAACGCCGAGGTTGACGCACGCCCTACGGGTGCAGTAGACGCCCTGGGGATTCCGGACCACGTCGTAGTGCACGTACATCCATTCCGGCTGGACGAGGGAGTCCTGGTCCAGCAGCACGGCGGTGGTGGTCTCATCGCCGCTGACGCGGTGGTAGAGCAACTGCCCGTTGGCCCAGTCGTGCTCGTATCGGATCTCGTCGATGCCGCGGTCGTTGGGCGGCGGGTAGATGACCAGCTCGTCGTAGTCGGCCTCGTAATCGACGGCCTCGGCGGAGCGGATGTCCTGCTGCATGCGCATCATGAGCAGGCGCACGGCGTGCGTCTGCCCGGCGGCTGTCTCGTTCTGGTTGTAGCTGGTCAGCGAGGCGTGCATGGCCACGGCGATGGAGGTCAGCAGCAAGGCGATGAGCGTGACGCTGATCATCAGCTCGATGAGTGTGAAGCCGGCATGTCTTCGAGGACGTTTCATGGGACGCTCAATTCTGTACCCCTTCGAAGTAGCTTTCCGGGATGAGGATCAGCGTGGGCGGCTGGGCGGGCATGACCAGGCCGGTCGGGTCCTCGGAGCCTTCGTCGCGGTCGAAGGTGAGGTTCGTGTTGCCGGTCAGCCGCATCTCGGTGTCTCCGTAGTTGATGATTCCTCCGTGCACGGTGCCGTGGACGTTGCCGGTGAACTTGAACTTCTGGGCGGCCATCCATCCGGCGATCGTGCCGAAGTTGCCGGTCATGTGCAGGCCGAAGCCGGGGCAGAGGAAGGCCACTCCGGTCATGTCGCGGATCCCGGCGAACTGCGGCTGGTCGGGCAGTTGGTCGGGTGGGTTGAACTCGCTGTTGCCGGTGAAGCGGATGCGGCAGGAGCTCTCGTTGCCGTCGCCGGCGTCTTCGGTGACGACGATGCCCGTCAGGTCGCAGTTGCCCGCGAACTTCACGTCGTTGGGCTGCTCGATGAACACGATGCCCTTGAGCGTGATGTTGCCGCTGAACGTGGGGTTCAGCCCGGCCGGGACGTAGAGGTTCTCGAATGTCCGGTTGCCGTTGGTCCGCGTGCGGCTGTCCATGACGTTGGTGGCGAGGTGGCGGAAGGCCTCGGTGTCCACGCGGGGCAGGTCGAGGTCTCCGACGCCGATGTGGATGTGGTCGTCGATGCCGGCGCCGCTGGCCCCGCCGATCGAGGCGTTCCCCCAGACGCTGGCCGAGCCGTCGGGGTTGGAGACGAACAGGTCCCCGTCGATGCCGACGTTGCCGGTGACCTCGATGGCCTGGGCGTGGCTGTACGTCCCCGAGGCCACGCTGGCGTGCAGGGGGTCCCGGGTGGAGACCATGCTGACGTTTCCGGTCGCCCGCACCGGCCCGCGGGAGGCGATGCCGTAGGGCAGGTAGAAGTCGGCAGGCTGGCCGCCGTGGAGCTCGAAGTAGATGCCGACCGTGCGGGCGACGTCTCCGCTGCGCCCGGTGACGAGCATCTGGACGTTGTTGGCGTCCGGCATGGTGATCGCCGCGCTGAAAAAGCCCGTCCCGCCCATGGTCACCAGGGGCAGGCGGACGGTGTTGGGCTCCTGGCCGTTGGCCGGGGAGTAGACGACCTGCGATCCCTGCATGGCCGTCCCGCCGTCGAGTCGTCCGCCGAGGTGGGTCGCCAGCGCCCCGAGCATGCCGGTCGTGTCGTTGGGCTCGGGCAACTGCGCCCCGTTCAGCAGGTTGATGAGGTAGCCCAGCCCGCTTTCGCTCTGGAGCTGGGCGACGTGCACCGCCTCGAAGTTCGTCGCCTGCCGCAGCGACACGTGGCTGGCCGAGAGGATGCCGACCGACAGCGTCGTCAGCAGCAGCACCAGCAGCATGGCGATGACGGAGCTGAAGCCCCGCCGCCGGCGCGCCCGGCGTTTTCGGCCGGGGCCGACTCGCGCCGGCGCGCCCCCGCGAGGTCCGTGGTGTGTGTGTGCATACATGATGTCGTCTTCACTGATGAGGGCCTATCGATTCGCCACCAGCCAGTTCCGGGAGACCACCGGCGTGCCCTGGAAGGATACCTGGACCTGGACACAGACCAGGTCGCTTCCGCCGTCGGCGACCGGGGTGGCGATGTCATTGGGATCGCGCCAGGTCATGGAGATGGTCTGGGACCAGCCGTCCATGCCGTAGAGTTCGTAGCCCATCCCGTCGCGCGGGGGGCTGTAGGTGACGTCCATGAGGTCGTCGAGGTCGTCGACGAAGGACTGCGGGCTCGTGCCGTCCGGGCCCGGCGGGTTGCCCGCGTCGCCGTGGTCCGGGTCGGTGAACGGCAGGGTGAGGGTCCACTCGCGGATTTCCTGGGCGAGGAACGAGCCCTCCGAGAGCTTCGCGCCGGCGTCGTTGACCCGCGTGTGTGCCCCCACGGCCGTCAGCAGGGCCACGACGGCCACGCCGACAATCACGGTGGCGACCGCGACCTCGATGAGGGTGAACCCTCGGTCGCGAACGCTGCGGCGCTGTGCTCGGATCATCGCATTGCTCTTCCTTCCCGGTCCGCTTATCCCTTGGCCATGACGTTCGAAAGTTTGAAGATCGGCAGCAGGATGCTGGCGACGATGAAGCCCACGATGACGCCCATGACGATGATCATGATCGGCTCGATCATGGAGGTGACGGCCTTGACGGTCGCCTTGAGCTCGCGGGCGTAGTAGTCGGCGACGTCGCCGAGGACGTCGCCGAGGTTTCCGGATTCCTCGCCGGCGGCGATCATCTGCACGACGTTGGGGGGCAGGAGCCCGTGGCCTCGAAGGGGGTCGACGATCTTGCCTCCCCCCTGGACGGAATCCCGCACGCGGTCCCACATCTCCTGGTGGTGGACATTGCCCGAGACGTCCGCGGTGATGCCCAGCACCTCGAGCATGGGCACGCCGGCGCGGACGAGCTCGCCCATCGTGCTCAGCCCGCGGGAGATGTACAGCGCCCGGAACATGTTGCCCATCAGCGGCAGCTTGAGCTTGAGGCCGTGCCAGCCGCGGCGCCCGCCCTCGGTCCGGGTGACCAGCACCAGGCCGACGACCAGCACCACCAGGCCCAGCAGGATCGCCCACCAGTAGCTCGTCAGCGTCGTGCTGAGGCCCATGACCACCTTCGTGATGGTCGGCAGGTGCTCCTCCTTGCCCTGGAAGAGCGGCATGAGCTTCGGCAGGACGAACGTCAGCAGCACGATGGTGGTCACCACGGCCATCATGCCGATGATGCACGGGTAGACCATCGCGCCGATGACCATGCGGCGCGTCTCGGCCTGCTGGTCGAGGTAAACCGCCAGGCGCTCGAGCATGTGCCCGAGGTTGCCGGACAGTTCCGACGCGCGGACCATGTTGATGTACAGCGGGCTGAACACCTTGGGGTACCTCGCCAGCGCCTCCGAGAACGGCTGGCCGGACTCCACGTCCGCCTTGACCTGGTAGAGGATCGCCCGGAAGCGGGCGTTCTTGACGCCCTCGGCCACGCCGGAGATGGCGTTGCGGATGTTGATGCCGGCCTTGATCATCACCGACATCTGGTTGGTGAAGCTCAGGACGTCCTTGAGCCCGGGTCCGAACTCGACGCTGACGCTGCGCAGGCGTTCCATCGTCCCGGCCATTCCGCCGGCGACGGGGGAGATGTTCACCAGGATCCCGCCCTGGGCCTTCAGCATCGCCGTGGCGTCCAGAAGGCTCTGGGCCTGGATCACGCCGGCCTGCGGTCGGCCGGAGGAGTCCTTCAGTTCGTACTTGTAGCTCTGCATGACAGCCTCACTACGGGCGCAGCCCGTTTGGCTGTAGGAAGCCTACGATGCACGCCGCCGGCCGGGCAAACGGACGCGGCCGGGGCCTCGACGACGCTCACGCGCTGAGGGCCCGCTGGAGGCTCTCGGGCCTGGCGGACTTGGCGATGGCGTCCTCCCAGCGGATGACGCCGTTGAGGTAGAGCGTCTTGATCGAGTCGTCCAGCGTGCACATGCCGCGGGCGCGGTTGGTCTCGATGATATTGGGGATCTCGTGGATGCGGTTCTCCCGGATGCAGTTCCGCACGGCGGGGTTGCAGATCATCACCTCGCAGGCCGGAACCATCCCGGCGACGTCCTGGCGGCGGATCAGCGTCATGCTGACCACCGCCTGGAGGGTGTTGGCCAGCATCGCGCGGATCTGGTTCTGCTGGGCGGGCGGATAGACGTCGATGATCCGCTCGATGGTCTGGTGGGCGTTCTGCGTGTGGAGCGTCGAGAGCACGAGGTGGCCGGTCTCGGCGGCGGTGATGGCCGCCGAGATCGTGTCGAGGTCGCGCATCTCGCCGACGAGGATGATGTCGGGGTCCTGGCGGAGGCTGTGTCGCAGGCCGCTGGCGAAGGTGGGCACGTCGATGCCCAGCTCGCGCTGCTCGATGATGCAGGAGGCGCTGCGGAGCTCGTACTCGATCGGGTCCTCGAGCGTGATGATGTGGTGGCGGTACCGCTGGTTCATCGCGTCGATCATCGATGCCAGCGTGGTGCTCTTGCCCGAGCCGGTCGGCCCGGTCACCAGCACCAGCCCGCGGGGCAGGTCGATCAGCGTCGTGACGACGCCCGGCAGGTTCAATTCCTCGATGCGGGGCACGTGGTCGGCGATGGCGCGGAACGCGATGGCGACCCGGTCCCGCTGGTAGTGGGCGTTGACGCGGAACCGGGCGACGTTCTCGACCTCGGTCGAGAAGTCGATGTCCCGGCGCTCGTGAAACGCCGGCAGGCGGGCCTCGGGCACCAGCTCGCGGACATAGAGCTCGGTCTGCCCGGGGGCGACCTCCTCGTAGCCCTCCATCGGCTTCAGGACGGTGTGAACGCGAACCATCGGGCACAGCCCGGGCACGAGGTGCACGTCGCTGGCGCCCATCTCGAACGCGGTCCGGAGCAACTGTTTCAGATCGGGTAGATCGGCCATGTCGGGGTCCTTTCGTCACACCTCGGTGACGCGCATCAGCTCCTCGACGGTCGTGATGCCGTCGGCCACCTTGACCAGCCCGTCCTCGCGCAGGGTTCTCATGCCGGCCTTGCGGGCGGCGGCGCGGACCTCGCCGAGCGACGGGTCGCCCGCGACGATGTCGCGGATCTCTTCGTTGATGACGAGAAATTCATACAGCCCCACGCGCCCCTTGTAGCCGGTGTGGCGGCACTTCTCGCAGCCGGCGCCCTCGAAGAGCTTGTCCGGGTCGGCCTCGTACTTCTCCAGGTACTTCGAGACCGTCTCGGGGATCTCCTTCATCGGGCGGCGGCAGTTCGAGCAGACCCGCCGGACCAGCCGCTGGGCGAGCACGCCGTTGACGGCCGCCGAGATCAGGAACGGCTCGATCCCGATGTTGATCATCCGCGTGATGCTGGACGGGGCGTCGTTGGTGTGGAGGGTGGAGAGCACCATGTGCCCGGTGAGGGCGGCCTGGATGGCGATGCGTGCGGTCTCGGGGTCCCGGATCTCGCCGACCATGATCACGTCGGGGTCCTGCCTCAGCAGGCTCCGCAGCGCCGCCGAGAAGGTCATCCCGATGCTCTCGTGGACGTTGACCTGGTTGCAGAAGTCCAGCTCGTACTCGACGGGGTCCTCGACGGTGGAGATGTTGAGGCTGTCGCCGTCCATGATCCGCAGGCTGGAATACAGCGTGGTGCTCTTGCCGCTGCCGGTCGGCCCGGTGACCAGGACGATGCCGTGGGGCTGGAGGATCTGGTCCCTGAAGTTGGCGAGCACGTCGGGCTGGAAGCCCAGGGCGTCCATGCCGACCATCGTGGAGCGGGCGTCGAGGATCCGGATGACGCACTTCTCGCCGTGGACGACCGGCAGGGTGCTGACGCGCAGGTCCACCGTCCGCCCGTGGACGGTCGCGCGGATGCGCCCGTCCTGGGGCAGGCGCCGCTCGGCGATGTCGAGGTTGGCCATGATCTTCAGCCGTGAGACGATCGCCGCGTGCATCTTGCCCGGCGGGGCGGCCTGCTCGAAGAGCACCCCGTCGATCCGGCAGCGGACGCGGAGGCGCGTGTCCGTCGGCTCGATGTGAATGTCGCTGGCGCCTTCCTTGACCGCCGAGGAGATCAGGAAGTTGACGTACCGGATGACCGGGCTCTCGCCGGCGAGCATCTCCAGGTCGGCGACTTCCTCGGACACGTCGTCGACGACCTCCACGGCGTCCTCGGCGATGCCCTTGATGATCTCGTCGACCTGCTCGTCGGGGTCGGCGGAGAGCTCCTCGACGGTCCGGAGGATGTCTGCCGGCGGGGCGACGGCCAGCTCGATGCGGCCCTGGAGGCGGCGCTTGATGTCATCGATGAGGAAGATGTCCGCCGGGTCGGCCATGGCGACCTGCGTGCCGTTCTCGGTCTTGCGGACCGGCAGAACCTTCTTGTCCTTGAGGTACTCCACGGGCAGCATGGCGAAGCAGTTGCTCTCGACGTCGGCGGCGGCGATCCGCAGGAAGGGCAGCTTGAAGTAGGTCGCCACCGCCTGGAGCGCCTGGGCCTCGTCGATCGCCTTGGCCTTGACCAGCAGGTCCAGGATGCTCTGGCGCGGGCTCTCCTTCTGCCGCGCCGCGGCCTGGTCCAACTGCTCGACGGTGACCTCGCGGTTGTCCAGCAGGATGCGCTCGGGGCCGCGGTAGCTCGTCGCCGCATCGCTGGGGCGCCAGACTTCCGCGAACTCCACGGGCTGATCGGCTCGCGACCGCTCGGCGGACGCGTCCTCGGTTTGTGGCGGCGAATGCGCCACGGGGCTACTCCTTCCTCCGGGTCGCGCGGTGGGAAACTACTTGGGCATCTCCAGCACGGCCGTGCGGTCCTGCCAGCTCAGCTCGACTTCCCCCGGCGTGATGCGCGTCACCGTCCAGCCCCTGACATCCTGCCCGGTCGTGACCAGGTTGTTGGAGATCATCGCCGCGGTCTGTCGCCCGACGAGGACGGACTGGAGCTTCAGCGTCTTGAGGGCCTCCATGGCCTCGGCGAGGCCCTCGGGCTCGGCCGGCTCGGGATCGGGCTTGGGCTCGTCGGGCTTGGGCGCGGGAGGCTTGACCTCCTCCAGCACGAAGGGGTTGGTCTTCAGGCCGTCGGCGGGGACCTGCCTCTGGCGGGCGGCGGTATAGAACTCCGCGACGATGGCGCGGGCGGTGGCCCCATCGGCGGCCGTGCTGCCGTCGGCGGGGCCGGTGCCCAGCGAATTCAGGGCCGCCTCCACCTTCGCGTGAACCATCGTCTGGTCGGCCAGGGCGCTCTTGGGCCCGCCCCGGAGGCTGAGCAGGTACAGCCCGGCGATGCCGGCGGCGTAGAGCCCCAGCAGCACCAGGTTTCCCCGCGTCAGGAACGGGCTGGAGGAGGATCCCCCGGCGACCGAGCCGGACTGCTGTGCCGGCTGGAGCTGCCTCGGCGAGGCGGGCTGATGGCCGGTCGGCGGGCCCGCCTGCGCGGCGGGGGGCTGCTTCGTCGGGGGCGCCGCCGGCGGCGGCGCGTTGCCGATCGCCGGCGGCGGCGGGGGCGGTGCGTTGTTGCCGTTCGGTGTCATGGTCGTGCCTCGCCTACCCCTTGCGCTCGAAAAAGACCGACATCTCGACCTCCGCCTTGATGACGCCCTCCTTGCGGTCGTCCTGCTTGAGCGAGATGTTGCGGACGCGCATGATGCGCGGCTGGCTCTCCAGGGCCAGCAGGAATTGGTAGAAGCCCTCGAACTTGCCCTCGAACTCCATGCGGATCGGCTGCTCGGCCTGCGTGGCGTCGGGCTCGAGGAACGCCGACTGGCTGCCCCGGCGGGTCGTGTAGATGCCCTTGGTCGTCAGGCTGCTGGACTCGGCCAGCCGCCAGACCTCCTCGAGCACCCGGTCGATTTCCTTCTCGTTGGGCAGCTTGGACTGGAAGAACTCGATGGCCTCTTCCAGGTCGGCGATCTCCTCGCGGAGATTGCCGATCGTCGCCGTCGCGCGGTTGAGTTTCTGGAGCTGAAGCTGCTTGGCCTGGATCTGGCTGCGCATCTCCCGGTCGGCGCGGTCGCGGGGCAGGAACACGAAGTACCAGGCCCCGACCAGCATGCCCAGCAGCAGGACGACGAAGACGCCCTGGCGGATGATTTCCGTGCGGTTGAGCGTCATGCCTCACCTCCCGGCGGCGGCTCGGACGGTCCGGCGCCGGCGGCGACGTTCTCCCCGTCGTCGTCGTGCTCGATGCCGTCCATCGCGTCGGCCCCGGGCTTCAGCCGGACGGTCAGCAGAAACTCCCGCGAGGCGGCGTCGGCCCGGCGGGCCTCTTTGCTGTACGACAGGTCCACCACGTCGGTCAGCGGGTGCTTGGCCAGGCGGGCGATGAACCGCGCGACCTGCACGTCCGTGCCCGCCCGACCGCGGATCTTCATCGATACCGCCAGCTCCGGCGGGTCCGCCGGGCCGGTCTTGCGGGCCTGGGCGACACGCCCGTGCTTGCTGGCGGCCGCGGGCTGGGCCTGTCGCCGACGCGCCGCCGCGACGGTCATCTCCACCGACGTCAGCTTCGCGCCTTTCGGCAGGGCGTTGGCCAGGATGCTCAGCACGTAGCTCCTCGGGAGGCGCTCCATGAGGTTGGCGGACATCTCGGCCTTGCGGAGCATGGTCCGCTTCTGGGCCTCGAGGCGGTAGACCTGGTCGATGAGCTTGGCGGCCTCGGTGTAGGAGGCGTTGATCCGCTGGCAGACCTCGCGGGTGCGGCGGGTGTTGCGCTCGCTGACCAGCGCAGCGCCGCCGATCGACGCGGTGACCACTGCGAACAGCGTCACGCAGATCAGGTTCGCGCGGGACTGCGACCGGCGCTGAACGACGTCTTGCGGAAGCAGGTTGATGGTGCTCATGGCATATCGCTTTCGCTCAGGCGGCCTCTCCGGCACCGAGGCTCAGGCCGACCGCCACGGCCCACCGCGGCTGCGGCTGGCGGCGGTCCAGGCCCGTCTCCAGGACGCCCCCCTGCGCCGTGCCGATCCGCACCAGCGGATCGCCGATCTGGGCCGGGAGGTTCAGGCTCTGGGCGACCGACTGGCACAGCCGTCGGTCGGCGGCCTGGCCGCCCAGGAAGATCACGCGCTCGATGCTGTGGTTGCGATGGACGGATTCGTAGTACCGCAGGCACTGGGTCAGCTCGTCGTTGAGCGTCTTGATCACCTCGGTCAGGCAGCCGTGGACCGTGTTGGCCGACTCGCCGTCGGGGTTCGCCGCCGCCTCGGATCGGAGCTCGGCGGCTTGCTCGGGCGAGACCTCGGCCCCCTCGGCGACGGCGCGGTCGAAGTCCACCCCGGCGACCGACAGGTTGCGAGCGAAGACGACCCGGTTGCCGTGGGAGAGCACCACCTGCGTGCTCGCCTGGCCCAGATCGATGAACAGGATCGCCCGCTTCTGGTCGGTGTTGCGGCGGAACAGGCGGGCGAAGCACTCCACGATCGCGCACGGCTCGATGTTCAGCCCGCGGACGTCCAGGCGGGCCTTGCGGGCCATCGCCAGGTGGGCCAGCACCGTCGAGCGGGGCACGGCCACGACGATCACCTCCTGCCGCGCCTCGCCCTCGCCGCTCAGCTCGCTGGCGACGATGTGGCGGATCTCCGCGTCCTCGGCGGCAAAGGGCAGCTTGCCCTGGATCTCCTTGCGGATCGCCTCCGCCAGCCGGTCCGCCGGCATCTGAGGAACCTTGACATGCTGGACGAACGTCGCCGCCGCCGGGACCGACAGCACCGCCTGGCGCCCGCGGAAGCCGGCCTTGCCCATCAGGTTCCGCACCGCCGGGCCGCAGTACTTCAGGCGGGACTCCAGGCTCTCCCGCTGGTCGCCGGGCACGTCCACGTGCGCCGCGGCCACCAGCTCGTAGCTGCCTTCCACGTCCTGCAACTGCGCGAGTTTCACCGCGCTGGTGCCCAGATCGACACCGATCGGGAAGACTCTGCCTTTGACCAGCTTCAGCGCCATTCGATGCCTCGCAGACCCCGCGTCGGGTCCAAGGGCTCCAAGGCCGGCTCCGGCGTGAAGGCCATGCCGGCCCGACCGGGGCGCGGCGGAAGCCAAAGCCCTTGCGAAGCCTTGGCTTGCGCGCCGGATCGGCGGCACGTGCCGGCCGGAAACGCCTCTAGCTCTTTTCTGTATAGCAACATACGATCAAACGATCCTCAGGGCGCCGGACGCCGCAGCGGCGCCGGGTCCTGTGCGTTTATCGGCCGGGGGGGAGGGGGCGTTGAGTACCGAATACAGCGAAAAGAAGCCTGACCTCTACACGTCTGTGACCACGTCGGCCAGCACACTGTCGGCCAGGAACAGCCAGGCCGATGCCAGCCGGACGCGCGCGGGGTCGATTTCGACGCGCCCGGCTTCGACGTGGCCGGCCAGTGAGCCGGCGAACGCATCCAGCACGTCCAGCCCGTACCGCCTTGCGAACGCCCGCCGGTTCACGCCCTCGCCAAGCCGCAACGCGAGCATGACGGTCTCGGCCATGGCGGCCCGTCCGGTCAGGCGCTCGGAGGTCCCCGGCGGCTCGGCTCCGCGGGCGAGGGCTTCCTGCCACGCCCAGAGATCCGCGATGGTCGTCCGCCGCACGCCGCCGACGTAGCTCGCCGCCGCCGGGCCGAGGCCCACGTACGGGCGATTCCGCCAGTAGGTCAGGTTGTGCCTGCACCGCCGGCCGGGGCGGGCGAAGTTCGCGATCTCGTAATGCTCCAGCCCGGCCGACCCGGCGGCGGCGATGGCGTGACGGTAGCAGGCCTCCTGCTCGGCCTCGTCCATCGCGGCGAGGCGTCCGGCGGCGAGGTCCCGCGCCAGCGGCGTGCCCGCCTCGAAGCTCAGCGCGTAGCAGCTCAGGTGCTCGGGGGCGAGCGCCGTCGCGGCGGCGACGCTGGACCGCCAGGTCGAGAGCGTCTGGCCCGGGATGCCGTAGATCAGGTCCATGCCGAGGTTCGTGATGCCCACGGCCCGCAGGTCAGCCACGGCCCGGCCGGCGCCGTCGGCGTCGTGGACGCGTCCGAGCAGGGCCAGCTCGGACGCGTCGAACGATTGGACGCCGATGTTGACGCGCGTGACCCCCCGGTCGGCCAGCAGGGCGGCGACCGTCCGATCGACCGTGCCGGGGTTGGCCTCGACGGAGACCTCCGTCGACGCGTCGATCAGCGGGGCCAGGGCCTCCAGCAGCCTGGCGAGTTGTCCGGGGGGCAGTGCGGTCGGCGTTCCCCCGCCGACAAAGACGCTCTCCAGCGGGACGGTCAGGTCCCCCCGGCGGCGCCGCAGCTCTGTCAGGGCGGCGTCGACGTAGCCCCTCGCGGCGTGCTCGGCGGCGGGCAGGGAGTAGAAGTCGCAGTAGCGGCACTTGGCCGGGCAGAAGGGCACGTGGACGTAGAGTGCCCGGCAGGCGTCGCTTGCGGGCTCAACTTCCGGCCGATTTTCCTTGCAGGGCTTTCGGGGGGTCATAGAATAGGGCCACTGGTCATACCGACCGTCATGTCATCCGCACAAGTGTATCGTCACGTTTGAAGCGATTGGTAGGATCGACCCATGGACGCCAAGCTGGTCATGTTCAGGCCGAACGGGGAGCGGAAGGAGTTTCCGCTCACCAAGCCGTTGACGGTGATCGGGCGCGGGGAGAATTGCGACCTGCGCGTCCCCCTGGACAACGTCTCCCGGCGGCATTGCGAGTTGACGCTGGGCGAGGATGAGCTGAAGGTCAAGGACCTCGCCAGTTCCAACGGCACGTACGTCAACAACAAGCGGGTCAACGAGGCGCCCCTCAGCGCCGGCGACCGCCTGGTCATCGGGCCCGTCGTGCTCACCGTCCAGATTGACGGCGTGCCCGAGGAGATCACCCCCGTCAAGACCCGTGCCGAGCAGGCCGGGGCCGCCGCGGCCGACGGGACCGCCGCCGGCGACCAGGAAGCCGGCGAGGACATCGTCGAGCTCCAGTCGGACGACGGCGGGACCGAGCAGACCGAAGAGGACATCTTCGCCGCCGTCGCCGGGGGCGAGGACGAGGGCGAGGACGTCGATCCCATCGCCGCCCTCGAAGCCCTCGCCGCCGAAGGCGGCAAGAAGAAGGAAGACGAGGAGAGCTGACCGCCGCGTCGGCTCACCCCCGCACGAAACCATCGGGCCCGCCCGTCGCCCCCGCGACCGGCGGGCCCGCTTGCTGCGCCCCTGCCCGGGCCGCCCGCCCCGGGAATGCCGCCACGGCGCCGTGCAGTGGTGCGTGAGGTGACCGGGCATCGTCGGCGGCGGGCCCGGGCCTCGTTGTGCGTCGTCGGCGTGCAAGGGCGGAACTGCCCGATGGGGGCACGCCGCGGCCGGGACCGGGCGCGAGATGTTGCGTCGGACCGTCGCAGCGGCCCGTCTCGCCGTCGGGGACTGGCTCGGGGACAGCGAGGAAGGTCCACTCCGCGTGGCGCGGCTGACGCTGGGGACTGCCCTTCGCGGCGCATCTGGCCAAGCTCGACCTCTCCAGGCAGGATCGAGTCAGATGATCATCACGCCGGCGTTCTCGGCGGCATCGCCCAAACGGCGGTCAAGAGTCGCCAGCGGCAACTCGCGACGCTGGGCGACCTCGAGGTAGGCGGCATCGTATACGGACAGATCGTGGGTTCGAGCGAGTTCGAGGACCGCGCCCTCGTCGTGATCTCGGTCGACCAGGATGGGCATGTCCCGGAGGTTTGCCAGAGCCGCTTCGGTATCCGCCGGGGTCAGTCGCCCTCGCCGTTCGTTCATCACGAAGGCGTTGCGAATCTCGTACCACCAGATTCCCGGCAGGACTGCGCCATCCTCGATTACGGCCTCCAGCGCCCGGTCCGCCACGCGCACGTTCTCATCGGCCAGGCACCAAGCCAGAACGACGGAAGTGTCCAGCACGAGGGCGCTCAATATCGGTGCCCTTCGTGGATGGTCTCGATCAGTTCTTCGACGGTGGCGCTGCCAAGGCGACGCCGCTGTTCGCGGATTCGCTCGGCCGCTCGCCGGGCGCGCTCGCGCGTCGTATCCTCCACGGGTGTCAACCGGGCGACAGGTATACCCCGCCGCGTGATCGTCAGTGTCTCGCCGCGAGCAACACGGTCCAACAGGCTCGAGAAATGCGTCTTGGCCTCGAATGTACCGATGGTATCCATCTCCGTGCTCCCGAGAATAGCTAGTCTATCTAACTAGTCTATTATAGTCGGCACAAAGGCACGAGGAAAGCTGCATTTGTTCCCGCTCCGTACCGTACCGGCGCAGAAAGGCGTGCCCGGGTCTCGATCATCGTCGTTGCGGGCGCCGGCGGCGTTTCGCCTGCGGCGGCGCCCTACCTCGGCCGGACCGTGCCGTTGTCCACCATGCTGCGGAGGGGGTTGTCGTCGATGTGCAGGGGCAGCTCGACGATGCCGTGGATCCGCGAGGACTGCCAGATCGCGAAGATGATCTCCGTGCCGTCCAGCGCGATCGAGGCATCGACCTCGCTGAGCTCGCCGGCCTTGGTGCTGCGGACGAAATCCGCGATCGCACGCGGGATATACGTGTCGGCGTGCATGCCCTCGCCCTCGGTGTCCACGTACTGCCACTCCGCCTTGCCGTACTGGCGGTAGCGCAGCGCCCGGCCCTCGGCGGCGGGGTCGTTGGGACCCAGGTCGATCACGCCGTCGGCGCCGATCACGCGGTGGTGGGCGCCGATGAACTCGCGGCAGCGCCCGGTGGCGGCGAAGCCCTGGACGCCGTTTTCGTACTCCCAGTACGCCAGGGCGGTGTTCTCGTTGTGGGTGTCGAAGACGATCGCCCACTTGGCGTAGTCGATCTGCCCCATGGCCCACCTGGCCTTGGTGCAGCCGGCGAGGTAGCCGCACAGGTCGAAGTTGTGGCTGCCGTACTCGTAGAGGTTCCCGCCGGCGAATTCCACGCGCTTCAGCTCGCCGATCGCGCCGTCCTCGATAAGCTTCCTGGCCTTGCGGAACGGGTGCCCGTACCGCCGCTGGTGATTGAACCCGAGCTTCACGTCGCTCTGGCGGCAGGCCTCGACCATCCGTTTGCACTCCCGCCACGTCTCGGCCATGGGCTTCTCGCAGTAGATGCCCATCGGCTTGTACCTCGCGGTGTCCATGACGATCTGCGCGTGGACGTCCGGCCAGGTGGCGACGCTGACGATGTCGAGCTTCTCGTTGGCGAGCATGTCGTGGTAGTCGACGTACACGCCCTCGGCGGGGATGCCGTAGTTCTCGGCGAAGACCTCCGCGCGGTTCCGGTACAGGTCGCAGCAGGCGACCAGCTCGACCTCCCCGTCCGGCAGGTCGAGGTAGGCGATGGCGTGCTGGTTGGCCATGCCGTAGCCCATGGGGCCGCAGCGCTCGGGCTTGAGGCCCGTTCCGATGAATCCGACGCGAAGAGGTGCCATGACGTTCTCCATGCTCTCGGGTGGTCGTCGCTCTCGAAGCGGGCACTCTACCGCCGCCGGCGGGGCCGCGCCAAGTCGGCCGACGGCGGAATGGGCGAGAAACCCCGCGAAGCCCGGCCCCCCGGCGGCACCGGCCCCCCTCGCCGCCGCCGGTGAGGCGGCCTCACGCGGCCTGGAGGGCGGGGTAGGATTCGAGGACCTCGTCGAGGTTGTCGAGGAACAGGTCGACGAGGTCCGGGTCGAAATGGGCGCCCCTGTCCCTGTCGAGGATGTCCAGGGCGACGTCCAGCGAGCAGGCGTCCTTGTAGCACCGCTTGGAGACCACGGCGTCGAAGACGTCGGCGAGGCCCACGATGCGTCCGGCCAGGGGGATGGCGTCGGCCCGCTTGCCGTGGGGATAGCCCTGCCCGTCCCACCGCTCGTGGTGGCGGAGGGCGACGTGGCGTGCGGCGTCGAGGATGTCGTCGCCGTCGTCGCCGAGCATCTCGGCGCCCAGGACGGTGTGCCTCTCCATGACCTGCCGCTGGTGAGCGGTCAGGTGCCCGGGCTTCAGGAGGATGGCGTCGGGGATGGCGACCTTGCCCACGTCGTGCATGGGGCTGGCGTACTTGATCAGCTCCACCTCGGCGGGGGGGAGGCTCATCTTCTCGGCCAGCAGTTCCGAGACGCGGCTGACCCGTTGGATGTGCTCACCGGTGTCGGCGTCGCGGTACTCGGCGATTCCCGCCAGCCGCAGGATGCTGTGAAGGTGCGCCTGTCGCAACTGCTCCTGGAGCAGCAGGTTGTGGAGCGTCATGGCGGCCTGGCCGGCCAGGAGCATCTCCCCGTCGCTGATGTCCTCGGGAAACGCCCCGACCTCGCCGCCGGGTCCGAGGCGGTTGAACAGCTCCATCACGCCGATGCACCCGCCGTCCGGGCAGCGAAGCGGGATCGCCAGGATGCTCCGCACCTCGTAGCCCGTCGTCGGGTCGATGTCACGGTTCACCCGGAACGGGGCGCCCGGGGGAAGCCGTCGGCTGTCGGGAACGTTCACGTGCTCGCCCGTGCTGGCCACGAACCCCGCCAGCGAGTGCGTGTCGATCGGCAGCCGCCGGCCGTGAAGGTGCTCGGCGATCTCCTCGGAACCCAGCCGGTCGTTCTGCACGGCCACGAACTCCAGCTCGCCCCGCTGGGCGAGGTAGAGGCTGCCGGCCTCGGCACGAGCGAGGGCCCGCGCCTGGCGGAGGATAGCCTCGAGCGCCCAGTTCATGTCGCGGCACTCGTAGAGGGTCGCCCCCAACTCCAGCAGATTGCGTGCGATGTCTGTTTCGCCGATGCTCTCGGACTGCCTCGCCGTCGTTATCATGTTCACGGCCCCTTGTCCCGGTATGTCCCCAAACGTGCCCATACGGCGGCTATCGGCCTGTCGGACCGTTAGTGTTATTACGAGAATCCAAAAAATTCCCCCAAATCCGACACGAGCGCCCCCTGTCGTCGGGCAGCCTTCGCATCTCCGCCGGCGAGGCACACGCCGACTTCACCGGAGAGACGTCCCGCACGGGCACCTTCTCCGTGATCGTTTCATCGCATCCAGGCCCGGCCCGGAGCCGGCGGCCGCGGGTCAGGTGCGTTTGCCTGCGCCGGTCTGAAAGTGCTTCTTCAACTCGGGCAGGTGCTTCTCGTAGACGCCGCGGGGTAAGGTGTCGTGGTCGGCGGCGACGGCGGCGGCCATGCCGACGGCCTCGCCCATCATGCCCGTGGTCCGCTGGCAGCGGAACCACGCGAAGGCCAGGTGCGTGCAGCTCGCGTTGCGCCCGGCCATCAGGAGGTTGTGGATGTTCCGCGAGTACAGCGAGCGGTAGGGCAGCCAGCGCATCGGGGCCTTGCCTCGGTCATCGTGTCGGCTGGCCGAGCGGAACGCCCAGCCGGGGAAGTGGCGGGCGTTGCTGGGATGGGCGACGTGGACGTCGATGCCCCAGTCGCAGGCGATGCAGTTGTCGGGGTAGTCCGTCCCGTCGATCAGGTCGAGCTGGGAGTACACGACATCGCCGATCAGCCGGCGCGACTCCCGCTTGCCCAGGATGTACGCCACCCACGCCAGGTGGTGCTTGGCGTAATCGCTCTTGCGCTTGCTGCGGTGGACCTGGTAGTCCCAGTTGCCGAAGATCGCCCGCAGCATGTGGTCGCGGAGCAGTTCGGTCTCGCTGACCTGGTTGCGGCGGAAGCCCGTCTCCCAGTTCCACTTGCTCGCCGTTGCCCACTGGCAACTGTTGCGGTCGAACTGAAGGGCCCAGGGGCACTCGGGGAAGCCGCCCTCGGCCGGGCCGCCGCGGGCGTACCAGTGCACCGTCGAGCCGCAGACGCGGTTGTCCGCCTGCTCGGGCGCCCGCGGCTCGCGGGTCTGCGCCTTGCTCTCGCGGCCCATGCGCCATTCGGCCCCGGCCAGGGCGCCGAGGTTCGCGTCGCCGGTGCAGTCCGCCCACAGCGGGGCCGTCAGCCGCACCGGCTCGCCGCCGGTGATGTCGATCGCCACCGCCGAGCGGATCCGCCCGTCCTCGACGCCCACCGACTGCACGCGGCGGTTGAGCAGCAGCGTGATGTCCTTCTCGGCCTCGATCAGCCGCCGGCGGTCGCGGTCGGCGGCGAGGAACTTGTTTTCCGACGGCGGGTGCGGGTGCCCGGGCATGTCCACCTCCGCCATCACGTCCCCAAGCCGCTTGTACGGGGCGACGTTCCGCACGCTGCTGGGCGCGACGCGGATCTCCGAGCTGCAATTGCCGCCGAGCACCGGGCGGTCGTGGACGAGGGCGACCTTCAGCCCCAGCCGCGCCGCCGTCACGGCCGCACACATCCCCGCGATGCCCCCGCCGACGACCACGAAGTCGAAGCTCCCGCCGTCGGCGGCCTCGCGCCGAATGAGCCGCTGCCGCAGCCGGGCCAGCTTCTCGGCGTCCTCCGGGGGCCGCCAGGCCGCGTCCGCCGCCAGCAGCACGGCCTCGCACCGCCCGTCGAAGCCCGCCAGGTCGTGCAGGGCGACGGTCGCCCGCCCGGCGGGCAGATCGACCGCGCCGGCGTCCTGCCAATGCCACTCCGCCCCCTCGCCGCCCAGCACATCGCCGACGTCGCGGCCGTTGACCCGGACGCGGAATTGCCCCGGCGAGCCGTCGGCGCGGACGGAGTCGGGCACGTCGTCGGTCTTCCACGGCGCGGTCCAGTCCCGCGTGCGGACCCACACCCGGTACCGCCCGCCCGCGGGGAGGACGGCCTTGGCCTCGGCGTCCTCGACAGGCCGGCCGAGACCGTGGGCGAGAAGGTACGGCGAGCCGATCTGGTCGGTGCTCTGCTGGTCGAGCAGCCAGCCGCCGCGGTCGGCGAAGGCCTCGGCCTCCAGCAGCACCGCCGGCGTGGGCGCCGCCGCGGCCGACGCCTCCCCGCCGAGAAACCATCGCCCGAGCCCGACCGCCGCCACCCCGGCCAGGCCCGCCTGGAGGAACTCGCGTCTGGAAGGTCCGTCTGCTGCCGTTGCCATGGATGCCTCTCTCTTGCGCTGTTTGCCGGCCGGGCCGTCGCGCCGACGGCCCGCCGCCGGCGCCGCCGTCCATCCTACCGTCGCCGGCCCGGCGGACAAGGCGCGTTTCGCAGCCTCCCCGCGGGGCCGCCGGGCTTGTGGCCCGGGCGGACCCGTGGTAGAAGCGATGCCGTGGAAGGTACCCCAAGCCGGGCGGGACGGACAGGAGGTCGGGCAGTGAGACGCAGAACGGTGCTCCTTGCGGTGGTGGTCGCCGCGGCCGCGGGCGCGGCCCGGGCGGACACGGCCGTGGATTTCGCCGCCTTGACCCAGCGTGCCAAGCTGGACTACCGCGGCGTGCCTCGGAAGGTGCTGGCCTTCTACTACCCGTGGTACGGCATCCCGTCGGGGCCCGGTGGGGCGGGCAAGAGGGTCCACTGGGGCGAGATCGACGCCGACGCCAACGATGTCGGCAAGAGCGCCAACTACCCCGCCATCGGCCCCTACGATTCCCACGACCCCGAGGTGATCGACCGCCACTGCCGCTGGGCCGTCGAGGCCGGGCTCGACGGGTTCGTCATCAGTTGGTGGGGGCACGGCAAGTACGCCGACGGGGCCATGCCGACGATCCTCGACGCCTGCCGCCGCCACAAGCTCGACGCCTGCGTCTACTACGAACGCGTGCCCGGATCGGGCACGCCCGGGGCCGCCGCCGACGACATCGCCAAGCTGCTGGGCAGGTACGGCAAGCACCCGGCTCACCTGGCCGCCGGGGGTCGGCCGGTCGTGTTCGTGTATGTCCGGGCGATGAACCAGCTCGGCCTGGCCGGCTGGCTGGAGGCGGCGAAGCGGCTCGCCCGACGCTGCGACCCGCCGCCGGCGCTGATCGCCGACCGGATGAGCTACGGCGCGGCGTGCGTCTTCGACGGGGTTCACACGTACAACCCGGCCGCCGCCCTGGCCGGCAAGAGCCCCGCCGAGGCCGCCGCCTGGGCCGCGGCGACGTATCCCCATTGGCTGACCGCCCCGCGGCGGCTGGGGCGGATCGCCACGCTGACGGTCATCCCCGGCTACGACGACACCGAGGTCCGCCCCGGTCGGGTCGTCGAACGCCACGGCGGGCGGATGTACCGTGCCCAGTGGGAGCAGGTGCTCAAGGTGGTTCCCGACTGGGTGCTGATCACCAGCTTCAACGAGTGGCACGAGGGCAGCGAGATCGAGCCCTCCGTCGAGCACGGCGAGGCCTACCTGCGCCGCACCGCCGAGTGGGTGCGCCGCTTCAAGGCCGCGCCCAACCCGCCGGCCGGGCCGTCCGGCAGGGCGGGGGCTCTCCCCGCCGCCGAGATCGCCAAGCTCCGCGGGAAGCTCGAGGGCACGCGGATCGCGGTCCTGCCGGGCCCTGAATCCATGGTTCCCTGGTGGTTGGCGGCGGAGGTCGGCGCGGAGGTGGTCGGGCTGTCCTGGCGGGAGATCGTCGCCGGGCGCCTGACCCCCGCGGCGTATCCCGTGCTGCTCTGCGCCGGTGACGAGAGCTACCGCCGCACCGTCGCCGAGCCCGGCGACGTCGATGCCGCGCTGCGGCGGTACGTCGACGCCGGCGGCTGGCTCGTCGCCGCGTCGGCGGCGCCCTGGCCCTTCTACCGCGACGAGGCCGGCCAGGCCGTCAACCGCAGCGCCCACTTCGGCCTGACCCTGCGGATGGGCTTTCGCGAGCCGCCGGCCGACGCGAAGCTGCGCTTTGTCCAGCCCGACCGCCGCCTGCCGCACCTGCCGAACGAGATCCCCTTCCCCCGGAGCGGCGACGTCCGCTGGCGGCCGTTCTTCTCCCCCGACGGCGCCTCGCACACTTCGCTGCTGACCCTCCGCGACGCCGCCGGGGGGGACCTCGGCGACGCCGTGGCCCTGAGGAAACGTCCCGGCGGCGGGGGCGTGGTCTACATCTGGTTCGCCCTGCTCCGCAACCCCCACGCCCGAGGCCTGGCCTACGACGTCTTCGACCGCCTGGCGCGGCAACTGCGGTGAGTCCAGCCGGCCGCCGACGGCGATGCACCGACAGGCCCCGATGACGAACGTGGACCCGGTATCGTTCTGCCCCGGCATGGCCGATGGCGTTGCAGAGAATCCCCGTCATTCCGTGGGGTAGCCGTGCGTCTTCAGGGCCGGTTGGGCTTCGATGAAGTGGCGGTAGGGTTCGGGGCGCCGGTCGGCGGGGTGTTTAGAGCACGGCGGCGAGATGCCCAGTACAGGCTCTCTGGCTTGGCGCTCCCCATCCCGGATCAACTCCTCGGTCGGCATGCTGCAAGTCTGGCGACCGGGCAAGAACGCCGGGTCTGCCGGGTACGTGCGGAAGGTCGGGGGCGAAAGCTAGTGGACACGGAACCCTTTCAGGTCCCCAAGCATGTTCAGCCTCTGGACGATCCTGGCCTTGCGGTCGGGATCCCGTGCGAAGTCGACGGCCTGGTTGAGTGCGTTCTCGCCGTCGTGAAGGACTTGGGAGCACTCGGGATGGGTGGCGCCGGAGCAACGGGCCAGAACCGACGCGGTCAGGCACATCTGACGGGCGTAGTAGACAAACATGCGAGCCGCCTCGCAGACCTGAACCTCGTCCGTCCCCTGGAGCCTTCCTCTCAGTTCATTCAGCCAGTGCGCGGTTCCCTTTCGTGCCTTGGAGTGAAGGCATTCGACATCGGAAACTGCCATGGGAGAACGCTCCAGCATGTCCTCAGTATCGGCAGGCTTGGATTCAGGCTTGACTTGCGCCGTCTCTGGAATCACTTGTCTCTCCCAGTCCCAGGTCGGCTTTGACCCTGGACAGAGTTGCGATGAGTTGCCCGCAAAGAAGGGATGTACATCTACCGCCGAAGCCGGCATCCCGAATTCGTCCGATCTTGTCCGATTGGTTGCGCGGGTTGGTGCCCAACGGGCCTTGAATCTCCACGTCATAGTGCCGGTGGGCGGCGTCCATTAAGGCTTCAATGGCTGCAAGGTCCAGCCCCTTGCGGGTCAAGGCGAGGACGGAGGCGTCGCCGGCACGCCACACCAGATCCAGATTCTCCCCCAAAATGCGGGCCATCTCGCAGTAGTGCTGGAAATCGACCTCGTTGTTCTGCTCGGACGCGGCCTCCACCTGGAGTTGGATTCCGTCCTGCCGGCAAAGGCGGGCCCATGCGATCAGGGCGTCGAGAGCTGCCGCGCGCCGACGCAGGATGAGACGCTCCACAAAGCGAAGGAACCATGCAATGCCGACGACACCGGCCGCTATGCCCAGAAACACGCTCAGCCACAGCCCCACTTGGGTCACGGTGTCCCCTCGGGCCTTGCCCGCAATCCAGCCGTGCAGAGGACTGCCGACCAGCAGCGCCGTGGGGAGGGAGACAACAGTCAACACAAAGGCAACCCAGTTGGCCATCTGCGATCACTCCCACCTTGAACCCTTGAGCGAACGGATCGCATTATACGACCGGTTCCGAACGCGACAAGGGCCAAACCACACGCCGCCCACCGGATCTTGCATGGGCGGATATGCGTGCCGACCTCCGCATCGAGCCGACGGCCGCGGTCTCATGGATTCTTGGGGGTGGGTGCGTCGGGGGCTCGGTGGAGCGAGGGCTCGGGCAAGACGCAGGCGTCGGCCGGTCGTCAGGAGCCCTCGGCGCCCTCCTCGCCGACGGCGCCGTTGAGTTGGAGCGTCGCCAGGGCGGTGGAGATGTCGTTGGTGAAGGTGAAGATCTTGTCCAGGCCGGTGACGAGGAAGACGCCCCAGACCTGCGTGTTCACCTCGCAGAGGATCAGGTCGCGCTGGATGCCCGCCAGCAGCTTCCGCAGGCGCAGCAGCTTGGCCACGTTGGAGCTGTTGATGAACCCCACGGCTGCGAAGTTCAGGACGACGTCCTGCGGCTTCTTCTCGAGGGCATCCATGAGGCTGTTGAGGTCGTCGGTGAACTGCGGGTCGTCCGACAACTCCACGACGGTGATCTCGTCCGACCAGTTCTGGATGGCCATCCGACATCCTTTCTCAATAGGCGCTTGCCGAAAGGAGACCTTACTGCGCGAGCCGCGGCGGGTCAAATGGAATCCGCCCGTCACCGCGGCCCGGGGCGGCTGGGCGGCGCAGCATAATACGGTATAATTCGCACTGGATTTAGTCTATCTGCACGGGCTCACTTGCCGGGGCGTCGCCGGGTCTGTCCCGCTGTGTGTCCATGTGCCTGTTGTCCAGTAGGGTGGACACCTGAATAGTCAGTATAAGATTATATATTAAATAAACTTACGAAATTGGTGTCCACGGTGTCCAGGGTGGACAGAACCGACACATCGCCGTTCGCTCACCGGCTGCGGAGGAAGGTCGCCGGGTCGATCCCCAGCCGTTCGGCGGCGGGGGCGATCTCGGCGACGAACCGCTTGCCGTCGGCGTAGTACCCGGCGGTGGGGGCGAGCGATTCGACGTGACGGGCCCAGAAGGCGTTGAGCTGCTCCATCAGCAGCTCGCGGACGTACTTGGCGATCATCGACGCGAGGGCGACCGGCAGGTGGCGGGCGTCGAAGCCGACGCCGAACCGCAGCTCCGCCTGCCGGCGGCGGTGGCTCATGCGGTAGGCGCTGAGCGTCTCGCTCTCCTCGAGGACCTTGAAGTCGCAGCGGTCGAAGACGCGCTGGAGCCCCGGGCGGTAGCGCATCCGCCCGCCCTGGCGGTCGCAGCAGACCAGGACGTTGCGGGCGTCGGGCTCGGCCCAGCCCTGCCGCAGCAGCTCGACCAGCAGGCGGCTGGAGACGTCGAACAGCGTGGTGGACTTGTTGTGCGTCGTCTCGACGATCCGGTTGTACTCCCCGGCCAGCAGCACCTCGGCCCGCAGGGCGGCGACGCGGACACCGGCGGCCTTGAGCCCGGCGGCGAGGGCGTTGGCGGTCAGGGCCAGGTCGGTGGCGTCGTGGCAGCGGGGCAGGGGCAGATCGTCGTCGGCGTACCAGGGGTAGTGGCCGAGCTGGTCGGTCAGGCCGGGGGCGAGGTGGTCGAGCAGTTCGCCGAGCCCGCCCGGGCGGATGCCGCCGGTAGCGAGGAACCCGAGCACGCCGCGCTCGAGGTGCTCCAACGGCCTGGGGCGTTTGCGATGGAGGAGCTTCTTGCTGTCGGCGACGGGGACGGTCCCCGGCCGGCGGGACGGCTTGCGGGTCACGCAGCCTGACAGCAGGTTCCAGAGGTCGCCGTCGGCGCCGTCGGGCGTCTCGACCGCGGCGGCGGCGACCACCAGCGGCCCCAGCAGCGGGCCGAAGCCCGCCTCATCGATTCCCGCGACAAAGGCCATGATCCTCCTCTCGACGTCTCACGCCGGCGGGTCGGCCAGGGCCTTGTGGGCGTCCTTGAGCTGCTGGCGGATCGGGATGTCCTGGGGGCACTTCTCCTCGCACTGCCCGCACTCGGTGCAGGCGTCGGCCTTGGCGCCCTTGTCCCAGCCCTTGCCCAGCCGGGCGTACTCCTTGCGTGCGGAGTCCCACAGCCCGTAGACGCGCCCCCGGTTGTAGCGGTCGAAGATCTTGGGGATGGCGATCTCCGCCGGGCAGGGCTGACAGTAGCCGCAGCCGGTGCAGTAGAGCTCGGCCATGCTCTGGAGGCGCTGGAGCTGCTCCTCGATCGCCTCGCGGTCGTCGTCGGAGAGGCTGACCGGATCGGCGGCGGTGGCGAGGTTCTCCACGACGTGCTGCATGGTGCTCATCCCCGACAGCGCGACGGTCACGCTCGGGTTGGCCAGCACGAACCGCAGCGCCAGCTCGGGGACGCGCTCGACCCCGGGGATCGTCTGCTGGAGGACGTCGCTGGTCGCACCCAGGCGCCCGCCGCCGACCGGGCCCATCACGATCACGCCGATCCCCTTCTCCTTCGCGTAGGCGATGCCCTCCTCCAGCTTGCGGTCCAGCAGGTTGTACTGGAGCGTGATCGCCTCGGGGTAGCCGGTGTCGATGAGCTTCCTCAACGCGTCGAGGTCGTCGTGGAAGGAGATGCAGATGTGCCGGATGAGTCCCTGGTCCCGGGCCTTGCGCATCCAGTCCCCGACGCGCGGCTCGACCGCCTCCAGCCACTTGTGCTTCCAGTTCATCCCGTGGTGGTTGTAGACGTCGATCGTCTCGACGTCCAGCAGGCGGAGCGAGTCCTCCAGGTTCTTCCACCAGTCGCTCTCGTCCTCGCCGAAGTAGTGGTTCTTCGTCGAGACGACCACCTTCTCCCGCCAGCCCTTCAGCGCCACCCCGACGGTCCGCTGGCTGTCATGGTTGCAGTACATCACGGCCGTGTCGATGTAGTTGACGCCTCCCTCGAACGCCTTGTGGATCATGGGCACGGCGAGGTCGTCATCGACGCGGGCGTCCTTGCCCTCGCCGGTCATGGGCAGGCGCATCGCGCCGAAGCCGAGCTGGGAGAGCTTCAGGCCGGTGTTGCCGAGTTCGCGGTAGATCACGGATCGCTTCCTTTCATGGGTGTCCCGGTGGAATGGCCTCGGCGATTATAGCGGCGGACGGCAGCGACACCATAGGGCTTGGTCCCGGTTGCCGGCCATGGTCGGGCGGGGGCGCCGCCGGCGCGGGGCGTCGGCCGCCTCGTGAATTGCCGCATTGCCTCCTGCAAGGCGGGCGGGCATCCGCTATGATGACCGGCATCCGTGCCGCGAGGGGATGCCCTCGTGCGGGAGCCGACGAAGGAGACGTACATGCGTTATGCGATGATCATGGCCGGGGGCGCGGGCAAGCGCCTCTGGCCGCTGAGCCGTATCGCCCGCCCCAAGCAGTTGCTGCCGCTTCTGGGGGGCAAGAGCCTGCTCCAGTTGTCCGTCGAGCGGCTGGAGGGCACGTTCGAGCCGGGGCACACCTGGATCGTGACCAACGACCTCTACGCCGACCAGGTCGCCGACGCCCTGCCCCAACTGCCTCGCGAGAACATCATCGGCGAGCCGCAGGGGCGCGACACCGCCAACGCGATCGCGCTCGGCGCCGAGCTGATCGCCGCGCGCGACCCCGAAGCCACCATGGCCGTCTTCACCGCCGACCACGTGATCCGCCCGCCCGAGCGGTTCGCCGAGCGCGTCCGCCTGGCCTGCGAGACCGCCGAGGCGCATCCGGACTCGCTGCTGACCTTCGGCATCCGCCCGACCTGGCCGCATACGGGGCTGGGCTACATTCACGTCGGCGAGGAGCTCTCCGACGGCGTGCACGAGGTCATGGGCTTCAAGGAGAAGCCCGAGCACCGCGTCGCCCGCCAGTACGTCGAGGGGGGCAGGCACTTCTGGAACAGCGGCATGTTCGTCTGGACCGTCGGGGCGATCCGCTCGGCGCTGTCGGAGCGGCTGTCCGCATCGGTGGAGGCCCTGCGGCCGGTCGGCGAGGCCTTCGCCCGCGGCGAGGACATCGCCGACGTACTCGCCGGCGTCTATCCGTCCCTCGAGAAGATCAGCATCGACTACGCCGTCATGGAAGGCGCCGCCAAGGATGGCAAGGTGCTCATGGTCGAGCTGGACTGCGAATGGTTCGACGTGGGGTCCTGGCCGGCGCTGGAGAACGTCGCGGAGCTCGACGATGCCGACAACGTCGTCGTCGCCGATCAGACCGTCCTGCTGGACAGCTTCCGCAACGTGATCGTCTCGGAGGACGAGCACGAGCACCTCCTGGCCGTGCTGGGCATGGACGACTGCATCATCGTCCATTCACCCGACGCCACGCTGGTCTGCAACAAGTCCGACTCCCAGCGGCTCAAGGAGCTCGTCGCCGAGATCGACAAGCGGACCAAGGGCACGTTCGTCTGACCATGGCTCGCTGGCTGGGCATCGACCACGGCACGCGGCGGATCGGCGTCGCCGTCGGCAGCACCGACGCGGCCGTGGCGTCGCCCGTCGAGGTCCTCCCCGCCGCCCCGGCCGGGCAGGCCCGGCGGAGGATCGCCGAGATTGTGGCGGAATACGAGGCCGACGGCGTCGTGGTGGGCTGGCCGTTGAACATGGACGACACCGAGGGCCCGCAGGGCCGGCTCGCCCGCGCCATGGCGGCCGAACTGGCCGAGGCGACCGGCCTGGACGTCCGCCTGTGGGACGAGCGCCTCAGCAGCTTCGCCGCCGACCAGGCCCTCGCCGGCAGCTACACCCGCAAGCAGAAGCGCGCCCGCCAGGACGCCGTTGCCGCCGCGGCCATCCTTCAGGACTTCCTGGCCTCCGACGGCCCCGCCAACGCCCCCCGGCCCGCCGACGTCCCGAAGGCGCCCGACTGACCCGCACGGGCGCCGCTTACCCCTTGCTTCGCGGCCGAACGGCGCATCTTGCGCGGAAAATCCCGAAAGCCCTCGTCTTCCCCGCCGCTTGCCTCTCGGCCGGCCTGAGGGGACAATGGGCCGCGTGGATCCACCAGCCCTGCATTATGGAGAACCCCACATGTTGACGCGTTATCGACTGTCGTGCGGCCTGAGCATCCTGGCCGCGGCTGCCCTCGCCGTCTGCCTCCACGCCGCCCCGCGAAAGCGAGGCTCGGGCAAGGCCCCGTCGAACTTCCAGGACCGCCCGGCGCGGTTCCGCATCACCGCCGACGTGGTCAACCCCGGCCTGGAACCGTTCACCGTGACGGCCGGGGCGTTCGGCAACTCGTTTCTCCGCACGGCCGGGGGGTTCGAGCCGGTGGTGTACCGAAACAGTCTGGACGCCAAGGAGAATTCGGCGGACCGGGTAATCTGCGGCCCGCACCTGGCGTTCTACGACACCTTGGGCCAGGGCTTCCTGGACGGCGCGACCGTGCGCGTGTACCGGATCATCGACGGGAAGATGACCATCGTCCGGCGGGACAGCGTTCCCTCCGGCGGCTTCAACGTGAAGGGCTGGCACGGCTCGACGAAGAAGATCGTCCCTGCCGGGACGACCACCTACACCTGGAGCTGGAACGACTACAACCGTCCCGACGCGATGTACTACTTCGCCGTCGGCGCCGTGGACCGAAGCGGGAACGTCTCGACGGTCTCCAACGCCGTCGGCGTCGAGCGGCCGGCGAAGGTCGGCAAGGGCCGACCGAGCGTGACGGTTCCGTTCAAGGCTCCGCGCCGCCCGAAGGACACGGAAGCCCCGTCGGCCCCGACGGGGCTGAAGGGCAAGCTGGTGGGGGATGGCACGTACAAGCTGACGTGGAACCCGGTGCTGGACGAGGACCTCGCCGGGTACGTCGTGTTCCACAGCGACTACGACCCCGAAACGCACACCGGTTTCTACCTCCAGCTCGCGGGCAAGCCCGCCAACGAGCGGGAGCACATCAAGGCCGGCGACCGCGTGATCGTCAGCAAGACGTTCAGCACCTACTCGCGCAACCGCATGGCCTCGCACCGCGTCTGGGGTGCCAGTCAGAACAACCGCGTCGCCCTGCCGGATTTCGTGGACTACTACCCCGACGAGGACCCGGAGAAGACGTGGGCGCTGAAGAAGCACCCCGCCGACACGCCCGTGACCGACGGAGGCCAGACCTACCTGCGGATGACGTTGGGCCCGGAGAAGGGCACGTCACTGGGCAGCTACGCCTACGCGGGCACCGAGCAGAACTGGTACAACGTCTTCGAGGCCAGGCCCTACCGCGTGGAGGTCTGGCTCAAGGGCGAGGGCGAGGGGCTCAAGCCGGTGGTCTTCCACCTCGACGGACCGTTGGACAAGGCGATCGAGCCCATCGAGTTCCAGGTCGGCCCGGAGTGGAAGAAGCACGTTGCGGAGTTCACTCCGGCGGCCGTCTACCGGGGCGGGCGCCCCGGGCGGATCAAGCTGTCTTTCAACGGCCCGGGCACGTTCTGCGTGGACAACTTCCGCCTGTATCGCGCCGACACCGAATACCTCGACCTGCTGCCTCGCGACTACAAGCGGCTGGCCGAGTCCGGCGTGGCGAGTTTCCGAACCCACGGGCCGATCAAGACGGGCACGACGACCTACGACATGGCCGCGTTCACCAACCCCGGCGGGTGCATCAGCGGCGTGCGGAAGGGCAACACGCTGCCGCAGCAGTTCAAGATGATGCGCAAGGCCGGCGTGCATCCGTGGCTCCAGATCGAGATGCACATGACCCCCGCGGAGTGGTTGGGGTTCGTCGAGTACATCGCTGCGCCGTACGACCCGGCCAAGGACTCGCCGAAGAGCAAGCCCTGGGCGGCCAAGCGTCACGCCCAGGGGCAGGGCAAGCCCTGGGCCGACGAGTTCGAGCGGGTCTACTTCGAGATCAGCAACGAGACGTGGAACTGGCTGTTCCGGCCGTGGATCTTCGAGTCCATGACCGACGGCGCCACCGGGGAGAAGTACGCCCGGGGGGTGGTGTACGGCAAGTTCCAGGAGCACATCATGGACGTGATGAAGTCCAGCCCGTACTGGAAGGCGGGGGGGCTGGACGAGAAGGTCGTGTTCGTGCTGGGCGGCTGGAGCGGGTCCAACTACGGCGAACAGGCGGTGGAGGGCTCGCCGCGTTCGGACTACATGACCATCGCGGCCTACAACGGCGGGTGGGACGAGGGCGAGGGCCCGCCGCAGACGAACAAGCCGAGCTTCTTCAACGTCCTCTCGCAGGTGAACCAGACGGCGATCCCGCGGGCGCGGAAGCACCTGGCCGAGAAGGTCCAGTGGATGAAGACCGGGCGCAAGCACGACCTGGGCACCTACGAGGCCGGGCCGGGCTACGCGTTGAACGGCCTGAACAACGCCCGCGTCACCCGCGAACAGGCCCGGCAGCAGGAGCTGGTGATGAAGTCCCTCACGGCGGGCACGGCGACGCTGGACTCGTTCCTCTGCCGCTGCTACCACGACTTCGACCTCCAGAACTTCTTCACGTTCGGCGAGGGCACGCACTGGAAGTCGCACGCCAAGTGGTACCGCGGCGGGCAGGCCTACCCCTGCTTCATGGTCCTCAGCCTGTTCAACAACCACGCCACCGGCGACATGCTCAAGACCGAGGTGCTCAGCGCGCCCACCGTCGATACCGCGAAGTTCCGCCGACGAGAGGCCGTTGAAGGCGCGCCCCTCGCGGCCGTGTACGCCACGCGAAAGGGATCGAGGGTGAACGTCTTCGTGCTGTCGCGGAAGATCGCCGGCTACCCGGACGGCGCCGATGACGGCTACACGGCGGTGACGCTCGATCTGCCGTTCACCAAGGCGAAGTCGATCACGCTGCACAAGATGGAAGGCGACCCGACGGCGAACAATATCGAGTCGAAAGACGTCGCGTTCGAGGCGGTGGACATCCCGGCCGGGAAGATCGCCGGCAGCTTCACCATCGATGCCGACCGCGGCGGGCACGCCGAGGGGCTGCCCCCGGCGGCGACGTACCTGTACGTCTTCGAGGGCACGGACATCGCCGAGGGCACGCTCGTCTCACCCCAGGAGGTTCTCGCCCAGCCGGTGACGTACGAGGCGAAGTAGCAGACGCCGAAGGAGCCCGCGCATGGCCGACGCGCCGCATCGCGCCCGACCGAACGTGCTGATGATCGTCACCGACGACCAGGGCTTCTGGGCCTTGGGCTGCGCGGGCAACGCGGAGCTCCGCACGCCGAACCTCGACCGTCTCGCCGCCGGCGGGGTGAGGCTGGACCGGCTGTTCTGCGTGACGCCGGTCTGCTCGGCGGCGCGGGCGTCGATCCTCACCGGACGGATCGCCAGCCGCCACGGGGTGCACGATTTCCTCCGCAGCCGCGACGACGCCCACCCGCTGCACGGCGGGGACACCGCCTTTCTCGACGGCCAGCCGACGTACACCCAGCTTCTCGCGGGGGCCGGCTACGAGTGCGGGATCAGCGGCAAGTGGCACCTCGGGGCCGACCACCGCCGGCAGGCGGGCATGGCCTTCTGGCGCGTCAAGGGCGGGGCCTACATGGACTGCCCCTTCCACGACGAGACCGGCGGGCAGCGCGTCGCGCCCGGTTACGTCACCGACGCGATCACCGCCCATGCCCTGGCGTTCCTCGACGCCCGCGCCGCCGACGGTCGGCCGTTCTGCCTCAACGTTCACTACAACGCCCCGCACAGCCCCTGGCGGCGGGAGCACCATCCGCCGGAGCTGTTCGACCCGTACTTCGAGAACTGCCCGTTCGAGTCCGTGCCCCTCGAGCCGAAGCACCCCGACGACGTCGGCATCACCGACTTCTTCCACTGCCCCGAGCGGCGGCGGGAGAAGCTCAGCGGGTACTACGCCGCCGTGACGGGCCTCGACGCCGGCGTCGGGCGGCTGCTGGATCGCCTGGAGGGCCTTGGCCTGGCCCGTGAGACGCTGGTGATCTTCACGAGCGACAACGGCATGAACATGGGGCATCACGGGATCTGCGGCAAGGGCAACGGGACGAGCCCGTTGAATCTCTTCGAGACGTCCGTCCGCGTGCCGGGCATCGTCCGCTGGCCCGGCCGGTGGGACGACGGCAGCGTCTGCGGCGAGTTGCTCAGCCACTACGACATCCTGCCGACGTTGCTGGAGTTGACGGGCCTGGAGCATCCCGACCCCGACAGCCTTCCCGGGCGCGGCGTCGCCGAGGTGCTGGAGGGCAAGGACGCGGGCGCGGGCTCGGTGGTGGTCTTCGACGAGTACGGCCCCGCGCGGATGATCCGCACCGAGCGGTGGAAGTACACCCACCGCTACCCCCAGGGCCCGCACGAGCTCTACGATCTCGACGCCGATCCCGACGAGTGCCGCAACCTCCTCGCCGACCGCGGAGAGAAGCCCCCAGAGGCCGCCGAACTCCGCGCCGAGATGGAGGCGTGGTTCGATCGCTACGCGACGCGGGAATGCGACGGGCGCGGTCTGGGCGTCACCGGCTGCGGCCAGTTCGCCCCGCCCGGCGAGCCGGGCGCGTTCGCCCAGAGCTTCCCGGAGAGCTGGTTGTTCCAGCCCGGCAAGGGGTAGGGGCGCCTCGGGCGTCTCGGGCTCGGGCCGCGGGCGGGCCGCAGGGCTCGGCCTCGCCCCTCAGCGCGGCGGCCGGGGGCCGTAGTGGGGCTTGGGGCTTCCCTTTTCGTAGGGCCCGATGTCCGGGGCGGCGCCGTTGTAGTCGTCGTTGACGTTCGGCAGCGCGAGGGCGGCGTCGATCAGCGGCTTGTCGTGGGGGGACTCGAACGCCAGGCCGTGCGCCTCGACGCCCGCGGCGCGGCGGAACGCGTCGAAGGTGGTCTCGGTGACGTCGCGGGAAGGGGTCTTCAGCGTCCACGCGCTCGGGCGGGTCGGCTTGCCCTTTCGCCACAGTCGGTAGGCATTGCCGTCGATCCGCCCCGGTTCGCTGTCGACGTCCACGCGGAACAGCCACTCGTGCCAACTGAACTCCACGATGTTGTTGAGGTACGCGTGTCGCCCTCCCCGCGCCGTCAGCGAGCCGAAGCGGTTGTGGCAGGCGACCACGCCGGAGGGGTGCTGCATGTACTTCCTCGGGTGCCCCAGGTTGCGGATGAAGTAGACCGGCCCGCCCCACAGCGGCTGGCAGGTGAACGAGCAGGTGTTCCGCAGGAACCGCACGTTGCGGACGCTCCCGTCGGCTTCGCCGGCGTTGGTGAGGGTTCGCACGGCGCGGCCTCGGACGCCGTCCGGGTCGGTCAGTGTCAGCCGGACCTCGTAGGGGGTGTCGGGCTCCAGGTCGAACAGGCTGCCGGCGAAGGCGTTGGGCGTCCGCCAGACCGGCGGGGTGAACCGGTCGCCGCAGGTCTCGCCGTGGGTCCGCCAGAGGTCCATCCCGCGACGCCACGCCTTCCCGCCTTTTCGGCGGAAGTGCACCGCCACGTTCGCGTCGCCGTCGTCGTCGCCGGAGACCGGCCAGTACACGCCGAGACAGATCAGCGTCGGCGGGTCGATCACCACCTCCCCGCCCGTGACGGCGTCTTCCCCCGCGGCCGGGGCGGCGGCGAGGGCCAGGGCGATGCACAGGGCTGCGCGGACTCCTCGGGGCATGTCACTTCGCTCCTTCGTCCTGGCCGAGGCGGAGCCGCCAGGCCTCCCCACCGACGGGCGCGCAGTAGAGGATGTTCCGCTCGGCGTCCCAGCCGTAGCTGATGGTGGGGTGGTCGATGCTGTACTTGCGTTTGCCAGGCCCGCGGCCGCCGAAGAAGTCGGCCACCTTCCGCCAGGTGGCCCCGCCGTCGTCGCTGCGTTGGAAACCGGCCTGGTTGACGACGACCATCCGCCGACCGTCGGCGCTGAAGTAGGGTCCCCAGAGCGCCCCGGGCAGTCCCCCGCCGAGGAGCGTCCAGGTCTCGCCCCTGTCGTCGCTGGCGATCACGCCCGCGCGGGTCGTCCAGTAGACCTTCCCGCGGCAGCGGACGGGCGTCTTGCCGGTGACGACGTGGTCGGCGACCTTTCGCCAGCTTTCGCCCCCGTCGGTGCTGCGGAAGATGCCCTTCTCGGCGCCCTTGGAGTGCTCGTCCACGCCGCACAGCAGCGTGCCCGCGTCGGCCAGGCCGGGGTTGCGGCTGGTGACGCTGCGGATCTTCCGCCAGTTCCGCCCGCCGTCTACGCTCAGCCACATGACCACCCACGCGTGGTGCTGCTTGGCCAGGATCACCTGCGGGCGGCCCGCCTTCTCCCCCTCGCCCCAGGCGACGCAGCCCCAGGACCATCCGTCGTGACGCGTGCCCTCCGGGCGGCCGATCGGCGTCCACGTCCGCCCCCCGTCCAGCGTCAGCCCGCCGACCGGGGCGATGCCCTTGACCACCACGCTGAACACCGCCAGCCTGCCCGTGGCCGGGTCCACGTCGGCGGCGAATCCGCCGTACGCCCGGCCGCGGACGGGGGAGTCGAGTCTCGTCCACGTCTCGCCGGCGTCGGGGCTTTTCCAGACGCCGTAGGTGCGGTTGACCATGACGAACACATCGCCGGTCGGCGGCGCTACGGCCAGGCAGCCGATCTTGCGATTCAGTGCCGCCTTGACCGGCTGGTAGTCCTCGATGCCCGCGAACAGCTTGTCGGAGATCTTCTCCCATTCCGGTGCGCCCGCCGCCGCGGTTGCGGCAGCGGCCAGAAGTGCGATCAACAGGGCAGGGCGGCTCATCGCGTGTCCTTTCGGCTGCGGGGTCCGTAGTGCGCGGCGGCTCGGCCGACTTTGCCGGGGCATGACGCGCGTTCTCATGGTCGGGCCTTGCCTTCCGTCTTGCCGACGCCGGCGACGCAGACGGGGTCGACGCCGTTGGGCGTGCCCACGATGCGCACGCCGAGGACCTTCGCGCCTTCGCCCAGCGGCTTGCCGTCGGGCCCGAGCAGCTCGGCCGTGCGGAGCAGCACTCCCGCAACGTTGCCACTGGCGACCAGGCTCTCGACCTTCGTGCCGCCCCACGCGCCGCGGGGGACGTAGACCGGCTTGCCCAGCGTCGGGCCCTCCAGGACGGCCGCGACGTGAATCGCGTCGTTGCCGCCGACTTCCAGGATGAGCACCTCGGCCGGGGCGCCTCCGGCGAAGCCCGTCACGTCGAACGACCACGGGCCCTTCTTCGGACTCGTCACGCCCTCGCCGACGTTCAGGCTGGCGATGCCCGCAACCCCCTCCGCCGGCGCCTTCGACGAGGCCTTGCCCACCGTCAGCGACGAGGCGGGGATCGTTCGAGAGCCGATCGTCACGGACGCGATCGTCCCGCCGTCATCCACCGACAGGCCCGTCACCGGGCGGGTCCTCGCCACCGGCCCGGCCGCCGCGCCGCCGCGGTCGGACGCCGGCGGGGGTGTCGGCGCGGCCGCGAGTTTGAGCACGTCGGCGAGCTTGCGGTCGGTCCGCGGACCGTAGTGGGGCAGTGGCCTGCCTGCCTCGTAGGCGCCGATGTCCGGCGCCTCGCCGGCGAAGCCGTCGTTGACGCCGGGGATGCGGCAGCCGGCGTCGACGAGCGGCCCGTCGGGCCTCGGCCGCAGGTCCACCTCATCCGGCGTGAACAGGCGGGTCTTGTCGGTCTTCCACGCCGGCTCGCCGGGGCGGACCAGGACGTCCAGGCCGGCGACCTCCACGCCGTGGGCCTCCGCGCCGCAGAGCTTGCCCAGTTCTTCGAGGCTCCCGGCCGCGTGGGTATCGCCGCCGAGCTTCAGGACGAACGGCTTGTCGGCGCCGGTGAGCCCGACGCGGTGCGCGTTGTAGTCCATCGTGCTGCCGGGGTGGCGGAAGCCGGTCTTGAGCACCGGGCGCTTGCGGTCCTTGGCGTGGATCGGTCGGCCGGGGCCGAGGAAGGCGTTGTTGCGGACGTCGCCATACTCGGTCCACTCGTAGGCCGCCCAGTGGCCCAGGAAGGTGTTGTGCAGTGCGACCATGACCTGCGCCCCGCAGGCCTTGAAGGACTGGGCGCCGTTGGCTGCGTTGTAGACGACGTTGCGGATCCAGTACACCGGCCCGGCGAAGACCGGCTGGTAGCTCAGCGGCGTGGCCATGCTGTTGAAGCAGCGGTTGCGCAGCACGCGGATGTTGTACAGCCCGCCGTCGGCCTCGATGAAGTTGTCGCAGATGTTGTGGATCTCGTTGTTGTAGATGTCGATGCACTCGGCCCGCATGTGCAGGTTCGGGTCCGGGTGGCCGGACGTGTTGACGTTGATCCCGTCCCAGTACCGCTCGGCGTGGTTGAAGCCGACGGCGTGCCCGCTGCCGAGGAGGTTCACCGCGTAGCCGCTGCGCGTCCGCCCCCAGGCGCCGCCGGCGGTGCGGTGGAACTGGTCGCCGTCGTTGGTGCCGATGAACCAGTTGTCGAGGATGGTGAAGTCGCGGCAGCGCCCGTCGAGGCCCAGCACGCCGTTGGCGACATTGGCGAAGACGCAGTCCTTGACGGTCAGCCCTTCGCACCCGCCGACGCGCCACAGCCCCGCGCGGATGCCGATGAACGCGTTGCGGAAGACCAGGCCCTCGAAATGCAGGTGATCGGCGGCCATCACGTTGAGCAGGCAGGGGGAGGGGTGCTCGCCCTTGGGCGCCGCGCCGTCGATGATCGCCTCGCCGTCCCCGGCGGCCTTGATGACGATGGGCGCCTCCTTCGTCCCGCCGAACGTGAGCACCTGCGTGCCCCACAGCCAGAAGACGTGCGGGTCGCGGTAGTTGAAGCGGTCCCCGCGGTAGACCCCGCCGTGGACCAGGATCGTCTCGCCCGGGCGGGCGTGGTCGTAGGAGACGTTGTAGTTGTCGCACCACGGGTGGTAGCCGTTGACCGCCGCGGCGATCGACCGGTACGCCGGCTGCTTCTTCTCGCCCCTGTGCCCCGGCGGGTAGACGTGGCGGATGCGCGGGCCGGGCTTCGGGGCCGGCTCCGGTCGCGTCGCGCAGGTCAGCGTGCGAACCGCCTCCCCGCGGACGCCGTCGGGGTCGGCCAGCTCCAGCCGCACCTCGTACGGCGTCCCCGGCTCGAGGTCGATCACCGACCCGACCAGCGCCTCGGGCACCGGCCAGCCCTCGTGACGTGTGCCGTCGCTGAGCTCCCGTCCGCAGAGCGTACGATCCAGCCCCACGCGGTACAGCGTCAGCGACGGCCGCCATTCGCCCGCACCCTTGCGCCGGTAGCTCACCGTCGCCGTCGCGTTGCCGTTCTCATCCCCCCTCACGTGCCACTGAACGCCGATGCAGATCAGCGTCGGCGGCTGGACCGTCACCTTCCCGGCGGTAACGGCGTCTTCGGCGGGGGCTCCGGCAGCACAAAGGACCAGGGCGGCGGCACACACTGCGAACCTGAACATCAGTCTGTCTCCTTGCCGGGGACCGAGGGCGTTGCGGCGCGGGCGCTGTCGATGAAGCCTCGCAGGGCGTCCCCCTGGATGATGCAGTCTCCGCCGTAGTTCGCGTCGGCGTAGTCGGCCGAGGCGGCGAGCGTATCCAGGCAGCGCGCGACGGCCTCATCATTGCCGCTCGGCGCTCGCTCCGGGCGCATCCGCACGCGGACGAAGACCTCGACGATCCGCTCGTATACGGCCAGGAACTCCGCCGTGAAGGCGAACTGCGCCCTGAGCCGTTCGTACCGCTCGGCCGGCATGTCGCGGCGGGCGGCCTCGATGTCCTCGATGGACTCCTCGCACAGCCTCTGTGCCTGCCGCTGTGCCTGGAGCATCTCGCCGAGGACGTAGTCGCTCGGGTCGTGGACCATCTCGTCGAGTTGGGCGTTGGCCTCGATGCGGTCCGGGCACCAGCCGGCGGCGTCTTGGGCGAGGTGACGCGCCCGGCCGAGCATCTGCGGGACCGTCGGCACCTGGCTGTGCAGCGTCAGCGTCGCACCGTGGAAGAACATGCTGTTGCGGACGATCTCCGGCGTCCTGCGCAGGGCGCGGGTGACCGCCTCGCACGCGGCCGGTCCGTACCGCTCGGACGCCCACTGCCGCCAGAGGTCGCCCATGCAGCAGTCGGGATTCTCGGCGAGCGCCGCGAGGGCGACCAGGTTGATCTCGTTGGGCGTGTCGAACAGGTGTGCGGTCTTGGCGACGTTCCACCGGTCGGAGAAGTTCACCCGCCCGCGGACGGCGTCGAGGGCGGCGCTCTCGCGGAGGGCCCACCGCAGCCTCGCCTGCATCCGCTCGGGATAGCAGTAGGGGATCTGGCTTCGCCCGAGGTACTCGCCGAAGCAGTCGAAGTACATCGTCATCGGGCGCGTCTGGTTGGCCGGCACCAGCGCCGGCGGGGCCATGAACGGGTTGAAGTCCCCGATCTGCATCTGCGTGGAGGTGCGAAGCGGCACGTCGCGGGGGACTCGCAGGATCGCGTCGACAAGGACCCGCTCCTGCCACGGGCGCGTGGAGAAGCCCTTCTGGGCGTACTCCTTCCCGGCCGCGGCGGCCCCGCGGGCGAATGCGGCGATCATCTCGGCGAGGTAGTCCACCGGCTCGTAATAGCGCCGGCCCTGCCAGCCGCGTCCGTCGGCCGACCAGTGCATGCCCTCGAAGTAGTGGTCCCCGTTGAGCAGCCACGTCTCCCAGAGGAAGGACTCGATGCGGTCGAGCTCGGGGGCGAGGTCGAAGACCGCCTGGATGCGTTTCTCGATGAAATCCCACAGCGTGCCGGATGTCACGTCGCGCGCCTCGGGGCAGGCCTCGAAGAACTCCGGTCCCAGGTGCGGCTCGCGACCGTCGGCGACCAGGAGCAGCCCGTGCTTGCGGTAGCGCCCCAGCCACTGACGGAACCGCCGGACCTGCTCGGCTTTGGCCGGCGGGGTGTAGTGGGGGTAGTCCGGCACGCGGACGGTGTCGTTCAGCACGTTGTTCGAGCCCCAGAAGAGAATCTCCTCGATCCCGAACCGGGGGATGTTCTCTTCAACGGCGGCCAGCACGCCCGCGTCGTCGAACTCGTGGTCGAGCACCTCGACGCCGAAGCGAAGTCTGCGGTGGGTTGCGGTCAACTCGGGTCCTTTCAGGTCGGCGGCATCTCTTCGGGCAGGGGGACACCAAGGGCTTGGCAGCGTCGGCGGAGTTCGCCGGCGGCGTGGTCGTCGAGATCCAGGCCGTCGTGTCGGGCATGGGCCAGGGCACGCCAGCCGCGCCTGCCGGCGAGCGTCGGCCCGTCCCGGCCGGGGGCCGGGGCGCTGGAGAGGACGTACTCGATCATCTTCCGCGTGACGGCCTCGCAGTGGTCCCGACCGGCGAGGGCGGCGGGGTCCAGGCAGAGCACGTGGAGGTTCTGCCCGCCCTCGCCGTCGGCGTTGGTCGGCCTGCCCCCGGCTGCGGCGGTGAGGGCCTCGGCCCACAGCGCCAGCATCGTGCCCCGGAAGCCCCTCTGCAATCCGCCGAACGGCAGGATCGTGCCCTCCTCGCCCATGACGCCCGGGTCGTCGCTGGGCCGGCCTTGGGCGTCCAGGAACATCGGCTCGGGCGGTCGGTGACCGGATCGCCGCCATCGGCGGACCTTGCCGTTGGAGATCACCGACGTGGAGAAGTCCGCCACGGCGGGATCGTCCCCGGCGGGAAAGCTCAGTGCCAGCGGGTTGGTTCCCAGCCGCGCCTCGCGCCCGCCAAACGGTGCCACGCCCGTCCAGTTGGAGGTCTGGGCCCAGGCCATGGCCAGCAGGCCCTCGCGGGCGAGGGCGGAGAGGTGGTAGCCCAACGCGCCCGCCCAGCCGCAATCCACCGCCGAGACGAACCCCACGCCGAACTGCCGCGCCTTGTCCCCGGCGACGTCGCGGGCGGCCTGGAGGCACTCGACGCTGAGACGCCCCCGGCCGTCGATGGCGGCCACGGCGCCTGTATCGTGGACGGTGGCCGGCGTTGCGGCGGGGTCGATGTCGTCGCCGACGCGGTCGACAAGGTTCAGCAGCACGGTCAGCCCGTGTGTCGTGACGCCGAAAGCGTGCACTTCCACCTGCGCACGGGCCACCGGCCGGGCGCGGTCCGCCGACAGCCCCTTGGCCGTCAGCAACCGCGTGCCGCAGTCGATCAGCGAATCCAGCGCGTACCGTGCCACAGCCTGCTCCCGTTCAGCCCACCCGGGCGGCCCGGATGAACTCCCAGTCCAGATCGTAGCCCACGCCCGGCGCGTCGGGGATGGCCACGCACCCGTCGGCATCCAGCTCGTACCGCATCGCGCCGCCGTAGCCTTCCATGTACGGGATCGCCGCGTCGGTCGTCGCGCCGAAGACCTGGAGGTGCGGCCAGAGGGCGCAGTGCAGGTCCATCGCCACGCCGCGGCGTTGGCAGTCCTTTGCGACTTTCCAGCACGAGGTGATGCCGCCGTAGAACACGTCCAGCCGCCCCATGTCCGTCGCGCCGGCGTCGAGCCAGCGGGCGCGGACCTCGTGGGCGCCCTCGGCCGTCTCGGGGGCGCAGATCGGCGTGCGGAGCTCCTGGCGCAGCCGCACGTACCGGTCGATCCACTGGTCGTTCTCGGGCATGGGGGACTCGTACCACGCGTAGCCCAGCCCGTCCAGCACGTGCCCCACCCGAAGGGCCTGGTCGAAGTCGTAGGACCAGAAGTTATCGCACATCAACGGCCAGTCGTCGCCGACGGCCTCGCGGACGGCGATGTAGACCGGGATGTCTTTCTCGGCGTCGTTGGGCCCCTGCCAGTCGCGGTAGGGGTGGATCTTGTAGCCGCGGTAGCCCTCCTCGCGCGTACGGACCGCGTCGTCGGCGTAGGCCTGCGGCGGCCCGACGTTGAACGGCGTGCTCTTGTAGACCGCGATCCGCTTCCGTTGCGTGCCCTCGCCCAGCAAGGCGTGGACGGGCTTGCCCTCCAGCCGACCGGCGAGGTCCCACAGGGCCACGTCGGCATAGCTGATCAGCACCAGCGAGAGCCGTGCCGCGTAGAGGTCGTTCCACAGCTCCTCGCGGGCCAACGGGTCGCGCCCCAGCAGGGCGGCCGTGACCGGCGCGCGGAGGTCGGCCCCGCAGCGGTCGCCGTGCCACATGGGCAGGTCGCAGACGCCCTCGGCTCCGTCATCGGCGACGATGCGGCAGACCAGCGAGCGTTTGGGCTTGCCTTGCGTCCTGTCCGTGCGTCGGTCGTACTCGATCCACTCGACGCGGGCGATCTTCATGGGGTCCCTCAGGGCTTGTTGGCGAGGATGTCCTCGATCCTTGCCATGACGTCGTCGGTGAGCTGTTCCACGGCGTCGGGGGCCTTGACGTTCTCGGTGACGTGCTCGGGTTTCGTCGCCCCCGTGATCGCCGTGCTGACGTGGGGATTCCTCAGGCACCACGCCAGCGCCAGCGTGGGCATGGCCAGGCCCATCTCGCCGGCGAGGTCCGCCAGGGCGCGGGCCTTTGCGAGCTTCTCCTCGGTGAGGGACTTCTTGAGCCAGTCCTGGTCGGACTGGCCGATGCGGCTGTCGTCCGGGATGCCCTCGTTGTATTTGCCCGTCAGGATTCCCCCCGCCAGCGGGCAGTAGATCGTCGTGCCCATTCCGTGGCCGGTAAGCAGCGGCAGCAGGTCGCGCTCGACGCGCTCGCGCCCGAGCATGTTGTGCCCCGTCTGCTCCATCAGCGGCCCGACAAGGTTCGCCTTCTCGGCGATCGCGTGCATTCGCATCAGGTCGGCGGGCTCGAACTCGCTGGTGCCCCAGTAGAAGATCCGTCCGCGCCGGATCAACTCGTTCATGGTGTGGACGATCTCCTCCAGCGGCGTGTCCGGGTCGGGGCGGTGGCAGAAGAACAGGTCCAGGTACTCCACGCCCAACCGCCGGCAGGTCGCGTCGCAGCACTCCACCAGGTGCTTGCGGCTGAGTCCGCGCTGCGTCGGTTGGCGGCCGCAGCGGATGCTCACCTTCCCCGAGAGGATCAGCGAGTCGCGCGGCCAGCCCTTCTTCCGCAGCACGCGGCCCATGGCCTCCTCGGCGGCGTAGGGCCCGTAGGCCTCCGCCCCGTCGAAGAAGTTCACCCCGGCGTCGTAAGCGGCCGCCATGCAGGCCTCGGTGGTCTCGTCGTCGACGGATTGCCCGAACGTCAGCCACGATCCCAGCGAGATCGCGCTGACCTTCAGGCCGGAATCTCCCAAGCGTCGGTAGTGCATCTACGGTCTCCTTGATCCTCAGCGGCCGTCTTCGCGCGGGGCCGCGGTTGCCTCGGCTCCGGTTCAGCCCCGCACCCGTGTCGCGTTCGGGGCCGGACGCGTCAATCGCCCGCGGCCCGGCGTCCCGGGTCTTGCCGCTGCTTGCTCTGGTTGGCGGCGGGCCCTTTGGGTCCGCCAGGGCCCGGGGTGACGCATTGTGAAGTATCCATGCGGTGTGATACAACGTCTGGGATTGCTATCATTTTGTCTCATGTTGCTATCAGTCGCAGGAGCGAGGGCGTCGGATGCCCCGACCGGTCATGACACGCAACGCTGCGCCGGACGACATGGAGTTCGTCGACTGCATCCACTACCTCTTCGAGTGGCAGTGGGTCGGGGGACCGCATCGCCACGAGGGGGCCCACGAGATGGTCCTTGTCGTCCGCGGGCAGGTCCGCACGGCGGTCGGCGGCAGGGCCCTTAGCGGCCGGGCCGGAGACGTGATGATCTACCCGGGCGACCTCGACCATGCCCCGGCCGCGGTCGGGGGAGAGCGGCTGGAGACGATCTCGCTGCTGTTTTGCGGCGGCGAGAGGCTTGGCCGGCTGGCCGGGCCGGAGGTGCGTTTCGACCGTAACGAGAGGTTGCGGCATCAGTTGGAGTGGGTCCTGGACCTGCATCCGTCGTCCGGCCCGGCCGACCGGCGGGCGGTGGCGGCGTTGGCGCAGACGGCGCTGCACGAGTTGGGTCGGCTGGCCAACCCGGCGGCGGGAGACCTGCCCGGGCGGATCCGGCGGTACATCCGCAGGAATCTCACCGGACGGATCGCGCTGGACGACCTGGCCGCCGAGGCCGGGCTGAGCCGTTTCCACTTCGCCCGCACGTTTCGCGAGGCCACGGGTACGACGCCGATGCGGCTGGTCAGCCAGATGCGCGTCGACGCCGCCGGCGACCTTCTCCGCCGCACCGACCTGCCCCTCGAGGCCATCGCCGCCCGCGTGGGCCTCGCCGACGCCAGCCACCTCTCCCACCTCTTCCGCCGCCTGACCGGCCGCCCGCCGGGCGCCGTTCGCCGCGGGGGGCGGGGGAAGAAGTCCCGCTGAGCCCCGGGCTCGCGGCGGGGTGGCTGGCCTGTGCCGGGGAGAAGGGGATTTACACCCCTGCCGGCGTCAGGTACGATCCGGCCCATGAGCGACGCACAGCCACAGCCTCCGTGCGACCTGTCCGTGGTCGTGCCGGTCTACAACGAGGAAGAGAACATTCCGGAACTGCACCGCCAGATCACCGCGGCGCTGGACGGGAAGTTCTCCTATGAGGTCCTCTATGTGGACGACGGCAGCACCGACGCCGGCTTCGAGCGGCTCAAAGAGGTCCACGCCGCCGACTCGCGGGCGAAGGTCATCCGGTTCCGCCGCAACTTCGGACAGACCGCCGCGATGAGCGCAGGGTTCGACATGGCCCGCGGGCAGTTTGTCGTACCCCTTGACGCGGACCTCCAGAACGACCCGGCCGACATCCCCGGCATGGTCGCGCGCTGTCGCGAGGGGTACGACATCGTCAGCGGCTGGCGTCGGGACCGGAAGGACAAGGGGCTGACCCGTCGGCTGCCGTCGTTGATCGCCAACCGGATCATCTCGCGGTCGACGGGTGTGAAGATCCACGATTTCGGCTGCTCGCTGAAGGTCTACCGCCGGGAGGTGCTGGAGGCGACGCGGCTGTACGGCGAGATGCACCGGTTCATCCCGGCGCTGGCGAAGTGGAGCGGGGCGAGGATCTGCGAGACGGAGGTGAACCACCGTCCCCGTCTGGCCGGCACGTCCAAGTACGGGCTCGCCCGAACGACGAAGGTGGTCCTGGATCTGATCACGGTGCGGTTTCTCGGCTCGTATTCCACCAAGCCGATCTACGTCTTCGGGGGCACGGGCCTTGTCTGCGGCTTCGGCGCGGTGGTCAGCGGCGTGACGGTGCTCTGGCAGAAGTTCATCTCCGAGCCGCCGTTCGCGATGAACCGCAACCCGCTGCTCGTCCTGACGGCGCTGCTGATCATGATGTCGGTCCAATTCATCTTGATGGGACTGTTGGCCGAAATCATGGTCAGGACGTACCATGAGTCCCAGGGCCGGCCGATCTACGTGATCCGGGACATTCTCGGCGGCCCCGACAGCGGTGGAGACCTCGATGACCCGGAGCACCCGCAAGAGCAAGCCCCCCAAGACCGCGCCACGGGCTGACGTCAACGCGACGTCGGCATCGCCGGTTCCGCGGTGGGCGATCCTCCTGATCGCCGTTCTCGCCGCCTTGCCGTTCGTGGCGGGCAAATACATCGAGTTCGGCACGCCGGGGCCGTTCGACAGCGCCGCGTACGTTCACTCCGCCAGGCGCGTCCTGGACGGGGCACAGATCGGCGTTGACGAGAAGCCGGGAGCGCAGGTCGGCACGCTGCTGGTCAACATGCTGGGCGTGGCGCTGTTCGGGTTCAGCGAGACGGGCCCGCAAGTCATCCAGGCGCTTCTCCAAGCCGCCGCGCTGGTGCTGATGTTCCTGGCCCTGCGCCGGGCGCTGGGCTCTCCACTCGCCGCCGGCGCGGGTGTGATCGTGGCCGCGACGTACCTCTCGGCCCCGTTGGTCGCGAAGTTCGGCAACGTCAAGGAGCAGTATCTCGTCGCGTTCATGGTGCTGGGGATGAGTTGCTTCCTCATCCGCCTCACCGGAGGACGCTGGTGGTGGGCTCTGCTGGCCGGGGCGACGGCCGTGTGGGCTCCGTTGTTCAAGCAGACCGGCACGTCGGCGATGGCGGCGATCGGGCTGTTTGCGATCGCCCAGCCGCTCTTCAGCGACAAGACATGGAAGCGAGCCGGCACCGACGTCTTGCTGCTGCTGGCGGGGGGCGCGGCGAGTCTGGCGCCGGTGGTGGTCTGGCTGGCCGTCCACGGCGCGCCGGGAGGCTATTTTCCGTTCGTCTCGATCCTCCTGTTCCTGCTGCCCGCCAGCGGGAAAGCGACCGGGGGCTACGTCACAAAGTCCCGCCAGTTGATTCCCTTCGCCGAGCAGGCCGCGCGGAACCTGCGGTACTACTGGGCCCTGGCCGTTCCGGTGTTGCTGGCGATCGGCGCGCTGCTGACGGCTGTCGTCCGCGCCGTCATCCGCCTCATCCGGCGTGGGGAGATGGCGAAACCCCGGTCCTACGAGAGCTTGATCCTGCCGCTGGGTCTCTGGTGGGTCCTGGATATGAGCTTCGTATGGATCAGCCCGCGGTCCTACGAGCAGTACTTCATTCCCCTGACGGCCTCGGGGGCAGCGCTCGGCGCCTGGCTGGTGGCCCAGTTTCTCGACGCCCGTCGGTCCAGTCGGCGGCCCCGCTTGTGGGACAGCCTCGGTGTCATCATCTTGGTCGTCCTGGTCGCCCAAGCCTGGCCGATCTTCTTCGGCTTCTCACACAGCCCGCACAGCGGGTCGAAGTACCCCGAGAAGCGCCGCGGCTATCTCCAGCGGATCGACGAGGTGGCCGAGCAGCAAGACCGGGAGCAGGCCACGGCCTGGCAGGCTGTCGGCCAGCACATCCGCGAACGCACCCAGCCGGATGACCGCATCTACGTCTGGGGCTGGTACCCGGGGATCTATGTCGAGGCGGGACGCATGAGCTGCGCCCCGGCCGCGGTCACCAGTGAGATGCACGTGCGATCTCCCGAGCAACTCGCGAAGATGGTCGCGGAGATCCTGGACTCCTTCCGCGAGCACCGGCCGAAGTTCATCGTGGATTCCCGCAAGCTCCATTTCCCCTGGGACCGCCCGCCGCTGGAACTCTGGCCGTTGATCCGGGGCAAGCCCCTGCCGCCCGATCCCGCCGTCGTCGGCCGGTACGAGCGGCAGTACGCGAACCTGCTGGCCGAGAGGATCGATCCCGCCGAGGCCGAACGGTTCAAGACGATGAAGCCATTGCGGGACTACATCCGCGAGCACTACAAGGTCGTGGGGGTCCTCGGTCCTCACGTGGTGTTCCAGCGCAAGGCGGGCTGATGGCCGAACCCCTGCGCATCCTGATGCTCAACTACGAGTTCCCTCCGATCGGCGGCGGGGCGGGGCGCGCGCACCGGCGAATTCTCGATGAGCTGGCCGGGCGCCCGGACCTGACCATCGACGTGCTGACCGCCGCGCCGGAACCGGGGCGGTTCGAGGAACGTCCCGCCGAGAACATCCGCATCCTTCGCCTGGGCCTCAAGAAGAAGCAGCTTCAGTGCTGGACGCGTCCGGAGGTGCTCACCTGGCTGTGGCGGGCGTCGGGCGCATACCGGCGTCTCCTGGCCGAAACCCGGTACGACCTCGCCCACGCCTTCTTCGGCTTCCCGACCGGCATGGTGACCTGGTGGCGGGCCCGGCGGCTGCCGTACATTCTCTCGCTGCGCGGCTCCGACGTGCCGGGTCTGAACGCGCGGTTCTCGCTGGACTACAAGGTCCTCGCCCCTCTGTTCCGGCGCATCTGGCGACGGGCCGAGGGCGTCTACGCCTGCAGTGCCGGCCTGCGCGACCGGGCGCTGCTCCTCTGCCCGGAACTGGAGATCGGCGTCGTGCCCAACGGCGTCGACACCGAGCGGTTCCATCCCGCCGGGCGGGAGCCGCAGCCGGGGCGCCTGCGCCTGCTGACCGTCGGGCGCCTCTCGGCAAGCAAGCGGATCGACATGATCATCGACGCCCTGATGCACCTGCGGCGCCGGACGGAGGCGACGCTGACGATCGCCGGCGGGGGCGGGCTGGCCGACGAGCTGCGCCAAGTCGTCCGCGACCGCGGAGCCGAGGCATATGTGGCGATGCCGGGCATCGTCTCGGAGGAGCGGATGCCCGAGCTCTACCGCGAGCACGACGTGTACGTGTCGGCGAGCGTCTCGGAGGGCATGAGCAACGCCATGCTGGAGGCGATGGCCTCGGGCCTGCCCATCGTGACCACTCGCTGTGAGGGTACCGCCGAGTTGATCGACGGCAACGGCGTTGTCGTCGACGCCCGCGCCGAGACGCTAGCCGACACGGTCGCCGATCTGGCCGACGATCCCGGCGCCTATCGTGCGATGGCCGACGCGGCGGAGGCGAAGGCCCGACACTTCACATGGCAGCGCGTCGCCGAGCAGTACCTGTCCATCTACCGGGACGTCCTCGAGCACCAACGCAACGGAGACCGGTCATGAACAACACGATCCGACACGCCGCCCGTCGGACGAGGGGACGGCGAGGACGAGGTCGGACATGAACTGGCGCCGCCCGATCATCCACCTGCTGCTCCGCGCCTCCGGCAGCCGCATTCCCGATTGCCTGAAGGCGATCGCGCGGTACGAGTCGATGAGTCGCGACGAGGTGGCCGTCATGCAGCGGGAGCTTCTGGCGGGGGTGCTTCAGCACGCGCACGGTCACGTGCCATACTACCGACGAATGCTCGCCGATCACGGCGTGGTGACCCCCGACGCCGTGAATCTTGAGGCCTTCGAGCGCCTGCCGCTGCTGACCAAGGCGGTGATCCGACGTGAGGGCGAGGCGATGCACGCCGACGACGCCGCTGTGCGGAAAAGCTACGAAAACACTTCCGGCGGCAGCACGGGCGAGCCGGTGACCTTCCTTCAGGATCGCCATTACGACGATTGGAACGTCGCCACGAAGCTGTACTTCAACGAGGTCCTGGGCAAGCGGGAGGGCGAGCCGGAAGTGAAGCTCTGGGGTTCCGACCGGGACATTCTCGAGGGCAACCTGACGTGGAAAGACCGGCTGATCAACCGGTTGTACAATCGGCGATTCTTCAACTCCTACCGGCTGGGAGAACCCGAACTGCGGGACCTGGTGGCGCTGAACAACCGGTTTCGTCCAAAGGCGTACTGGGCGTACATGGAATCGGCCCTGGAGTTGGCGCGGTACATCCGGCGGACGGGTGCGGCCTTTCATTCGCCCGCGTTCGTGATCTCGACAATCGGCCCGTTGACCTCGGAGACCCGGGACGCCATCGAGGACGGGATGGGGTGCAAGGCATACAACCAGTACGGCTCGCGGGAGGTGGGCGCCATCGCGTGCCAGTGCCGCCGCCAGGAAGACATGCATCTGTTTCCGTGGTGGAACCTGGTGGAGGTGCTGGACGAAGAGGGCCGGCCGGTATGGGACCGCGAAGGCCGCATTGTCGTGACCACGCTCCGCAACAAGTCGATGCCACTGATCCGGTACGAGATCGGCGACGTCGGCATCGCGACGCGGCGGGTATGTCCCTGCGGGCGTAGCACGACCGCCCTGCGGAGCGTGCTGGGGCGGACCCTGGGGTACTTCAAACTCGGGGACGGCACGCTGGTGCACTCTCACTTCATCGTGCAGGCCCTCTTCTTCCGGGAATGGATCAAGCGGTTCCAGGTGGTCCAGAAGGATTTCGACCACGTGGAGATCCGCGTGGAGAAGTCCGACGCCGCCGAAGTGCCCGCTGCGGACATAGAGGACATCCGCCAGAAGACCCGTGTCCTGATGGGCTCGCAGTGTCGCGTGGACGTCGTGTTCGCCGACAGCATCCGCCGGAGTCCCAGCGGCAAGTACCTCTACACGGTCTGCGAGCTGTCCTGATCGTCCGCATCAGGCAGGGACCTCTCGGGGGGGGTTAGGAACTGGAAGGTCAGACCGATCAACGCCGTCAGCACCACGCTGCTGAACAGAACCGCGGACATGACCAGGGCGCCCGATGCGTCGCCCCCATACATGGCCACGAACTTCACCAGCGCAAACTCCCGTACGCCAAGATTGGCGATGGAGATCGGTAGCCGGCTTAGAAGGAACACTGCCGACATCTGCCAGGCCAGGGCCGTGATCGGCAGTTCGAGCGAGGCCGCCCGGGCCGCGAGGTAGTAGATCACCACGCCGAGGGCGCTGGTGAACGTCAGCACCGCCAGCATGGCCAGATGGAACCTTATGCCCACGGCCTGGTAGACGCGGAGGCTGTCCAGCGACGTCATGGCCCTCTCCCGCAGCTTTCCCGGAAGGGCGCGGAGCGGCCATTGGACGGTGCGCACGGCTGCGTCGCCGGTTCGAGGGTGCAGCAAGACCAGCGATAGCAGCAGCACCCCCGCCCCGATGCCCGATGCGGCCAGGCCCGCCGGACCGCCAGGGTCGGCGGTCGCGATGGCCACGGCCGCGAACAGCAGCTTCGAGGCGATGTTCGACGCCTGGTTGTAGACCATGGCGCCGATCAGGCTGCCCCCGGCGCGAGTCTGCTTGCGGAGCAACATCCACTTGACACCGCTGGTGAGCAAGCCTGGCAGTACCATGCCGTAGAGCATGGTGATCATCGCCACGCGGAAGATCGACCAGGTTGCGACCTCGAACCGTTGCGTGCGAAGGATCAGGCGAAACCGCCATGACAGCACCCAGACGCTCACCAGCGCCAGCATCCACAGCAGCAAGACATATGTCCATCGCGCCCGGGTGAGGCTCGTGGCGAATTCGCCGAAATCGATCTGCCTGCCCGCCAGCCACAGCAGGACCGCCGTGATGACCAGGCGAAGCACATACCGCAGGATGGATTTGGTCCGGTTCGTCAACGCCGTATGCCTCGTGGTGCCGGCCCCCGTCTTCGTCGGGCTCAGTCGCCGCCGACCTTGCTGATCGTGTACCGATACTTGCCGCTCGCCGCCCGGGGGATCTCGTCGACCTCGCGGAACGTCACTTCGCAGTCGGGTCCCAGGACGTGGCGGACGCCCTCGACGACCTTTGCCCTCGAACCATCGTCAAACGCCCCGTCCAGCACCAGCAGGATCTCCACCTCTTCGTAGTCCAACTGCGTCACCCGGAAGCTCCGCACGGCATCCAGGCCGTAGAACAGATGGGTGAAGTACTCGCCGTGAACGATCGCACCGGCGCGCGTGCGGAAGTGATCGCTTGTTCGTCCGGTCAGTTTCGCCAACCGTGGCATCGTCCGTCCGCACGGGCAGTCGCCCGGCTCGGCAGGCACGGCCGTGTCGCCCACCCGGTAACGGATCAGGGGCATGGCGTAGTTGTGGAGGTTTGTCACGTATACCGTGCCCATCTGCCCTGGACGGCAGGGACGGAGGGTATCGTCGAGGATTTCGACGTGATTGTTCAGCGAGAACATGTGCAGGCCCGTCTGATGGGGGCACTCGCAGGCGACCACGCCGACTTCCCGCGAGCCGTACTGGTTCAGCACCGGGCAACCGATCGTCTCTTCGACGAGGCGACGGACTTGCTCGGTGAGCGTCTCGGCCGTAACCACGATGGCCTGTGGGGGGCGGACCGTCGAGCCGGTTTCGGCGAGGTGTCGCGCGAAGGCGTGGATCGAACTCGTGTAGGCCCACACCATCCGTGGACGAAAGCGGTTCCACCGGTGTACGTAGCCTGCCATGATCTCCGGGGACATCCGGAAGCTGTTGAGGATCACCACGTTGAAGGCCCACCGTCGCAGCAGCGTCTTGGCAGGTTCGCGCCCGGCGAGAATCTCCCGCTCCGAGCCCCACAGTTTCAACTCTCGCTGACCGACATCCTTGCCGCCCATGCGATTGTAGTAGATCCGGCAGGCCAGCCCCCATGCCCTGTAGCTGCGGTCCTGAATCAGCCGGACCGGCTCGCCCGTCGAACCGCCGGACGTGTTCGCGTAGCAGCCGCGATCAAAGCGGTCCTCGGCATACAACCGCTCGCCCTCGGCGCGGATGATGTCTTTGGTGAGGACCGGGATTCTGCCGAAACGGTCCAGAACCGCCAAGCCATCCCGGACTGCACCGACGTCGCCGAGCACTTCGCGATAATAGGGCACCCGCGCGGCAGCATGGACAAGAAGGGCGGCGAGCATCTCGTCGGCGGCGCGGACACGGACGGCGCTGTCTGCGGTCGCCATCGCGTCGACAAACCGGAGGTGCCGGAACACCGGCATTCCCGTAAGCGGGAAGAACGCCCGCATGGCGGCTTTGCGCCAGTTCAGCAGCATCAGGTAGCCCCGGAAGCCGTCCGCTTCTTCGTCGCGACGATGCAGACCGTCGAAGAAACCCGCCGGCTGAGAAGACGGCAGGCGAGGCGGTAGATCGGCCAGGCGGCCGCGTTGGCCCATGCCCATGCAAACGGAGCGAAGGGAACTTCGCGGATAGAGACGATGTCGAACCCGTCGGCGAAGACCTCCCGGATGTCGTCGAGCGTCTGGAACGAGTGGTGGTGCCCGATGCGGTGGAACTCGTGTCCGCAACGTGGGCAGACGACCATGTTCTCCTCCAGTTTCTCTCCCAGCGGCAACGTGGCTACGAACAGCCCGCCCTTGACAAGCGCCTCGTGGACTGCCGCCACCGCCTGCGTCATGCCCTCGCCGGGAATATGTTCCAGCACGTCCAGGCAGAAGGCGACGTCGAACTGTCCGGCCATCAGTCGGACGGTCGATGCGTCCGCTTGAAGCAGGGTTGCTTCGATCCGTTCGGCGGCGAACCTGTCACGCAAGTATTCCACGAGGTAGCCGGAGATATCCACGCCCGTCACAGCCAGTCCCATCTCCGCGAGTTTGCGGAGCGTGTAGCCTTCGCCCAGCCCGATCTCCAGGGCTGTCTTGCAGCGGCGCAAGCGAGGGCCAACACGTCGGAAGATTCTGTCGATCTTCCGACGCTTCTTCTGCCAGGACGTACGCCGGCCCTCGATGTTCTGTCTTGCCAGGCGGTCGTCGAGCGTTTCTCCAGGGGGTTGAGTCATCGAGGTCCACCAGCCCGTTTCGAGACAGACGCTACGGCGCGCAGGTCGGACGTGTGCTGCAGGAAGTACCTCTTGTAACACTCCACGATTCGCGCCACGTCATGATGTGCCTCGACATAGCGTCTGCCGTTCTGGCCCATGTCTCTGGCGACGGAAGAATTCAATAGTGCGGCCACTTGCTTGCTCATCCGGCGTGTATCGCCCTGACAACAGATGCCGCATTCATGCCGGGTCAGGAAGTTGTCGGGGTTTACAGACACCGATAGGATCGGCACGGCTGCCTTGCAGGCCTGGATGAAGGTATTGGGGAACCCCTCGGCGGTGCTGGTGTTCACCAGAAGCTTCGATCGCCTGAACAGCGAGTCGATCTCTTGGAACGGAACTCGCGGCAGAAACGTCACGTTGTCGATGCCTTCGGCCCGGGCGATCAGGTTCTCGTACTCGCCGCCTCCGGTGGCTTTCTGGCAGACCATGGTGAAGTGATGGCCAGGGACGGCTTCGGCAAGGTCGAGGAAGAGCCCCCCTCGCTTGAACGGCGCGCTTCGACCTACCCACAGGATCGTGTCGCGTGGACCGCTCGGAGAAGGTCCGATACGATGGCCGTTCGGCAGGACCACCGGCGTCACTCCCACGGTCCGTTGCAGTGGCTCGACGTCACGCTGGTTCTGAGCAAAGACCTCCGCCGCAGACGCCAGGGACCATCGGAACAGCCGGCCGACCAGCGCATGCTGCCTGACGTATGTGCCATCGCAGTCATTCAAGTGGGCGGTGCGATAGAAAAACGGCATCCGGCGGCACTTGCAGAACCACCGTGTCAGCGGAACCGCGGCCGAGGTCGTCTTCATCATGCAAAGGTCCGGCCCGGCCTGGCTCAACGCACGCCAGAGAGCCCGTACACGCGCGAAAGGGTTTCCATCGAACACGCGAGCTCGCAGGAGTCGCACGCCTTCCCGGTGCTCAACGGGCTTCTGGCCGTAGTCTGCCACGATACACGTCACCTCGAAACGGTCATCCTTGGCCAGTTCCGTACCGAGATAATAGAGATCGACTTCCGCGCCGCCCAAGACTCCTTCCGCCGAAGGGTTGAAGAGCGGGTACGCCTTCGGGCAGACGAAGCAGACTCGTACACTTACGCCACGTCCTGTCATTCCGGCTTCCTGCCCCCGGGCGCGCTCGGGACATGGCTGGGGGGCGTCGGGACACGAACGCGTTTGAGTTGTCTGTTCGCGGCTGTGCCCCAAGGCGACTCTTTCGAAATCAGCCATTCGCGAACGTCGCGAATCTCCCACACGATTATAGCTCTCCCTCCGCCGCAGGGTAAAGCCCCCGGCGGGCGAAGATGTCCGGGTCGCGGGTCAGGTCGATGGTCACGGGGGCTCTCCGTTGGTCAGTCGAACGTGGCGGGCGCGTCGGGGGCCCGGTGTGCGGCGAAGGCCAGGGCGAGGTCCTCGGGGCGGTTGCGGGTGCGGCTGAGCGGGGGCAGCTCATCCTCGCCGAAGAACGCGACCTCGGTGGTCTCGATGCTGGCAGCCGGGGCCCCGCCGATCAGGCGGCAGAGGAACATGAGGGTGTAGACGTGGAAGGGCCTCGACGGGCTGGGGTCGAGGTTGTGGTCCTGCACGCGGAAGAGGCGTTCGGCGCGGACCCGAAGGCCGGTCTCCTCGCGGACTTCCCGCTCGACGTTCGCCGAGGGGGTCTCGTCCACCTCGCCCCATCCGCCGGGCATGGCCCATCGCCCGTCGGCCGCCTCGCGGACGAGGCATATCCTGCCCTCGCGGAAGACGGCCCCGCGGACGACGACCTTGGGCGTGCCCGGCCCGAACTCGCCGAGCAGCGCCTCGGCCGCGGCGGCGTGCTCGGCCGACCCGGCGGCGGCGAACAGCTCGCCCGCGATCTGGCGGACCTGCCGGTATCGCTGCACGTCGTACGGGTTGCCCGTGTAGTGCAGGCCGGTCTGGGCGAGGGACTGCAGCTTGCGGGCCCACCGCAGCAGGGGCTCGGGGGCATCGGGGGCGGTCACGGCGCGAGGCTCTTGGGCCCCGCTTTCAGCGGGCGGCGAACCGTCTCCCAGCCCAGCCGTCGGGGCAGCGTGAAGACGTCGGGGTCCACTTCCTTGTTCGTGCGGATGTCGCTGAAGGTCACCGTGGTGAGGTTCTTGTTCTTGTCGCGGCTGCGGATGCGGACGGGCAGGTGGGTCGTGCGGTGGATCCACAGCTCCAGGCGGGTGGTCGGCAGGGTCTTGACGTGCTCCGGGCGCGGGTCCAGACGCATGTAGACGGTGTTCTCGGGTGCCCCCGGTCGGACCCGCCGCGCGGTGGGCACGAAATACCTCAGCACGTCATCGACGGTCTGTCCGAAGGGGACCGGGAAGGGGCCCTTGCCGATCCGCAGCGGCTCGACCCGGTCGCCCTTGGCGGCCAACTGGTACATCGTCAGCGTCTTGGTCTTGTGCTTGGCGACGCTGAGCCACCTGCCGTCGAAGGCGTAGTCCACCTGGACCTTCATCGGCCGCCCGGCGCCGAGGCGTAGGGTGTTGAAAGTCACGCGGAAGCGCGTGGGGCTGTTGGCGTCGCCCTTGCTGTAGGCGACCCATCCGCCGCGGGCCTCGCGGTCTCCGAGCATGCGGTTGATCACCTCGTAAGCGATCTCGGCGCGGATCGTGCGATGGCGGTCGCCGGCCTTCTCCAAGGCCTGGAGGATCTTCATCTCCACCTCGCCGACTTTCGGCGCCGTCGTCGGCGCGGGTCCGGTGGCCGGTCCGGCCTGGGCGGAAGCCACGGCAGCCAGCGCCAGCAGCGCGATCGTCGTCACCAGCAGTCTCATACGTTTTCTCCCATGCTCATCGGCCGCGTGGTGGACACGCCGAGGGCGATGCGGTTTGCTCCTGCGGTCCCGCGGTCTCACGGTCGTTCTCTCCTCACTCTACGCACCAGCCGCGGGATGAGTTTCGCTCCGGCCAGGATCACCGCCACCGCCAGCAGCGCCAGCACCGCCCACTTGCCCTGCTCGCCGAGGGAGTAGGTCACCGCGGCGATCACGCCGTAGCGGACGAACCGCCCCGCGAAGTTCGCGGCCGCGAAGGGCAGACGCGGGTACCGGTAGGTCACCGCGACCATTCGCACCACGTCGACGGGGATGGGCAGGATGTTGAATACGACCAGCAGAAACGCGGGCGCCTTGGCAAACCACGCGGCGGCGACCCGGTAGGCCCGCGTCTGTCGGACGCGGGCGACGCGGCGGCTCCGCAGCATCCAGGTGAACACGTGGTAGTCGTTGAGGTTGGCCACCGTGGACGCCATCGCTCCGACGGCGGCGACGACCAGCGTGGTGCTCGCCAGGCCCGGCGCGACGGCCGCCTGCCGCAGCGCCACGGCCGAGACGATCCAGTTCGCCGGCAGCGGCAGCATGGTGGTGCACAGCGAGATGTAGATGGCGAAGGCCAGCAGCTTGACGGCCGCGGGGGCGGCGGCCAGCGTGGCGGCGGGGCGGTCGAGCCAGTCCGCGGCGGTGGCGTCCCCGAAGGCCAGCAGCAGCACCAGCGGCACGCCGGCGGTCAGCAGGTAGGCGGCGTAGAGGGCGAACCACTGGCGGATGGAGACGCCGTCGCCGCCGCCGGGCGCTGCGGGACTGGTGCCCGCGTGCGGGCCGGGGGTCGCGATGTCAGTCGGTGGGGTCAAGAATCCTGCCGTCTTTCATGTGGACGACGCGGTCGGCGTAAGCGGCCGCGTCCGCCGAATGCGTGATCATAACGATGGTCTGGTCATCCTGTCGATGCAGGCGGCGGAAATGCTCCAGCAGGGCCTGTCCGTTGGCCGAGTCCAGGTTGCCCGTCGGCTCGTCGGCCAGCACGAGGGCCGGGCGGTGGGCCAGGGCCCGCGCGACGGCGACGCGCTGCTGCTCGCCGATGGACATCTGCCCGGGCTTGTGGCCGGCGACATGCTCGATGCCGAGCGTGCGGAACAGCTCGTCGACGCGCTCGTTGCTCCGCATCCCGCGGACGCGGAGGGAGACGCGGACGTTCTCCCGGGCGCTGAGCTCGCCCAGCAGGTTGAACCGCTGGAAGACAAAGCCGATCTCGCTGCGGCGGAGGCGGTTTCGCTCGCGCGGGCGGCCGGCGACCTCCCGGCCTTCGAGGACGACGCGCCCCGCGTCGGGCGCGGTCATCAACCCGAGGACGTGCAGCAGCGTGCTCTTGCCGCACCCGCTGGGGCCCATCACCGCGAGCATCTCGCCGCGGCGGACGCGCAGGTCCAGCCCGCGCAGCACCTCCACCCGTGCCCGCCCGGTACCGAAGCTCTTGTGCAGGCCCGAGGCGATGAGGATGTCGTCGTTCGTGTCCGTCACGGGTGTGGCACTACTCCTGGGTCAGGGCCTCGACGACGTCCACCCGCATCGCGCGCCACGCGGGGTACAGAGCGCTGACGACCGCGCCGCCGGCCGCGACGGCCACGGCCAGGGCGATCCACTGCCACGTGATCGTCACCGTCAGCAGGGGCTTGACTGCCTCGACGCCCCACGCGGCCAGGAAGCTCAGGACCACGCCCATCGCCGTGCCCAGCCCCGTCAGCAGCAGCGACTCGCCGACCACCTGTCGCAGGATGAACGCGTTGGACGCGCCGCAGCTCTTGAGAATCGCGATCTCCCGGGTCCGCTGGAGGACCATCGTGTAGAGCGTGACCATGATGAACAGGAACGCGATCACCAGCGCGATGGCGTTGACCATGTCCACGTAGCCCAGCAGCAGGCCGAACTTCTCGATCAGCATGCCGCGGTAGCGGGTCAGGGGGACGACGTCGTGGCCGATGGTCTCGTGGATGGTCCGGCAGGCGGGCCCGAGGGCCACCCCGTCGCGCAGCTTCAGAAACACCAGGGTGCTGCGGGTGACGTCGCCGCTGCCGAAAAGGAACTGCGCCGTCCTCCGCGGCAGGAAGATGCGCGTCACCACGCCCGTCGGCGCGATGCCGACGATCGTCCACTCCTGGCCGGCCGAGAAAACGCGCTGGCCCACGCGGAAGCCCCCCGTTCGCGCCAGACGTGCGTCGACGACCAGCTCCAGGCCGTCGTGGTCGGGGTCGGCCAGCTCGGCCGGGCCGATGTCCACCAGCGGGCCGTCCGCGACGCCGGGGCGCGTCAGCTCGTCGATCAGCCACGCGGCGAAGCGCCCGTCGGGGTCCGGCAGCCGGCCGGAGAGAAGCTCCCGCCGCCCGGAGACCAGGGGCCAGTCGCCGGCGTCGATGCCCGTCGCCCGGTGGTCCTGCCCGGCCAGTCGCATGGGCCAGAAGAACACGGGCGCTGCCTCGGCGACGAGGTCGCCGTGCTCGCGAAGGATGATCTCGGCGTAAGCGTCCCGCAGGGCCGTGCCGGACTTGTCGGCCGCGTTGTCTCCCCAGCCGCGGGGCATGACGATCAGGTCGGCGTCGACGCTCTCGGCCCGTTCGGCGATCTCGAAGAGGCTCCCGCGTGCCAGGCCGCTGAGGGTGATAAGCATGCAGATGCCGATGCCGATCCCCAGCGCGCTGAGCAGGCTGCGGAGCTTGTGGTGGAGGAGGTTGGCCAGGGGCAGGCAGGCCATAAGCGGCTCACATCCGTCCGGCGGGTGTGGCGGCCCGTCCGGCGGGGCGGGGGCCGATTCCCAGCAGCGCCGGCAGGTCGCCAAGGCTTTCGATGAGGTGGTCGGCCTCGTCGGCGAACGCCGGCGGCCCGGCGGGGCAGTAGAGCACGCTGACGGCCCCGGCGGCGTTGGCGGCGACGATGTCGTAGCGGAAGTCACCCACGCAGGCGGTCCGCGCCGGATCGATGTCCATCTCCCGGCAGGCACGCAGCACGCCGTCCGGCTCGGGCTTGATGGGCCCGCGATCCCGGGCCCAGGCCAGATCGAACGCCAGGGCGAACCGCTCGATCACGATCGCCATCGCCTCGGGGGCGCTGCGGGTCAGCAGGGCCACCCGAAGCCCCGCGGCCGCGGCGGCCTCGACCGCCTCGGCCGCCCCCTCGTGCAGATCCGCCCGCCGGGCGGCGTCGACCTCGTGCTCGACGAGGCGGGCGTAGAGTGGGCGGGCGTCGCCTGGCTGCATGACATCGAGGGCCTCGATGATGCCCTCCCCGTCGGCGATGCCCAACTCGGCGCGGACGCCGGCGAAGTCGATCAGCGGCTCGATCAACGTGCCGTCCATGTCGAAGATGACGCCCTCGAAGCCGCCCATCGGGTTCGGAACTCTCCTTTCGGCCTGCCGTTTCAAACCGGGCGGCCGGCGCCCACGCGCCCGCCTTCCGGATCCTGCGTACGCGACCCACAAGGATACACACCCGAGATGAACCTGCCAACACAACAGACGCCCGCGCCGGGCCGCACTCGCCTGTTCGCCCGAACCGCCGCGCTTGCCCTGGTCTGCCTGGGGGCCATCCTTCTTGCCCGCCGCCCGGCGAGCGCCCAGGTCGGCTGGTGGAGCCGGAACTGGCAGTTCCGCCGCAGCGTCATCGTCAACGACTACAAGCGAACCGGCCTCGACGGCGACGACGTCGCCTGGATCGACATGCCCACCGCCGGGCGAATCCTCCCCGACGGGCGCGACATCCGCGTGACCACGACCGGTCGCACCGAGGTGCCCTGCCGCGTGCTGATGGTCGGCCCCGGCGACCGGGTGAAGGTCGCGTTCGCCTTGCGGGGGACGGGCACGCGGTACTACGTGTACTTCGGCAACGGCAAGGCGAAGGCGCCGCAGGAGAAGCTGGACATCCGCCGCGGCGTGCTCCAGGAGACGTGGCTCTACAAGGGCGGGGGGATCAACAGCCTTCGCGACGTGCGGAAGGTCTTCGCCGACGCCACGACGCTGCTCGGGCGGGATTTCCGCGAGCGGGTGTTCGTCGGGCACAACCCGTTCGGGCCGCAGAACACCATCGCCAGCCGGTTCCGGGCCTGGCTGGTCGCCCCGGCCGACGCCGAGTACGACTTCGCCTGCTCCAGCCAGGATGCCTCGTTCCTGGTCATCGACGGCAAGGAGGTTGTCGCCAACGGCGGGCACCACCGACCGCAGCGAGACATCCGCAAACGCGGCAAGAAGCGGCTGAGCAAGGGCCTCCACGAGTTGACGTTCTACCACGTCAACGCGACGCACCACCCCATCGCCGTGGCTGCCTGGCGGGCGCCCGGTGACAAGCGGATCTGGCCGATCCCGCCGGATGCGTTCGCGCCCGTCTTCCGCGCAGAACCCGGGGCCACCGAGCAGTACGGCAAGAGCGCGGCGGTGGACTTCCTCTTCGGACACGCCGGCGAGGCCTTCCTGAGAAACCGCTACTATCAGCGATTGCGGTTCGAGGCGCTCACCGCCGGGCGGCTGCGGCGGCCGGACCTCAAGTGGGACTTCGGCGACGGGCAGGTCGCCGCCACGCCGACTCCCGAGCATGTCTACTTCGTCCCCGGCGAGTACACGGTGACGCTGACGGCCAGGACACCCACCGGCGAACTGTCGATCCGCCAGAAGGTCTTCGTCAGCCGGCCGTGGGACAAGGTCACCGAGAACAAGCTCGACAGCGCCGTCCAGCAGGCCCAGATCGTCCAGGGCTACGACTTCGCCGCCCTCGGCGACGAGGCCAATGCCCACGCCATCCTCCTGCTCGACCGCGCCAAGGCCGCCAAGGCCGTCCGCGCCGCCGGCGAGGCGCTGCTGAAGCGCAACGAGGTCCCCGCCGACCTGCTCGAGGAGGCCGTGCCCCTCTTCGCCGACGACATGCCCCCCGACCGCCGCGTCGAGGCCTACCTGCGGGCCGAGACTCTGACCCGCAACCCCCGCGTGCGGGCCGAGATGGCCGTCGCCGCCGCCGACGCCGCCCTCCGCGAGCTCGACGACGTGGACAAGGCCATGGAGATCTACCGGCGAGTGGTGAGCACGTACGGCACGGCCACGACGGCCGAGGCCGTGCGAGAGGCCAAGATCGGCGTCGGCGACGTCTGGCGGGCTCGCGGCGACTACGCCAAGGCCGAGAAGGCCTACACCACCGCCGGCTACGGACCGAAGGTCAACGTCGCCCGGCTGGAGATCACCAAGGGGGACTACGCGCGGCACGTGGAGGACTACATCCGCAAGGGACTGCTGGCCGATGCGGCGGAGTATATCGACCGATGGGCGCGGGACATCCCCGTCGACAAGCTCGAGGGCTACTGGTCGCTGCTGGTCGTGCGGTACCACCTGGCCAGCAAGGAGTACGCCGCCGCCGCTCGCGAGGCCGAGGTCCTTGTCCGCGCCAACCCCCGAAGCAACTACGCCCCCGAGCTGCTGCTCCACGCCGCCGATGCCTGGCGCCGCCTCGGCAAGAACACCGAGGCCGACGCCGCACTGAAACGCATCGTCCAGAACTACCCCGAAAGCCCCCTTGCCGCCAAAGCCGCCGGAGGACTCAAGTGACGGCGCGAGGCCGGTCCGGCGTCACGTCATCAGCAACAGGCTCAGGGCCATGACGACCATCCCCGCCAGCAGCCCGTAAAGCGAATCGTGCCCCTTGCCGTACGCCCGTGACGTCGGCAGCAACTCGTCCAGCGAGATGTACACCATGATCCCCGCCACGCCGCCGAACAGGGCTCCCATGACGCCGGGGCCGAGGAACGGCCGAAGGGCGACGTAGCCCAGCAGCGCGCCGACCGGCTCGGCCAGGCCGGAGACCATCGAGTACGCGAACGCCCGTCCACGCCGGCCGGTAGCGAAGTAGATCGGCACCGAGACGCTGATGCCCTCGGGGATGTTGTGCAGTGCGATCGCCACGGCAATCGCCAAACCAAGTGCCGGATCCTCCAGCGCCGCCAGGAACGTCGCCAGGCCTTCCGGGAAGTTGTGGATGCCGATCGCCAGCGCCGTGAACAGGCCCATCCGATGAAGCTTCGCCGGCGTGGTGTGCAGAACCTGCTGCGGCGACGCCCCTTCGTGGACGGCGTCGATCTGCCCGTCGCTGCGGACCTCGTGGGGGTTCTCCGCCCTGGGGATCAGCCGGTCGATCAGCAGAATCAGTACGATGCCCCCGAAGAACGCCAGCGTCGCCCACCTGTCGCCCCTTCCCTCGCCATGGCCCGCGCCGAGGCTCTCGGCCGCCTTTGGCAGAATCTCCACGAACGAGACGTACAGCATCACACCGGCGGAGAACCCCGTCGCCGCCGACAGGAAGCGGTAGTTCGTGCGCTTGGCGAAAAACGCGATGGCGCTGCCGATTCCGGTCGATAGCCCGGCGAACGCCGTCAAGCCCAATGCCATCCAGAAGTTGTCCATACAGTACTCCTTTGAGGCCCTCAGGGCAGTTCCCGCCGCCGGATGCTAAACGATCCGCCCCCGGGCGAGCAATCCCCCGCGGGGGAGCGAATGACCGCTCGAATCCCCATCGACTTCAAGTCCCGGCACACGTCGTTGCTGTGGTAGCCCTTGTCCAGAGGGGCTTCCTCGGCCAACGCCACGTCCCCGCCACCGTCTTGGACGTCCAGCACTGTCTCCACCGTCTCGGCCAGCGTCGCGTTCAGGCTCCCGGTGTCGCCTCGGCTGGCCGGCTGAAGCGTCACCGCCACTGCTCCAGCAGTTGATGTCGATGCACCACGATGAGGGTGTTGCCCCCGCGTTGGGCGATCAGCCAGACCGACAGGACGGTCTTGCCGAACGCCGTCGTGGCCGATAGCACGCCGATGTCGTGAGCAAGCATCGCCTCGGCGGCAGCCGCCTGTTCGGGCAGCAGTTCGCCGTGAAGGGTCACGTCCAACGGTTGCCCTTCGTGCCGCGTATCACGCACGACGGGCTTGATCTTGAGGTGGGACAGAAGCTCGCACAGGTCATCCAGACAGCCTCGAGGAAGCCCGAGGTGTTTCGGGAAGTCTTCGGCACAGACGATGATCCGCGGCTTGTCGTAGGTGGGCAGGCGCATCGCCTGTCGGGGCGGCGCGCGGGCCGGGAGCCGCAAAGCCCTTCGAACGCTGGCCGAAAGTGCGATGGCCCGCCGGGGTGTCGGCGGGCCATCCGGTGCGCGATGCGTTTCGCTCCGAGGAGCACATGTGGAGCAAGTGTGTCTGGCAGCGAAACCGTCTCTGCTGTGGGGGCGAGCCTGTTTTGCGCGCAGAATGTCACACGACTCAGAACGAGTATCCCTTGTAGGCCACGGCCGCCGCGGCACCGATACCTTCCGTACGTCGCCGCCGCTGCATCTGGTGACTGCCGGGGGCGTCGTTGAGGATGGGGCCATGCGGGAAGGAGAAAGCGCATGGCCAAGGGCGGAGCACGTGAGGGGCGGTCCAGCGGCAGGCGGCGAGCCGGTTGACCGTGCGGGAGTTCTGCGGACGGGGCGGTCTGCGGGAGTCCACGTTCTACTTCTGGCGCAGGGAGCTGCTGCGCCGTGAGGCGGTGCGCCTGTCCAGCGCAGCCTTGGTGGGGCCGCAAGTGCAACGTCGGGGCTCGACCGGCTCGTCGGCGATGGCGGCGTTCGTGCCGGTGCGGGTGAGCGTGTCCTGCGGCCGCGCGTCTGGTATGCTGCGGGCGACGGTAGGGAGGTGTCGCGATGGATGATGTGCCGGATCTGCAAAGGTTCCTGGACTGCATGGAGTATCGATCGTCGGACCGCCGGCCGAACCACGAGTCGGGCGTCTGGGGGCAGACCCGCGCCCGGTGGGAGGCGGAGGCGCCCCACCCGGTTCGCGACTTCACGTGGGGGTGGTTCAGCGGAGAGGATGCGCTGGGGCTCGACCGGAGGGAGTTCATCGACGTGAACTACGGCTTCCTCCCGCCGTTCGAGCGCGACGTGATCGAGCAGACGGATGAATACACCATCGCCCGCAACGCCAAGGGGATCGTGACCAAGGCGCTCAACCGCGGTGTGAGCTACGGCACGCGGCTGTCGATGGACGAGTACATGGAGTTCCCGGTCTCCGGTCCGGAGGACTTCCGGTCGGTCCGGGCGCGGCTGGAGCCCGCCCTCGCTCAGCGCTACCCGGCGGACCTCGATGGGAAGGTCGCTCGCTGGCGCAACCGGAGCATTCCCCTGGTGCTGGGGCGCAACTGCGCCGCCAACGGGTTCTACTGGCGCGCCCGCGAGTTCATGGGGACGATGGCGTTGTCCTACGCATGGTATGACCAGCCCGCTCTGATGCACGAGATGATGGAGTTCTTCGCGGATTTCGTCATCGAGACAAGCCGCCCCGTCCTCGAGCGGGTGCAGGTGGAGTATTTCGTCCTCAACGAGGACTTCGCCATGAAGGGCGGGCCGCTGCTGGGCCCGGAGACCTACCGGACGTTCATTCTCCCCCATCTCCGTCGGCTGGTGAGCTTCCTGCGATCCCACGGGACGCGATACGTCGCCATCGACAGCGACGGTGACCCGACGGCGCTGATCGGGCTGATGATGGACGCCGGAGTGGACACGGTCTGGCCGATCGAGCGCGCGGCGGGCGTCAGCCCGGGCGAATGGCGAAAGCGCTTCGGGCGCTCGCTGAGGCTGTGGGGCGGGGTGGACAAGCGGGTTCTCTCCCGCGGGCGCGAGGCGTCAAGGCGCACCTGAGGGAGTTCGTCCCCCTCGTCGAGGAGGGCGGGTTCATCCCCACCGTCGATCACACCGTCCCGCCGGATGTCTCCTGGGACGACTTCCGCACGTACATGGACCTCAAGACATCCCTCCTCGCCGGCAACGTCGCCGCGCTGGAGTGAACGAGGCGGACCAACCGGCGGGACTCCCTCGGCCCCGGTGAGTTGCCGCAGTTGATGGATGAGGTTCTGGCGGCCGCGGGGTGTTCGGGGGCGCAGGCCGAGCAGGTGCTGGAGCAGGTGGCGGCCCGGACGGCGACGGGGCATGCGGCGTGGGCGGCGAAGGGCAACGCCGTCGGCGAGGCGCGGGCGGCGTGACGTACAGGGGGCCATCGCCGGCGAGGGCCGGGCGGCGTCGCTACGCCCGCGCGGCGCGGTCGGCGTCTGCGGGAGCGCGGTCGTCGGCGCGGTCGGCGGTTGTCTTTTGGGCGCCGCTGGCGTGGGGGCAGTGGGGGCCACTGCGTATCCGAGCGAGCAGAAGCGGCGGCCCGGGCCACGAAGCGTGGCTGGCAGAACAGGCACGGACAATGCCCATGATGGCCATTTGCATGCCCGGCGGCGCGGCGGTCAGAGGCGGGGTCGGTTCGCGTAGAGTTCGGTCACGATTTCAAGGCGGGCGCAGGCATGGGGGGCGAGGCGGACGGCAAGGACACTTGTGGTCGCCTCGGCTCGGCGGGTCCCGCGGGCGTCGGTCCATCGGGCCTCGGTGAGGCGGTGCTCGCCGAAGGCCCCGCCGTGAAGGAGCAGGTCGCGCGGCGTGTCGCCGAGGTTGCAGAGTTCGACGACGGTCCTGTCCTCGTGCAGTTCGCGGACGAGGGCCGCGACGTCGGGCGGCAGGCCGGGCCGGCTGCGCTGCGGATCGACGTAGCGCAGGCGGACGTGGAGCAGGCCGCCGTTGTACACGGGCAGGGGGCCTCCCATCGTCAGTTGGACGAGGCCCTCCATGGTGATGGGGTTGCGTTTCTGGAGGTAGGCGTCGCCGTAGGTCGCGGGGTCCTCGTCGTCGTTGGCGATGAGCTCCAGCCTCGCCGCGCACTGCTCGAGGTTTCGGTTGAGGACGGCCTCGGGGTAGTCGGGCAGCTCGCCTCGGAGGAACCGCAGCCAGCCGGCGCAGGTGCTTCCCTGGTCCTTGAGATGTCGCCACCCATCGATGGTCGGGTCCAGATCCACCCCGGGGGCGGGGTTGTGGGTGAGTTCGAGGGGACGGGCTCGGTCGCTCTCGCTCATCGAGCAGGCCCAAAGGAAAGTGAACCACCGGGCGTGCATGGGTTCGAAGTCGAACCAACCGTCGAACTGCAAGGCCGTGGCGGCGTTTCGCCAGTCGGCGCGGTGCTGGGGCGTCTTGATTTGATCGTCGTTACGAAGCATGGGCAGGAAGGGGAACGCGCGGTAATGGACCCGCCCCGGGTCGCCGTAGCGGTGGGGGACGTAGAGCTTGCCCTCCCGTTCGACGCCGCGGCCGACGAGGTGGTTGAGTTGCTGCCTGGGCAGGTCGAGCCACCGTCGGTCGGCGGTGAGGAGCGTGGCATTCTGAGCGGCGATGCAGACCGCGGCGCCGAGGCTCTGCCAGCCGTGGGGATGCGTCCAGCCGTAGTTGCCGCCGTACCATCGCCCCCCCGTATGGCTGCCGATCACGCCGTCAATCCCGACGTTATCGGGAAGCACTCCGCCGTTTGCCTCGGTGCGGTCGATCCAGGCCTCGACATACTCCTGGACCCACCGGCGGAACTCCTCGCCGCCGCCGAGGGCGAACGCGAGGGCGGCAAGGCTGGTGGCGGAGAGGTTGTTCGGCGTGTCCCCGCGGCCGCGGCGCTCGGCGGCGACGCGTCGTGCCCGGCGGAGCCTGGCGGGGTGGTCGAGGTCCTCGGCGTCGCGGACGCCCTCGATGTCGTGGAAGGGCAGGCCCCAGCCGGCGGCGGGGAAGTCCTCGTGCCGGGTGAAGTTCCAGAACGCTGGCCCGACGCTGCCGACGTGGGCGCATCGCAGGAGGCGGAGGTCGGGGTCGTAGTTCGGGGTCCGCGGGTCGTCGCCGGTGAAGTAGCGGGCAAAGCGCTCGGCTCGTTCCCGGGCGGCGGGGTGCTCGGGATCGGCCGTGGCGAGCAGGTAGAACAACAGGTTGCCTTCGCCCTGGTGGAACCAGTCGTAGGCGGGCTGGTACTCGTCGACGCACATCGGGTACCCCTTGCCGGTGGGGTACCGGGCGAACTGGCTGTTGATGGCGTCGAACTCGCGGTGCGCGGCATCGAGGAAGCGGCGGTCGCCGCCGACCAAGTAGAAGAGCGGCCAGTTGTGGAAGCTCTCGTAGGCGTCGTCGAGTGCGTCGATGCCATACTGGTCGGGTCGGACGGGCCAGAGAATCGCCCCGTCGTCGCGGACGTAGCGATCCAGGACGGGGTCGATCGCGGCGTTCATGCGGTCGATGAGCCGGCGTTGAAGCTCCGCCCACCTCGGCGGCCGGTCGAATGGCGTGTCCACGATCACGTCGGGGCGGACTGGTCTGCGGTTTGGGGTGCTCATGGGGTGCTCGGTTCAGGTTGGATCGGTTCGGTCACGGCGAACTTCGGCGGCCAAGCAGGCAGTCGGTCAGGGCGGCAGCACGAGCTGATAGGGGTAGGTTCCCGCACGGATCCAGTATCCCTCGGGCGGGGCCTCGATCCGGGGGGGCAGGTTCAGCAGGCGCCGGCTGACCACCAGGGGGCTGGGCGCCCGTCCGACCACGCCGAGGGTCCATACCTGCTCGGCCCAGATCTCGGCGATGCCTCGGGCGAGCCGACGGGCCTCGGCCTCGTCGCGTTCGGCGCGATAGCGCTCGTACAGTGCGGCGACTTCGGTCAGTCCGGCCTCGATGTCGGCGGGGGGGCGCTGCCCTTGTTCGCCGTTGGACAGAATCCAGCGGATGAACGGCGCCCACGCGCCCTTGCCCACGGGCCGGCTGAGGTCGACCGACATGGACAGCGGCGACCAAGACCCCATGCGGAAGTTCGACTCCATGTTGTAGGAGCCGTTGTGTGCTGCGATGACGTCATACTCGCGGTTCCTCCGCAGCATGGAATACTGGTTCGGGTGCACATTGCTGACGATCGCGTCGATGCCGAGGTTGCGCCAGTGCGAGGTGACCAGTTCGCATACGCTGGCGTAGGTGCCCTCGAGCGTCGTCAGGACGATGGTGACATCCGCGCCGCCCGGATACTGGCGCACCCCGTCCCCGTCGCGGTCCTTGAGCCCGAGGCCATCGAGCAGCTTGGCGGCACGTCGGGGCTTGTGGGTCGCGTAGCGCTTGCGAAACCACCGGCCGAACGCGGCATTGGTGGGCGTGGCGAAGCCGTTGAACACGAGTTGGTTGATCTCCTCCCGGTCGATCGCCAGCGACAGCGCGACGCGGAAATCCCTTTCGCGGAAGGCGTCGGCAAGATGGGGCCGCCGGGTGAAGAAGTTGATCAGCAGCGCCGGGAAGCTGCCCGGCCCCTCGCCGTGCAGGCTGATTCTGTACCCGCCGCGCCGCTCGTTGGCCTTGAGCAGCGCGAGGTTTCCCAGTTCCGCCCCGTCGTACAGATCGACCTGCCCGGCCACGACCTTCATCGCCGCCACGTCCTGGTTGCGAACGCGGATGCCTTTCACGCGATCGATATAGGGAAGCTGTCTGCCCTGGCCGTCGACAACGTAGTAGTAGGGGTTTCGCTCCGCGACGACCTCGCCCGTGCTCGGCCACCGCACCAGGCGCCAAGGCCCCAGCGCCGGGCGGGACGTGTCCGTCCAATCGCCGAGCTTCTGCTTGAAGGTGTCCCAGTCGCCGGTGTCGGGATGGATATGCGGGTCCCACCGCGAGAGCCAGTGCTTGGGCGCTTCCCAGAATTGCAGGTGGGCCCCCCGCTGCTCGAACCAGCGGAAGTCCGGCTCGGGCAGCACGAAGCGGAACGTGTGGCGATCGATGCGCTCGATGTCGATCGGTTCGCCGCCGAGCTGTTGCGACGGAACCGGCGTGATCTCGCCGTAGACCTCGGTGTCGTTCCATATCCGCCACCGGTAGACGACGTCGTCGGTGGTGAACTCGTGGCCGTCGCTGTAGCGCAGGCCCTCGCGGAGCTTGACGGTAACGGCCCGGCCGTCCGCGGCGTATTCCCACGATTCGGCGAGGTTGCCGGTGAGTTCGTAGGCCACGTCGCCCTGCTCGTCGGTCACGATCCGGCCGGCGTCCCCGACCTTCGGCCGGTGCAGAACCAGGCGCGAACCGAACACCTCGTTGATTCCGCCGAGGCTCCAGAAGTTCTGCACGATGATGGTGATCGTGCCCCCGTAGCGAGCGTCATCGCCGAAGACGTTCGCGCGCGCGGGCCGGTCCGGCAGACGGTCTGGAAGCGGCGGCAACTCGCCGGCTTCGACCCGGGCGGCGAGCATGGGGCTCTGCCGCAGATCGGTGCGCCCCACTTCGCCAGCCGTCGGGGGTGGAGGCGGGGGTTGGCGGCCGCCGCAGCCGGTGGCCGCGAAAACAACCGCCAGCAGCAGGAGGTGAATTCGGATTCCAGAATGCCTGCTCGTCATGGTTGGTCCTCGCCTTCGGCGGGGGAGTTTTCATTCGGGTGCCACGGCGGGATCCGGCCCGTGAAGTGGCAGGCAACGAGGTGTCGGGGCTCGTTGCCCATGGGGGTCAGCGGCGGCATGTCCTGCCTGCAGGCGTTTCCGGCCGCCCAGCACCGCGGGTGGAACGGGCAGCCCGGCGGCGGGTTGGCCGGGCTCGGAACGTCCCCGCCGAGTAGGATCTGGTTGCCGCGCTTCCTCTGGCCGGCCCGGGGGATCGCCGACAGCAGGGACATCGTGTAGGGATGCTGCGGCGCGGCGAACAGACGCTCGCTCGGCGCCATTTCCACGATTCTGCCGAGGTAAAGCACCGCCACGCGGTGGCAGAAATGCCTGACCACTCCCAGGTCGTGCGACACGAAGATATAGGTCAGCCCCAGGCGCTTCTGGAGCTCTGCGAGCAGGTTCAGCACCTGCGCCTGCACGGAGACGTCCAGCGCGGAGACCGCCTCGTCGCAGATCACCAGTCTCGGGTCGAGCGCCAGGGCTCTCGCGATGGCGATACGCTGTCGCTGACCGCCGCTGATCTCGTGGGGAAAGCGGCTTCGCAGCGACGGCGAGAGGCCGACGAGGTGCAGCAACTCCCGGATGCGGGCTTCGCCGCGGTCGTCGCCCAGACGACCGTGCACCAGCAGCGGCTCCTGAATGAGCTGGCCGATGGTCATGCGGTTGTTCAGTGAGCCGGCCGGGTCCTGGAACACCATCTGCGCCTCGGTGCGAAAGCGCTTCAGGCCCCGCCTGTCGAGCGAGGCGACGTCGACATACCCTCGCCCGTTTCGCATCAGCACCTGCCCCCCGGTCGGCTCGAGCAGGCGGAGGAGGCAGCGGCCCAGTGTGCTCTTGCCGCATCCCGATTCGCCGACCACGCCGAACGCCTCGCCTTTCTCGACATCGAAGTCGACCCCGTCGACGGCGCGAACGTACCCCACGGTTCGCTTGAGCAAGCCACCCTCGATGGGGAAGTGCTTCTTCAGCCCGCGGACGCGGAGCAGGGCCTCGCCATACATCGGACAGGTGACGCTACTCATCGTCGGCGTCCTCCTTGGCCGGGCCGCCCGCGTCGCTTTCGTCCGCCCGCGGCCGCGCCTGATCGCTGTGAATCCAGCATGCCACACCGTGCCCGGCCGTCAGGGCGGTCCACGGGGGCATCTCGCGCCGGCATGGGGCCATCACGCGATCGCAGCGGTCGGCAAACGGGCACCCGTCGGGCAGATCGATCGGCACGGGGACCTGCCCCGGGATACTCGCCAGCGACCCGCGCTCGGCGTGCTCGTCGGCCAGGCAGCCCAGAAGCCCTCGCGTGTAGGGGTGCGCCGGTTTGGCGAACAGCCTCTCCACACTCGCCCGTTCGACCACGTGCCCGAGATACATCACCGCCACGCGGTCGGCGACCTCGGAGATCACGCCGAGGTCGTGGCTGATGAAGATCACGCTCATGTGGTGCGTTCGCTGGAGTTGCCGTATCAGCCGGAGGATCTGTGCCTGCACCGTCACGTCCACCGCGGTGGTCGGTTCGTCGGCGATCAGGAGCTGCGGTTCGCACGCCAGCGCCATGGCGATCATCACCCGCTGCCGCATCCCGCCGCTGAGCTGGTGGGGGTACTCGTCGACCCGCTGCTTCGGGTCCGGAATCCGCACCTCGCCGAGCATGTCGATCGCCCGCGCCCGCGCCGCCTTCCTGCTGAGCTTCTGGTGGGTCCGCAGAACCTCGGCGATCTGCCGGCCCGCGGTGAACACCGGGTTCAGGCTCGTCATCGTCTCCTGGAAAATCATGCTGATCTCGTTGCCACGGATGCGGCGCATCGTCCGGCCGCGGGGGTTCATGGTTGCCAGGTCGGTCCAGCCTCGCCCGGGCCGGTTGAAGAGGATTTGACCGCGATCGATGCGGCCGGGGGGTTCGGGGATCAGCCGCAGGATCGCCTCGGACAGCACGCTCTTGCCGCAGCCGCTCTCGCCGACGATGCCCAGCGCCTCGCCGCGTTTGACCGTGAGGTCGGCTTGGTTGATCGCCGTGAGCGTCCCCTCTTCGGTCGCGAACCGCACGCGCAGGTTCTCGATCCGCAGCAGGTCGTCGCTGTGGGCCGACGCTCCCGCCGGGCCCGCGGTCGAGGCTGTGGGTCGGGGGGGCGCTTTGCTCAAGACGGGTCTCCTCGTCGCGGGTTCACCGAAAGCGGGCAAGGCATCAGTAGGCAAACGGGTCGGCGGCGTCGCGGGCGCCGTCGCCGACGAAGTTGAACGCCAGCACGGTGACCACCACCATCGCCCCCGGCCACAGCAGCCACGGGTGGAACGCGACGTGGTTGATGTTCTGGGCATCCGCCAGCAGGACCCCCCAACTCACCATCGGCGGGCGGATGCCCAGCCCCAGGAAGCTCAGGGCCGTTTCGCCGAGGATCGTACCCGGCACCGCGATCGTCGCGGTCACCACGATCAGGCTGAAGCTCTGGGGCAGCATGTGCTTGACCAGGATGCGCCAGTTGCCGGCGCCGATGCAGCGGGCGGACATCACCAGGTCGCTCGATTGAAGCCGCAGGGTCATCCCGCGCACTCGTCGGCCCAGCCCCGTCCACCCGATGAACGAGAGAATGACCGTGATCATGAAGTACGTCGAGACCGACGACCACGTCGCCGGCACGATCGCCGCCAGGGCCAGCCACAACGGCAGGGTCGGGATGGCGTTGATGATCTCGATCAGTCGCTGGATCAGCAGGTCCACCACCCCGCCGAAGTACCCCGAGGCCACCCCCAGCAGCGAACCGAACACCACGGTCATCGCGACCCCGACCAGCCCGATGGTCAGGGACACCCGGCTGCCGTAGAGGATCCGCGTGAACAGGTCCCGGCCGAACCGGTCTGTCCCCAGCAGAAACACCGGCACGTCGGTTTCCCCGGTGCCGAACAGGTGCAGCGTCGTCGGGATCAGCCCGAGCAGCCGATGCTCTTCGCCGTTGACGAAGAGCTTCACGGGGTAGCGCCGCGACGTGTCCTCTTCGTAGACCCGCCTGAAGGACTCGCGGTCCATGTACGGCTCCTCCAGCGCGTACACGAACGGCCCGTGCAAGGTCCCGTCCTCGAAGAGGCGGATGCCCGTCGGCGGGGCCAGGCGGTACTTGGAGTGACGCGTCTCCAGGGCGTAGGGTGCCACGAAGTCGGCAAAGACCATGGTCGCATACAGGACGGCCAGCACCCACAGCGCGGCATGGGCGATGCGGTTGCGCTTGAAGCGCCGCCACATCATGCGCCTGACGCTGCGCGGCTTGCCCGCGGGCGCCGCCAAGCCGACTTGCACGGCGGGCCCGGTCTCGCGGGCCCCGCCGGCGGCTTCCCGCACGTTGGCCGGCGCGGTCTTTCTCGTCTCATCATTCATGGGTCAGCTATACCGGATTCTCGGATCGACCAGCGCGAGCACGATGTCTGAGATCAACATGCCGACCAGCATCAGCACGCTGAGGAACATCAGAAACGCCCCGGCCAGGTGCGTGTCCTGGCTGACCAGCGCCTCGTAGAACAACGGCCCGGTTGTCGGCAGGTCCATCGTGATCGACACGATGACCTCTCCGGACAGCATTGCCACCAGGAGCGTTCCGACCCCGCTGAGGAACGGGTTCGCCGCCACCGGTACCGCGTGTTTCCACACCACCGCCGTCTCGGAGAGGCCCTTGGCCCGGGCCGTTTTCACGAAGGGCTCGCCCATGGTGTCGAGCATCAGCGCCCGCCAGGTCCGGATCCCGGCCGCCGCCCCGCCCGTTCCGATGATCAGCACCGGAATCCACAGGTGCGAGATCAGGTCGAGGACCTTCCCCGGGCTCCAGGGCGCGTCGGCGTACTCCGGCGAGAACAGCCCCGACAGGTCCGCCCCGAAGAGGCGCAGCCCGGCGTACATCAGGACCAGCGCCAGCAGGAAGTTCGGGATCGACATCCCGATGAAGCCCAGGAACGTGAAGACGTGATCGGACATCTTGTACTTGTGCGTGGCAACCCACACGCCGAGGGGGATGCTGATCGCCCAGGTGAGAAGGATCGTGGTGTAGGATAGCGCCGCCGAAAGGGCCAGCCGCTCGCCGATGAGCTGCGAGACCGGGCGATGGTACTGGTAGGACCGGCCGAAGTCGCCGGTGATGAAGCTCCCGATCCAGCGGAAGTAGCGCACGATGGCGGGCTGATCGAGGCCGTGACGCTTGCGCAGCGCCTCGATCTCCGCTTCGGTGTACTCCATGCCGCCGGCGGTCTGCTGAATCGCAAGCTGTCGGGTGACGAAGTCGCCCGGCGCAGCCTCCTGCATGGCGAACACCAGGACCGAGATGATCGCCAGCGTCGGCAGCATCAGGAGCAGACGCCGTAGGATGTAGCTCGTCATGGAGGACTCTCGGGGCGAATCCCGCGGGCCCGCGACGCGGGGGCCGCGTGCGGCGACACGCCGGGCCCGTTCGCCGGGCTAGTCTTTCTCTGGCGGTACGGCGGCCCAACGGGACGGGCGCGGCCGGGACAAGCGTTCCGTGCGTCTCGGCGGCGAAACGGTTTCTCCGGGCAGGAGCGTGCAGGGCAGAGGATCGTGGCCGGCGACGTCGCCGCGTTCGACGATCTCGCCGGCCATGCTGACGAGCCTCCGGCCGAACTCCGTCCACGGGAGGGCAATCACGGTGGGGCGCACCTCGCCCAGCACGCGACGGTAGATGTAGAAGGTCTGGTCGAAGGTGACCAGCGAGAGGTCCTCGGGGATGCGGAAGGCGCCGTCCCGCGCCATGGCGGCCAGGGCCTCCATGATCACCCCGTTGCTGACGACCAGGGCGGTGGGGTTGGCCCGAGCGAGGTAGCCGCGGATCTCGCGTTGCCAACGGGAGATCATGCGGACGTCGCCCATGGGCATTGCGCTCCCGCCGCCATCGCCGGTGGTCAACCAGCAGACCCGCGACTCGTCGTATTCGAGACCGGCCTGCTCGAGGGCGTCGCGGTAGCCCTCGTGGCGCCGGAAGACGTAGTTCCGCGGCACGCCGAGCTGGAGGCAGCCGATGCGGGTGTGGCCGTGGTCCAGGAGGTGGTTGACGGCCAGGCGAGCCCCGCCCGCGTCGTCGGCGAGGACGCTGGGTACCCCGAACTGCCCCATGCAGTAGCCGGCGCCGATGACCGGGATGCCCAGACGCCGGGCCTCGGCGGCGACGGCAAGGTCGCGGATGGAGGTCAGAACGCAGGCAAGCACGTCGGGGCGGTCGGCCATCAGGCGCTGGGACAGCGCGCGGACGTTGCCTCCCTGGGTGCCGTAGAGCTCGACGCGGATGAGCCGCCCGGCCGGCCCGGCCTTGCCTTCGCCCGTCACCCCATCGGTCCCGGCGAACTCAGCGTGATCGGCGGCCTCGGCGTCGATGCCCTGGATGACCTGCTGGGAGTACCAGTCGCCCCGGTGGTCGCCCATGGCGAAGATCACCACGCCCAGCCTCAGAGCCGCGGCCCGGGGGTCGGTCGCGCCGCCCCGTCGGATGACGGGCAGGGCGGCCCGGGGGCCGACGAAGGTCCCCTTGCCCAGGCGGCGCTCCACCCAGCCCTCTTGCTGCATGGCGGCCAGCGCGCGACGAACGGTCGAGTGGCTGGCGCCGGTCTCCGCGACGAGCTCATTGAGGCTGGGGAACGGGCTGCCGACCTTGGGCCGGGTCTCCACGATGTACTCGATCAGACGCTCGCGGAGCGTGGTCACCGCTCGCCGCTTGGGCAGAGGGGCTTTGAGGCTGGGTGTCATCATGTGATGCTCCGCAGCATGCAGACGTATAAGAACATAGTATCAGTCGCGGAGATACGATGCATCGGGGCCCCGCCGGTGTCAACCGTCAAGACGCATTTCTGCTCCGGGTCCCCGAGGGGATGGATGCTTCAAGGCCAAGAAAATCACGATGGGCGAACGCGGGTACACCCTTGATCGGATCGCCTTGCGGTCGTCGGCCACCCGGGGACGGCACTGGCCGCTTCGCTGGCCCGCACTTGACACGACCGAGGGCCGAAGGTAGCTTGCCTGAACATACGTTGGCTGATGTCTGAACATAGGATCAGTGGAATGCCTTTGTAACCCCGTTTGTTGTCGGACCTTGGGCGAAGCGTGGCTCTGGCCATAGCCCGGTCCAGGGTCCCGACCTGGCCGACCTCGGGTTGCGGGGCGACCTTCTCGTTGCGGAACTTCAACCCGATCCATGGAGAATCCTGATGTCTGCTCGATTCGAGACCACGATGGTGGCGGTGGCGGCGATGGCGGCGATGTGTCTCGGGGCCGTCGAGGCTCGCGGACAGGACGGGGAGGTCTCGGTCGGTCCGCCCGAGGTCACTCGGGTGACCTCGTTCCACCGAAAGCGCCCCTCCCCGCACTTCCTGGTGTTCGGGGAGAACGTCGGGAACGCCACGGCCGTTCACGTCTGGTATCCGTGTGCGGGCTCGAAGGACAAGCGGCTGGACGAGGAGGTGATCGCCCGGGCCGCGGCGAATCTTCCCGACCGGCCGAAGCTGCCCGCCTCCCCGCCAAAGGGATCGAGGAAGATGCCGATCGAGCGGCGGTTCGAGCAGGTTCTCGTCGTGAAGGCGAACAGCGGGTCGGCCGAAAACGCTGTGGGGGTGGTGTGGGTGGAGACCCCGGCGGGGCTGTCGAAGCCGAGGGTGGTCAACCGGGCCGAGATCTGGTCGCAATCGCACCGGACGGCCGTGCCCGGCGAACACCTCCAGATCTTCGGGCACCACCTCATCTTCCGCTTCGCGGGCACGCCGCGGATCGTGCTGCGCAACACGGCCAGCGGCAAGCTGGTGAAGGCGGCGTGGGCCGACCCGCAGCCTCAGAGCATGCCCTACTCGATGCGGTTCCGTCTGGATGCCAAGCTCCCCGACGACGTGCCTGCCGGCACGTACGAGCTGTACATCCACAACAACACGGGCAACGCCCACGGGTGGTCGAACCCGGTGCCGGTGGAGATCGTCGAGCGGCGGGACTTCATCGCCACGATGGCGAACCTGTGGAACCGCCAGGGCGTCGACGCGCCGAAGACGACCGCGTCGCCGCCGACGCGTGTCAAGGTCTCGGCCGAGTTCGCCGACGGGGCCGCCGATGCGACCGACGCGATCCAGAACGCGATCCAACGCGTCGCCGACGCCGGCGGGGGGGTGGTGGTTCTGCCGCCGGGCTCCTACGGCGTGAACCGGACGATCGAGCTGCTGCCCGAGGTGGTCCTTCGCGGCGCGGGCCGGGGGGCGACGCGGCTGACCGTGGCCCCCGGAGCCGGGCTGAAGCGTGCCTGGCCCGACATCGAGCCGGCACGGCGAGGGGGCGATGAGGCGCGGACGATCCTCGGGATGCAGGTCCCGGGCCTGCCCGGCGGCGCGGTGGACTGGGAGCCGTTCATCAAGAAGGCGGGCCTGACCCCCCTGGTGTGGATTCGCAACCGCGGGGGCCTCATGGACCTGACCCTCGAAAGCGGGCCCGGGGTCGGCATGCTCGCGCTGGTCGCCCGGGCCGAGCACGAGGCGGTGTCCGAGGACGTCTTCTTCAACCGTGTGGCGGCACGCTTCAAGGGGACGCAGGCCGTCTCGACCGGACCCTACATCCCCCGGTACCACGGCGTGACGGTGATGGCCAAGACCCGTCGCTTCACCGTCTACGACTGCGAGTTCATCGCCCCGACCGCGTTGGCCATGCTCCCGGCCTATCGGCATGAGTTCACCCGCCTGCTGGCCAACCACTTCGAGGCCAGCCCGCGCCAAGCGAGCAACTGCGTCGTGGTCAAGTCTCTCTACCACGCCATGATCGAGGAGAACACCTTCCTCCACGGCGGCCGGTCGCTGATCTCCCAGAACGGCTTCGCCCACAACTGGGTGTTCCAGAATGTCAGCGAGGGCATCGGCAGGGCCGGAAACGGCTGCGAGCAGTTCATGTCGGAATACGGCAAGTCGATGTGGACCGGGCGGGCGGCGGGTGTCTCGCGCGACGGCGTCACGCTGCCCGGCGACGCCGAGCGACCCGCGACCGAGAACTTCGACGAACACGACTGGTTCGTCTACGTGATGCACGGGCGCGGGCTGGGCCAGTACCGGCGGATCGCGTCGATCGACGGGAACAAGGTCAAACTGGCCGAGCCGTGGGCCGCGACGCCCGATCGGCAATCGCACTTGGCGCTGCTGAACTGCACACACCACAACCTGTGGATCAACAACACCGCCAAGGACGGCGACGGGATCAGCCAGTTCGCCTACGGCTCGGCGATCGAGAACATCATTGCCGGCCACCTGATGATGAACAACAGCGGGCTGAACCTGCACGCCCGCAAGCGGTACGACAAGGACGGCGAGATGATCCGGTACGGCGTGATCGCCTTCAACCGCCTGATCGGCAATCAGTCTCGTTATGCCGGCAACCACGATGCCGCGTTCAAGCTCTGGCGTGTCAGCGGCGACCTCTACCCCCTGACGCACCTCGGCAACGAGTTGCGGCACAACGTCGCCGTCGGCGGCGGCGAGGCCGCGCTCTACCTGAACCAGTACGGCGACTTCTGGAACCAGCACAACATCGACTACAAGCCCCGGCTTGCCGCCGGCTTCGAGGTGCAGGGCGGCTACAACCTGGTGGAGAACAACCTCGTCAACGGCCTGCCCGTGGGCGTGAGGGTCACGCGCGGCGTGGGCAACATGGTCATCGACAACCGCATCGATCACGTGTCGACCGCTGAGGTCGTCGACGAGTCGGGCAACGCCGTGGTCAAGCCGCCCGATGACCAGGACTACGAGGCCGTTGGCGAGGTGAAGCGATGAAGCGCCCGCCCCCCTCTGCCGGACCGGGCGGCGGCCCGACGGGCCCGACGCTCCGGCTCGCCCAGCGCTTCGCCGCGGGCATCGCGGCCACGGTGCTGGGGTTCGCCGCGACGCCGCGCCCGGCGGACTCGGCGCCGCGGACGCCGGTCGAAGCCGGCCTGCCGATTCCGGTGCGGGTCGGCTCGGTCGTTCGGGGCGAACGCTTCCATGTGTTCGGTGAGAACCTCGCCGGGGCCCGGGTGATCGCGCATCAACCGCCCGGGGGGACGAAGGAGGGGAGCCCTCCGCCGGTCGAGTCGCTGCCCGACCGCCCGGCGCTGCCGGCAGAGCCGCCCGCAACGGCGGAACGGGCGCCGGTCTTCGCGTCGTTCGACCAGGCCCTCTTCGCCTCCCTGCCCAACCCGGGCCTCGAGCGCGGCGCGCGGTCGGGCCCGGTGGTGCTGATCTGGCTTCGCAACGATCGCGGCACCTCCCGGCCGATCGTCGCCAACCGGCCCGAGGTGTGGCTGCAGTCGCATCGGACGGCTGCGCCGGGCGAGCATGTCAAGCTCTTCGGCGTGCACCTGAAGGTCCGCGGCGTGGAGGGCATCCGGGTCGCGCTGCGGCACACCGGTTCCGGCGAGGTCCGCGTGCTGCCCGGAGGGAACCCCCAGGCGCAGCGAATGCCCCATCAGCGCGAGCACAAGTTCGACGTCCTGCTGCCCGAGGGCCTGCCCCCCGGCCGATACCAGTTGTTCGCGCACAACGGAACCGGCGGCGCCCACGGCTGGTCGGACCCGGTCGAGCTGGAGGTGATCGGGCACCGCGACTTCATCGGGATGAAGGCCAACACCTGGAACCGCCAGGGCGTGCACGTGCCCGTTGCGGCCGATCACGACGTTGCGCGCATCAGGGTGACCGACGCCTCGCTCGCCGACGGTGTGCCCGACGCGACCGCCAAGCTACAGGACGCGATCGATCGCGCCGCCGAGGAGGCGCCCGGTGTTGTGCACCTGCCCCCGGGCGTCTTCCAGGTTTCGCGAACGCTTGAGCTCAAGCCCGGTGTGGTTCTCCGCGGCGCCGGGCGGGGGGCCACCACGGTCACTGCGCCTCCCGCCGGCTTGTTGACCGGCGAGGACCGCAAGGACGGACGGGCACTGATCCGCATCCGCACCCGCGCCGGCCTGGAGGATATCGAACTCGTCGGCGGCGCGGGCGTCGGCCTGCTCGCCTGTGTCTGGCCCGACACGAGAGTCGACGGGGACACCGCCTACGACGTGTTCTTCAACCGCGTCAACGGGCGGTTCTGCGAGAAGCAGCGGCTCGGCATCGAGGGGCGGTACGCCCCGCCGAGAAGCGGCCTGCTGATCCGCGGCAATGCCGTCCGCCTTGTCGTCTATGACTGCCGCATCGTGGCGGCGACCTCGTTTGCCGGCTTTGCGGGGCGGTTCGAGCAGTTGCGGCTCATCGGCAACCACTTCGAGGTCAGCCCGCGCCAGGCCTCCATCAACGTCGTCTTGCGCCACTGCCATCGCTCGATCGTGACGGACAATACGTTTCTTCACGGCAGCCGGTCGATGATCAGTCAGAACGGGTTCTCCCGGAACTGGGTCTTCCAGAACATCAGCGAAGGGGTCGGCCGGTCCGGCAACGGCGGCGAGCAGTTCATGTCCGAGTTCGCCAAGTCGGCATGGGTCGGCAGGGCGGAGGGCATCGGCGAGCAGAGCGTGACCCTGCCCGCCGGTTCGCTCAAGGAAGCGGACATCGACGACAACGGCCTCGGTTCGGTCTGGGCCAATCTCGGGGCGCAGTACTTCGTGTTCGTCGCCGCCGGCCGGGGGCTGGGGCAGTACCGCGCGGTCGCGTCGGTCGAGGGCGAGCACCTCATGCTCGCCGAGCCCTGGGCCGTCCCGCCCGACACCGACACGACGCTCGCGCTCGTCGCCGTCTCTCACCACAATCTGTGGGTCAACAACACCTGCAAGGACGGCGACGGGATGAGCCAGTTCGTCTACGGCTCGGGGGTCGAAAACGTGGTCGCCGGTCACCTGATGATGCACAACGGCGGCATGAACATGCATGCCCGCAAGCGGTTCAACGAAGCGGGCGAGATCACGCGGTACGGCGTGGTCGCGTTCAACCGGTGGATCGGCAATCGGTCGCGGTACGCCGGCAATCACGATGCCGCATTCCAACTCTGGCGCGTCAGCGGCGAGACCTTCCCGGTGACGCACCTTGGCAACGTGTTGCGGCACAACGTCGCCGTCGGCCGGGGGGAAGCCGCCCAGTACCAGAACCAGTACGGCGACTACTGGAACCAGCACAATGTCGACTACATTCCCCGCCTCGCCGCCGGGTTCGAGCTCCTGGGCGTGTACAATCTGGTCGAACACAACCTGGTCAACGGCCTGCCTGTCGGCGTGCGGGTCACGCGCGGCGTGGGCAATGTGGTGGCCGACAACCGCATCGATCACACCATGACGGCCGAGGTGATCGACGAGTCGGGCACGGCGGTCATCAAGCCGCCGCCCGAACAGGATTACCAGGCCGCGCCTGGACCGACGCCGTAACGACGCCCCGCCCCGAGGACTGCTGTCTTGCCGCACTTCAGAACCATCCTGGCCCGGCGCATGCGTGAGCATGGCATTCTCGTCGGCGGGCGACGCGTGCGGTACGGCATGGGGTGCGCGTGGATCGGCAAGGCACCCGAGGCCGAGGCCCGCGCCACGCTCGACGCCGCCTACGCCGCGGGCTATCGGTACTTCGACACGTCGGCGGCCTACGGCGACAGCGAACGGTGGCTCGGCGGGTTCCTCGACGCGATCGACCGCGACAGCGTCTTGCTCGCATCGAAATCGCGTGTCCGCGGCGAGACGCCCGAGGCCGCCGCCGACTCCGTTCGCACGAGCATCGAGCGAAGCCTCCAGCGCCTTCGAACCGATCGGATCGATCTGCTTCAGTTGCACGACGTGCAGTCGCTCAAACACGTCCTGGCCGACGGCGGAGTCGTCGAGGTGCTCCGGCAGGCCAGGGCCGCCGGCCGGATCGGCCACTATGGTCTGGCCACGCGATTCCATGTCCTGCTCGAACAGGCGACCCACCACGGGGGGTTCGAGACGATCCTGACCTTCTCGGACTTCACGCCGATCGACGACGCCGCGAAGATGGTGATCGCTCTGGCCGCGCGACGCGGCCTTGGCGTCATCAACGCCTCGCCGCTATGCAGCGGGTTGCTCGCAGGCGGGGACCCACGCCGGACCAACGCAGGCCGGCGCAGCCCCCGACGGTGTGCCATCGCACTGCGGTTCCTCGACTTCTGCCGCCGTCGCGACGTGTCGCCCATCGCGGCCGCGTTGCAGTTCCCGCTTCGCCAATGCCGCATCGACATGAACCTCACCGGCCCGGCCACGCCCGGGGAGGTCGCCGCCGGCGTCGCGGCGCTGGGCGCCGAACTGCCCGAAGACTTCTGGCGGACCTGGCGGGCCGAAGCCGCCGCGGCGGACGTCGCCCCTTCGGGCCTTGAGACCGCCACACCGACGGCGCCCGAGGTGCCAGGGCGTCTCGGCCCGTGAGACCGTACGATGATCATCGACACCCACATCCATTTCTACGATCCGACACGTCCCGAGGGCGTCGCGTGGCCCAAGCCGGATAGCCCGCTGTATCGGCCCGTGCTGCCCGAGCACTTCCGCACCGTGGCCGAGCCATGCGGCGTGACGCACTCCGTCGTGGTGGAGGCGAGCCCCCGAGTCGAGGACAACGCATGGCTGCTGGCTCTCGCCGAAGCCTCGGATGGGATCGTGGGGGTAGTTGGCCGGCTCGATCCGCTCGACTCCCGCTTTGGCGATCATCTCGAGCGTTTCGCCGCGAACCCGACGTTTCGCGGCATCCGCCAGAGCGGGAAGGCCGTCGCCGCGGCGATCGACGACGCCGACGGTCTCGCGGCACTGGTCGAGTTGTCGCGGCGCGGCCTGACGCTGGACCTCCAGTGCGGACCGCCGGACCTCGATGTGTTGCGCCGGTTGGTCGCGGTTGCGCCCGGCCTGAGGATCGTGCTCAACCACGTCGCGACATGTCCGGACGCCGCTGGCGGGCTCGATCCGCGGTGGCTGGCATTTCTCGACGCGGTGTCGGAGTTGCCCGCGGTCTTCGCGAAGCTGTCCGGCTTCGACCTCACGGCGCGCTCGATGCACGAGTCGGTACCCACGGCGCCGGCGTTCTATCGGCCGGCCTTCGAGGCGATGCGGACCCGGCTCGGCACGGGACGACTGCTCTTGGCGTCGAACTGGCCCGTGAGCGAACGCGACCTGAGCTACCGGACCGTGGTCGACATCGTGCGGTCGTGGGTCGAGACGCTTGCCGCTGCGGACAGGCACGCGGTCCGGGCCGGCAACGCGCAGGCCGCCTACGGCCTGCCGGGCGGGGCATCGCAAGCCGCGTCGCCTTCCACCGGCCGCGAAGGGACACCGCCATGAAACTGATCCACCTGCGCCCGAGTCAGATCAAGCGGACGGCGGCGGAGGGGCTGCCCTTGCTCATTGCCGCCGGGGTCGTGGAGTACCACGGTCCCCACCTGCCGGTCGGCGCGGACTACCTCATCGCGTCGTCGGTGATCGAGGAAGTGGAGCGCCGGAATGCCGACGCCTGCGTCCTGGCCCCGGGTCTGCCTTTCGGCCCGACAGGCGAATGGGCCGGCGGGCCCGACGATGGCGAAGCACACGTCGGCGCGATCCCGCTTTTCCGCTACGTCAAGCCAATCTTCCGCAGCTATCTCGGGATGGGCTTCCGGAGAATCCTGATCTGCCAGCACCATCAGGGCCGGGACGGCCCGCAGCAAGGCGCCTTGCGTCTCGCCGCTTCGGAACTCATGCAGGAGCAGGGCTACGAGCAAGGCGGCGGGTCCGGGTGGGGGCGCCTGCCGCGGGACAAGCGCCCCGACGTCTTCGGCCGAATGGCCGTCTATGGCGCCGACACGTTCGCGATACGGGACGACGGCGGGGAACTCAAGATCCCCTGGGGCCACGCCGGCTTCGGCGAGACCGAATACATCCGCAGCGTCTTCCCCGACACGGTCGACATGAACGCCCTGTCCCAGATGACGGAGCAACCCCCTTGGCTGGCGAACAGCCACACCGCCGACGGAACCCGTGGCCGCGACTGGTTCGAGCGGTGCGTGGCCGGCTGGACCGATTACCTTCGGAACGATCGGGCAGACTGATCCATTCTTCCCGGGACCGTCGCCGAGGACGACCTGGAGGGCGGTGCGCCCCGCCCGTTGAACACGCACGACGCGGCGAAGCTGGGGGTGACGCTGCCGACGAGAAACCGTTGGGAGACCGGCTGGAAGCATTGGAGGACCAGCGCCGCGTGCATGTCGAGGGGCTGACGGCGCGGTATCGGCAGGCATCTCCGGAGGATGAACACGCCACCCGGCTTTGGGCGCTGTGCCGGGGCCCGGAGCGAACCTTCACGTTGTGGGGCGAGGACGGCAACCCGCTGGACACCCCGGAGCAGTTCGCCGAGGCCATTGACGAGGCCATACGCGACGAGCTCTGGGGCAAGCAGAAGGCCCGGTCCGAAATCCAGCGCCGCGCCCGCGACCTGGCCGAACACCTGAAGACCGTTCTGGCCAGCGTAGCGGCTGAGACTCTTTCGCCCGTCAAACAAACCAAGAAGCCCAAGAAACGCGGCCGCTGGCCGGAGACCCGCACGCAGCCGGAGGTGGCGCGGTATCTGAGCGAGCGCAAGGCGAAGTACGACAAGCTGGTTCCACTTTGCCTGCAGGGGGACAAGAAGGCGCACAGGGAGTTCAACAAGTTCTTCGGCCCCACGGCCATCGCTCGGGACCTCGGCGACGATTGCAGGCCGCAGAACGTCAGCAAGACCGAGACGTACAAGAAGCTGCTCCAGCCTGTCATCCAGAACCGTCCGCCGGAGGGCTGGGAGCCGGTCCAGCAGGACGACGGGGCCTTCGCCGACATCGCCAACATGCGCCGGCAGGCGATGAATGACGAATGACGGCGCGGGGGATGGATTTCGAGACGGCCCTTCGTCGCAGGCGGCGTCTGCGGTCAGAGGTGGTCTGTTCGGAGCCGTGGGTCGAGGCGATTGTCAAGCCCGACTATGGGACCGATTCCTGGCTGTACCTGCCGGATGTCTTTCCGTCCCGCGGGGCCGATACGGCCATGCGGCTTTGCTCCATCTGCAAGCGGATCGCACCGCCCTCCATCCAGTTGGGGCCGTGCTGTTGCGACTGCCAGGTCGAGCAGGAGGAGCGTGCCTTCGGCAAATGGCTCCTGCGCCGTGAGCGGCGTGATCTGCTGGCCGAACTGGGCCGGCTATGGTGGCGCAGCGCGATCCCCTACGCCGACCAGCCCATTGCCGTCGTTCGCCGTCGGAAGAAGAGTCGGGCACCATCGAACCGATACGGCGGAGCGGCCCTGAGCGCGGACGATGCCCCCTTGTCCCAGTGCTTGATCCGGGCCTTGATCTGCGACCAGGTTGTTCTGGACGATTTCGCCATGTTCAGTCCAGTCGGCATGTCTTCCGGTGAGCCAGGGCCCGCAAGATCGCATCCAGAACATCGTCAAGATGCTTTCCCACGTCTTGTGCAAGGAACCGCAGGACGAAGTAACCACTTTCCTGGAGCAGGCAATCCTTGCGGCGGTCGCGGCGGTAGGCTTCGGGATCGTCCAGATGCTGATCCCCGTCCAACTCAATGGCCAGCCGGGCCTCCGCACACAGTAGATCAACCTCCATCTTGCCATGCCCGTCGAACGGGATGGGCAAGTCGGCATTGAGGCGGAACAGCCCGGTCGTCTCGGGTAGGGTCACCAGGCGGCGATAGAGGAACGCTTCGGTCGCGCTGCGGGCACGAGCCGCTCCGGTGGCGTTCGGTTGATGTTGCCGGGCCGCGCAGACAAACAGGTTCGCCAAGGGGTTATCCACGCCGTCACGAACCAGCCGCCGGACGCTGGCAGCGTAGTCCTGCTTCCACTGCGGATCGACCGGAAGTGGAACATCGGCAGGCCAGCCGGGCACGGCGCTGGCCGGGAGAAGAATGCTGTAGCCGATGACCTCGTATCCCTTGCATCGGCGGTCGAACATCCTCGACAGCATGGGCACGTTCAGGTCGGCATAGTCGTAGACACGCACTTCGCGTTTCTGGTCATGCAGGCGGTGTAATCGACCTGCGTACTGGGCGACGGTTCCGCGCCATGACACCGGAAGCGTCAGAAACAGCGTGTCCAGCCGGGCATCGTCGAAGCCCTCGCCGATGTAGCGCCCCGTCGCCAGCAATACGCGATGCTCGCTGGTGGGGATGGCCGCCAGTTGATCCTGCACGGCCTTCAACTGCTTCTTACCCATGCCGCCGCGCAGGATGACCAGATGGCGGATGTCGGGGGCCAGCATCTCGGCCAGACGGTCAAGGTGCTCCGTGCGCTCCGTGAGCACAATCGGTAATCGACCCTCGCCGACAGCCTGCACGACATCGCGGCAGATCAGTTGGTTGCGGCTCTCGTCCGCGATCAGTTCGCCATACAGTTGTTGGAACTGAACGCGGGCGTCCGAGTCCACCGTTGCGGTCGCCTGAAAACCTGTGGGACGGACATGCACCGTATGCACGAACGG
>CAYLPJ010000021.1:7046-86916 GCA_964385465.1 uncultured Planctomycetaceae bacterium | reverse complement strand
CCGGCGCCGCCGACAAGGCCCGCGACATGCTCCTGGACTTCGAGCTCGAGGAGGAGATGAAGGAGCAGTGAGAGTTCAGAACCGCCGCCGACGCCGGCGGCGGATCACCCCGAGCCCGGCGACCGCCAGCAGGCCCAGTGTGCCCGGCTCGGGGACCTCGCCGATGGCGCCGAACGTGATCCACTGATCCGGAGCGCCGTGCTCGGAAAGCTGTCCGCCGGGGGGGGACATGCTGTCGCCGACCCACTCGCCGTACAGTTCGTACTCGCAGGAGTAGACCTCGCCGACGGTGATGTCCGCCTCATAGCGCCCGGCGTTGTCGCCGGCCTCGGAGCACAGGTACAGAACCGACGATCCCGACGCGTCGAGGATCTCCACTTCCCAGATGGTGTCGCTCTCGACCCATCCCACGTCCACGATGAGCCGCCCGGGCTGCCCGGCGGGCACCGTGTCCGTCGGCTCGATCAGAAGGTCCGCGAGGGCGCCGGCCTGGCAGGTCGCTTGCGCTGTGGCGAAGTAGTCGGGCACGGCGTTGCCGTCGAAGGCGTACTCGATGTGGCTGTGCAACTCGACCCGCCCCTCGGTCTGCTGCGCATCGAGCGTCGCCGCGCCGTCGGACGAGGACTCGCCGATCCCCGGCACATCCACGCTCGCCAGCGCCCCGGCCGACGCTGATCCGTCGATCACGTCGTCGCTGTCTTCCTGGTGATCCTCGTCAACGGGCTGCGGCAGAGGCATGCTCTGGAAGATCGCCGCGCCCGCGTCGACGGAAGCCCGCGTGGTGTAGCCGGGCTGAAGCAGCACGGGCGCCGGCTCGACGGCCGTGGGCGCCGGGCCCGGCGGCGTGACATTGCCCAGGCCGAGGATGTTCGCCAGCGGCTGGGAGAGCGTGGTGCTCTCGACGACCGCGCCGTCGGCGTCCAGCTCGTGGATTTGCGGCGGGTCGCTGCCCGGCACACTGTTGCTGATGCCGTAGAGCGTCCCGCTGGCCGAGCTGAAGCACACGTCGGTCATCCGATCGACGCCGGCGGGCCCCAGCCGCGTGCCGTCGCCGGTGGCCTGGTCGAACGCGTAGGCGTCGCTGTTGGGGTCCGCGGGGTTGTACCAGACGGAGCCCTGAAGCGGCTCGCCGGCCGTACCGGAGGCGTCCAGCGACCAGACGTTGTCGATCGGGTCGCCGCTGGGGCGATTGCCGTGCGGACCCACCAGCGTCGGCGTGCCTCCCGCGAGGGTGTACAGGCTTTGGTAGTCGGTCCCGTACAGCGTGCCGGCGCTCTCGTCGTAGGCCAGTTCCTTCATCTCGACGCTCCCGGTCGTCCCCACGTGCACGGCCTGCCAGCTTGCCGTGTCGATCCGGTACAGGTCCGACTGGTTGTTGTCATTGTGGACGGCGTAGAACGCGTCCGGCTCCGGGGCGTCGGTCGCTCCGAACCACTGGGCGTCCGGCGTCGGCAACACCATCCCCACCCGCCCCGTCTCCGTGTCGATCGCGAAGACACCGGGGTAGTGAATCCCGTTGTACCGGCCGACCCCGTAGAGCGTCTCACTCCGCGCCGGCGTCGCGGCCAACAGCACCGCACACGCCACGAGCGCGAAAACCGACCCCAACGAACGGAAAATCTCCCAAGACATGACCCACTCCCTTCTGCGCCGCCCGGCCGTTCGGCGACCCTCCACCTGCCGCGGCGGAGTACCAGAACCCTCACGACTGCGGCATGCTCTCTTCGCGGGCGATTGTCCGCCCGCCCCCCGGGGGCGCGCCAAGGCAATAATCGGTGCCATTTATCGGAATTCAAGCCCGGCCGACGCCACCCAGCCACGCATCCGCATACGACAATTCTCAGCAATACCTTACAGACCGTCCTGCCGCCCCGCGAACTGTCAGACAGCGTCGGCACAACCCGATGCCCGGCAGTCGGGGCGTTCGGCCCGAGGTCTCGCGGGCGTGCAGGGGGACCTCCCAGACGACCTTCGGCGGGGTCGTTCGGGTGAACTCGCGGATGCGGCTCCAGCCCTTGAACGACAGACGCGTGGCCCACGTCGCTTCCCCGACGTCCTCGGACAGGAACATGAACACGTAGCCGACCAGCACGTTGCCCGTTCGCGGCAGGGCCGTGGCGCTGCCCATCGCCCAGCTCGACAGCGGCCGCTCGCCGGGGATTGGCGAGGTTCAGACCATGGGGAGGCTCCCGGCCTCCTCGTCGAGGCGGTACTCCGCGGCGCCGCTCCCCACGGCCGACGGCGGGGCCGGCTCGTCGAACGGGCGGGCGCGGAAGTTGTCGTTGTCGAACAGCAGCAGCGTGCACCGCGGCGTGACCTCCGGGGCGTGCTGGGGCCAGAACCACCGGTCGGCGTCCTCGAGCTCCAGCAAGCGCCCCCGGAGGCGCTGCGGCCAGCCGAAATGCTCCCCGGCGATCCACAGAATCTTCCCCGTCCGCCGGTCGATCTTCAGAATCGCGCTCCGGTAGCGGAGGTCGCACAGCACGGCGTTGTCGGCCGGGAGGAAGCTGACGCTGTTGGCGTGCGTCCAGTCGACGGTCTCCGGCCAGCCGCGGCGCTTCCCGTAGCCGCTGAAGGTCTGGTAGCCGATGCGATTGGGGTCGAGGTGGTCGGAGGCGTTCCTCCGCCAGGGCCGCAAGAAGAAGTGCATCGAACGGCTCGAGGCCATCGTCAAGGGATACCCCGACACCGGCGCCGCCGACAAGGCCCGCGACATGCTCCTGGACTTCGAGCTCGAGGAGGAAATGAAGGAGCCGTAGCGAGCCGCGGAAAGGCCGCGGGCCGCGGGCCTCGGCCCTCAATACCGGGGATTCATCCGTCAGATCCTGTCTATAGTGCTCCGGGAAGCCGGATCGCCTGGCCGGTGCGCCTGGGATCCCGGCAGAAACCGAGTTCCGCACACCGCGCCGCGGAGGCCCCGATGATCCGTCGAGCTTCATGCATCGCCCTGCTGGTCAGCCACGCCTTCCTCGCCGGCCCGGCCGCGGGCGAGTTGTTTCGGGCCGTCAACGTCGGCGGCCCCGCCGTCACGATCGACGGTCGGCGCTGGGCCGACGGCGACGCCAGGTGGTTCCGCTGCTGGGCGAAGGACCACGACGTCTCGGACGTCAGGCTCCGGCCCGCCGTCGAGGGCGACATGGCGAAGATGCTGCACACCTGCCGCCGCCACGACCGGACGACCATGCACGTCGACGACGTGCCCGACGGCGTGTACTCGGTCTACGTCTACCTGCTCTCCGACGCCGGCCCGCGGACGTTCGACGCCTACGCCCAGCGGTCCGTCGCGGTCCGAGCCCACCGCACCGGCCCGGCGGGGACATGGGAGAAGATCGGGCCCTGGGCCGTCGAGGCCCGCCACGGCAGGCTGCTCATCCGCACCCGGGGGCGCGAGGCCACGCTGTGCGGGCTGGAGATCCATCGCGGGCGGGTCGAGGGCGCCAAGGACCTCACCGGCGCGCGGCAGGCCCCGGTCTCGCCGTACCTGGGCAAGTTCGCCGGCCGCAAGCCGCGCCTGGTGGTGATGACCGACATCGGCGGCGACCCCGACGACCGCCAGTCCCTGGTCCGCCTGCTGCTGTACGCCTGCGACTTCGACATCGAGGGGCTCTGCACCGGGCTCGGCACCGGCCACAAGCGGAACACCCGCGAGGACCTGATCCACCAGGCGATCGACGAGTACGCCAAGGTGGTGGGCACCCTGCGCCGCCACCGCGAGGGCTATCCAACTCCCGACGCGCTGCGGGGCCTCGTCAAGGCCGGGCGCGACCACGGCATGCACGAGGTCGGCGAGGGGATGGACACCGAGGCCAGCGACTGGATCCTCCAGGTCATGCGGCGCAAGGACCCCCGCCCGGTCTGGTTCGCCGTATGGGGCGGGCCGCGCGAGCTCGCCCAGGCGCTGTGGACGCTCCGCCGCACGGCCCCGCCGGCGGAACGAAGGGCCGTCGAGCGGCGGATGCGGGTGTACTCGGTAGGCGACCAGGACCGCACGGCCCTGTATGTCAAGGAGCACCATCCGGATGTGTGGTGGGTCCTCGCGAACATCAAGGGCTTCTACCAGGGCGGGGAGAAGTCGCTCGTCTCGCCGGCGTGGCTGCGCGAGAACGTGCTCGATGGCCACGGCCCCCTGGCCGGCGTCTACCCGCCCGAGGCCGCCGGCTCGCCGGGAGTCAAGGAGGGCGATACGCCCTCGTTTCTGTACGTGCTGCGCACCGGCCTGAGCGACCCCGAAGCGCCCCACTGGGGCTCTTGGGGCGGGCGCTTTGTCTACGCCCGCGCCGGCAGCGAGTTCCTCCCCGCCGGCGACCGCCGCGCCGGCGGCCGCCCGGATGTGGCCTACACCATCCGCCGCTGGCGCAGGGCCTACCAGAACGCCTTCGCCGCCCGCATGGACTGGTGCGTTCGGCCGCCGGGCCAGGCCAACCACACACCCCGTCCGGCCGTGAACGGCAGGAAGGGCCTGGCCGCCCTCCACCTGCCCGTCGAGAGCGGCGAGGCCGTCGCACTGGACGCCACGGGCACCACAGACCCCGACGGTGACGAGCTGAGCTACCGCTGGTGGATCTATCCCGAGCCCGGCACCTGCGAGGCCCAGGTCGAACTCCAGGACGCCGACACTCCCCGCGCCTCGGTCACCTGGCCCGAGGAGGCGGCAGGGACGCTCCACGTGATCCTGGAGGTCACCGACGCCGGCAGCCCTCCCCTGACCGCCTACCGCCGGGTCATCCTGCGCCGCGCGGATGCGGGGGATTCGTAGTGAACGACCCGCGCCCCGCCCGGCCGATCGGGGTACAATCCCCGCGAACGTCAAGGAAAGGCGCGGCATGGCCCGGAACATCCTGTTCCTCATGGCCGACCAGCTCGCGGCGCGGTTCGTCGGGGCGTACGGCTCGGGCGTGGACTCGACGCCGACGCTGGACGCCCTCGCCCGGCGCGGGATGCGGTTCGACGCCTGCTACGCGACCTGGCCGATCTGCGCGCCGAACCGGGCGAGCATCCTCACTGGGCGCAGCCCGGTCGTCCACGGCGTGACGCGCAACAATCTCGTGCTGACCGGCGACCACCCGACCTGGGCGAGCGTCCTGCGGCGGTGCGGCTACCGCGTGGGCGGGTTCGGCAAGTTTCACGTCACGCCGATGCAGCAGCCGCCGCCGGAGAGCCTGGAGCACCTGGGCTTCGACGAGGTAGCCGTCACCGAGGACCCGCGGCTGGGGCCCTGGCTGGACTGGATCGCCGAAGAGCGCCCCGACGCCTACGAGGCCGCCCTGGCGACCGTGTGGCAGCCGCCCTACATCGCCCGGTACGGCCCCGACGGGCGGGACCTCCGCCCCGCCCGGGCCGCCGCACGCGAAAAACACCTCCACCACCGAAAGCGGGACAGCGGCTGGGGCCACGCGTACGCCTCGCCCGTCCCCGCCGAGCTGAGCCAGACGACGTTCATCACCGACCGCGCGATGGACTTCATGGCCCGCCACCTCCAAGGCGCCCCCGACCGGCCGTTCCTCTGCCACGTCTCCTACGTCGACCCGCACGACCCCTACGACCCGCCCGAGCCTTACGACGGGCTCTTCGACCCCGCCGACATGCCGCCTCCCCTGCCGCCGGCGTGGCAGGCCGATCCCTCCCACCCGCGGCGGCTGTGGGAACGGGCGTCGCAGTTCGGCATCGACGCGCTGGAGCCCGGCGCCGTCGCCCGCGCGCGGGCGATGTACCACGGATCGATCCGGCACGTCGACGACCAGATCGCCCGGCTGGTCGCCTTCCTCGACGACCGCGGCCTGTGGGACAGCACGATCGTGGTCTTCACCACCGACCACGGGGACATGATGTTCGACCACGGGCTGATCACCAAGGGCAGCAAGCACTTCGACGCGGGCATCCGCTGCCCGCTGATCGTCGCCGGCGCCGGCGTCGCCCCCGGCGCTGCCGACGACCTCGCCTGCGGGCTGGACCTGCTGCCGACGCTGCTGGACTTCGCCGCCGTCCCCGACGACCGCCGACCGCCTCACGAGGGGCGGTCGCTGGCCCCGCTGTGCCTCGGCGAGCCCCATCCCGACCCCTGGCCGGAGGTGGCCGTCGACGCCGGGCGGGTCCGCAGCATCGTCACCGACGACGGCTGGCGGCTGACGCTCTTCGACGAGCCCGGCGGCGAGCAGATGCACGACCTCCGCGCCGACCCCGACGAGCAGCGGAACCTCTTCGCCGACGCCGCCCACGCGGCCCGCCGCCACGAGCTGCTGCTCCGCCACGCCCGCGCGTTCATGCGCCCGGCACAGACGCTCCAGTTCCCCAACCTCCCCGTCCGCGACGGCCGGCGCTGCGCCGACCTCGACGGCATCTCCCGCCTCGACGGCCCGCTGGACCTCCCGCTGGCATAGCCGGCCGACCGTACCGTAGAATGCCCGCCATGGCGGACAGATCGGGACAATCCGGGCGCGGCGGGTTCGCGGGGCTGGTCGGCGGGCTGCGGCGGCTGATCGCCGCCGCGTGGCGGCAGGAGCCGGGGCGGCTGCTGGCGGTGCTGGCCATCGTCGCGGGGATGTGGGTGTTCGTGGAGGTCGCCGACGAGGTCATCGAGGGCGAGCACCAGCGGCTGGACGAGCGGATCCTGGTGGCCCTGCGCCGCCCGGGGGACCCGTCCCGGCCGATCGGCCCGGCCTGGCTGGCGGACGCCATGCGGGACGTCACCGCCCTGGGCAGCGGGACCGTGCTGCTGATGACGACGCTGGCGGTCAGCGGTTTCCTGCTGCTGGCGGGGTATCGCAGGCGGTCGCTGTTCGTGCTTCTGGCGGCCGCCGGGGGTGTGGGGGTCAGCGTGCTGCTGAAGGAGCTGTTCGCCCGCCCCCGCCCGGACGTGGTCCCGCACCTGGCGATCGTGCACACGCACAGCTTCCCCAGCGGGCACTCGATGCTCTCGGCGGTGGTGTACCTGAGCCTCGGCGTGGTCGTGGCGACGGCCGTCTCCAGCCGCCGGCTGCGGGCGTACGTCCTGCTGCTGGCGCTGCTGATGACGGCCCTGGTGGGCCTCAGCCGGATGGTGCTCGGCGTCCACTACCCCACCGACGTGCTCGCCGGCTGGTCGGCCGGCCTGGCCTGGGCTTTGCTCTGCTGGCTCGCCGTCCACGCCCTCGCCCGGTAGTCGGGCGCCGGGCGGGGCACGTGGGGGCCCGCGTGACCCACCTCGATATCGCAACGGCATTCCGTGCAGCGCGATCCCGGTGTTCCAGTCTCGCCCCGGCCGCGGCTGGAGGTCCTGGAACAGGTCGAAGCGGAATCAGGGGACAGGAAGCCGAAGGGAAAGAAAGAGGTTCTCCCCCGATTCACCGGCGGCAACGACGCCGCTTTTCTTCGCCAATGTCGGCCGTCGACACACCGAACACATCGCGGCAAGCGTGGCAACGTCGGGCGTAGAGGCGTCCCGCGCCCGTCGTACTGCCCGCAGCGGGTCCACAGGCGCAGGAAGGTCTCCTGGAGCACGTCCTCGGCCGCGTCGTCGTCGCGAACGATCCGCCGGGCCCGCCGCCGGACGCCCGGGGGCGTCGGGGCGTGTCGCTGCGGTCCTTGCCGACCTTCCGCCGCCACGCCCGGGCGGCCCCGGCGACGCGGTCGCCTGGTGTCCGGCAGGTGTGCGGCGTGTCCAGCCCCCTCCCGGGATGGACACGGGAAGTATACATGTAAGTTCTTATAGAAAATGCCGTTACAACAACCATAGCTTCTGTGTGTCCCCTGTCCGGCGGGGTGGACAGAACGGACACACCGCCCGATCGGGGCGGTCCCGGGCGGTCGGCTAGGCCGGGGGCACCGGCGGGGCAAAAGGGCTTGTCAGCGGCGGGGGATTCGGGCATCATGCGGGCGGTCCCGTCGGCGGCGGGGCCTTCCACATCCGGCACCTGAGAGGACGCAGGCGATGGGCGAGCAGCTACTGGAAGAGCAGCGCGAGAACTGGGGATCGAGGGCCGGGTTCGTCCTGGCGGCGATCGGCTCGGCCGTGGGGCTGGGCAACCTGTGGGGCTTCCCCTACAAGCTGTACTCGCACGGGGGCGGGGCGTTCCTGATCCCGTACGTCATCGCGATGCTGCTGATCGGCATCCCGCTGCTGATCGCGGAGTTCTCGCTGGGCCACCTGACCCAGCGTGCGACGCCGGACGCCTTCGGGCGGACGAACCGCCGGTTCGCCTTCGTGGGCTGGTGGCAGATCATCCTGAGCTTCGTGATCATCACCTACTACGCGGTGATCCTGGCCTGGTGCCTGAGCTTCCTGACGCATTCGGTGATGGGCATCTTTCGCGGCGGGCTGCCCTGGGCGGGCCAGGGCATCGAGGGCGTCCGCCGGGCGAACGAGTTCTTCTTCAGCGAGTATCTCGACTTCAACGGCAGCTTCGCCCTCGGGCGGCTCCAGGTGCATATCGTCGTCGCACTGGTGGTCACCTGGCTGGCGATGTACCTCTGCATCTTCCGCGGGGTCAAGCTGGTCAGCAAGGTCGTGCTCTACACCGTCCCCCTGCCCTGGCTGATGCTGCTGATCCTCACCATCCGCGGCCTGACCCTCGACGGGGCCATGCAGGGCCTGGAGTACTACCTCGAGCCGAATTTCTCCCGCCTGGCCAACCCCTCGACCTGGCGGTGGGCCTTCGGGCAGATGTTCTTCTCGATGTCCCTGGCCTTCGGGATCATGATCACCTACTCCAGCTTCCTCCACCGCAAGAGCGACCTGAACAACAACGCCGTCGTCATCGGCCTGGCCGACCTGGGCACGAGCTTCATGGCCGGGCTGGCGGTCTTCGCCACCCTCGGCGGGATGGCCTACGCCAGCGCCGCCGCCGGCGCGGCCGTGCCTGTCGAGGCCGTCGCCAAGAGCGGGCCCTCGCTGGCGTTCGTCGCCTTCCCGTACGCGTTGGCCCAGCTCCCTCACGCGGCGTGGTTCAGCACGCTGTTCTTCGGCAGCCTGCTGCTGCTGGGGATCGACTCGGCCTTCTCGATCACCGAGAGCGTGCTGGCGAGCATCGTGGACAAGACCGGCTGGAACCGCGACCGCACGCTGATCGGCCTGAGCCTCGTCGGCCTGACGATCGGCGTGTTCTTCTGCACGCAGGGCGGGCTGACGTGGCTGGGCACGTTCGACGAATTCATCAACGGCACGTGGGGGATCACGCTGACGGCCCTGCTGGAGTGCTTCGTCCTGGGCTGGCTGTTCCGCCTGCGCCGCCTCCGCGACCACGCCAACGAACGCAGCGACTGGCGGATCGGCCCCTGGTGGGACTGGGCCATCCGGCTGGTCATCCCCGTCGTCCTGGCCGCCCTGTTCGCCTGGAGCTTCTTCGACAGCGTCGCCGACCCGGCCGGGTACGTCTACGAGCACCGCGCCCGGGAGGTCGCCGTCACCGTCGACGTGCCCGGCGACCTGCCCGACCGCCCCAAGGCCGAGGTGCGCTTCGTGGCGGCCTTCAGCGGAGAGGCCGAGCACAGCTTCTCGGTCAGCCACCCCGAGCCGAAGCCGCAGCCCGCGCCGGTGACGACCACCACGGCGGCGGCCGCCCCCGAGCCGCCGGACCCCCAACCCGTTCCCGGCTGGTTCGTCGGCGAAGGCGACGCCGCCGACCCGCTCACCGAGGACGTGCACCTGCCCGACCTGGCCGGGCGGACGCTGACCTTCCGCACCGACGCGCTGACGCCGGGGACGGCCTACCGCGTCCAGGCGCGGTGGACGTCGGTCCCGGCGATCGACCCGGAGACGCAACTGCCGGTGCCCATCCCCGAAGGCGAGCAGCCGGCGTGGCGCCCGGCCGGCGAGGTCGCCACGGCCAGCCTTCGCGGGGGCGTGAAGATCGGCAGCGTCGCGGGCCTGTGCCTGATGGGCCTGGCGCCGGTGCTGGCGATCGCGATCGCCTCGGCGCGGTTCCGCCGCGAGCAGCCGCCGCGGATCGAGGTGGCCTACACCGACGCCCGCCCGCGGGGGCGCGGCACGGGCACGCTGGGCGTGCTGATCGGCCTGTCGGCGGTGGCGTGCTTCGCCGCGGCGTTCGTCTCCATGGTCGAGCTCAGCGGGCTTCTGCGGGCGAACGTCCAGCCGTCGACGCCGCTGGGCCCGCGGATCGTGATGCTGCTGGTCGCCGGAGGCGCCGCGGCGCTGCTGGCCACGCTGATGGGCGCGCTGCTGGTCCTGCCCTGCGAGCGGAGGCAGGTGAAGGCCTCGATGGCGGCGAGGCTGACCGGCGGGCTGGGCGTGCTGGGGCTGGGCCTCTGCGCGGGGTTGTCTCTGGCACGGGCGATGATCACCGCCAGCTTCCCCGAGCGACGGATCCCCTACGACAACGAGCTTTCCGCCACGAGCTACGTGATCCTCGCCGTCGCCCTCGGGATCATCTTCCTCGGCCTGGCCTGGTGCTTCTACCGCGCCATCCAGGCCTCGGGCGCCGCCGCCGAGGAGCAGATCGCCGAATCGACGGACTAGGCTGTGTCTGATCTATCGCTCCGCGGCCCGAGAGCGGGCTGGTTCGTGGCTGGCAAGGCGGCCGAAGCAGCCGAGGCCGTAGCATCGCCGATGCAGGCCAACGCGGCCGGGCGGGGCGGGGACCAGCAGGAACGCAACACAACGTGTCTGGGGCCGCTCCGCCGCCGGCAGGGCCGCGGCGAGGCCCGCCCGGCACCCCTCGTCGGCGGCCGGGCAGGCGGGCCCGGTGTCTGCCATCTGCCGCCCGGCCTCCGGCGTTGACGCCTTCGGCGGCGCCTATCGGCGGTGCCTGGCCATCGCCCGTTCCATGTCGCGCTGCTGGTCGCGGCGCTTGATGGCCTCGCGCTTGTCGTAGCGCCGTTTGCCCTCGACGACGCCGAGCTCGCACTTGGCCCAGCCGCGGCGGAAGTAGATCGCCAGCGGCACGAGCGTGCGCCCCTTCTGCTTGACGTGCGTGGCGAGCTGCTCGATCTGGCGGCGGTGCACCAGCAGCTTGCGGTCGCGGGTGGGCTCGTGCTGGAGCGTCCCGGCCGCGTTGGAGTACTGGGCGATGTTCACGCCCAGCAGGTACACCTCCCCGTCCTGGATTCGCGCGTAGCCCTCGTCGAGCTTCACCTGCCCGTCGCGGAGGCTCTTGACCTCCGTGCCCGCCAGCTCGATCCCGCACTCGACCTTCTCGATCACGTGGTACTCGTGCCGCGCCTTGCGGTTGGTGTACCGGCGCTCCTTCGGGCGGTCGTCGGATTTCTTCTTCTTGCCCTTGGCCATCACGTGGACCTCAGTCGGCCTCCAGGACAGCGTAGTACCCCCCGTCGTGCCATCGCGTCCCGTCGGCGGCACCGCCCGGAAGCGTCAGCCGCTCCTCGCGCAGGTTCAGCCGCCCTGCCTGCTTGCACAACCAGCGGACCACCTGCCCGCACTCCTCCGGCTCGATGCTGCACGTGCTGTAGACGAGCCGCCCCCCCGGGCGGACGAAGTTGACGGCCGTGCGGGCGAGAAACTTCTGGTCGGCAACCGCCCGGGCCAGCGCCTTGTCGTCGAACCGCCAGCGGGCCTCGGGCCTCCGGGAGAGCACGCCGGTGTTGGTGCAGGGCACGTCGGCGAGGACGAGGTCGAAGCTCCCGGTCTCCAGCCCCCCCACCGCCTCGGCGGCGACGGTCCGCACGATGCCCACGCCCATGCGGGAACAGTTGTCCTCGACGCGTGCGAGCTTCTCGGCCGAGACGTCCGCGGCCACGATCGACCCGTCGTTGCCCATCGCCTCGCCGAGGTGGGTGGTCTTGGTGCCGGGCGCGGCGCAGAGGTCCAGGACGTTCATCCCCGGCGCCGCGCCGGCGGCGTCGACCACGGCGGTGGCCGAGGCGTCCTGCACCTGTACGGCCCCGCGGCGGAAGGCGTCGAGGGCGGTCACGTCGCCGCGGCTGTCGAGCACGACGCTGCGTCCGTTGGCGTGGGGTCGGGCGTCGAGCCCGGCGGCGGCCAGCTCGGCCAGCACGTCCTCGACGCTCGCCTTGAGCGTGTTGACGCGGAGGATGACCGGCGCGCGGGTGTTGCAGTGGGCGGCGACGGCGACGGCCTGGCCCATCTCGCCCATCCGCCCCAGCCAGCGGGAGGCGAGCATCTCCGGCAGGGAGTGGGCGTCGGCCAGCCAGGCGACGGGCTCGGAGGCGGGGTCGGGGAAGACGGGGCGGTCGAAGGTGCGGTGGGCGGTGGCGTCGACGCAGACCGCGTCGGCCGCGACGGAGCCGGGGCCCTCGCCCGGCGCCGAGAGGCTTCGTGCGACCGACCGCAGCACGCCGTTGACCAGCCCGCCCTGGCGGCGGTGATGGAACCTGCCGGCCTGCTCGACGGCCTCGCTGACGGCGGCGTGGTCCGGCACGCGGTCGAGGAGGAGCACCTGGTAGAGTCCGACGCGAAGGATCTCGCGGATGACCCCCGGCGGGCGGCGGTCGGGGCGTTTGAGGAACGCCCGCAGGACGGCGTCCAGCGTCCGGCAGCGGCGGGCCGTGCCCAGCGCCAGCTCGCGGGCGAGCCCGGCGTCGGGCCCGGAGAGCTCCGCGCGCCGCAGCAGCCCCTCCAGGTGCGCCGTGACGTGCCCTTCGCGGTCCCGCATGGCCAGTACGGCCACGTCACGCGGGTCGGTCAGCGGCGCGATCATCGCCGCGCCACCGCGACGAAGCGGTCCCCCGGCTGCACGCGATACCCGTTGACGAAGTCCCGCCATTCCATCAGGCGCTTGCCCGCCGGGCGCAGGCGGCGGACGGCGAAACGCCCTCGCCCGGCCGAGACGGTCAGCCCAGGGCCCAGTTCGCCGGGCGTCTCGCCGGCCTCGCCCTCGGCGGGCGCGGCGGCGGCGATGGTGACCGGCACGGCCTTGCCCCCGGCGCGGCGGAAGCCCGCCTGGGCGCCCGGCCAAGGCCACGTGCCGCGGACCAGCCGGCAGATGGCCTCGGCGTCGGCGGCGAAGTCGATAACCCCGTCGTTCTTCTTCAGTCGCGGGGCGAGGGTAGCCTGCTCGTCGTCCTGGGCGATCGGCTCGATGGTTCCTTCGGCCAGGCGGTCGACGGTCTCGACGACCAGGGCCGATCCGAGCTCGGCCAGGCGGGCCAGCAGGTCCTCGGCCGTCTCCTCGGGGCCGATGTCGGCGGCCTGCTGGAGGTAGATCGGCCCGGCGTCCATGGCGCGGACGATGCGGAAGGTGGTCACGCCGGTCCGCTCGTGGCCGCGGATGATCGCCCAGTTGACCGGCGCGGCCCCGCGGAGCTCCGGCAGCAGGGAGGCGTGGAGGTTCATCGCCCCCAGCGGCGCCGAGGCCATCACGCTCTCGCGGAGCAGTTGCCCGAAGTCCACCACGCAGATCAGCTCGGGCTTGACCGCCCGGATGCGGGCGACGGATTCCTCGGTGTTGATGTTCGCCGTCTCGACGACCTCCACCCCGGCCTCCGCCGCCGTCTCGGCGATGGGCGTGGGCTTGAGCTTCCCGCCCCGCCCCGCCGGGCGCGCGGGCTGTGTGAACACCCTCACCACCTCGTGCGAGCCGGCGAGCAGGGCCTGAAGGGAGGGAACCGAGAACGTGCCGCTGCCAAAATACACTACGCGCATGGGTCTGCCTCGCCGGGCATTCTCCCGCCACGCCCAACCCGGGCCAAGGGAAAAATGCGCGCCCCGCCGAAAACCTATCCCCTGCCGCGGTACGGCGCGAGGATGTCCTCGGCGACGGCCTCGAACGCGTCCACCACGGCCGGGTCGAAGTGCCGCCCGCGCTGGGCGGTGACGATCTCGATGCACGCGTCCTCGGGGTAGGCCTCCTTGTAGCACCGCTTGCAGATCAGCGCGTCGAAGACGTCCGCCAGCCCCACGATCCGCCCGCTCAGCGGGATGCCCTCCCCCGCCAGCCCCCGCGGGTAGCCGCTGCCGTCCCACTTCTCGTGGTGCGAGAGGGCGACCTCCCGGGCCGTGACCACCACCTCGTTGCCGCCGCCCCCGAGGATCTGCGCCCCGATCAGCGGATGCTGCTGCATGATCTTCCGCTCCGCCGGCGTCAGCGGGCCCGGCTTGCGAAGGATGCTGTCGGGGATGCCGATCTTGCCCACGTCGTGCATCGGGCTCGCCCACAGCAGCAGCTCGTCCCGCCCGTCGTCCAGACCCATCGCGCGGGCCAGCAGCATGCTGCTGCGGCTGATCCGCCGCACGTGCTCCCCCGTGTCGTCGTCGCGGAACTCCGCCGCCACCGACAGACGGAAGATCGTGTCCAGGTGCGCCGCTCGCAATTCCTCGGCCAGCAACTGGTTGTGCACCGTCACCCCCGCGATGGCCGCCAGAGACCGCAGCCCGCCGTGCGGCCAGGGGGGAAACGCCGTCACCTCCCCGCCCTCCCCGAGGTGGTTGATCAGCTCCAGGACGCCCACGCACACCCCGTCCGGGCTGCCCAGCGGGACGCCCAGAACGCTCCGCGTGCGGTACCCCGTCGCCGCGTCGAAGCTGCGGTCCAGGCGGAACGGCGAGTCGGGGTCCAGGGCGTAGCTGTCGGGGATGTTCAGCACCTCGCCCGTCGCGGCCACGAAGCCCGCCAGCGACCGCCGGCTGACCGGCATCTCCTTGCCCAGCAGACCCGCGGTGATCCGGGAGACGTCCAGGCGGTCGTTCTGGGCGACCGCGAAACGCAGCCGACCCTCGCGGACGGTGTAGAGCGTGCCCGCCTCGGCCCGGCCAACCCGGCGGGCCTCGCGAAGCACGCTGCCCAGCACCTCGTCGCGCCCGCGGGCGGCCGACAGGCTCGACCCGACCTCCAGCAGGCTCTCGAGGACCTGCGCATCATCCTGTCCCGGCCTCAACGCCGACATACACCGTCCACTCCGCCCCACGGCCTCCGCGCGAACCCGACCCCGCCCCCCATGTCGGCGTTTTCCCGCCCCCTGTTGAGCAGCCCCCATCGGGGAGACGGCAAGGTCGCCGGCGAGGCGAGCCGAATCAGGGGAAGTACCTTCTGTGAGTCCCCGATTGCAGGCCCTGGCCCCTTGCGTCTCGACCGGTGGTTCCTGGTTGGGCAGATGCAGAGCTCTGCTCGCCCCATGGCATGAGGAAGCGTGCACAGAGCGATTCCCCCTGAGCACGGCGGATCGCCCTGCGGCAGGCCTCAGGACCGGCGTCGCAGCACGGCGAGGGCGCCGAGGCCCAGCAGCGTCAGCGAGGCCGGCTCGGGGACGCCGCCGACGCCGTACGTGCTGGCGTGGTCGACGTTGGCCCACACGTAGTTGCCCAACGGATCGACGCCGTAGTCGCCGAGAAGATCCGTCGCCGGGCCGACCGTCACGGGGGGCATGGACCCGTTGCCGATGTTGCTCGCGGCGCCCGCGAGTTCCCATAGCCCGGCCGTTTCGTTGAACCAGTACAGCTTGAGGGTAACCTCGTCGAGCCCCATGGCCAGCACGTCGGCCTCGTCGTAGGCGATCCGGACCGTCACCATGTCGTCGCCGTTGACGTCGGGGACGAAACTCGGGTTCTCCAACTCGATGGTCCGGCTCAGCGGAACCGCTCCGTCCATGCCCGCCGCGGTGAAGCCGCCGTCGGAAAAGCCGGTCGGCCTGATCACCACCGTGCCGCCCCCGGAGCCCACGGGCAACGGATTTGCAGAGTCGTACGTGACCGACCCGGCGATCCGTTGCGAGTTGCTGATCGCCCGGGGCAACGAACTCGTCCCGTTGAGCATGTCCAGGAGCTTCCACTCGCCCGCTGACTGGTCGTACCAGACGGGCTCGAAGAGGCTGAAGGCGGCCCGGCCGCAGATGTCCCGCCCGTTGTTGACGTCGGACGTGACGACATAGTAGGAGCCCGCGGGCTTGCCCAGTTCCTGGATGCCGCTGCCGGGTCCGTCGAGGGTCACCACGGCGGCTGTGTCGGTATCGGCAGCGCTCATGCCCACGACGTGCCCGCCCGTATCGGAGATCCCCTTTGCACCAGAGGCGATCCCATCGATAAGGCCGATCGCGCCGCCCTCGAACACGCACGCTTTCTCGCCCTCGAACGCCGAGACGCCGCTGTATCCGACGACGCGGCCGATGGTGTCCACGTCAATGCCGCTGCTGCGCGGTGTGTAGTTGGGCGCCGGCTCGCCGATCGTGCCGAGCCCCTCGAACACCTTCGCCCCGGCAGCCTCGTAGCGGAACGCGTGCCATACGTAATCGGCGGCCTGGTACGTGCCGCAGACCCACCCACTGTCGCTGATCCGTCGGCCAACGCCGTCGACGTACCCGGCCGTTGAGCCCGTCACGACGATCTCGTGCATCGTGCCGTCGATCACCGACGGCGTCGGCTGGTAGTAGAAGGGATACACGCCGTCCGCCTTCACCGTACGGCCGACGATCCAGTTGCTGTTGTTGATGTCCCAGGCGCTGCCGCTCGTGCCGCCGGGCAGCGTACCCAGATTATGTCGCGTATACGACCCCACGCCGTTGTGGTACCACAGCGCGGGCTGTCGGTTGCCGGAGACGGTGACGAAGCCGACCACGTGACCGGCGTCGTTGATGCCGTACGCCTCGCTCTCGGAACCCGCCGGGGTGGGCAGGATGGTGACGGCGCCGCTGCCGTCCCACACGCAGGCGACTTCAAGATCCTCGGCCAAGGCGGAGGCGGCCAGGGCACAGACGGTGCACACGGGGATCAGGCGGTATGCTCTCATGGGGTTCTCCTCTCTTCTCTCTTCTCTCTTGAGCGATGGGCAAATCGATCGAGCAAGATCGATACCAGCATGGAGATGCTTGACCGGGCCGCGCGGACCTCCATCCGCGAGGCCGAATCTCCTTCTGCCCGTCTCGCAGACCGGACTGGGAAGCATTGTAACGCAAGACCCTACGTTGGCAAGTCCAAACCGCGGGGCGCGCTCGGGGGCTCGGGGGGGTCGGGGGCCTCCTTCGCTCAACGGCTTCTCACCGCGTCTTCCTCCTCAAGCACGGGAAGACGTGCATGCCCCCGGCGTTCCGTCGGCAACGCAGCCTGCAAGCCGCCGGTGCGGCAAGGCAGACGGCCGTGGCCGGCGGGGACCGACGGGTGAGGCGCGCGGCTGACAGTGCCCCGGCCTCCTCTGCCCCCAATGCCGCTGAAGGGCGTCGGCGGGCGGAGGGGGCGTCTCGGCCGGCGTCGGCGGAGACGGGGCGCGGCTGCGGCTGGAGGCCCGAGTAGACTGTTCCCGCCGACCTGGCAGACCGCGCGGGACGGCCCGTCGAGATGCCACGTCGGGGCACCCGCCGGGGGCAGCCGGGCGAGGTCGGCGGCGTCCGGTACGGTGTCCACCCTACGCGGCGGGCGGACAGGATGACACACACGCAAATATCTTACAATACTACACTTGTGACAATTCTCCCGCCTGTGTCCACTGTCCGGAGGGGGTGGACAGAAGCGACACACCGGGCGGATGGGCCGTGGAGGCGGCGGGGTAGTGGCAGCGGGAGGCGGCGGTTCGGGTCGGGGCCGGTCCGGTACCGGTCGCGAGCGTCCGGTGTGCGCCTGTTGCCCCCTCCGGCCGACCGGGGCCGTTTCCCGGAAACCTTCGGCGGGGGTCGGGCGTCCAAGGTGTCGGAACGAGAGAGAAGGTCCTTGCAGGGAGAACGCACCATGAAGACCGCTCGCATCGCACTGGCTGCCGTGCTGGTCGCCGGACTGGCCGGGACGGACGCGCTGGCCGACGGGATGATCGTGCCCGTCCGCCCCGACCTCCGCGTCCGCGGGTCCTGGGCCGTCAAGTACCACCACGTGGACATCACCGTCCGGGACCAGGTCGCCAACGTGACCATCGACCAGCAGTTCGTCAACACCGGGCGGGGGATGATCGAGGTGGAGTATCTCTTCCCCGTCCCGCCGGACGCCGCGGTGGACAGCATGACGCTGGTGGTCAACGGCAAGGAGTACGCGGCGAAGCTGCTGGACGCCGACGAGGCCCGGCGGATCTACGAGAGCATCGTCCGCAAGAAGAAGGACCCCGCCCTGCTGGAGTACGCCGGCTTCGGGCTGTACCGCACGCGGGCGTTCCCGCTGGAGCCGGGCAAGCCCTGCAAGGTGCTGGTAACCTACAAGAACACCTGCCCGCGGGACCGCGACCTCGTGGAGGTCTGGTACCCGCTGAACACCGAGAAGTTCTCCGCCAAGCCGATCGACTCGGTCCGCGTGCGGGTGGACATCGCCTCGGACGCCGACATCACGGCCGTGTACTCCCCGACGCACGACCTGAAGACCGACCGCAAGGGCCCGCGGCGGGTGATCGCCACCTACGAGGCGAAGCAGACGCTTCCGGCGACGGACTTCCAGGTCTACTACAAGGCCGCCGACGAGGCGGTCGGCGCGACGCTGCTGACCTGGCAGCCGGACCGCAAGACCGACGGGTACTTCCTGATGCTGGCCAGCCCGAACCCGCGGGCCGGGCGGAACAAGGTCGTGGCCAAGGACGTGGTGATCGTGCTGGACCACAGCGGCTCGATGAGCGGGGACGACAAGCTCCGCCAGGCCAAGGAGGCCCTTCGGTACGTGGTGGGCAACCTCAACGCCAAGGACCGCTTCAACATCGTCTGTTACAATGACCAGGTGGAGGCGCTGTTCGACCGGCTTCGCCCGGCCTGGGGGCCCGCCCTCGACGACGCCCTCGACCGCATCGACCGCATCGACGCCACCGGGGGGACGAACATCCACGAGGCGCTGAAGGTCGCGATGGCCCAGTGCACGGACAAGAAGCGCCCGGGCTATGTGCTGTTCCTCACCGACGGCAAGCCGACGGTGGGCAAGACCAAGGAAGCGGACATCCTCGCCGACACCGCCTCGGCCAACGACGCGAAGGTGCGGCTGTTCGCGTTCGGCGTGGGCTATCAGCCCAACGTCCGGCTGCTGGACAAGCTGGCCTCGCAGAACGCCGGTCGCAGCGAGTACGTCAAGCCCGCCGAGCCGATCGAGACGAAGGTCTCCTCCCTCTACGCCAAGATCAAGAACCCGGTGATGACGGGGCTGTCGGTCAAGCTGGACGGCCTGCGGACGCGCAACCGCTACCCGCGGGACGTCGGCGACCTCTTCGACGGCGACCAGTTGCTGCTGGTCGGCCGGTACGACGCCGGCGACGCCCGCAAGCTCGCAGGGGGCGACAAGAAGCGCAGCACGCTGGTCATCAAGGGGCGGTTCGAGGGCAAGGAGCGAGCGTTCGAGTACCCCGTGACGGTCCTGCCCCCCGGGCGCAAGAACTACCGCTTCGTCGAGAAGCTCTGGGCCATCCGCCGCGTGGGCTACCTGCTCGATGAGATCCAGCTCCACGGCAAGAGCAAGGAGATCGTCGACGAACTGGTCCGCCTCAGCCGCGATTACGGCATCATGACGCCCTACACCAGCTTCCTCGCCGACGAGACCACCGAGCTGGCCGACCGGACGAACGTCCGACGGACGGCGGAGCGGGAAGCGCTCGCGCTGGCCAGGAAGGTCGACGGCGCCGCCGGGCAGATGGGCGCCGACGTTCGGGGCCGGCTCAAGGCGGCGGCTCGCCCGGCGCCGGCGGCCCAGCCGGGGGGCGGCCGCAGCGGAGCGGTGGTCTACGGCAACACGCGGCAGGACCTGTACGAGAAGGGCGCCGCCGAGACCGTCCGGACCGTCCGCAACGTCGGCGACCAGGCGGTGTATCAGCGGGGCAAGCTCTGGGTGGCCGCCAACGCCGCCGATGTGCATCCGGAGAAGGACGCCGAGAAGATCCAGGCCGTCGAGCGTTTCAGCAAGGAGTACTTCGAGCTGGTCCGCGCCAACACCGTGGCCCAGAACCAGGTCCTCGCCAGCCAGCAGGCCGACGAGGAGCTGATGATCCGCCTGCGCGGGCAGGTGTATCGCATCCGCTGACGACGGCCGGCGGAAAAACCGAGTGACCGCGTCCGGCTCGCCGGGGTGCCCGCGTACCTCGGCGAGCCGTTCTATGGAGAACGCGACATGCCCGAACCGAAGCTCGGCGTCATCCATTACAACTTCCCGGACATGGACTGGGCGGGGTTCCTGGACTACTGCCGCCGCACCGGCTTCGAGTACGTCGAGCTGGGGATGAAGGACGTCTGGCCCGCCGACGAGCCGGACCCGGCCGGGCGGGCGCGGGAGGTCCGCGGGCAGTTGGAGGACCACGGCCTGAAGGTTGCCGCCCTCGGCGCCGGCAACGACTTCCTGCTGCTGGACGCCGGGGCCATCGACGAGCAGGTCGAGCGGATGCGGCGGATCGTCGAGGAAATCGCCCCCGCCCTGGGCACCGACGTGCTCCGCACCGAGGGCGGCTGGCCGAAAGACAGCGTCCCGCCGGAGAGATACGTGGAAGCCATCTCCGCCTGCCTCCGCCGCTGCGCCGGCTTCGCCGAGGCCGCCGGGGTCAAGCTCGCCCTGGACAACCACGGCCCCGTCACCAACGATGCCGACCTCCAGGTGCGGATCTTCGAGGCCGTCGGCTCGCAGGCCGTCGGCGCCACGCTGGACACGATGAACTACCGCTGGTTCGGCCACGACCTGGCCACGGTGGACCGCTTCTACGACGTGATCGCCCCGCACGTGAAGCACACCCACATGAAGGACGGCAGGGGTTCGCGGGAGAACTACAAGGGGGCCGTCCTGGGTGAGGGCGAGGTGCACCTCGACCGCGCCGTCGCCGCCCTGAGGGGCGTGGGCTACGACGGCGTCTGGTGCGTCGAATACGAGGGCCCCGACGCCGCCGCCGGCGCCGGCCACGCCCGCTGCCTCCACTGGCTCCGGGAGAACCTGTAGCCTCCCCATAAACACGGCAACCGGGCGACACTGTTGAAGTGCCGACCCGGCTGCCAGGGAAAAGGAACAATCTCGGCCGTCCGCCCCCCGGCCGCGCGGGCGGCCAGGGACGGGGACCGATGTTCATCGGCGACGCGGGCACCGTGCTCGCGCCGCCCGTCGGTAGCTCAACTGTCGTAGTACAGGGCGAACTCGTGGGGATGCGGACGCAGGGCCATCGGGTCGATCTCCTCGTCCCGCTTCCAGGTGATCCAGGAATCGATCAGGGACTGATCGAACACGCTGCCGGCCAGGAGGAAGTCATGGTCGTCTTCCAGCGCGTCGATGGACTCGGCCAGCGATCCGGGCACCTTGGGGATGGAGGCCAGTGCCTCGTCGTCCAACTCGTAGATGTTCTTGTCCAGCGGGCTGCCCGGATCCAGCTTGTTCTCGATGCCGTCGATCATGGCCATCAGCATGGCGGCCCAGGCGAGGTAGCCGTTGGCGGTCGGGTCGGGGCAGCGGAACTCCAGCCGCTTGGCCTTGGGGCTCGAGGAGTACATCGGGATGCGGATGGAGGCCGAGCGGTTCCGGGCCGAGACGACCAGGTTCACCGGCGCCTCGAAGCCGGGCACGAGGCGGCGGTAGCTGTTGGTCGTCGGGGCCGCGAAGGCCAGGATCGCCGGGGCGTGCTTGAGCAGCCCGCCGGCGGCGTGCATGGCCATCTCGCTGAGCCCGGCGTAGCCGTCGCCGGCGAACAGCGGCTGGCCGTCCTTCCACAGCGACAGGTGCGTGTGCATCCCCGAGCCGTTGTCCTCGAAGACCGGCTTGGGCATGAACGTCACCGTCTTGCCCGCACGCTTGGCGACATTCTTGATGACGTACTTGTACCACATGAACTGGTCGCCCATCTTCGTGAGCTCTTCGAACTTCATGTCGATCTCGGCCTGGCCGGCCGTGGCGACCTCGTGGTGATGGGCCTCGATGGCGATCCCGAGCTTCATCAGCTCGTAGGCCATGTCGCCGCGGAGGTCGTGGTACGTGTCCGTCGGGCTGACCGGGAAGTACCCGCCCTTGAACGACGGCTTGTAGCCGAGGTTCGGCTCTTCGAACCGCGCGGTGTTCCAGGCGCCCTCCACCGAGTCGATCTGGTAGTACCCGGTGTGCTGGTTCTGCTGGTAGCGAACCTCGTCGAAGATGAAGAACTCCGGCTCCGGGCCGATGAAGCACGTGTCGGCCAGGCCCGTGCCCTTGAGGAACTCGGCCGCCTTCCTGCAGACCGTCCGCGGGCACTTGCCGTACAGCTCCCGCGTCTCGGGGTCGACGATGTCCGCCAGGACGCTGACCGTGGGCTTCTCGAAGAAGGGGTCGATCACGGCCGTGTCGGCGTCGCAGACGGCCATCATGTCCGACTGGTGGATCTCCTGCCACCCGCGAATGGACGAGCCGTCGAAGCCGAGGCCTTCCTCGAAGACGCTCTCGTCGATCGTCGCAATGGGGTACGAACAGTGCTGCCACGTACCCAGCATGTCGACGAACTTCAGGTCCATCATCTCCGCGTCGTGCTGACGGGCGAACTCGAAAAACTCCTTCGGTGTCATCTCTTCCTGCTCCTTGCCGTTCGATCCTGTTTCCCTAAGTCCTTTTCCCTTGACTGGCGCTTCTCCGGCCCGGGACCGGAGACCTCGTCGGCGAAGGCTCAGGGCACCCCCTTTCCAGGCGGGGGCTTGCCTTTTCCCAGTGACCTACAATGCACAAATCGTGCCAGAAGAAGCCACTTCTACTTAACTACCTTTCCAGAAGCCCGTTACAGAATGCCGCACCCTTGGAACGTGCCAGAGTATACACTACATTTATGTGACTCCGGCGAGCCAATACGCACGGAATTGTCGGATATCCGTTCAGCCGATGGCCTCGTTGCCCTCTTCACCCGTACGGATGCGGATGCACCGTTCCAGCGGTACCACGAAGATCTTCCCGTCCCCGATGGTATCGGTGCGAGCACCCGAAACGATCGCGTCGATTGTCGGCTGGACGAACTCCTCGTTGACGCCGATCTCGATCCGGACCTTCTTGAGCAGGTTCACTTCCATGTCCACGCCGCGGTACGTCTCGTGGTAGCCCTTCTGCTGACCGCAGCCGAGGGCGTTGCTGACGGACATCTTGAAGACCTTCGCGGCGTACAGCGCCTGCTTGACGTCGTTGAGCTTCTCCGGCTGAATGTACGCGATAATCAGTCGCATCGTTGCGGCTCCCTTTCTCCCGGGTGCTCATTCGGTGACGAAGATCTGGAAGCCCGCGTAGGCCTCCATGCCGTGTTCCCCGATGTCCAGCCCGCGGAGCTCCTCGTCACGCCCGACGCGGAGACCCACCGTCAGCTTGATCAGCAGGAACACCAGGCCCATCGTGACGAAAACGAACGCCGACGCGGCCGCGACGCCGAGGGCCTGGATGCCGAGCTGTCCGAACCCGCCGCCGGCGAAGAGTCCGTCGCCGGCGAGGCCGAGGGACTTCTGTCCGAACAGCCCCACCGCCAGCGTCCCCCACACGCCATTCATGCCATGGACGGGCACGGCCCCGACGGGGTCGTCGATGTACAGGCGGTCCAGCAGCAGCGCGCCCAGGACCACAATCACGCCGCCGACCGCACCGATGGCGATCGCGGCCGGGGCCGAGACGAACGCGCACGGCGCGGTAATCGCAACCAGTCCGGCCAGGCAGCCGTTCATGGTCATGCTCAGGTCGGGCTTGCCAGAGGCCAGCCAGATGGTGACCATCGCGGTGACCGCCCCGGCGGCAGCGGCAAGGTTGGTGTTCATGGCGACCAGGGCCGCGGCGTTTCCGCCGTCACCGGCGACCCCGAGCGTGCTGCCGGGATTGAACCCGAACCACCCGAACCACAGGATGAACACACCCAGACTGGCCAGGGGAATGTTATGCCCCGGGATCGCCTTGATGCCGCCGTTGACGAATTTTCCCGTTCGGGGCCCCAGCAGGAGCGTCCCCGCCAGCGCAGCCCAGCCGCCGGTGGCGTGGACCACAGTCGAGCCGGCAAAGTCCCCGAAGCCCATCTCCGCAAGCCACCCCCCGCCCCAGACCCAGTGGCCGATGATCGGGTAGACAAGCCCGCTGATGACCACCGTGTACATCAGATACGCGTGGAACTTCATGCGGCTGGCCATCCCGCCGGCGACGATCGTCGCCGCCGCCCCGCAGAACGCGGCCTGGAAGAGCCAGAAAGCCCACTTGGGCAGGTTCGTGCCCGGAATGATGTCCGGCACGCCGGAGAGGCCGAAGCCGGACCAGCCGATGAACCCGTTCCCGTTGCCGAACATGAATGCATAGCCGACCAGGAAGAACATCAAGCTGGCCGAACAGTAATCGATGAAGTTCTTCGTCAGGATGTTGCACGTGTTCTTCGAACGAATGAAGCCGGCCTCGACCATGCCGAACCCGGCCTGCATGAAAAACACCAGAAATGCCGACACGAGCACCCAAACGGTATCGACGGCCATGTGAATGCCCGGGACCACCAGTGCTTCACCGTCGGCGGCATGCGCTATGCCGGCCCCCGCGCAGACCACAATCAGGCCGGCGAACAGAATGAACAGTCTCCTCGCCCCCGTTCGTTGCTCGATCACGTGTGTGCCCTTTCCTTGCGCCCAACGGAACAACCATCTTGCCGTCAAACACAATGCACACCTCGTGCCACACATTGTATCTGTTGATTATACAGGGCCTTGCGCAGTCAACGCTTCTGTGGTTGACACGATAATGGCTACATTTATGTAGCCCTGCACGCGGTGATGCTACATTTCTGTGTGCCCTCCAAGGCGGCGCCCGTGTCCTTCCCCCCAGCGAGACTCCCTACCTTCCAGTGCCCGACGCTCCCTGGGTTACTGCATTGCCGATGGGTGCGCAAAGACGCAGCGCCGAGAGCGGCTTGGGCTGAAAGGGCAGGCCGGAGTGAGACTCCGACCGGGCAAGGCTGCTCGGCGCTGCGAGTGACGGCCTGGAATGTCAGAGAGGAGCGAGGAACCTCCCATATGCCCGCGGCTCAGCCCGCAGGCGTCGCGTGCGTAGGGCGGTTCCTCATGTAGAGAGAAGAGCGTCGACCGGTCGGATACCTAAAGTACCGCAGTGCTTCTGTATCTGTAGAAAGCAGCCGCCCGTCGCTGTCGTCGTCGGATGCCACTGTCGGCCGGCTTTCGGGCCGGCTGTGCGAGTCGCGCGGGCGGGGCGGGGGAGAACGCCTCCCCCGCCTCCGGCCCGCACGCACACCCGTGCGTCGTCGAAGACGAGGCGTCCCGGCGGTCCGGCTTACCACTCCCAGCCGAGAGTGAAGCCGCCGTAGAGGACGTCGTCGTAGTCGTCGATATCGTGGCCGAGGCCGAGAGCCTGGCTGAAGTTCAGGAACCCGGTCAGGCCGATCGCGCCGTACTTCTCGGGGATGTTCAGCGCGCCGCTGAGGTCGTACGTAGCGGCGAGGCCGTAGGTCAGGTTCGCCAACTGGGTGGAGTCGTGGAAGTACGTGTGGTCCACCCCAAGCACAAGCGACGGGGTGACGGTCAGGTCCTTGAGCACGGGCGTCTGGGCGGCGCCCATGTCGGCGAAGGCGAAATCATGGCTGATGCCCATCTCGAGCCACTGTCCGCCGGCGTTGTCGTCGACATCCATGTAGTACGCCACGTACGGGTTGAGGACCGGGTTCTCGGTGCCGAACAGGCAACTGTCGTCGAATCCGAGGGCGATGTACCATTCCTGCGTGCAGGCGTTCTCGCCTTCGGTCTGCGGAAACTGGTACCAGATCCATCCGATCTCGACGCTCGTGGCGATCGCCTCGATGTCGTACGCCCAGGACAGCGTGTAGTCGACTTCCTGGAGGCTGTCATCGCTGGCCGAATCCATCTCCGTCTGCCCGGCGTACCACTCGAACCAGAAGCCCGCCGCGATCGTGCCGAAGCCGCCGGTGTCGTACGACGCGCCCACACCGAGCTGGTGGTTGAGGTCCTCCCTGCCCTCGCCGTGGTACTCGCTGAAGTTCACCCCGCGCCAGATGTAGTCGCTGACGAGCGTGTAGTCCACGGCCAGGCCGATGGGCAGGCACTTGGTGACGGCCTCTTCGCCAGCCCCCTCCGGCACGGGGGCCTTCTCGGGAACCGGCTCTTCCTCAACGGCCGCGGCCAGGCCGCGGGTCGCGTCCAGCCAGCCACCGGAGCTGGGCTCACCGGCCCACACCGGCGCCAGGGCCCCCAGCATGACCGCCGCCGCGACCGCCAGGGCCGCCACCGGCCGCCGCGAGCGGCCGGCGAGGGAGCGATACGTTTCGGATGTCTTCTTTCCTTTGCCCATGTTTCACGTTCCTTTCTGTATCAGGGACGACCGCAAGCCGGTCGATCTCGGCTGACGTCAGCCGATGGCCTCGTTGCCTTCTTCACCCGTACGGATACGGATGCACCGTTCCAGCGGTACCACGAAGATCTTCCCGTCCCCGATGGTATCGGTGCGAGCACCCGAAACGATCGCGTCGATTGTCGGCTGGACGAACTCCTCGTTGACGCCGATCTCGATCCGGACCTTCTTGAGCAGGTTCACTTCCATGTCCACGCCGCGGTACGTCTCGTGGTAGCCCTTCTGCTGACCGCAGCCGAGGGCGTTGCTGACGGACATCTTGAAGACCTTCGCGGCGTACAGCGCCTGCTTGACGTCGTTGAGCTTCTCCGGCTGAATGTAGGCTATGATCAGTCGCATCGTGTGGTTCTCCTTCCGGTAGCTGTTGGCGCGGGGGTCGCGGTCGCGGCGTCAGGTCGTGCTGAAGACCTGGAAGCCCGCGTACGCCTCCATGCCGTGCTCGCCGATGTCCAGCCCGCGAAGCTCCTCGTCTCTGGTCACGCGGAGGCCGATCGTCTTCTTGATGAGGAAGAACAGGACCAGCCCCAGCCCGAACGCCCAGGCGAATGCCGCCAGCACGCCGAGGACCTGCGTGCCCATCTGCGCGAGTCCGCCTCCGTAGAACAGGCCGCTGTCGGTGTTGAACAGCCCGCAGGCCAACGTGCCCCACGCGCCGCAGACGCCGTGGACGCTGACGGCCCCGACCGGGTCGTCGATCTTGAGCTTGCTGTCGATGAACGTCACGGCCAGGACGACCAGCGCCCCGGCAACGGCCCCGATGATCAGCGCGCCGACGGGGCTTACCCCGTCGCAGCCGGCGGTAATCCCCACCAGCCCGGCCAAGGCGCCGTTGAGGGCCATCGACGCGTCTGGCTTCTTGAACATCAGCCAGGCGACGGCCATGGCGATGATGGCCCCGGCGGCGGCGGCCAGGTTCGTGGTCACCGCGATGAAGCCGATGTCGCCTCCCGCGGCGGTGGTGCTGCCCGGATTGAAGCCGAACCACCCGAACCACAGGATGAACACGCCCAGGGCGGCCAGGGGGATGCTGTGCCCGGCGATGGCGCGGGGTTTGCCATCCCCGTTGTACTTGCCGATGCGCGGCCCGAGGACGATGGCCCCGGCCAGAGCCAGCCAGCCGCCGACCGAATGCACGACCGTCGAGCCGGCGAAGTCCAGGAAGCCCGGCAGGCCGAGCCCGGCGAGGAAACCGCCCTCGGGCGCCTCCAGCCACCCGCCGCCGGCCAGCAGGCCCCCCCACGCCCACGAGCCGAAGATCGGGTAGATCAACAGCGAGATGAAGAAGCTGTAGACCAGGTAGCTGGTGAACTTGGTCCTCTCGGCCATGGCGCCGGAGACGATCGTGGCGGCCGTGGCGGCGAAGACGGTCTGGAAGATCAGGAACGTGTACTCCCACTGATGGTCGCCGATGCCGGTCAAGGCGAAGAGGCTGGTTCCGAACAGCCCGTTGCTCTTACCGAACATCAGCCCGAAGCCGACGACGAAGAACGCCACGGTCCCCACGGAGAAGTCCATGAGGTTCTTCATGAGGATGTTGACGGCGTTCTTGGCCCGTGTGAAGCCTGTCTCGACCATGGCGAAGCCGGCCTGCATGAAGAACACGAGCACGGCGGCGACCAGCGTCCAGACTACGTCGCCGTAGGTATGCGTGCCGCCCTGGCTGTCGGTCACGACGCCGGCGGCGGCCACGGCAGCCGGGGCAGTCTCCGGCACGGGTTCGATCTCGTTTCCGCGGACGGCCGGCGTGCATACGAGCAGGCCGGCCAGCAATGCGGCGGTGACCCAAGCGGTCCTGTACATGGTCGAAGCTCCTTGCTGTTGTCTCGGTACGCCCTTGTCCTGCTCGCCGGCTCCCCGACCGGCCGAGCGCAGCCTCCGCGGTAGGCCGCGCCCGATCCGGTCGTCTGGCGACTGCGGCGTTGCAGGTCTCAGCCCTCCCCGCCCGAGATCCATGTCCCGGCCGAGGAACGACGCCAGATACATGTGCATTCACCGTGCCACAGAAGAAAAACTGACTCAAAACACTCTTGGATCATTACTTACCATTCAGGCGGCCTTCGACTCGCTATCCGAGCTAACTCACACTTATGTATGCTACGCCATTGGTGTGCACGTTTTTGTCGCACAGATGGCCGCGCGCCACGGAGGAGTGATGAACGTGGAGCCGCCGGAGTCAAAGGCCTACTGGCGGAAGGTGTGGTGACGCAGGCGACGTTTGGAGATGGCCAGCAGTCCCACGGCCAGGAGGGCGTGAGCAAGGAAGGATGCCAGCAAGACGACCGTGGTGGCCGAGGCGCCGCGGTGCCAGTCGGGCCAGCCGGCCAGGTACGCCTCCCGGGTCGCGCGTCCGGCGGCGTCGGTGATGACCCACGCCTGCGTGATCGGGTTGGCCAGGGCAACGGCGTCGGCGAGTTCGCGGTCGCCGAGGACCTGCCCGAGCAACTGCGTCCCGACCGGCAGGAGGCCCCAGGCAATCACGGGCAGGCCGGCACTGAGCAGCACGGCCGTCGTGGGCCTGCGGCAGCGGGCCGACAAAAATGTCCCCAGCGCCAGCAACACGGCGAAGGCGCCAACCGCGATGAGGCCGACGTGGAGGATCGCCAGGGGGTGCAAGTGCCCGATGGCCGAGAACAGCAGCACGTGAGCGGCCAGGAACAGCCACACCGGCAGGCAGCGAAATGCCGAGCCCCCGGCCTTTCCAAGCAGGATGTGCCAGTCGCTGACCGGCGTGGACAGCAGGCTCGGCCAGGTTCGGGCCTGGCGTTCGGGCGCGATGGTCGTGGAGGCGTCCACCGCCGTACACACCATCGCCGCCAGGAGGAACATCTGGACGAAGAACACGTGCACGCCCGGATCGTCCATCGCGCCGGTGGCGCCGAGGATCGCGTAGGTATAGATGAGGTAGAACACGGCTGCGCCGGTGGCGACGAGCTGGACGACGCGGTCGCGCAGCAGCGGCTTGCGGAGCTCTCGCCAGACGATGGGCGAACCGATCACGCGGGAAAGCCCCCAGCCCTTGGGCCTCCAGCGTCGCTCGCGGGGGGGGCCGGGCTTCGCCGCGGGCGCTTCGGCGGGTTGTCGGCGCGGCGGCGGGGCCACCTGCGGCGCGGCGTTGAGCAGGCGGATGTGGCTGCGCTCGGCCTCGGAGGCGTCCACGGGCTCAAGGAGCATCGGAGGGCGTACGGCGAGGCGGGCCGAGTCTGTCTCGTCCACCTGCCCGGCGCCCATGCCGATGGCCTTGCGGATCGCCACCCGCCCGACCAGCAGTTGGCACAGCCGCAACACGCCATACGTCGCCGCGAGCATCAACAGGCAGTGGATCGGCCAGTAGAAGCCCGGCACGGTGGCCGAGGGGTCGTGCAGGGCGACGGTCTCATGGACCATCGCCGCGACCGGGTTGGGGTACAGCGGGACGCACATGGCCCACTTCCCCAGCGCAGCCGATCCGATGCCGCCAATTATCAAGAGGACCAATCCGACGACGCCGTACAGTCCCCCGGCCGCACCCGCGGTGGCCAGGATGCTCAGGTACCCGCGCCGGCAGAGGACGGAGAACAGCATGGCGACGGCTCCGAGGAACATGCACGCGGTGACCGTGATGCACACGCCGGCGAGGAGGTAGTTCCAGGGCACGCCGCCCAGGACGCGGACAACGCCCATCAGCGGCAGGCTCACCGCCAGCAGCAGGCCCACGTGGAGCAGCCGCCCGAGGAACTTCCCGGCCACGATCTGCCACATGCCGATCGGCGTGGTCAGGATCGGCACGAGGGTCCGCTGATAGATCTCCTCGCTGATCGCCGTGCTCAGCAGCACGGCGGCGACGAGTTGGGCCAGGCCGAACTGGAAGCACACGATGTAGCTGACGATCTGTTTGCCCATCTCGGACATGTGCGCCGTGCGGTAGACGGCCGAGGCACCGGAGGCCTGCTCGACGAAGCCCAGCCAGACCAGCGAGACGTACAGCCCCAGCACGGCGGCGTAGGCGAACCGCAGCAGGTAGTACCGCGGCCGGCGGCTGGTGACGAGCAACTCCTTGGTCAGCAGTGGCCCGACGCGGGCGAGGCTCAGGGCTGTGGCGAGGCGTTTCATGCGGCGGAGGTCTCCCGTGGCCCATGGCCGGGGGGCGCCCCCGAGTGTATCCGGATCGTCCCGGGGGTTCACGCGCCGGCGAGCGGTTTCCGCGTGCGGCGCCGGTCGAGAGCGACCTAGAATACTCACGAGGAGTATACGTATGATGACCGAACGGCTTGGCGATCTCGACCCCGCACTCCAGGCGAAAGTGGAGGCCTGCCGGCGGCAGCTCCGCGCGCTGGAAAGCGTGCTGGTCGCCTTCTCCGGTGGCGTGGACAGTACGCTGCTGCTCTGCCTTGCCGCCGAGACGCTGGGCCGCGAGAACGTCTTGGCCGTCACCGGGGTCTCCCCCATCCACCCCCGCCGTTGCACCACAGCGGCGAGGCGGCTGGCCGAGGCGATCGGCGTCGAACTGGCGGAGTTCAAGACCGGCGAGCTCTACGACCCGAAATTCACCTCCAACCCGCCCAATCGCTGCTATCACTGCAAGAGCGGGTTGCTGACCGGGCTGAAGGAGATGGCCGAGCAACGCGGCCTCGGCGCGATCGTAACCGGCGCGAACGCGGACGACACCGGCGATTTCCGCCCGGGCCTGGAGGCCGGTCGGCAGGTCGGCGCGGTCCGCCCGCTGCTGGAGGCAGGGATGACCAAGGCGGACATCCGTGCGGTCTCGCGTGCCATGGGCCTGCCCACGTGGGACCAGCCCTCGGCGGCGTGCCTGGCCTCGCGGATACCCTACGGGGAGGAGATCACCCCGGAGAAGCTGGATCGCATCGAGCAGGCGGAGGTCGCCCTGGAGGAGTTGGGCTTCTTCCCCTGCCGCGTCCGCGATCACGGGGCGGTGGCGCGGATCGAGGTTCCCGCCGACCAGCTCGAGCGTGCCCTCCGCGAGGCCGAGAGGATCATCGAGGCGATCAAGGCCGCCGGGTATACGTACGTCTCGCTGGACCTCCAGGGCCTTCGGAGCGGGGCGATGAACGAGGTGCTTCAGCAGGGCTGACGCCGGCCCGCGCCGCCTACCTGCCGCCCGCGCCCACGACCTCCTCGGTGATGATGCGGTTGTTGCGTCGGTACCAGATGATCTTCGGGCTGGACCACGACTGCGACCGCCCCGTGGCGGGGTCTTCGTAGACGACCATCGCGTTGGCCGGCGGCTTGCCGTCCAGGAAGCCCCAGATCACCGCCAGGTCCTTCATGCGGTTGTAGATCAGCCGCTGGGCCAGCACCTGCCTGGGCCCGTCGCGGAGGTTCACGTCTGTCGAGGCGCTGAACAGCTCGATCGGGCCGAGGTCCGGCCCGCCGGCGGCCAGGACGTCCGCGCCGGCAGCCGGGGGCGACTCACTCCCCCCTTCCTCGCCGGGGCCGAACTTCACCATCATGTTCCCGCAGGCCAGGATGGTCTTCCGCCCCTCCTGCAACGTGCCCCACCGCTCGCGGGGAACGTTCATCCGATCCGCCAGGACGATCTTCCGCCCGGACTTGTGCACCATCTTCACCTTGCCGTCCAGCACGACCAGCCGCTCCCGCTGGGACAACTGCATCGAGCGGTGCCACTCGAAGGCGGACTGGCTGGGCCTGCCGACGGCCGCGACCAGCCCGTCGTCGTCGCGCGGGCGGTTCTCGCGCGGTGCGGCGTAGTCCTCTGCGACGAACGTCCCGTGCCCGAGCATGGTCATCCGCGCGCTCTCGGCGTCGTAGATCAGCTTCGTGCCGGCCAGTTGAAGACGGCGGAGGAGCTGGTTGGCATCGGTCTCCCGCCGGCTGCGAAGGGCAACGTCTCCGTCGGCGAGGATCATTGAGATCCGCCGGCGGCTGTACCGCTCGACGCCCACCCCGAGCCCGCCGAGCCGCCGCGAGTCCGTCTTCCCGGCCGGCTGCGTGGCCGCGGGTTCACTCTCCGGCGGATCGGCGAACAGCAGTTGCATTTCGCGACAGCGCACCTCGTCCATGCCGCTGTCGAGGGAGACGTCTCCGCGGAACGCGGCCGTGCGGCGCTCGCCGCGGAACTCCATCCCGCGCGACCACCGGATGTTCACGGGGCGGGGCTCGGGCAGCTCGTTGCCGTTGATGTCCTGCCGCGTGAGGAAGCGCAGCGTCCCCTTGCCGTCGACGACCGCCGAGCCCTCGGCCTGGTCGAGTTGGATGACGCGCCCGACCATGCGGTTGGTCCCGCGCTCGATGGTGGCCGGCTCGCCGGAGAGCACGGCGGTGCGGCGCGTCAGGTCGCTCTGCATCCGCTGGCCGGTGGCGCGGAGGACGGGTTCGTTGGCGTCCCCGCGGTCGGTGAGGCGGACGTCGCCCTCGGCGAGAACGCTCTCGGCCCGCAGGCTGCCGAAGCGTTCGGCCCGACCGCCCGCGTCGGCGTCGGCCGGCCCTTCGTCCTCGTCCGGCTCCTGGCGGAAGGCGACCACGGCGCGTTCGGCGGCGAGGTCGCTGCCCTGCTGCCTGGCCGAGACGTTCCCCGTGGCGATGGCGCGGCGGGGCACACCCGGGCGGTCGGGATCGCTGCTCATCAACACGTCAAGGCGATCGCAGCGGACGAAGTCGGCGTTGGGGTCGGCGCTCTGGAGCAGTTCGACGTCGCCGTTGAGCCGGGCCGTGCGGAGGACCTGACGGCTCCGCGTCGTGCCCTCGGGGCCCTCCTCGTTCACGGTGGCGAACCCGACGTCGACATCCTCGCTCCAGGTAGCCCGGCGCGTCTGGGGAACGGTCTTGCCCGATTCGGTCTCGGCCAACTCGATGGCCCGGGCCTGCTCCAGCCCGTCGGAAAACCGCTGGGCCATGTAGCCGGCGCCGTCGAAACGGGCCTGGCCCTGTCGCGGATCGAAGGTGATCCGGCGGCTGGCGATGTCCAGTCCCTCGGCCAGCAGCAGCCGGGCCGGGGCGTCCCCGGCGCCCCGAAGGTAGCCCGTCCGGTCGGGGTGATGGAAGACGAACTCCTCGCAGACGGCCGTGGCGCGGGGATCGGTGAGGACCACCTTCGGCCCGCGCGCGGTCAGGTCGTAGCGGTCGCGGGTCGGCGTGTCGGTGTGCCCGGTCGGGCGGATCACCAGCGGGCCGGACCAGTAGATCTCCATCGGCTCGGGTTCGGCGGGGCCTGTCGCCGGGGCCGTGGCGGGGGCGCTCGTCGGCCGCGTGGCCGGGCGGGTCGCCGGCGGCATCGTCCGCCCGAAGCTCGGCACGGGGGGGGCGGCCGCATCGGCCGGGGCCGTCTCGACTGGTCGGGCACCCGGTGCGGTATCGGCCTCGGACGCCGAGGGGGCGACCTTCCGGCGGCGTCGCTGACGGTCCGGGCCGAAGTACCCGCCGGGCGCCTCGCGCCAGGAGGTGTCCCAGTCGAACCGCAGCGCCAGCGTCTCGGCGCCGTACAGGCGGCGGTCGCGATGGATCACGCGGACGTCGCGCTGGAACTCGGCAACGTACTGGTTCTTGGCCTTCAGCTCCTCCTCGGCGCCCCCCTCGCCCGGCTTCGTGGCCGGCGAGGTGCTCGGGCGCGTCCTGCCGGTGGGCTCCCCACCGTCTGCCGCCGCCGGCGCGGGAGCGGTCGCCGACCCCGTCCCGGCGGTCTCGTCTTCGTCGCCGGGAAGCCCGATGACGTCCAGCTCCTCGGGCACCTCGTAGACGGCCATGTACTCGCCCTGCTCGACCCGCAGGAGGCGCAGCTCGCGGGGAGACTCGTTCCAGCTTATCGTCAGCCCGCGCCCGTAGATGTCGGCCTGGGGGGAGAAGACCGTGACCCGCCTGTCGGTCTCGATGGTCAGGTGCTCGCGGTCGAACTCGACCTCGTCGACGTAGACGCGAACGATCTCGTCGGGGATCTCCTCGACCGGACGGCGGTCGGCGCCGCGCGACGGGTCGAAGTAGATTGTCACGTTGCCGGACAGCTTCGCCCGGCGAACGTTCATGCCACGGTCAAGCTGCTCGCCGTAGACCTCCCCCCGGTCGGCCCGAAGGACCGTCCGCTGCCCGTTGCCGTGAAACATCTCCACGCGAGGCTCGATCAGCACATGGCTGCCGTCCGGGCGGCGGTCCCATTTGCGAGCACGATAGACGGCCTCCAGCCGACCGGCCTTGTCCCGCGCGATGATCTCCAGCTCGACCACGTCGCCGACGGTTGCCCCCGGCCGCGTGGCAAGGTCGTCGGTCGGCCGACGGCGTTCGGACACCTCCGGCGGCGGGGCGTCGGCCGTGTGCCGGCCCGCCAGGCGGCTGTAGACGAACCACGCCATCGCCAGAAACAGCACGGTCGTCGCCACCAGGAGGATGCGGCGCTTCATGCGTCGTCGCCCCCCTTTGGCAGGTAGCGTTCCATGATCCGCCCCCACGTTCCGGCGGCCTTGAGGACGTGCTCGACGACCTCCCGGACGCACCCCCGCCCCCCACCGGCGGCGGCGACGTACTCGGCGGCTTCCCGGACGTCCGCCACCGCGTCGGCCGGAGCGGCCGCGAAGCCGCACGCGCGCAGCAGCGGCAGGTCCGTCAGGTCGTCGCCGATGACCACGGTCTCCTCGGCGGTCGCGCCGGTCTGTGCCAGCACGCTCTGGAAGGCGGGCAGCTTGATCTTGGCGTTGAGGTGGACGATCTCGATGCCGAGTTCCTCGGCCCGGCGTTGAACGGTCGGCGAGCCGCGCCCGGTGATGATCGCCGCGGTGTGCCCGACACGCTGCCAGTACTTGACGCCCGCGCCGTCCTTGGTGTCGAAGGCCTTAATCTCGCGCCCGTCCTCGTCGAGGTAGATGCGCCCGTCGGTGAGAACGCCGTCGACGTCCATCACCAGCAGCTTGAGGCGTGCGAAGTCAGTCACCGTTGTGCTCCACGGCCTGAATGCCCACGAGGTCCTGAACGTCGATGATACCGACCGGCCGGCCGTCGGCGTCCACGACGGGAAGCTCGTCGATCCGGTATTGGTTGAGGACGGCCAGGGCCTCGCTGGCCAACTCGCCGACGGCGATCCGCTTGGGCCGGCGGGTCATCAGCTCGGCCACGGGCACGGCCAGCAGGTCCTCGCCGGGGCGGCGGAGCAGGTGGCGGCGGAGGTCGGCGTCGGTGAGGATGCCGCTGAGCCGCCCTTCGGCGTCCACCAGCAGCATCGCCCCCGTCCGCCGGGGAACCCGCTCGGCCTCGGCGAGGGCGTCGCCGAGGGACATCGAGTCCGGCACGGCGGTCAGGCGGTCGCCGCCGCGGACGGTCATGGCCTCCTCGACCTTCATCAGCTTCCGCCCGAGCGAGCCGGCGGGGTGGTAGGCGGCGAAGTCCTCGGGGCGGAAGTCCCGCATCTGCATGACGGTGACGGCCAGGGCGTCGCCGACGGCGAGCATGCAGGAGGTCGAGACCGTCGGCGCCAAGCCCAGCGGGCAGGCCTCCTCGACGGGCCCGTAGGAGACGGCGAGGTCGCCGTTGCGGCCCAGCGGCGAATCCGGGCGGCCCGTCAGGGCGATCACGCTTGCCCCGCGCGCCTTGAGGTGGTCGAGCAGGCGGAGGATCTCCTCGGTCTCGCCGCTGTGGCTCAGCGCGATGACGACGTCGCCGCGGCGGGCCCGCCCGAGGTCCCCGTGGAGCGCCTCGACGGGGTGAAGGAAGATGCTGCTCGTGCCCGTGGAGGCGAACGTCGCGGAGATCTTGCGTGCGACCAGCCCCGCCTTGCCGATCCCCGTCAGGATAACCGTCCCCTCGCAGGCGAAGATCATCTCGGCCGCCGAGGCGAAAGCATCCCCGATCCCCGACGACAGCGCGGTGATCGCCTCGCCCTCGGCGCGCAGCGCGCGGCGGGCCAGCTCGATGTCCACTTTCGCCGCGTCCGTGCTCGTTCGTGCCATTCCGTAGGTCCGTGCTTGCCGCCGCCCGCCAGGGCCGCATTATCCTTGTTCCGCCGAGGCCCGGTCAAGTAAAAGGGAAGCATGGCGTTCGACGAGCAATGGCTGCTTTTGAGGCTCTTCACGCTGCCTCCGCTGCTGATGAGCCTGGTCGTCCACGAGTACGCCCATGCGCGGACCGCGCTGGCGTTCGGGGATCATTCGGCCATGCACATGGGCAGGCTGACGCTCAACCCCCTGGCCCACCTCGACCCGCTGGGGACGCTGTGCATCGCCCTGGTCGGCTTCGGCTGGGCCAAGCCCGTGCCCGTCAATCCCCTGCGCCTCTCCCCCCGGCGGCTGGGCGACATCGCGGTCTCCCTCGCCGGGCCGATGAGCAACCTCTTCCTCGCCATCGCCGCCGGCCTGCTCATGCGGGCCTGGTACGCCTGGGCGCCCGCCGAATGGGCCGGGCTCGACAGCTTCGTCTTCGCCTACTTCGGCTGGATCGCCACCGTCAACTGCCTGCTGTTCGTCTTCAACCTCCTGCCCCTGTTCCCCCTCGATGGGCATCACATCGCCCGCGAGCTGCTGCCGATCTCCAGCCAGGATGCCTTCATGAACTGGCAGCGGCGGTTCGGCGCGATCATGCTGATGGCCCTGCTGTTCGGCCCCAGGCTGCTGGGAGCGGTCACCGGCCGCGCCGACCTGCCCGACCCCCTCGGCTGGATCCTGTTCCACGTCCAGTCCGCACTGATGGCCGCGGTGGCGCTCTGAACACACATCAGCCGCGGCGGTCGCAGCCGGGACATGTCCGGAATGTCAGCTCCCCGCACGTCTCCAGCTCGCGGCAGGCGTTGGCGGCCAGGGCGGCATACGGCTCGCCGACCGGCTCCCGCGCCAGGCCCAGGCGGTCGCGCACGGCCTGGACGGCCGGCTCGTCGGGGCCCTCGATCTCCACGAACCGCCCGAGGACGGGCAACTCGTCCAGCTCGACGAGACAATCGCCCAGCCGGTAGCTGGCCCGGCGCTTCTGGAGAACCAGCGTGGGCTCCAGGCCGCAGGCGGCGAAGATCTTCGCCAACGTCTCGGCGTCGCCGACGAACGTCTCGTGCTCGGGGCGGACCTTCGCCTGCCCACCGCCGCGACGCGGGCCCTTGTACGTCACCAGCGGGCGGACGTCCTTCTCGGCCCCGGCATCGCCGTCCAGCCGCTCAACCGAACGGATCCGCAGGCCGCGGTCTCCGGCGCGGAAGGCGTGGTCGGCCGTGTCGAAGAACCGATCCGTCTGGCAGACCTCCCCGAGGTACTCGGCGCCCTCCGCGCGGAGGGCGCCCCGGACCGCGTCGTGGTCGGACACCGCAAACTTCATTTCCGTTTCGTCGGGCATGGGGGCGATTGTACCGGAACGGACGCGACGACCGTAGTGGCCAATGGCCCGTGTTCGAGGGGCGGGACGGGAGCGGTACGCGACAGTGCGACAGCGGGTACGGATGCGGCTACGGGCCGCGCCGCGGCGGCCTGCGGATCGGGCGGCGGATGTAGTTGCGGAGGTTCTGCCACAAGCGGTTGGCGATGAGGTTGTAGGTCTCCACGCCGATGGTGCGGACCATGTCCCGGGCTCGCCGGCTGCCCGGGTCCGGCATGCCGATCAGCAGGCACAACGCCGTCACCCGGGCAGCGATCGAGATCGCGAACGTCGCGTGCCACTTGTTCCACTCGAAGTAGTGAAGCACGCGGATCGGCGCGTACCACTCGGCCGTGCCGATCCCGCGGGCGACCGACCCGCCGAGCACCGCGCCCAACATCCCGCCGATGCCGACCAGGACGGCGTGTGCGGCGACGTATTTGCTCCGCCCGGCGGTGTCGGCAAAGCCGAGGATGATCCCCTGCTGTGCGAGCATCACGCCGGACCAGCCGACGAACCCGAAGAACACGACGGTCGAGCAGATCAGCCACGCGCCCACCGGGGCGCCCGGCGGGACCAGCGGGCGGGCGGCCCAGGCGGCCTCGGCACCGAACCACCCGGCCAGGAGTTGGACGACCGCGCCGATCCATCCCGCGACGGCGTTGGCGGCGTCGGAGACGAACTGCGGGTTGGGCGTGTACTTGGAGGCGAAGAAGTACGGCACGGCCCCGAAGACGGCCAGGCCCTGTGCGAGCATGAGTGTGGGCCGCCGGCCCCATCGGTCCACGAGCTTGCCCCACTGACGGACGGCGAAGATGCTGATCAGCGGTCCGACGACCATGAACACGGCGTTGAGCGCCAGGTGGCTGAAGCCAAGATTCTCCCGCATGTTTCGGATGAAGAACGGCCCGCCGACGGCCATGGCGAACGCGACCGTCGCGCCGTACATCACGTAGCGGCGGAAGGCCCGATCAGCCAGCGGCTCCAGCAGGAGTTGGCGGCCGGCGGCCAGGATGTACCGCCCGGCATAGGCCAGCCAGGCGCGGAAAGTCCTGCGTTTCGGCCGGGCGACGCGGATATCGACGGCCGGGCGGCGGGGCTCGTCCCGGGTGGTGGGGGTCAGCTCGCGGATGCGGAGGAACAGGAGGATGTCGGCCAGGCCGAAGAGCCCGGCGAGCACGAGCATTCCGGCCAGCGTGGCGTGCAGCAGCGGCTGGGCCTCGGCGGTGAAGGGCAGGCCGTCGTCGATCACGTGGTCGATGAGGATCGCCAGGGAGATGGCGAAGGGGAACTGGATCATTCTGGTGATCATGGCCCGCCGGCCGAGGTACCGCCCGCGGATGCGGCGTGGGATCAGGTCCCCCATCCAGACGTGCCACGCCGGCATGCCGAGGGAGGCGAGTGTCCACGTGGCCGCCAGGGCCGCCAGCACGAGCCACCGCCCCACCACCGTGCCGGGCAGGAAGAAGAAGATCGCGGCGATGACCACCCACACCAGCCGGGCGGCCCCCATGGTGAAGACGAACTGGAACTTCCGCAGGCCCGTTCGCTCGATGAGGACAGTGGCCACAAGCGTCCCGAAGGCGGAGATGAACGGGGCGGCCTGCATGAGCCCGAAGTGGAAATCGTTGAAGCCCAGCATCCGGCGGAAGCTGTTCATCCAACTGCCGGAGATGCAGGTCATCCAGATGATGCCCAACCCCCACCCGGCGGTAACAATGCGGAGGCTCGTGCGCAGCTCGGCGCCGCGGACGCTGAGCGCCGGCAGAACTTCATACGACCTGTGCCGCCAAGGCATAAGCCCTCACCTTCACAGTGACCACGGACCGCCGCATGTCATATCCAGCGTCCGGCCCGCTTGCAAGCATCGGGCGGGCAGCTTGTGCAGATGCCGCCCGTCTGGCGGGCAGGCGCGATCCGGCGAAAAATGCCCTTGCCCGCTTGCAGGCCGGCAGGTATCATTCGGGGCTTCAACGATTTCGAGCGGCCGTGAAGCGACTGCGAAAGGTTTGCCAATGCACTACCCCAGACGAGTCTCGAAGATCAAGCGAGTGCGGAAGTTCGGTTTCCGCGCGCGAATGCGTACGAAGAACGGCCGGAAGGTCATCAATCGCAGGCGGCGGAAAGGTCAGAAGCTCCAGACGGTCTGACCGGCGGGAACGCACACTTCGGGCGGGCGAGCCGGCATTTGGCGACCCCGCCCGTTTTCATGCGCCGCGCGTCAGGACGAGCCGTCCGAGGACGTGATGGCCGGCAGAACGTGACGGTCAATGTAGACGCGGCGGAATCGGTCGGCTCCGTCGCGATACTCCCGGATGGCCGAAAGGGCCTCGGCCGCATCGGGGCCGAGGGCCTCCATCACCGCCAGGGCCCCGTCGGGGGAGCGGCGGAGATTCTCCTTGGCCAATTCGAGGAGGCGGGCCTTTCTCGGGTCCGAGGTCTCGGGCAGCAGCTTGGCCAGCACGCGGAGGATGTGGGAGGTCCGCTTGCGGCCGGGAAGGACGGTGGGGTTATCGAAGCGCGCCAGCAAGGCGTCGATCCGGCCGGCTGCCTGCTCGGCCCGGCCGATGAGCACATCGGCGGCGGCGGCTTGGACGACCACGCCGCGGTCGCGAGTGAGCATGGCGACCATCTGGGGCACGATGACGTCCGGGCGGTAGTCGCGGGCGAATGCGAAGACCCTTGCGGCGGCGGCGCGGACCTCGTCGCGCGCGTCCTGGAGCATACCGATCACGGCCCGGGCGGCGGTGGGGTCTTCCTCGACGCGCTCTCCGAGCCATGCGGCGGCCTTGAGGCGGACCAGCGGGTCCCAGTGGCCCAGCGAGCGGGCGGCGTCGCTGAAGTCGTCGATCTCGTCGTCGCCCTCCGCGGCGATGCTCAGCCAGGTCGGGATGGCCGCGGCCAGGCCGTCCCCCGGACGGGCCGAGGCGGCGTATTTCTCCAGCGCCTTCAGCAGCCCGCCAGCCGGGGGCACGTCGTCGGCGCGACGGGCGTAGCCGCTCAGCGCAGCCGAGGCCAGGTGCAGCATCAGTCGCTGCTCGCCGTAGGAAGCCCCCGTCGCCGCCAGGTCGTCGATCCTCTCGGCCAGCAGGTCCACCAACTGACGGCGGGCCGGCTCGGTCAGGACCGAGGACTTGGCCTCGGGACGGCAGAAGGAGAAATAGGTCTTGAGCAGTTCGCGCTGGGCGAAGGAGCGGTCGGTGTCCCAGAGAATCCGCTGGATGTCGGTGATCGGCAGCGGGTCCGGGCCGAACTGCTCCAGGGCCGCCTCGTTGACGCACGCCTCGGCGTAGCGGTCCATCATCGCCGTCGCCGCCGCGGTCCTGCGATCGGCGGGCATCGTCCCCAGCAGCGCCGTCAGCTTCCATTTGGCGGCCTTGAACTCGGCAGAGTCCACGTCGGCGGCTCGCATCTGCCGCCAGAGCTCGCCCGCCTGGGCTGCCTCTGCCCCCGCCGGGTCCTGCGCCCGGACAGCCGCCCCGGCGGGCAGAATCGCCGCCATCGCCACAACCGCAACGCGGTGGGTCCATTCCATCGCTAGGAGGTCCTTCCAAGGTCGTGCGTACCGGGTAGTCCCGTCTCAGGCAGCTTACCAGACATGCCACGCCCCGACAATCTCTCAACCACCGACTCCCGCGGCGGGTTTCGTCCTCAAACGTTTCGGACCCTCGCTCGACGGGCGCGAAGCCGGGCCGGCGCCGCCGTTACGGCGCGGCCGCCTCGTCGAGCATGGCAATCAACTCGGCCTTGCTGAAGCGGCCGGGCACGACCCGCGGCTCGCCCCCATCGGCGGGGTAGAGTATCGTCAGCGGCGGCGCACCCCCGACGTTCCGCCGCACCCATCGGGCCGCGGCGCTCTCGCCCTCGGTCACGTCCGCCTTGACCGCCACCACCCCCCGCCGCTCGAACGCCTCGGCGATCTCCGGCGTGTTGAAGACCTGGTAGTCGAGAATCTTGCATTCCGTGCACCACGCGGCCGTTACCTTGACGACCACCACCTCCCCTTCCTCCCGGGCGTCGGCGATGCGTTGGGCGTCGAAGCTCTCGAAGGTCACCAGCGGCTTGGGGGGCCTGGGCAGCAGCCAGAGGCCCATGGCCACGACCAGCACAACCGCCGGGCCGCGGATCAGCGCCTTGCGAAGCAACGGGGCGTCGTAGCGGACCCAGCTCCCCCAGACCCAAAGCGCGAAGGTCAGGGCCGTGGCGAAGCCGGCCACGCGGAAGGGCCAGCCCCCGCGCGTCGGGAGCGTCGCCAGCAGGTAGAGCACGGCCGGGACGAGCAGGAAGCCCATGGTCTGCTTGAAATACTCCATCCAGATGCCGGGCTTGGGCAGGCGGCGGGTCAGGCCCGGCACGGCGGCAAGGAAGACGTGAGGCACGGCCATGCCCACACCGATCAGGACGATGGCGAGGGTACCCAGCCAGAGCGGCTGGACCTGGGCCCACGCCAGGGCCAGGGCCATCAGCCAGAAGCTGCACGGCGTGCTGAGGATGGCCATCATCAGGCCCATGCCGGCAGCGGGCAGGTGGCCCTCGCGCGTTCCGCCGCCCTCCATGCCGGCGACCTTGGAGGGCACGGTGACGTTGAAGAGCCCCCAGAGGTTGGCCGACAGCGCGACCAGAACCAGGGCGATCACCACGCGGACCCGGGGGACCTGGAAATGGGCGTTGAGGTCCAGCGTGGCCTCGCCGAGGGTCTTCAGTACCACGTTCACCGCCGCCAGCGCGACGAAGAACAGCACGATCCCGCCGGCGAACGCCAGCCCCAGCGTGACGTACCGCCGCCGCGACTCGTGGGCCATGTTCACCAGGCTGTAGATCCGAAGCGGAATGATCGGCAGGACGCAGGGCATGATGTTCAGCGTCAGTCCCGCCAGCAGAGCCAGGCCGATGCCCGCCCAGAACGTCAGCGCCGTCGCCTCCCCCGCCAGCGCGCCCGGCGCCGCCGTCGTGCCTGCGCCCGGGGCGGGGGCCCGTTCGTGAAGTGCCTTGAGCTTCTCGGCCGGGACGGCGTCGGCAAGGCCCTCCGCCAGGTCGGCGGTCCAGTCCGGGCTGGCGACGGCCTCGGCGCCGACGTCGACGGTCGCGGTGGCCGAGAGGGCCTCGGGGCCCTCGAGGTTGATGCACACCTCCAGGCAGATCTGCCCGCGGGGCCTGAGGACGATCTCGTAGTTGCCCGGGGCAACGTCCTCGGGGACCGTCACCTCCGCGTAGACGGCAAACCGGCCGGTGTAGACGTAGTTGTCCACCGGCCCCTCGCCGTAGTCGACGGTCTTGGGCTTGTCCTTGGGCCAGCGGACGGCCCCGACCTCGAGCGGCGCGGCCTCGACGTCCAGGCTGCCCCCGATAACCATCGGGCCGGGGTGGGGGCTGTAATAGACCCAGTTGCTGTCGAGCTCGCCGACCAGCGCGACGTGGAAGGTCTGTCCGGGCGTGACCGTCCGGTGGGACGCCACCGCCCGGATGTCGAAGTGCCTGGCCGATTCCGAGGGACGGAACGGCTCGATCGGCCCGGTGAGGTCGCCTGGGAGGGGCATCTGCTGGCTGGCGGCGGGCCCGGCCAGCATCCCGGCCGCCGCGACGATCAGGAGGCTACGTCGGATCATGCCTGCGAATCTCCGTACTTGGGCTGCGGTATTTCGCACCATTGTAGACGCGCCCGGACCTGGAGATTCGCTACATCTCGGGCACGTCGAGGCGTTCGTGGCGCTTCCAGGCCTGCATGCCCAGCTCGGCGAGCTGGACGCCCTTGGCGCCTTCTCGAAGCGACCAGCGGAAGGGCGCGTCCTTGACCACGTGCTTGAGGTACAGCTCCCACTGCACCTTGAAGGCGTTGTCGAACTGGCGGTCCGGTTCGACGGGCGTCCAGCCGGCGTAGTAGTCGATCGGCGAGTCCACGTCCGGGTTCCACACCGGCCGCGGCGTCTGGTCGTAGGACTGGCTCCAGCACTTCCGCAGCCCCGCCACGGCCGAGCCTTCCGTGCCGTCCACCTGCATGACCAGCAGATCGTCGCGCCGGACGCGTGTGCACCAGGAGGAGTTGAACTGGGCGACGATCTCCCCCTCCAGCTCGAAGATGCCGTACGCCGCGTCGTCGGCCGTGCAGGCGTAGGGCCGGCCCTGCTCGTCCCAGCGCGTCTTGACGTGCGTGGCCCCGAGGCTGTAGACGCTCCGGACACTGCCGAAGAGGTTGTCCAGCACGTAGCGCCAGTGGCAGAACATGTCGATCATGATCCCCCCGCCGTCCTCGGCGCGATAGTTCCAGCTCGGGCGCTGGGCCTCCTGGCGGTCGCCCTCGAAGACCCAGTATCCGAACTCCCCCCGCACCGCCAGGATCCGCCCGAAGAAGCCCGAATCGATCAGCCCCTTGAGCTTCAGCAGGCCCGGCAGCCAGAGCTTGTCCTGCACGACGCCGTTCTTGACGCCCGCGGTCTCGGCCGCCTCGGCCAGCGACAGCGCCTCGGCAGCGCTCTCGGCCGTCGGCTTCTCGCAGTAGATGTGCTTGCCGGCATCGACGGCCCGCCGCACGGCCTCGACGCGGCGGTTGGTCGTCTGGGCGTCGAAGTAGACCGTGTTGTGCTCGTCGGCGAGGGCCTCGCCGACGTCGGTCGTCCACTTCTCGACGCCGCTGAGCTCGACGAGCTTCTTGAGCTTCTCGGGGTTCCGGCCGACCAGGATCGGATCGGGCATGATGATGTCGCCGTCGTCGCACTTCACGCCGCCCTGGCGGATGATCTCCACGATCGACCGCATGAGGTGCTGGTTGGTTCCCATGCGCCCGGTGACGCCGTTCATCACGATCCCGACGGTATGCGTTGCCATGCGAGCTGCTTCCTTTCTGCTATTCTTGCGGCTTGTCCGTACACTGCGGGCGGGCGCCCTCGGGCAGCGGCGGGACGTCCACGCCGGCCCTGGGCAGCGTGCCGGCCAGCTCCTGCTTCCAGTGGTCCACGTCGCCGGCGGGGCCGTAGACGTAGATCATGTGCAGCGGCTCGGGGCCGGTGTTGGTCAACTGGTGGAACATGCCGGAGGGGATGTACACGGCCTGCCCGGCGGTGAGGGTCCGCCGCTGGTCGCCGAGACACATCTCGCCGGTGCCGTCGACGACGAAGTAGACCTCCTCCTGCTGCTGGTTGTGCCAGGGCACCTGCCCGCCGTCGGGCTCGAGGGTGACGTAGCCCATCGAGAAGGCGTCGGCCTGGATGGGCGACGGACCGCCGACGAGGTTCTGCGTGCGGCGGCGGGCGGGATACGTCCGCCCCTCGATCTTCGCGAGATCGGCGATGTTCATGCTTCGCTCCGTTCGGTGGCCTTCGGTCTCATCAGCGATTCGACGGCATGGTGGAACGCCAGGTACGGTCCGCCCTCGACCAGCCGCTGGACGTACATCGCGGCCTCGCGAGCGTGATAATCGCCCCACATGCTGGACTCCTCGCAGGGAACGGCCTGCTCGGCAGGAACGTGGTCCCAGCCGTTGGGGCGGTGGTAGACGGAATGAAGGATCAGCCCCTCGTGGGCGCGGTCGCGGGAGAGGTACGGGTCGTCCAGCAACGTCGCCAGGACGGTCAGCCCGGCCTGGAAGTACCGCCGACCGGGGGCGCCCTGCTCGGCACCCAGCAGGTGCCCCAACCGCAGCAGGCCCTGGCAGGCGATGCACGCGGCGGAGGAGTCCACCGGCTCGTGGGCGTTGAAGGGGTCGCTGGGCTGCTGGAGATACTCCCCCATCTCCGCCAGGCCGGGCGCGCCGGTGTCCCAGTAGGGCACGCCGTCGGTGGGCGTGTTGTCGATGTAGAAATCGCACGTGGCCCGGGCGGCGCGAAGCAGGATGTTCTCGACGTCTTCCCGCCCCCCGAACGGGGCCAGTTCGTCGTCGGCGAGGGCGGCGAGGAACTCCAACTCCTCGGCGAAGCCGAGCATCACCCACGCCAGCCCGCGCGTCCACGTGGTGAACGGCGAGTAGCCCTGCTGGCTGTTGGGGCAGCGGTATCGCCCATCGTGGGTGTTGAAGACGCTCTCGTGGGCGACGCGGCCGGGCACGTCGTAGGCGTCGCGGCCCTGGCCGTAGTAGACGTTGTACGCCGCGGTGGCGCGGCAGTGGTCGATCAGCCGGCCCAGCAGGCTCACAACGCGGTCGCCCTCGTCCTCGAGCACGTGGCCGAGGGCGTGGCTGACGGCCAGGGCCCGGCCGGAGCGGATGGTGTCGGCGAACAGCGAGTGCGGGCCGTTGAAGGAGTGGATGAACCCCCCGCCGTCGGCGACGGGCGTCCACCGCCGGGCCTGGACGGCCCCCGAGCACCTCAGGGCCAGCTCGTAGAACAGCCGCAGGCCCTCATCCTCCTCGATACGCCCCTCGTTCATCAGCCGCAGAAGGTTCCCGTACGTGCTGACGTTGTTGAACCCGTGATCGTGCACGCCCATGTGCGTGACGTGCGGGGCCATCCGCTCGGCCGTGCCGATCCGCCCGATGTCGAGGAACTCCCCCTCGCCGGTGGCGTCGAACTGAAGCAGCGCCGAGCCGTACTGGAAGCCCCGGGTCCACTCGGTCCAGCCGCGCGTGGTGTACTGGCCCTCGACGGTGAACACGGGCGAGCCGTCTTCGGGGTCGAACCGGGCCTCGATCTCGGCGATCTTGGCGGCCGACAGACCCCACATCTCCTCGATCGCGGGCATCAGCCCGGCGGGCGTCAACGTGTCGTCTATGCGAATCATCTTCTCACCTCAATCCGGGTCGTGCATCATAGGCGCAAACAGGCATGGGAACCAGAACGGACTTCGCGCCCCAGCCCTGCCGCACCGGAGCGACGCGAGCCGCGTCGACGGAGAGCGGCGGAGGAATCCTCCGGCAGAGCCGACCCACTCGATACAACTGCGGCGCCTCCCATTCTGCGCCCTATCGCTCCTCCCGCAACCGCCGCTTGAGCGCGCGGTAGTCCGTCTTGCCCGTGCCCAGGACGGGAATCTCCTCCAAGCGTTCCACGCGGCGAATGTTGTGCAGCGGCGACAGCCCGGCCTCGCGAAGGGCGTTGTTGGCGGCCCGGCGATCGAGGTCCACCGTGGTGAACAGCACGATCTGCGGCTGGTCGGCATCGTCGGCCTCGACGGCCAGAAGCGGGCCCTCGCTCTGCTCGATCTCCTCGTCCGGGCGGGACGCCAGCAGGGCCGACTCGATCGCCGGCAGCGAGATCATCTCCCCGCCGAGCTTGACGAACCGCTTCCGCCTCCCCCGGAAGGTCAGCACGCCGTTCTCCTGTTCGCTGACAAGATCCCCGGTGCGGTACCACTGCTTGCCCTCGAAGCGAATGAACGGCGAGGCGCCCTCGTAGTCGATGTAGCCGCCGAAGACGCTCGGCCCGCGGACCAGCAGCATGCCTTGGCGACCGGCCTCGGCCCGCCGGCAGCTTTCCTCGTCCACGATCGCGTGGTCGAAGCTCGGCAACGGCTCGCCGATGGTACCCCGCCGGCTGCGGCCGGGGCGGTTGACCGAGACGATCGGCGAGCACTCGGTCACGCCGTAGCCCTCCAGGATCTCCATCTCGCCGTTGGCTTCGGCCAGGCGGTCGTAGACGCGGTCGGGGCATTTCTCCGCACCGACGACCGCCAGGCGCAGCGGCGCCAGTTGCTGCCCCACGGCCGCGCGGGCAATCGAGCCCAGGAACGTCGGCGTGCCCACCATCAGCGTGGTACGGTAGGCCTCGACCAGTTGTGCCAGCACGCGGGCCTCGGTGGGATCGGGGTGATGGGCGACCGGCACGCCGACACAGAGCGGCAGCACGGTGGTGACCGTCAGCCCGAAGGAGTGGAACGGCGGGAGGATGCCCAGCAGCCGGTCCGAGCCGCGTACGATGTCCAGCCCCACGATGTCACGCACGTTGGCCAGGATGTTGGCGTGTGTCAATGGCACGGCCTTGGGCAGCGTCTCCGAGCCGCTGGTAAACAGCACGACGGCTCGGTCGTCGGCGTCGAGCCGCTCGGCCGCGGCATCCAGCGACCGCCAGCTCAGCCACGAGCGTGCGAAGGCCGCGAGCTTCGCCGCCGGGCCGATGCCTTTCGCCAGTCGCTCCAGGTAGACGAACCGGTCCCGCGCGGGCGAGAGGTCCGTGCCGCTTGCTTCGAGGCGCCCGACGAGCTCCTCGCTGGTCAGAACGGCCCGCAGGCCGACGTGATCGAGGCAGTGGGCAAGGTTCCGAGGCCCGACGGTCCAGTTGATCATCACCGGCGTCTTGCCGGCCAGCAGGACGGCGAGGTAGGTCACGTCGGCCGCCACGCCGGCCGGCAGGAGGATGCCCACGGCATCGCCGGGCATCTCGGCGACGCGGGGCATCAGCAGCATCAGGCGAGTGACGATATCGCGGTAGGTGCGTACGCCGCTTCGTTGGTCGGCGAGAACGGCCTGTCCCGGCCGGCGGCGTGCGCGGGCGAGAAAGGCCGCGGCGATCGTTGGCGTCTCGGCCAGCCAGGGGGCGGCCCCGCCGGCGGCGAACCAGCGTCGCGGCGGGGAGCTGACGATGGTCATCCTGCCGGCGGCGGACTCCCCGCACGCCGCGAGCATCAGGTCGCCGACGGTCTGGAGCCCCTCGACGTCCCCGGGCTCGAAGCCGAACTCCTCGGTCACCCACGTCAGCAGGTCCGCCCGGGCAAGGCTGTCCAGCCCGAGGTCGCGGGCGAGGTGCATGTCGTCGCGGATCTCCTCCACGTCCGTCCGCTCACGGAGCTGCCCGAGGACCAGTTCCCGCGTGCTTTCCGGCACGGCCGAGAGATCCTTCTCCCCCGTGTCCAACTGGGGCTCGGGCAGCTCGCGAACGCCGCCGCCCTCCCAGACGCTGCGGGGCACGTAGGTCGCCGCAGGGGCGTCGGCGTTGTAGAAATGCTCCAGCCAGCGGTTCAGCTCCTCCCGTTCGGCGTCACGGGGGAAGTCCTCGTGCTCGACGAACTCGATGTCCACCTCCCGCCGCGGGGCGAAGAAGACCCCGCTGGCCAGCAGCGACGGGATGCCCTGCTTGAGCGTCTCGCCCGCAGCGGGCACCTTGCCGTAAGCGTAGCTGAACCCGCTGCCCCAGAGCCCCCGCGTGCGAACGAGCACGACGCGTGCATCGGGTACCGCGTCGAGCACCTGCCGCACCGCGCTGTTGCCGTACAGGTCCTCCTCCCGCCCGTGGGCGAGATGGCCCGAGGGGTAGATCACCAGGTTGTCGCCGCCCCGCAGCGCCTCGATGCAGCGGCCCAGCCCTTCCTCCACCTGATGTCGGGCCGCGGCGCCGTCCTGTATGGGATCGGGGATAGGCACGACGTCGATCCGCCGGGCCAGCCAGCGTATGAAGAACCGGTCGATCTGGTTCTCGTCGGCCAGGAACCGCGCGCGAAAGCGCTTCTGGAGGACCGCCGCGAGGATCACCGGGTCGATCAGCGCCGGGTGGTTCGGCAGGAACAGGACGCCGGTCGTGCCCCCTTCGGCCACGCGCTCCAGGCCGTGGATGCGGATGCGATACCGCAGCCACAGCGCCGCCCGCACGAACCACCGCAGCAGTGTGTTCAGCATGCGTCGCTCCCGTGGGGCAGGGCCGCCCACAACGCCGCGCCGACGCCCAGGGCCCCCACCCCGGCCACCGCGAAGCACCACGACCCGGCCAGCAGGTCCGTCAGGAGGTTCGCCAGCGGCCCGGAGACCATGATCCCCGCGAAGATCACGAAGTTGCTCGCGGCGATCACCGCCCCCTTCCGCCGCGGGTCCGGGCGAACCTGGATGAAGCTCTCACAGGGAATCATAAACATCCCGCCGGCGGCACCGGCGGCTAGAAACAGAGCCAGCAGGCAGGCGTAGGCCGCTCCCCCCGGCAGCCAGGCGGCCGCGGGGACCAGCAGCATCGCCGCGCCGAGGCAGCCGGCGGCGGGAATCAGCACGCGGTACCACCGCGGCCCCACCGCCAGCTTCGTCGAGAGCAGCCCGCCGCCGGCAACGCCGAGAAGCTCGGCGGCGAGGAGTCCGCTGGTGGCGGTGTCGCTGAGGCCGAGCTGCCGCTTGCCCATCACGTTGGTCAGCGGAATGAACAACGAGCCAATGAACCAGGCGAAGGCGTCGGCGAACACGGTCGTCAGCAGCAGGCGGTCGGAGGCGATGCGGCGCAGCTCGCCGAGCGAGCGGAAGGAGAACGTCCAGGGGAAGCCGGCCTTGCGGTCGGCGGGCGGTCGGCGGGGCACGGCCAGCGCGGCCGCCAGACCCACCGCGGCGACGGCGAGGGCGACACAGGCGACGGCCAGACGCCCGCCCGCGTCACCGCGGTCGCCGGCCCGGCCGAGGTCGAGCGTCACGCCGGCAAGGGCGAACCCGGTGAGGATGCCGCCGGTCATGAAGACCTTCAGCACGCCGTTTGCCTTGGTGACGTAGGCGGCCGGGTAGAGCTCGGGGATCGAGCCGTTGAGGCTCGGGCCGAACATGCACGACTGGAGTCCCATCGTGAAGACCATCGCCGCGATCAGCCACCACGAGCCGGTCAGCAGCCCCGCCGCCCCGGCGACCATCGCCGCGACCTCCAACCCCTTGGCCGCAATCACCACGTCCCGCTTGGCGAAGCGGTCCGCCAGCCATCCCGCCGCCGCCGAGAACAGCAGGTACGGCAGCGTGAACAGCAGGATCAGGGTGCCTTGGAGGTCCTTCCGCCCGGCCGTCACCGCCAGCAGCATCGCGGCTTGACGGAAGAAGTTGTCGTTGAACACGCCGAGGGCATAGCTGACGACCATGGCCGCGAACTTCCCGCGTGCCTGTCGGACGTGTTGGCGAAAGGCGGCGTCCTGCATGGCCGCAGAGCGTACCGGCGGCGGAGGCGGGGTGCAATCGCCCGACGGCCTCGTCAGCGAACCGGGATCCGGGCGTCGGCGCGGGCGAAGTTGCCCCCCCCGTCCATCGTGCCGAAGTGCAGGCGGAGCTCGCCGGCGGGCAGTTGGCGGGGGAGGCGGACGGAGATCTTCACCTTCTCGCCTGCCGCTTCGTGGCGGCGCCCCCAGACGACGGAGTCCCCGGCGGAGCAGTAGAGCACGCTGGCGGCGAGACGCTTGTCGTCGCGGACCTCGGCGGCGACCTCGAACGCCCTGGCCCCGGCGGCCAGCTCGGCGGGACAGGTCAGCGTGATCTCCGGCGGGGCGTTGTCGCTGCGGTCGGCGTTGGGGTCGAGGCACCGCGCGTTGGCCAGCATGGCGGCGTTCTCGGGTGAGAAGCCCACGTCCGTCCGTTCGGCCCCGGCGAGCCGCAGGTAGTTGCCCCGCAGCCGGCGGAACCCGTTGCCCATGATGTATGCGTCGCCCCTTCGAGTGTCGTGCCAGAGCCCCAGCGCGTGGCCCATCTCGTGGGCGACCGCGCCCATCCCGTCCTCGATGAACTCGTACCGCGGGCTGTCGCCGGCGGCAGCACCGAGGGCCTTCCGCCCGGGAATGGGCGTCTCGTCGGCGAGGTACTCGAGCTGCCCGGGGATCGTTTCGGCGCAAAACTCGTCGCGGAGAATCCACGCCGAGAACAGCCCCACGCCGGTGTGCAGGCCGGTCTTCCCGCCCAGGGCCACCCCGCCGGGCCACTCGAACGCGTGCGGGCCGGGATCGTATGTCTCGGCGAAGATCGTGTGCATTCGCTTGCCCACGCCACCCACGGCGGCCGAAACCTCCGGCAGGATCGTCCGCCACTGATTGCGAAAGCTGTACCGCGGGCCGTTGTTGTAGTGCGAGGCCGCCCGCTTGCCGCGAACGAGGTGCACGACGAGACGGGCGTTGGCGTCGAACTCGAAATCCAGCCTCCGGCCGCGAAATCCCTCCGCGGCCAGCGACGTGCGGTAGAGGTCGTTGACGAACGCCATCACGACGGAGATCTTCGCCCGCCAGGCCCGCACCGGGTCGCGGTCGGCCGGCACGAAATACACAAGCCGCACCTTCTCGGCCCGGCCGAGGTCGGTCAGCGGCGCCGGTCGGCGGCGCAGCGCCGGCCCGGACTCGCCGCCGGCCGTGACGGCGAGAAGAGCGATCCACGCCGGGATGAGCAACTGCGAGCGCATGGGCTGTTCCACCAGTCTAACCGGCCAAGGCTGCCAGCGGCGCGAATATCAATGCCCGAACGCCTTGCGGAGGGCGGCGAGGTACTTCGGGCAGGCAACGCGCGGGTCCTCCTTCTCCTCGTACTCCAGGCAGATCCAGCCGCGGTAGTCCACGTCGCCGAGAATCTTCGCCAGGCGGGCGAAGTCGGTGGGCTGCCGGCCGATCTGCTTCGACGAGACCACCACCTTCACCTGCACGTGGATCGTGTAGGGGGCGATCTTCACCAGCTCGGAGTACACGTCCCCGCCGTGGAAGTTGCCCGTGTCCATCCACGCACCGAACCACGGGCTCTTGACGGCGCGGACGATCTCAAGCATCCCGTCGGCCGAGGATGTCAGCCCGCCGTGATTCTCCAGGCCCAGGAAGATCCCGTGCTTGCCGGCGTACTCGCAGCAGTCCTCGATGGCCTCGACGGCGAGCTTGCGGGCATCCTCGACGCTCTGGCCCTTTCGGGCCCGGCCGGAGAAGATGCGAATCACCGGTGCGCCCAGCACCGCCGCGCGGTCCACCCACGTCTTGACGCGGGCGATCTGCCCATCGCGGGCCTCTCCCGGCGGCAGGCAGAAGTTGTTCCCCACGGCCGTGCTGGAGATGCCCAGCCCCAGCCGGAACGCCTGGGCCTTGAGTTCGCAGAGGTACGTGTTGTCGACATCGCCGGGGAAGTAGTAGCTGGTCGGCTCGGCGCCTTCGAGGCCGAACTTCGCGCAGTCGGTCAGGAAGTCCTTCAGCGTCAGCTCCGGCTCCTTGCCGCTCAGCAGCCGGCGGTAGCTGTAGGCCGCGAGGGTGAGCTTGGTCTTCGGCGCGGCGACCTCGCGCTGGACCGGCTCGATCCCCGCCGCCTCTCGTCCGCCGATCGCCGCAGCAGCAGCCGCCGCGGCCGGCGCCACTGCCGCCCGTCGTAGAAAGGTCCGTCGAGACGTCTGTCCGTTCATCATGATCTCCTTTCGCCGGCCGCGATGCCGACCCCCAGAGCATCGCCGACCCCGCTCCCGCAAGCAACCCCGCCCCGGCACTCGGCCGGAGCCTGCGGGGGCCGGGGGTCGGCGAATGCAGGCCCGGCTCCGACCGGGGCTAAGCGGTCTCAGACAAGTTCGTTGCGGTTCCTGCGCCGGCCCCGGCTCGTCCGGCAAGGCGGCCGAAGCAGGCGATGCCGTGGCATCGCCGATGCAGGCCAACGCGGCCAGGCGGGCCGGGGACCAGCAGCAACCCAACATGACGTATCTGGGGCCGCTTAGTCTTTTTCCGCCGGGGAGCCGTACTCGATGCGGTACTCGATCCGGTCGGCCTTGGCGCGGATGCGGCCACGGACCTGGTCGAAGTCGGCCAGGCGGACGCGCCACCGAACTGTCCGCGTGCCGTCGGCGTTGTCGTCCACGAAATACCGCCCGCTCCAGCCCAGCGGCTTGGGCAGGTCGGTGAGTTGCCGGACGGTCCGAACTCCGCGGCGTGTGGTGAGGGCAACGTCGGTGAAGATGTCCTCCCGGTCGTAGCTGTCCCCGCACCACTGGGCGCGCAGGTGCACGCCGGGCGCCCGCAGGACGAACAACGGCCTGTCCCGCCAGGGCTTCCAGTCCTCCGGCACGCGGATGCGGACGATATACCACCGCTGCGGGCCCAGGACGGTCAGCTTGTCGCCGTCGAGGGCAGTGCGCGCGGGCGCCCACCGCCGGTCGGCGGGCAGGTGCATCCGGAAGGCCGGGTCGCCGTAGAGATGGCGGGCGATGAGCGTACGGCGGTCGACGCCGCCGCCTTTCAGTTGATCCGCCTCCAGGACGGTGAGCATCTTGCGGTTCAACGCGTCGCGATGGGCCTCGCCGAGCGACGCGCCGTCGAAGACCGACCGCCAGAACGCGTATCGCAGCTCCTGGTGCGGCGCCGGCGCGGGCACGGCATTGCCGACGAACGCCACCGCCCCGTTACGGAACAGCCGCGAGATCACCGAGGGGAACCGCTTCTCCGGCAGCAGGGCCGTCGTGCCGCACCCGGCGGACTCGACCACGCACGGGGAGAGCAGCACGTTGGCATCTCTCGCGTACGTCTCCCCGAGCTCGCGCCACCACGAGTGCGAGCCGTGGACGATGGCCGCCACGTGGATCAGCGGCGAATCGACCTCGAACGTGTGCGTCGGGCGGGGCTTGCCCTTGGCGTCCGGGGCCATCGCACGGTCGTGCCTGGTATGCACGTACTGCGTCTCGAAACCGACGTTGGCGAACTGCGGGCCCAGCGAGTTCTCCCACCGCGCGAAGCCGACGCTGCGACTCCACCGCGGGTTCAGCAGCGACCGGTACGTGATCAGCCGCGACGCGTGCAGCGACGCGAAACGAACGTTCTCGGCGATGATCCGCCCGACCGCCAGCTCGAAGAAGGGATCGTCGTCGGCCTGGGCGTAGGGAACGTCCGATTCCACGAACGTCCCGGCCTCGGGGGCGTCCGGCACGAGCCAGAAGGGCACGGCGTCGGGATGGCCCACGATGCAGATCGACCGGGGCGCGCCCCCGGCCGCCCGGCGCACCGCCGCGAGTCGACCGCGCACTTCCTCCGCCGGCGGCGTGGCCGTCAGCAGCGTAACCTCGCGCTTCTTGTTGCGCCGATCCGGCCCGGCGGCCACGAGACTGTACCGCTGCCCGCCGACCTCGACAGCATCCGCGGACCGGAACGGCCCTTCTCCGGCGTCGGCAAAGTCCCCGTCGCCGTCGCGGTCCACGTAGACCCGCCGCTGCCCCGGCTTGCGGGCATCCTCCCCGGAGGCGATCGCAAAGCCGACCTCCCGTTCGCCGAGAGTCGCCCGGCCTGCATGGACGGCGCCCTTGCCCGCGGGAATGCCGCCCGGGCGATCGCCCTGCACCGCGCGGGTCTCCCATCGCCGCATCCAGTGCGGCCGATGGTCCAGGGGGACCGCCAGGCCGCCTCGGGCCGCGGCCAGCAGCGGGCCGATCAGCGAGAGCTTCGTCTGCACCGTGCCCGACCGATCCTGCGCGTTGACGGCGGCGAGATAGTCGCAGCCGATGCCCGCGCCCGTCAGCCAACGGGCAGCCTCGATCACCCCGGCAACCCGCACCAGGTTCCGGCCGTCAGCCTGGACAGGCACGTCGCCGACGGCGAGGATGGTCCGGGTCCCGTTCGGCCAGTGGGCCTTGCCCGCGCGCCCGCGGTAGAGAAGGGGGCAGTCGAGGCGTGCGGCGACCGAGGCCGCCAGCAGCGCGGCGGCGTAGTTGTCCGGCGAGCATGCGACGACGCGCTCGACCTTGCCGGCCCAGAATCTCGACACCAGCGTGTCGGCGACCTCCGCTGCCGTTTCTCCGGGCAGCGCCGTGCACTTCAGCCCTGCCGCGCTGTTGGCGTCCGCAGCGCCGCCGAGGGCGAACGTCTCTTCCGGCCGGTAGCGGCGGATGTACTCCTCGGCCTCCCTGCCGATTCTCCCGGACGGCGGCACCGCGAGCACGGCCGGGCAGCCTCCGCACCGGTGCGAGGCCGCCGCTACGGCTGCAAGGTACGCGAAATCCTGCCAGCCCGGCTCGGCGGGCACGCCTACGAGAAAGAGGGCCCGCCGCCGGTCTGCCTCGCGTGCCCCGGGCGCCGCGGATGTCGCGGCGAGGGCAACCAGTAGGGCAAGGATGGATCGCATGGTCGTGCTCCCTGTCGGTCTACACGACAAACACGTCCGCGGCGACTACGGGGCGGCGGAAACGGGCATGCTCGCGGGAGCGTGCGGAGGAGGGGCGCCGATCACCCGTCAGGCCGACAGGCTCGACGGGCGGATATCGGCGAGGAGCGTTACCGCTTTGCGGGCGATGGCCTCGAGGGCATCGAGGTCGTCCCCGGCCGGGGCCTCGATCGTCAGAACGCGGACGTTGTGGGCGGCCGCGTCCGCGGCGAGTGCCTCGCTGAAGCGCAGCAGTCCGGCCATGGCGGCGGCCCGAGCGGTGCATTCGACAGCCGCTGCGGAGACCGCCACGGGATCGAGGACGTTGAGGATCGTCCCCCGTCCGCGTTCGATCATTCCTTCGCCGACGGCCCGGCAGCAGAGGAACGCACCGTAAAGGCCGGTTCGCAGGTCCCGGAACCAATCGTTGGCCTCGCATCGCCACGCCGGCCCGACGGCCGACGAGGTCGCACCGGCGTTGACCAGCACGCCGATGGGGCCCCACTGCTGCTGCACGGCGCGGACGGCGGCCTGGACGTCCACGGTGCGGGTGATATCGGCCCGGATGGGCGCGCACCGCCCCCCGGCGGCCGCGACGCGTCCGGCGGTGAAGTCCAACCCGTCTTCAGCCTCGTCGATGATGGCCACACTGGCCCCGGCGGCCCCGAGTGCGATGGCGACTTCTGCCCCGAACTCGCTTGCGGCACCGGTGACCAGCGCGATGTCGTCCTGCAAATCCATGACTACTCCGTGGCGACGTCACCGGACCCGACGGCAGGCCGCCAAGGACTATATCGGCGCTCCCGGGGCTGACTTGTGCAGGAAGTACACCTTCCCGGCGCCCGGCCGGCGGCTGCGAACCGCCGAACGGTCCGATCTTTCGACCTCGGGCTTCTGGACAGGTCCCCCGGCCGGGTATAGTCGTGTCATGCTCGACGACCTCCCCGACCCCCGGGCCAACCGGCGAATGTTCGACCGCATCGCACGGCGGTACGACCGCCTCAACGCCGTGCTGTCGCTGGGGCTGCACCACCGCTGGCGGCGACGGGCCGTCGAGCTGCTGGCGACCCGGACGGGCGGGGAGTATCTCGACGTCGGCAGCGGCACGGCGGACGTGGCCGTCGAGATCGCCCGCCGGACGCCAGGTGCGACCGTGACCGGCATCGACCCATCGGAGGGGATGCTCGACGTCGGACGCCGACACGTCCGCAGCGCCGGCCTCGCCGACCGCATCGAGCTGGGCCCCGGCGACGCGACCGCCCTGCCGTTCGCCGACGCGACGTTCGACGGCGCCGTCGCCGCGTACGTGCTGCGGAACATCGACCGGCGCCGGGTGGCCGTGGCGGAGATGGCCCGCGTCGTGCGCCCCGAGGGGCGGGTGGTCATCGTGGAGCTGACCGTCCCGGTCGGGCGCGTCCTGGCGGCGCTGCACGAGCTGTACGGGCGCACGGTCGTCCCCCTGGCCGGGCGACTGCTTGCCGGCGACGCAACGGCCTACCGCTACCTGACCGACTCGATCCGCCGCTTCCCGCCGCGGGAGAGCATCGTGGCGATGCTCGCCGACGCCGGCCTCGCGGACGTCCGCGCCGAACCGCTGTCCGGCGGCATCGTCACGGCATTTGTCGCCAGGCGGTGAGGGGGGCGGCTCCGGCGGCTACTTCCGTGCCATCGGGCAGGAACCGGACTCGCAGCAGCCTCCCGACGGGCAGGCCGGCGGGGCAGCGGCCTTTGCCTGCGCGGCGAAGGTCGAGAAGACCTTGCTCACCGCCTCGGACCCGCAGCCCTCGCAGGCATGCTTGCGGCGCGCGTTGGCCGGCTCGAGAAACTCGGTCACGTGCCCGCAGTCGTCGCATCGGTATTCGAAGATCGGCATCGGTTGGCGTCCTTTCGCTGCGTCCGGCCCCATCCTACACGAAAGCGGGGGGCGCTTTCACTGTCGGCGGACGAATGCTACCCTGTGGACTGCACTCGGGAGTGCCACGATGCTGCGCCTGGTTGTCTGCGATTGGAACGGCACGCTGTTTCGCGACGTGCTGGAGGAAACGTTTTTCCTCGGCCTCTGCCGCCGCGCGGCCCTGCGGGCGCTGGCCTCGGGGGACCTCCGCAAGCTCGCGCGCCTGACCGCCTCGGCGACGAGCTGCTTCCGCCACTACCTCGCCGCCAAGCGCCGCCCGGAACGCGTGCCCGAGCACATCGCCGAGATCGTCGAGCAACTCAACGAAGATGTCTTCTCGGGCCTGAACGCCGGGGAACTGGCCGACTACGCACGCCGCTACGCCGCCAACGTGCGGTTCCGCCTGGACGAACGCCTGCTCCGCCCGCTGCGCCGCGCCCGCGAGGAGCCGGGGCTGGGTTTCGGTGTGGTGTCCTCCGGGGCACGGGAGGGCATCGAGGCCGCACTCGCCCGCGCCCGGCTGGAGCCGGACTTCGTCATCGCCAACCATTTCACCCTCGAGGACGGCCGGACGACGGGCTTCGCCTTCGACCTCGGCGACAACAAGCTCGACGCCCTGCGGGCCGTGCTCGATGAACGCGGCATCGCCGCCGCCGAGACGATGTACGTCGGCGACACGCCGCAGGACGAGCCCTGCCTGGCCGAGGTGGGCTTTCCGGTGGTGAGTTTCCGGGCCACCGACACCCACCGCCAGGGCCTCGCCCGCCGCTGCGAGGCCTTCGCGCCCGCCGACGAGGCAGACTTCCAACGCCACCTGCGCGCCGCCGCAGGCGCCAGGACTGACAGGGAGACCCCGGATGCATGACACGATCCGCCGCGTGACCTGCGCGATCATCGCGACCGCCGCCGCCCGGGGCGCCGCGGCCCCCGAGCCCTTCGCCGTCGAGCTGACCGTCCGCGAATCCGCAGGCGTGGCCCGGACCGCAGAACCGGTCTCCGGCGGCGTGCCCCTGCCCCCCGGGCGATTCGCCAAGGACCAGGCGTTCGCCCTCCGCGATGCCGCCGGCCGGGACCTGCCCTGCCAGGTCCGCCCCCTGGTCGTCCGTCGCGACGGCACACTTCGGTGGGTGCTGCTGGACTTCCAGTCCGACGTCCCGCCCGACGGGACCGCACGCTACACGCTCCATGCCGCCGCTCCGACGGCCGCGCCGAAACGTAAGCTCGCCGTCACCGAAAGCGACGCGGGGGTGGTCATCGACACCGGTACGGTGCGGCTGAAGCTGTCGCGGACGAGGCCGTTCGGGCTCTTCGAGTCCGTCGAAGCCGGCGGGCGACAGGTCGTCCGCGGCGGGCGGATGAGCTACGTGCAGCTCCACGGGCGGACGGGTTGGGCAGACAAGTCCCGGTGGAAGCGGCGGGAGCTGGCCGCCGGGCCGCCGGAGCGGATGGTCCTCCACCACGCCGGGCCGCTGCGGGTGACCGTGGAAGTTGCCGGCCGTTTCGCCGACGACCCCGCGGGCGCAACGTACAAGGCCTACGTCACCGCGTGGGCCGGCAGCAGCCGCGTACACGTCAAGACCAAGCTGTGCAACTCCTGCGAAACGCAGTTCCGCCTCCTTCCGCTCGAGCGCAGCCGGATCGAGCTCGACCTCGCCGGCGCCGCGGGACGAACCCTTCTCGGCGCGTCCGAGCCGGTCGATGCCGGCGGGGCCGGCTGGCTGCATCAGGGACTGGCTCCCAAAGCCGGCGAGGGCGCGGCCCGCGCGGGGCGCGGCGAGAAGGAACTGTGGCGGTCGGGCAAGGAAGGCCGGGGCGGCGGATGGATCGCCCGCGCCGCAGGGGACGGCTGCGTCTTCGTCTGCGACCGCCTCTTCGCCCCCGATCCGCCCCGCCGGCTGGCCGCCGACGGCGAGCGCCTCCTGCTCGAGAGCGTCTCCACCCCCTACGAGCCGCCGAAGAACAAGTGGAACAAGCCCGTCGGCGCGCCGTTTCTCTCCGACGCGCGCTGGCTGTTCGACTGCACGCACCACAGCAGCGAGTACACGTTCGACTTCGCCGCGCCGACCGACGCCGACGCCCTCGCGGCCGCGGCGAAGGCGTCGCGGGACCGCCTCTGGGTGCTGGCGTCGCCGGCGTATTACAGTCGCGTCGAGGCCGTCGGAAGCGGGCGGTTCGGCACGCTGGCCGACGAGGTCGCGTCGTACAGGACGTGGCGCTGGTCGTTCCGGAAGGACCAGCTTCCGCGCAGCCGGCCCGAGGGAGACGCATTCGTCGCATGGGAGGACAACCACTACGAGTCCGAGGCCGACACGGTCGAGGCGCTGCTGCTGATGTACCTCCGCACGGGCGACCGCGGCTGGTTCGACCGCGGGGAGGCGTGGGCCCGCTACCACGTGGACCTTCAGATCTGGCGGACGGACGGCTGGCGCTGGGACGACGGGGCGATCTGGTTCCCCTCCGGCGGGCCGCAGGGCACGCGGCGGTCGCGGAAGACGTGCGCCTTCGACTGGGGCCCGCCGTGGGGCAAGCGAAAGGGCAACCTCGACTGCGAGGACCTATGGCGCCACGCCCGGGCCAAGGCCTGCTACTGTCATTACTACGGCGCCGGCGTCGTCGACTGGTACTGCCTGACCGGCGACCCGGATGCCCTCGACGCCGCCCTCGACAACGTCGAGGTCAAGGACAGCGAGTTCCGAAAGCATCACCGCTTCGAGCCCGGCAAGACGGCCGTCGGATCCATCCGCGGCTTCGGCCGCGGGTTCCAAGTGATCTGCCGGACGCTGGAGGCCCGGCCGGGCGACGCGACGGTCCGCGACCTCGCCGACCTGTGCGCCCGGACGCTGTGGCAGAGCCCGCTGCTGGACGAGCGCGGGTTTCATCGCGTCTCCGTGGGGGCGGGCACACACGGGCTGAAGGTCAAGGACATCCCCGCCGGCGCGCGAAAGGTGATGAAGGACCGCGGCATCACGTTCACGGCCGAGGGCGGGCGCGTGGACACGCTGAAGGCAGGCGACCTGGCCGAGCCCTGGCCCATCGTCCAGTACGGCGGGACGTGGCAGCACGTGTACGTCCAGAACGGGGCGGAGCGCTACTTCCGCCTGACCGGCGACGAGAACATGCACGACTTCACGATCGCGTTCGCCCGGATGTCCGCGAAGTACATGCGCAGCCGCAAATGCCACCAGACATGGTACTACACGCACTTCGACTTCCCCACGCGCGGGCAGGTGTACGACCCGTGGGTCTTCGAGCACGCCGCCACCGAAGACGGTGTCGGCTGTGTGCACTCCGGCTACTACACGCGGGCCTACCCCGACGCCTGCGCGAAGGGCTACTCGCTGACCGGCGAGCCGCACCTGCTCGCCGAGGCCAGGCGGTTCTGGAGCTACGGCTCGCGGCGGCTGTACCGCAAGAAGACATACACCTGCCCAGCCGACGAGGTGGGCATGTTCGCCTCACACGACCCGCCGAAGAACGACCAGGTGCTCGCCACCGCCAGGCTCTTCCACGAGGCCGCCAACCCGCGGAGCGATGCCCGGGCCCCGGCGGCGGTTAAGGACCTGGCCGTCCGCGTCCTCGGCGGGGGCAAGGCGGAGATGCGGTTCACGGCCCCCGCCGACGCCGGCGGCGGGCGCGTGGCGAGATACCAGGTCAAGGCCGCGATGCTGCCGATCGCCTCCTACGACCGATGGGACCCGGCCGAGGATGCGGGCAAGCGGCGGAACTGGTGGCGGGCGGGCAACTGCGCCGGCGAGCCGGCCCCCTCTCCCGCCGGCTCGGCCGAGCGCTTCGTCGTCACCGGCGTCCCCGAGGGCGGGAAGCTGTTCTTCGCCGTCCGCAGCTACGACGCGGCCTCGAACCGGTCGGGCATATCGAACGTCGCGGCGCCGTAGGGCGGCACCGGCGTCACTGCCCGTACCGTTCGCGGAGCTTGTCGGCAGCGTATTCCGCGCGGGCGGCCGAGTCGATTTCGGTGCGGTCCTGCCGCTTGCACCAGGCCAGCAGATCCTCGGGATCCACCTCCACCTTCTCCACACGTCGGCCGGACATGCGGGCCTGGCTCATCTTCCGAGCCGTGGCCGTACGCCACTGCTCGTAGCTCTGCCAGATGCCCTTGAGGTCCGGGCAAAGCTCCTCCAGGCGCTCCCAGTCGCCAGGCTTGTACCACGCAACGCCCATGACAACGTCGTCTGCGCTCGGTTCATCGGACATTGGCCGGGCTCCTTTGGTTGGCCGCCGGCGGGGTCTACTTCGCCTCGCCGCCGACGCGGATCACGTGCGAGTACGTCCGCAGGAACAGGCTGCCCAGGGCGACGGCCGGGGTGGCGCTGGACTTTTCGCCGAGGTCGTTGACGGCCAACAGGTCGAACGTCCCGCCCGGGGCCAGGACGTAGACCTTGCCCGAGCGAGCGATGCACCAGATCTTCCCGTCGGCCAGCACCGGCGAGCCGTAGAAGCGGTCCTTGACCTTCTCCTGCCAGATCTTCTTTCCGCTCTGGGCTTCCAGACACGTCAACGTGCCCGTGTCCCCGAAGAGGTACAGCTTTCCGTCGACCAGCAGCGGCGTGGGCACGTAGGGCGAGCCGGCGCGCATGTCGTACACGACCTTCGCGGCCTCGCCTTCGGGTCTGACGGCCACCATGCGGATGCCCCGCTTGCCGGTCCCGCAGCAGGAGAGGACCAGTTCGCCGGCCAGCACGGGCGACCCGACCGTTCGAGCGGGCTGGGCGTCCTTGGCCTGCCAGAGGATCTCCCCGCTGGCGGGGTCCAGGGCCGTGATGCCGTCGGTCTTGCTGGTGACGATCAACTGCTCGGCGCCATCGGGCGCGTTGCGGATGCACGGCGTGCCGTAGGACGTCTTCCCGCTGCCCCGGGGGACCTTCCACAGCACCTTGCCCGTCTTGGCGTCCAGCGCCGCGATGGAACTCTCGCCCTGCTGATCGTTCTGAACGAACACCCGCCCGCCGTGCAGCAGCGGCGTGATCGAGGCGCCGTGCTGGCTCTTGTGGCGGCCGAGGTCCGCCGTCCACTGCTCGTTGCCCGCATGGTCCAGAGACACCACCTGCACCTGCCGGGGCGAGCCCCAGCCGACGACGATCCGCTCGGCGTCCACCGTGGGCGTGGTGACCGCGTAGCTGTTGTCCCGGTGCAGGTGGAACTTCCCCCCGCCGAAGAGCTTGGTCCAGACCGTCCCGCCGTTGCCGGCATCCAGGCAACACAGCATCCGCCGGCCGGTCTGGTTGTCGCAGACGGCCGTGTAGACCCGCTGGCCCCACAACACGGCCGAGCCATGCCCGGTCCCCGGCAGCTTCACCTTCCAGCGGATGTCTTCTTCCGTCCACGTCGCCGGAAGGCCCGCCGCCTTGCCGATCCCGCTGCCGTTGGGCCCGCGGAAACGTGTCCATTCCTGCCCGGCCGCCGTCAGCGCCGCCGCCAGCGCCGTCACCATGCCGATCGCGTAGCGCATTGTCATGCATCCATCCTCATCATGGGTTCTCGAAACCGCAGGCATTGTAGCGACTGGCGGCTCCTCGGGGAAACGTCTGCGCGTTGCGGGCGTTTCTCTGGTATCATCTTCGGCCCGGTTCCCGATGCGGACGACGGATGAAGAAACGAACTGGCATTCTGGCGACCCTGGCGTACGTGCTCGCGGCCGCGGGGTTCGCAGGCGTCATCGCGGTGATGGCGTGGCTGATGCGCCCGGACATGACGGCCCGGCCGCCAAAGCCCCCGGAGGATGAGCTGGAGGCGGTGCGCCGGGCGCGGTCGATGCCGATCGACCCGAACGATCCGCCGGTGCTGTATCGGCAGGTGGACTACTCGGAGGGCCCCAACGCCCCGTGGTACCCCAAGGGCCAGTCCCCGATCCTCGACGAGCTGGTGGCCGAGGGGACCTTCCCCCCGGTAGCCGAGCGTGTCGGCAGCGAGCCGGCGGTGGTCGAGGGCGTCGAGGGGATCGGCAAGTATGGCGGGACGTGGATCCGCGTCGGCAACTCCGACAACGACGCGCTGGGAATCCTGAACTCGCGTATGGGGGCCTGCACGTTGCTCCGGTGGTCCCCGCAGGGCTTCCCGCTGGTGCCTCACGTGGCCAAGAGCTTCTCGCACTCCGACGACTACCGCGAGTTCACCTTTGAGCTCCGCGAGGGCATGCGGTGGTCGGACGGGCATCCTTTCACGGCCGACGACATCCTGTACTGGTGGGAATGCGACGCCAACGACCCGGACTTGAACACCGGCGGGGTGCCCCCGCTGATGATGAGCGGCGGCGAGCCGGGGCGCGTCGAGCAAGTCGGGCGGTACAGGTTCCGCATCGTCTTCCCCAAGTCGAACGGGCTGTTCCTGCCGAAGCTGGCGACGTTCCTGGGCGTGTGGATGCTGAACTCCCCGGAGCATTATCTCAAGCAATTCCACCCGCGACTGGGCGACCGGGAGAAGATCGAAGCGATCAAGCGTTCCCGGCAGCTCGACACGGACCGCTCGGTCTACAACGCGATGCGGTCCGTGCAGAATCCCGAATGCCCCCGCCTCTGGCCGTGGGTGTTCCGCACCTACAAGGCCAACCCGCCGTTCACGTTCGTCCGCAACCCGTACTACTTCATGGTGGACACCAAGGGCAACCAGCTCCCGTACGTCGACCGCCTGCACTTCGAGGTCAAGAGCTCGAACATGATCGGCGTGACGGCCTCCAACGGGCAGTTGACCATGCAGGCCCGCCACCTCCGCTACGAGCAGTACACGCTGCTGATGAGCGAGCGCGAGCGGAGCGGCTACGAGGTGCTGCACTGGTACCCCGGCGACCGATCGCAGTTCCTGATCTCGGTGAACCTCAACCGCCGCAAGGACCCCGACGACCCGGTGAGCCTCCAGCGGGCCGAGCTGCTGGCCGACAAGCGGTTCCGCCAGGCGCTCTCGCTGGCGATCGACCGCCAGGACATCATCGACGCCGAGTACAGCGGCAATGCGACGGCGGGGCAGTGCATGCCCGGCCCGGCCAGCAGGTTCCACGACCCCGAGGCCTTCTACGCCTACACCGCCCACGACCCGAACCGCGCCAACGCCATGCTGGACGAGCTGGGCCTGACGCGGCGGGACTTCGAGGGCTTCCGCACGTACCCCGACGGCAGCCGCATGGTGTTCTACCTGAACCTCTGCGGCTTCACGACGGCGGGCCCGGCGCAGTTCGTCGTGGACGACTGGGCGGACGTGGGCATCCGCGTGGTGCCCCGCATCCGCTCGCGGCAGCTCTTCTACACCGAGAAGTTCAGCTTCCAGCACGACTTCAGCGTCTGGAGCGGCAACGGGGAGTTCTACCCGCTCATCGAGCCCCGCTACTTCGTCCCCCTCAACGGCGAGAGCAACTACGCGATCGGCTACGCCCGGTGGTGGCAGCGGGGCGGACTCTACGGCGACCCCCGCGCCGAGCGCCCCGGGGCCATCGAGCCGCCGCCCGGCCACCCGGCGCGGAACAACATGATCCTCTACGACAAGCTCCTGCGAACCGGGGACTTCGACGCCCAGATGGCCCTGTTCCGCAAGATGCAGTCCACCGCCGCCGAGCAGTGCTGGGCCATCAACATCTGCACCCCCCCGCCGGCGCTGGTGGTCGTCAAGGACGGCTTCCGCAACGTCCCGCCGGTCGCCGTGGCCGGGTGGGACTTCCTTACGCCGGGCAACACGGGCGTCGAGACGTACTACTTCGAGGAGAACCAGGACACGCCGGGCGCCATCGAGCAGGCCAAGGCCTCCCTGCGGGAGGTCACGCTGCCCCCGGATGCCCCCGCCGCGGTCGCCAAGGCCGCCGCCGAACGGACGCCCGTCGGCACGATTCTCCGGTGGGGCTTCCTGCTGATCGGCATCTGCCTGGTGCTCATGGTCGCCGTCCGCCATCCCTACATCGCCCGGCGCCTGCTGATCATGATCCCCACGCTGCTGATCATCTCCGTGATCGTCTTCACCATCATCCAACTGCCGCCCGGAGACTACATCACCAGCCGCATCATGCAGCTCCAGGAGTCCGGCGACACCGCCGCGATCGAAGAAATCAAGAACCTCGAGCAGACGTTCCACCTGAAGTACCCCGACGGCCGGCCGATCCCGGTCTACGTCCGCTACGTCAAATGGATGGGCCTGGGATGGTTCGTCACGTTCGACGAGAAGGACTCCGGGCTGCTCCAGGGCAACCTGGGCCGGTCGATGGCCTCCAACCGCCCGGTGAACCAGATGGTCGGCGACCGCATCACGCTGACGGTGCTGATCTCGCTGGGGACGATCCTGTTCACCTGGGCGGTGGCGATCCCGACGGGGATCTACTCGGCGGTGCGGCAGTACTCGGTGGGCGACTACATCCTCACGTTCGTCGGCTTCATCGGCATGTGCGTGCCCTCGTTCCTCCTGGCGCTGATCCTGATGTACCTCAGCAAGGAGTGGTTCGGCATCGAGGTCGGGGGGCTGTTCTCCAGCCAGTACGGCGCGCAGCCGGAATGGGACTGGGCGAAGGTCCGCGACCTGCTGGAGCACATCTGGGTGCCGGTGATCGTCCTGGGCGTCGGCGGCACGGCGGGGATGATCCGCGTGATGCGGGGCAACCTGCTGGATGAACTGAAGAAGCCCTACGTCACCACCGCGCGGGCCAAGGGCGTCCGCCCCACGCGCCTGCTGATGAAGTACCCCGTGCGGATGGCGCTCAACCCGTTCATCTCCGGCATCGGGCACATCTTCCCCCAGCTTGTCAGCGGCGGGGCCATCGTCGCCATGGTCCTCAGCCTGCCCACCGTCGGGCCGCTGATGCTCGACGCGCTGATGACCGAGGACATGTACCTCGCCGGCTCGATGCTCATGGTGCTCAGCCTCCTCGGCGTCGTCGGCACGCTGGTCAGCGACCTGCTGCTGCTCTGGCTCGACCCGCGAATCCGCTACGAGGGGAGCGCGCGATGACCGCCGCGGCCCCGCCAGCGACGCCGGCCGAGCTGCCCCCGGCCAAACACGAGAGCCAGTGGGCGCTCATCCGCCGGCGGTTCGCCCGCCACAAGCTCGCCGTCGCCGGCCTGTTCGTGCTGGCGGTGATGTACACGCTGGCCGCCTTCGCGGGGTTCTTCAGCCCCTACACCACCGAGTGGCGGGACCTCGACCACGCCTACTGCCCGCCTCAGCCGCCGCGGTTCAGCACCGAGCACGGCCTGCACGTCTACGCGGTGAAACGCCAGGTGGACCCCATCACGCTGCGCAAGACGTACGTCGAGGACCCCGAGGACATCATCCCCCTGGGCTTCCTCGTCCGCGGCGTGCCCTACAACCTCTGCGGGCTGATCCCCATGACCACCCACTTCTTCGGCGTCGACCACGGCCGCTACGAGGGCGACGCGAAGATGACGCCGACGTTCTACCTCCTCGGGGCCGACAAGTACGGGCGCGACCTGTTCTCCCGGATCATCTACGGCGCGCGGATCAGCCTGTCGGTCGGCATCGTGGCGATCGTGGTGACGTTCATCCTGGGCGTGACGATCGGCGGGATCAGCGGGTACGTCGGGGGTGGGGTGGACAACTTCATCCAGCGGCTGATCGAAATCATCAACTCGTTCCCGCGCCTGCCGCTGTGGCTGGCGCTGGGGGCGCTGATGCCGGACGACTGGTCGCCGCTGCGCGTGTACTTCGGGATCACGGTCGTGCTGAGCGTGCTGGGCTGGACGGGCCTGGCGCGGGTGGTCCGGGGCAAGCTGCTGAGCCTCCGGGAGGAGGACTACGCCGTCGCCGCTCGCCTCCTGGGCGCCGGGCACGGCCGCATCATCTTCCGCCACCTGCTGCCGGGGTTCACCAGCCACATCATCGTCTCCCTGACCCTCCGCGTGCCGGTCATGATACTCGGCGAGACGTCCCTGAGCTTCCTGGGCCTGGGCCTGCGCCCGCCGGTGGTCAGTTGGGGCGTGATGCTCCAGGACTGCATGAACATGCAGGTGGTCGCCAATTACCCCTGGCTGCTGATGCCCGTGATCTTCATCATCCTGACCGTGCTGAGCTGCAACTTCCTGGGCGACGGCCTGCGCGACGCGGCCGACCCGTACTCGGCGAGGTGACGCCGACGCGACCGGACACATGAGCGACGACAACCGCGACATCCTGCTCGACGTTCGCGACCTGAAGACCTACTTCCGCGTCGACGGGCAGGAGGTGCGCGCGGTGGACGGGGCCTCGTTCACCATGCCCCGCGGGCGGATCCTCGCGATCGTGGGCGAGAGCGGCTGCGGCAAGAGCGTGACGGCGTACTCGATCCTGCGGCTGATCCAGCCGCCGGGCGAGATCGTCGACGGACAGGTCATGCTGCACCCGCGCATGGGCGGGAGCCTCGACGTGACGGCCCTCGGCGAGAAGGACGAGCAGCTCTACCACCTCCGCGGCGGGCTGGCGAGCATGATCTTCCAGGAGCCCATGACCGCCCTGAGCCCGGTGCACACCATCGGCAACCAGATCTGCGAGGCCATCCGCCTGCACCAGGACGTCACCCGAAAGCAGGCCGAGGCCCGCGCGGCGGAGATGCTGGCGAAGGTCGGCATTCCCGCGGCCGAACAACGGCTCAGCCAGTACCCCCACGAGATGTCCGGGGGGATGCGGCAGCGGGTGGTGATCGCGATGGCCCTGGTCTGCAACCCGGAATTGCTGATCGCCGACGAGCCGACGACGGCGCTGGACGTGACGATCCAGGCGCAGATCCTCAACCTCATCAAGGACCTCCAGCGGGACCTGGGCACGAGCGTGCTGCTGATCACCCACGACCTCGGCGTCGTCGCACAGACGGCCGAGGATGTCGTGGTGATGTACCTCGGGCGGATCATCGAGACGGCCGACGTCCGCTCGCTGATGAAGGACCCCCGCCACCCGTATACGCGGGGGCTCCTGGAGAGCCTGCCGAGCCTGCACATGCACGGCGAGCGGCTGCCCAGCATCCGCGGCAGCGTGCCCTCGCTGACCGAGCTGCCCCCCGGCTGCCCGTTCCACCCGCGCTGCCCCTATGCCCAGCGAGGCCGCTGCGACGTCGGCGGCCCGCCGGCGATGGAGCCCATGCCCGACGGACGCCGCACCGCGTGCCTGCGGGCCGAGGAGATCCTCCGCGGGGAGGCCAAGCCATGACCGCCGACACCACGACCACCACGCCGCCCCCCGCCACCGCCGCCGGGCCCGCCCCGACGCCGCTGCTGAGCGTGCGCGGGCTCTGCAAGTTCTTCCCCGTCCGCAGCAAGGGGTTCCTGCGGCGACAGGTCGGCAACGTCCGGGCCGTCGAGGACGTCAGCTTCGACCTCATGCCCGGCCAGACGCTCGGGCTCGTCGGCGAGAGCGGCTGCGGAAAGACCACCTGCGCCCGGACGATCCTCCGCGCCCTCCGCCCCACCGCCGGCGAGGTGCACTTCCGCACCAACGGCCGGTCCGTGGATCTCGCCGGGCTCAGCGACAAGGAGCTCAAGCCGCTCCGCACGCAGATGCAGATGATCTTCCAGGACCCGTTCAGCTCGCTGAACCCCCGGATGACCATCGAGCAGATCGTCGGCGAGCCGCTGACCATCCACCGCATCGCGACCGGCTCGGACCGCACCGACCGCGTCGGCGAGATGCTCCGCATGGTCGGCCTCAAGCCCGAGCACATGCGCCGCTACCCCCACGAGTTCTCCGGAGGGCAGAGGCAGCGCATCGGCATCGCCAGGGCCCTGATCATGCGGCCCAGCCTGGTCATCGCCGACGAGGCCGTCAGCGCCCTCGATGTCTCCGTCCAGGCCCAGGTAATCAACCTCCTTGCCGAACTCCAGGAGGAGTTGGACCTGACATATATCTTTGTCGCCCACGACCTCAGCGTGGTCCGTCACATCTCCGACCGTGTCGCCGTCATGTACGCCGGGCGGATCGTGGAACTGGCCTGTACAAAGCACATCTTCGAGGATCCCCGGCACCCGTACACGAAGGCGCTGATCTCCGCCGTGCCCATGCCCGACCCGGACGTCAAGATGGACTTCCGCCTCGGCGGGGAGGTCGCCGACCCGGCCGATCTGCCCGGCGGCTGCGCTTTCCACCCCCGCTGCGACCGGTGCATCGAGCCCTGCTCGACCGTGCGGCCCGAGCTGAAAGAGTACGAAGAGGCCCGGCACGTCGCCTGCCACCTCTACGGCGTCTAAGCGGTGTCAGATACGTTCGTTGCGGTTCCTGCGCCGGACGCGGCTCGTCCGGCAAGGCGGCCGAAGCAGGCGAGGCCGTAGCATCGCCGATGCAGGCCAACGCCGCCGGGCGGGCCGAGGACCAGCAGGAACGCAACACAACTTGTCTGAGGCCGCTTAGGCCGACGACCCCGCAGGCGCAAGGGAGCGAAGACCATGGCTGCACCGAGACTGGCAGTGTATATCGTGTTGACCCTTGCGGGCGGCGCCGCGCTGGTGGTGGGCGAGGCGACCCATCCGGCCAAGCCGACCGACGACGCCAACGCAACCTTCACCCCCACCGACGGCTACGAGGACCGCGCCCTGGAGGGCTGGACCGTCCGCATCCACAGGGACCTGCTGACCGACGCCCGCCGCGAACTGTTCCAAGACGCCTGGGCCGAGTTGAGCAATCACCTCTATCGCGTCCGCCGCACGCTGCCGGCCAAGGCGGTGGCGAAGCTGCGGAAGGTGGTCATCTGGCTGGAGCACGACAACCCCCATCAGGACAACGCCTGCTACCACCCCTCCCGCGAATGGCTCAAGGGCAACGGCTACAACCCGGACAAGGCCAAGGGCGTCGAGCTCGGCCGGGCAAAGACGTTCCTCAGCCACACGCGCCATCAGCCGTGGCTGATCCTCCACGAACTGACCCACGCCTACCACGACCAGGTCCTCGGCTGGGACCATGCCGGCATCAAGGCCGCCTACAAGCGGGCCGGCAAGGCCGGGGATTACGAGAAGGTGCTCATCTGGAACGGTCGCGAGGGCAGGCACTACGCGATGACGAACCACAAGGAGTACTTCGCCGAGACGACGGAGGCGTACTTCGGCACGAACGACATCTACCCGTTCGTGCGCGCGGAACTGAAGCGCCACGACCCGAACATGGTCGCCGTAATCGAGAGCGTATGGGGAGTGTCGCGATAGCGCCCGACGCCCGGCCGGACACCGCGCCCGCGGCTCAGGCGCTGCCGCCGGCCTTGTTCTTCCTCAGCCAGACCCACCCGCCGACAAGGATGCCGAGAACGGCGATCCCGATGCCGACGTAGTACATGGTGTTTCCGGGCAGGATGCGAAAGAGCGTTTGCTGAATCTGGTTCCACATGGCAGACCTCCATGGTGTTGTGTCGAGCGGCGCGTCCATCGCGCCGGCGGCCCCGGGGGGCCAGGAATTGTATATCGTCGCGGGAGCGAGGAAAGCTTGCGTGCATCTTACGGCAAATCGCCCGGGCCGCTGTGAAAGAAAATGCCGGGGGCATTGACAGGGCGCGTTCGGCGTGTCACAATACCCTCGATTCGATGCCTCCCGGGCAGTATCAGGAGAAGCGTTTCTCGGCCCGCGGGGGAGCCCGGCGTGGCAGCCGGGCGGGTTTGCTGGACGCCACAACGTTGCATCACGTCTCTTCAGGGCTCTCGCTGTCGTACCCCCTCGCAGACAATGCGCGCGCCGGTGAGGTCCCGGCAAATCTCCCTTGCCACGAAGCTTTTGAAGGAGCAGTTGCATGACGACCGGCACAGTGAAGTGGTTCAACAACACCAAGGGTTACGGGTTTATCACGGCCGAGGACGGCACGGACGTGTTCGTCCACTACAGCGACATCAGCGGCCAGGGCTTCAAGTCCCTCGAAGAGGGCGAGGCCGTGGAACTCGAGGTCACTCAGGGCCCCAAGGGCCCCAAGGCCGCCAACGTCCGACGCGTGGACGACAGCCTCTGACCCGCCACAGACAGACCCCTCGCGACGGCGTTGCCCCCGGGCGGCGCCGTCTCTTTTATGCGCGATCCGGCGGCCAGGCCTCTTCAGCGATCTGGGAACCGCGGGGAACGTCCGCCCGGACCTCCGTCCGTCCCGGGCGCGAGGCGATGCGCAGCCGCCCCCCGGCCGCCGCCGTCCGCTCGCGCATGGTGGTCAGGCCCAGCCCGTCCCGGCGGGCGTCGACGTCGAAACCGGTTCCGTCATCGACCACGGAGACGACCAGCCGGTTCGCCGGCGCCGACAGGCTCAGCGTCACGCGTCCGGCACGGCTGTGGGCCAGGGCATTCCGCAGCGCCTCCTGGACGACGCGAAAGACGGCGATCTCCGCCTCGGGGGCCAGGCGGACATCCTCGGCCTCGACATCGCAGGAGACGTCCACTTCCGGGGGTGGCTGGACCGTCCGCGCCAATTGCTTGACCGCCGCCGCCAGACCCAGCGACTCCAGCGCCGGCGGATACAGCCCGTAGCAGATGCTCCGTACCTCGGCGATCATGTGCGCGGACGTCTGACCGGCCTGGCCCAGCGTCCGGCGGACGCCCTCCTCGTCCCCCGCGTCGTAGGCGGCCTTGGCCGTCTGGACTGCGAGCTTCAGCGCCACCAGCGACTGGCCCAGCGAGTCGTGCAGCTCCCGAGCCACGTGCCGACGTTCGTTCTCGGCGGCGATGGTGGCTTTGCGATGGGCGGCCGCGAGGGCCTCGGAGGCCCGGCGCAACGCGGTGACGTCAATCGCGCTGATCAGCAGGCCGATCAGCCGCTCGCCCTCGCGGACCTCCGCCAGGCCCGGGGCGAAGAGAAACGTCCGCACGGACTGCCGGCCGAGCATCCGCAGCTCCACCGCCCGCCCCACCGTCTCGCCGCGGAGGTTCATCTCGTGGTAGCTGCGCGCCAGCTCGCGGTCTTCGGGAACGAACAACTCCTCGCTCGGGCGCCCGGTCAACTCCTCCCGCTCGTAGCCCAGGGCGTGGGCAAATGCCCGGTTGGCCTCGACGATCCTCCCGTCGGGAGCGACCACGGCGTTGGCGGCCAGGCCGTCCTCGAAAAGGAACCGGTAGCGGGCCTCGGTCTGGTCGCGGCTGGCGGTCCGTTCGGCCACGCGGCGGCGGAGGCGAGCGTTGAGCCGCCGAATCTCCTCCTCCGCCTGCCGCCGCTCGGTGACGTCCCGGGAGACGCCCAGCACGCCGACCACCTCCCCGTCTCGGACGATCGGAGAGAGGTTGACCTCGACGACCAGCCGCTGGCCGCCACCGGTGTCGTACGATATCTCGAACGGATGCACCTGCTCGCCGGCCAGGGCGCGACGGAGGTTCTCCCGCCCCCGGGGACGGTCTTCCGGGCGGACGAGCGCCAGCACGTCACGTCCGATGAAGTCCTCGGCCGGGATGCCGCTGCGCCGCTCGATCACCCCGTTGACATAGGTAACGCGGCCTTCGGCATCGGCGGTGTAGACACCGTCCTGCATGGCCTCGGCCAGCTCGCGATAGCGCTGCTCGCTCTCGCGCAGCGCCGCGGCGCGGGCCAGGCGCCTGGTGATGTCCCGCGCGACGGCGACGACCAGCGGCCGGTCCGCCTGGTGAAGCGGCGAGGCGGAGACCTCCACCGGAATGATCGTGCCGTCCTTGCGGCGGTGCTGGCCCTCGACGCGAACGAAGCCCTCCCGGAACGCCGTCTCCCAGGCACGACTGTAGAACCCCTCCTCGAAGTCCGGGGCAATCCCGGGCACAGACAGCGCCAGCAACTCCTCGCGCGTGTAGCCCAGCATGCGGCAGGCGCCGGCGCTGACGAACACGTGTTGGCCGCGTCGATCGTGAATGTAAACCGCGTCTTCCGCGCAATCCAGCACGCCGCGGAGCAGGTCGGCCTCGCCCGCGGCCTCATCCCGGGCATGCTCGGCGCGGGCCAGCAGCGCCTCGAGCTCGTCGATTCGCGCCCGCCATGGGCCCTCGCCCCCGGGCGATCGTCCATCGGTTGATTCCGCGGCCATGAAGCGGCCCTCGTGGGAAACCAGTGTCGGAGAGGCGGCATGCAGCGCGCCCGGAAGTCCCCTCCGCGGGCTACGGTACCGCCAATGCTGCCGCGCGGATGTCCGCATGTCAACATCGGAAATACGCCGTCCCGTCCGGGGCGGCGAAGGCTATTCGTTGGCGTCCCGCGGACGCAGATCCAACGACGCCGAGTTGATGCAGTACCGCAGGCCCGTCGGCTCGGGGCCGTCCTCGAAGACGTGCCCGAGGTGAGCGTCGCAGCGGCTGCACACGACCTCCGTCCGGACCATTCCGTGGCTCCGGTCGCCGCGCTTGTCCACGGCCTCCCCGCCGACCGGGCTGGTGAAGCTCGGCCAGCCCGAGCCGGACTTGAACTTCGTCTTCGAGTCGAAAAGCGGCTGGCCGCAGCAGACGCACGCGTAGACGCCTTCGGCCTTGCTGTCCCAGTACTTCCCGCTGAACGCCGGCTCCGTGCCCGCCTGCCTCGCCACGTAGTACTGCTGCTCGGTCAGTTGCTTGCGCCACTCGGCGTCCGTCTTGACGACCTTGTCGTCCATCTCGCTCTCCCCGGCCGCACGCGTCGTCGTTCCACCGGAAGCGGGGGCCTGTCGGCCCTGGCTGCATCCGGCAAGCCAACCGCCCCCCAGCACAACGGCCATCAGTACGTATGTCGCCTTGCTCATATCACCATCCTCTATCTCATTGTACGGGCCGCCCGGGCCAAAGGATTGCCGCATTTTGCCCGGCCCGCTACCATAGACGGCGCTCGATCGGAAAGGAACGCCCCATGCTCACCGTGCCTCGCACACTGGCCGCGACCGTCGCGACATGCAGTCTGTTGTCGGCCGCCGTGGCGGAGAAGCCTTGGGCCCGCCACATCATCGACGACAGTTCCCGCGGCGCTGACGGCGTGCGCCTCGCCGACGTCAACGGCGACGGGCTGCCCGACGTCGCCACCGGCTGGGAGGAAGGCGGCGTCACGCGCGTCTGCATCAACCCCGGCCCCGGCAAGGCCAGCCGGCGCTGGGAGGGCGTAACCGTCGGCAAGACCCCCGCCGTCGAAGACGCCGTGCTCGTCGACCTCGACAGCGACGGACGCATGGACGTGGTCACCTGCTGCGAGGGCGGCTCGCGGAGCATCTTCGTCCACTGGGCGCCCGCCGACCCCAAGGCGTATCTCGACCCCGACGCATGGGCCACCGCCGCCCTGCCCGCCGCGCAGAAGAAGATGCGATGGATGTTCGCCGCGCCCGCCGACATCGACGGCCGACACGGCGTGGACCTGCTGGCCGCGGGGAAGAACGGCGCGGCCGTCGGGTGGTTCCAGGCCCCACAAGACCCCCGCGACCTGTCGGCATGGCGGTGGCACAAGCTGACCGACGCGGCGTGGATCATGACGCTGCTGGCGGCGGACATGGACGGCGACGGCGACGCCGACGCCCTGGTTACCGAGCGTCGCGGCAAGGGCTCGGGCTGCTACTGGCTGGCCAACCCCGGCCCCGGGGAGGCGCAGAAACGCCCCTGGCCGATGCACCGCGTCGGGCCGACCGGGAAGCAGACCATGTTCCTCGCCCGAGGGGACCTGGACAACGACGGCCTGGAGGACCTGCTGGTCGCCACCAAGCCGCGGCTCATCCTCTGCCACCATCGCCTCGACCGCACCGGCCTGAAATGGCGGACGACCGAGCTGGCCATCCCCGAACCCGCTGGCAGCGCAAAGGCCCTGGCCGTCGGGGATATCGACCTCGACGGGCGAAACGATGTCGTCTTCACCTGCGAGGGCGCAAGCAAACGCCGCACGGGCATGATGTGGCTGGCCGCCCCGGCCGAGGAGACCGGCGAATGGCTCGGCCACGACATCGCCGGCCCGCGAGGGATCAAGTACGACCTGGTGGAACTGCTGGACCTGGACGCCGATGGCGACCTGGACGCCATGACCTGCGAAGAGCGCGACCTCAACGCCGTCATCTGGTACGAGAACCCCGTGAGACAGCCTTCACCCGCCGACTGATTCGCCCCCCCACGCCCTGCTTTCCTGCTGCGGCGTCATGAAGTTCCGGCACGCATGCGCCGAGCGAGCCCGGCCAGGGCGGCTTCGGCCTCGCGCAGGCGACGGAAGCGGCGCTCGGCCTGGCGGAACTCGGGGGTGTGCATGGCCCGTCGGCCGTTGCGCCAGGCCACGCCCAACTCGCGGTGCAGCAGCTCATGGTAGACGATGTAGTCCACCAGCCAGGACGCGACGTCCGCGGCGTCCAGCGTGGCGCTGACCAAAACGGTGTCGTGCACCGCATCGTAGTGCCCGAACTTCCGCATCGTGAACCCCCGCCCCCACGTGAGGGTCGGGCGGCTCAGCCGGCCATCGAAATACGCGGCGTTGACCCGCTCGAACGCGGCCGCGAGGTCGTGGTGTATCCCCCGGAAGCCCCCGCGCCCGCCCGCGAGGGTCTCCAACTCGGCAAGGACGTCCTGGTAGGCGTCGCTGAGCATGTGGCGATGGATGGCCTCGTCGTGCTTCTCGCGGCGGAAGGCGGCCCCGGCGAGCAGCACATACGCGTCCTCGCCGGCGGCGATCATCGGCGTGGGCAGCGCCACCCGCGTGCCGTCCCGGCGGGCACGGATGCGGTAGATGCCCTTCATCGGCGTGAACTGGACCCTCGCCGGCGGGCGATAGCGGCCGTCGGGGCCCATCGCCTGCTCGAACGCCGGGCGGGCGCGGGCGACGGCGTCGACGTACGCGTCGAAGTGCTCGCGGTCGGTGAAGTACCTCACCCACGCCAGCTCCCGCCGCCCGCGATCCTTAAGGTGGCCGACGGTCAGGCCGTCGTCGTCCATGACGCGGTCGATTGCCTCGCGATGGCGGCACAGTACCTCGTGGATCTCGTTGGCCGCGTCGCACGAGGCCACGTCCGCGAGCCCCTCGCAGGTCCGGCGGACCAGCGAGCTGAGACCGGTCAGCCCGACCGAGCCGGCACCGAGCCCGGGCCCCGTCGCGTCGGCGGAGGGCTCGACGGCGTCGAGGTCGAGGTCCTTGAGGAACAGGAACGCCTTCCGCGTGGGCGCGGGCATGGCGTCTGGCGTCAGACCCTCGTCGTCCAGCAGCGTCTGGATGTACTCGACGGCCTCGCCGACCCGCCCGCGGACGCGGTCCAGGGCCTCTGCGGAGATCGGCGCGGCCAACTCCCGCCGGACTTGGTCGGCCAGCTTCACCAGTCCTCGAATGCGCAGTCGTCTCATGGCCCCCAGTGTGCAGCCGGCGTGGCGGAGGTCAAGTCTGGGCCCTTGTCCAGGCACGAGACAAGAGGCTATGCTCGCGGCAGGCAATCAGGGAGCGAATCATGCGAAAGACGGCAAGGTTCCTGGCGGTTGTGGCGGCGTTCGGGGCGGGGGCGGCAACGACGGCGGCCGAGGAGCCCACGGGGCCGCAGATCCTCGAACGCACCGGCGTGACCGGCGGGTTGATCGTCCACGTCGGCTGCGGGGAGGGCAAGCTGACGGCCGACCTCCACGCCGGCGAGGCCTTCCTCGTCCACGGCGTGGACACCGACGCCGCGAAACTCGCCGTTGCCCGGCAGTACATCGCCGGGCGCGGCCTGTACGGGCCGGTGGCGGTGGACGATTTCCCTGGCCGGCGGCTGCCCTACGCGGACGACCTGGCCACGCTGGCGGTGGCCGAGGACCTCCCCCGCCTCGGCGTGACGGTCGCGGAGGTCCTCCGCGTGGTCCGTCCCGGCGGCGTGGCGTACGTACGGACCGGAGACCGCTGGCGGACCGTCGCCAAGCCCCGCCCGGACGCCATCGACGAGTGGACGCACTATCTCCACGATGCGACCAACAACGCCGTCGCCGACGACGAGATCATCGGCCCGCCGCGGCGGCTCCAGTGGGTCGGCAGCCCCCGGTGGGCGCGGCATCACGACCGCATGGCCAGCCTCAGCGCGGCCGTGTCGGCCGGCGGGCGGTTGTTCTACATCTTCGACGAGGGCCCCCACCACTCCATCCTTCTGCCGCCCCGGTGGCGGCTGATCGCCCGCGACGCGTTCAACGGCACGGTGCTGTGGAAGCGGGAGATCCCCGAGTGGCACACGCACCTCTGGCCCTTCAAGTCCGGGCCGGGGCAGCTCCCCCGCCGGCTGATCGCACGCGCCGCCCGGGTCTACGTCACGCTGTCGATCAACGGGCCCGTCACCTGCCTCGACGCCGCGACCGGCAAGACGATCCGGACGTTCGACGCCACGGCCGCGACGGAGGAGATGCTGCTCGTCGGCGACACGCTTCTGGCGATGGTCAACGAAGGTGGCGAGAAGCTGGGCTACAAGCCGCGTACCAACAGCATCGGCGACGCCCGCAACCGCGTGGCGTTCGACTACGCCTGGCGGCGCCGGCCGCGAAAGCTCCTGGCCCTCGACGCCAACAGCGGCAGCGTCCGCTGGTCCCGCAGCCAACCGATCGTGCCGCTGTCGCTGGCGGCGACGGCGGACCGGGCGTTCTGCCACGACGGCGAGCGGATCGTCTGCCTGGCGATGGCGGACGGCAAGGAGCTCTGGGCGTCCGAGCCGCCGGCGAAGCTGTCCAGCACGCCGCGCCACTTCGCGCCCAAAACGAACAAGTACCTCCGGGGCCGCAAGGTCAAGCCCGACGCCCTGGCCCGCTCCTACGGGGCAACGCTGGTGCTGCACGACGGCGTGGTGCTGTTCACCGGCGGCGACGGGCGCGTCTGCGGGCTGTCGGCGAACAGCGGCGAGGCGCTCTGGTCGGCGGAGCTGCCGCCGTCCGGGCATTACTGCCCCGAGGACCTGCTGGTCGTCGGCGGGCTCGTCTGGAGCGGGGCCATCGCATGGTCGCGGGACAGCGGCGAGTTCGTCGGCCTGGATCCGCGGACCGGCAAGGTCGCTCAGCGGATCAAGCCCGACACGCGGGCGTTCTTCATGCACCAGCGCTGCTACCGGTCCAAGGCGACCGAGCGGTTCCTCATCCCGTCGCGGACGGGCACGGAGTTCATCGACCCGGCCACGAAGCACTGGGACGTCAACCACTGGGTCCGGGGGGGCTGCCTCTACGGCGTGCTGCCCTGCAACGGCCTGCTCTACGCGACGCCGCACAGCTGCGCGTGCTACATGGAGTCCAAGCTGTTCGGCTTCAACGCCCTGGCGCCGGCGGCAGAGAGCCCCGCGCCCGTCCCGGCCGAGCCGGCGCTGCGGAAGGGCCCGGCGTTCGGCAAGGCGGGCGAGGGCGCCCCGGCCGGCGCGGACGACTGGCCCACCTACCGCGGGAACAACGCACGCAGCGGGGCCTGCTCCGCCACCGTGCCGGCGACGCTCGCCGAGGCGTGGTCCGTCGAGATCGGCGGGCGGCTGACCGCGCCGGTCGTGGCCGGCGGGCGGGTGTTCCTGGCTGCAACCGACACGCATGCCATCCACTCCCTCGACGCCGCGACGGGCAGGCGGCTGTGGCGGTTCGTCGCCGGCGGACGGATCGACTCGCCGCCCACCGTGTGGAAGGGCCATGTGCTCTTCGGCTGCAACGACGGGCGGGTGTACTGCCTTCGCGCCGGCGACGGTGAGCTCATCTGGCGGTTCCGCGCGGGGCCCGGGCAGCGGCGGATCGTCGCGTTCGAGCAGGTCGAGTCGGCCTGGCCGGTGCCCGGCAGCGTGCTGGTCGGCGAGGACGGCGTCGCCCGCTGCGTCGCGGGCCGGAGCATGTTCCTCGACGGGGGGCTGCGGCTGACCCGCCTCGACGCCGCCACCGGAAAGCTGCTGGGCGTGACCGTGATGGACGACCGGGACCCGGCGGGAAAGCCGCTTCAGTCTCACATGCACCGCCACAACATGCCCGTCGCCCTGCCGGACGTGCTCTCGACCGACGGCGAGTGGCTGTACATGCGATCCCAACAGATCACGATGGACGGCGAGCGCCCGCACGTGGACCCCACCGGCATCCGTCCGGAGGGCCCCGGCGGGTTCCACCTCTTCAGCCCCACCGGCTTCCTCGACGGGGCGTGGTGGCATCGCTCGTATTGGGTCTACGGCAAGGGGTTCGACGAGGGCGCCGGCGGCTGGCCCCAGGCCGGACGCGTCATGCCCGCCGGGCACGTGCTGGCCTTCGACACCGAGTGCGTCTACGGCTACGGGCGGAAGCCCGCCTACTACAAGTGGACCACGCCCGTGAAGTACCAACTGTTCGCCATGGGCAAGGTCCCCACCGTGCCCGGGCGCAAGGCCGACAAGGACGGCGGGAAGAAGGCCCGGCGCCGCCGCCGCGGGCCCCGGCCCCGGCTGGACGTACGCTGGACGAAGGACCTGCCCTTCCACGTCCGCGCCATCGCCCTGGCCGGGCGGACGCTGCTGGTCGCCGGCCCGCCGGCGATGGTCGACGAGGACAAGGCCTTCGCCGACCCCTTCGCCGCCGACCGGGTCGAGAAGCTCGCCGCCCAGGGCGCCGCGCTGGCGGGCAAGCACGGCGGGATGCTCTGGACCGTCGACGCCGAGACCGGCAGGAAGCTCGGCCAACTCCGCCTCGACGCCCCGCCGGCATGGGACGCCATCGCCGTCACCGAGGGCCGTGCCTTCCTCGCCACCCAGGCCGGCCGCCTCCGCTGCCTGACCGGCCGCGCGAACGAGGCCCCGTAGGGAGGACCAGCACAATTCCCGCGGGGCGCGAAATGCCCTTGGCATTCCCGCCGATACTGCTATACTGCCAGATTCCCGGGGCCGTAGCTCAGCTGGGAGAGCGACGCGTTCGCAATGCGTAGGTCAGGGGTTCGAATCCCCTCGGCTCCAGTTCGGCTTCGCCGCACAGGGCAGGAGAGCAGGAAACAGGAAAGCGGGAGACAGAACCCGCCGCCGATTGCCGTGCCCGCCACGCATCGAGCGGACCGCGCCCCTGCGGTCTCCCGAGTCCTGAGCGAGCGAAGCGAGTCGAAGGGCGGTCTCCCGAGTCCTGAGCGAGCGAAGCGAGTCGAAGGGCGGTCTCCCGAGTC